>JAEZGI010000054.1 GCA_023416995.1 Bacteroidota bacterium
AGGTTCCGGAAGGGAAGTTGTTTGATATTGGCCAGGGGCGGATCTTCCGGAAAGGAAAAAAGCTCCGCAAACGGTATCAATGTCTCGAAGTCAAAACCGGTAAATTGTATTTGTTCAGCCCTGTGTACGAGGTGATGGAGATCGCCTGAAAAGTGTCTGCATTCCGGCCCTAAAGAGTTTTTGAATTACAGATCGGTCTAACTTATAACACTTGCAGGTATCCTGGGGCAGTTTTCAGCCTTGAGATTTAGAGAACCTTGAGTTGGCAAACTCGGTTTACATTTGCTATAAAACAGGAGGTTCACCATCTGTAGTACCAGTCAATTTTACCAAAACTAAAAACCTTATTTATGAAAAAGTTATTACTCAATCTTGCATTATTGATGACGGTGACTTTTGCATCTGCGCAAACCAACAAAGGTGATTGGATGGTTGGTGGTTCGGTTCGTTTAAATACAACGGAGGCGAACAAGGAGTTTACACTACAACCTACTGCCGGATACTTTTTTGCAAAGAGTTTCGCCGCGGGGACAGAGCTCAAATTGAGTTTTTCAAAATTCGGCGGAGAGAAAACCAATTCATTTGGTTTGGGACCCTTTGCCCGGTATTATTTTAATCTCAGCGATGCCAGTTTCAAACCGCTGGTTCATTCGAGCTTTACTATTGAAACGGTCACAACACGGCAGAATAATATTAAGAACCGCAACACAGTAACCAGTTTGTTCCTGGGTGGAGGCGCAGCTTACTTCATAAATGAGAATGTTGCTTTGGAAGCTCTGGCGGGTTACAACCGGAGCAAGTATGAGAACCTCGATTCGGAGGGAGGTTTTGCTTTTCGTCTTGGATTCCAGGTTCACTTGTTGGGGAGAAATCTTCGCACCATCAGGGGTTACGGGCTATAAGCGGGCCAGGCATTCAGGAGTTGCGGGCTAGGCATTCAGGAGTTGCGAGTGAGGCATTCAGTGTTGCGAGTGAGGCATTCAGTTTTTGCGACTGACAGTAACGACCTATGAGTTTTTGAGCATCCAGATCTGGCATCCAAAATGGCCGGAGTTTCCCAGTGGTTTTTCAAGATACCGGAAGCCAAATTTTTCGTAAACCGTCATGGCTTTTTGTAGTTCGGGCATCGTTTCTATATACACCTGAACATAGCCTGCATTTTTTGCAAAAGCGAGTGCGCGTTCAATCAGCGATTTACCGAGTCCTTTTCCCCGTGCTTCGGGTACCAAGTACATCTTTACCAGTTCGCAGGTGCCTTGCGGGAGTCCATAGGTAGGGAAGATACCAACCCCACCAAGAAGTCGATGGCTACCAGTTTCATCTGTGCTCGCCGGACGATGTTGATCTTTGGTATCAGCGATACCATCCAGAAGCGGCTGATCTTCAGTATCAGCATCACCGCTCTGAATGTGCTGATTTTCAGTATCAGCCACACCACTCAGAAACTGACCCTCTATAGTTTCAGCGATATAATATACACTGCCGGGTTCACGGAATAATTCAAACAGATGGTCCGTACTCGGATCATAATATACTGTGCCCGGATGGTATGCCCCGAACTCAGTAAGTGTGGCTTTTATGATTTTGCTGATGGCTGGGTTGTCGGCCGGAATAATCTCGCGGATATTGATAGGTTTCAATGATACTATTTATATACGCAAGTTAATTATTCCCGGATTTGGGGTCACGAAGTATATTAACCGTTTTCCGGCGCGGTTAACTTAGCAGGGCAATGATGCCATATAAAAGGATATAACTCACCAGGATCATTCCGTAAAAAATCTTTGTAGCGTTTTTCATCTTCGGTTCTTTTAATAGTTTCATATAGGTTTGGGTAAATATTAACGTAAAGAAGATTACAAATATTTTGCCACTGGGGAATCTGTGGAATCTGCGTAAATCTTCTTCGTAGTTGTACGTGAACATATTCAAAGGGAGATCAGTAATTTTGAGGCAGCTTATCGGGCCCGTTTTGATCCAAATCTATCAGTCAAGCCCTGTGAAAATCGGTTAACCGCAAGTGTCATTCGTATCCTGTCCAAACTTATTGCTTTCTCTGAGCAAACGATATTCGTTCTCATTGACATAGAAGCATCCTGTATTATGGATGCTTTTTTGTTGCCGAATATGGCGTTACCAAAGCTGGTTTCACGGTCAACATAAATGACCCTCATGCAGTAGCTGCGGCTTTTCGATGACAGGTTTATCTTATTGCTGGTTTGGTCGTTGTCAGATGGCACACCGGTCGGCGGTGCGGTTTTGCACAAACTTAAAATGGGTTATAGATCAGTCAAATTGACCCCATAATGACTGATCTATAACCCATGGGTGCTATATCAGTCATTTGGGTATCGTTTTGGGTTATATATAAATCAATTTGAAAAACACAAATTTGCCACCCCCCCTGCACGGTGCTTTATGCTCTGTTCGGAAAAGTTGTATGCGATGATGGGCACCGTTTGACCAAAGCTGAAGACTTCGATTACTCCGCATGCAGAAAGTTAATGGTACAATTGAATGTTGGTTAAGCTGAAGTATAAACTGATAAAGATTCGGAACCAGTGTGCCGAACCGTTCGATTGCTTGAAGGCGGGGCTTAGATTTCTCCAGGTTGTGTTTCTGCATGGCCTTAGTCAATTTGTATGCATCAAACTGTGCACATGCGACTATACATAAAAGAGCAGGAATGGAGAGCGAATTACGATATCCGGGTAATTTGAATGGTAATGTCTGTAGCAGAGGTTTACGTAGCAGCCCTAAGTAAAATTTGCAAGCTGTTCAACCAAGGACGGGCCAATTTACGATCGGACAGCGGTGTGATTCGTGGATGCCATCACCCCAAAAAAAACGTTGTGCTTTTCCTGAGAAATGCACAACGTTTTGGATTTGATATTCCCGGATCGACTCTTAGGAGAGCGCTTTGTTCACAAGATCAGCAGCCTCTGATAACAGGATGGCAGACTGCACCTTCAAACCGCTTTCTTCGATCAGTTTTTTTGCTTCTGCAGCATTGGTACCCTGTAAACGTACGATAATCGGTACTTCAATGTTGCCAATAGACTGATAGGCATCAATAACTCCCTGTGCAACACGGTCGCAACGAACGATACCACCGAAAATATTGATAAGAATAGCTTTTACTTTTGGATCCTTCAGGATGATACGGAAACCCGCTTCAACAGTTTGTGCATTCGCAGTACCACCTACGTCAAGGAAGTTGGCAGGTTCACCACCGCTCAGTTTGATCATATCCATCGTTGCCATCGCAAGACCAGCACCATTCACCATACAACCAACATTACCATCAAGCTTTACAAAGTTGAGGTTGTATTTGCCGGCTTCTACCTCTGTTGGATCTTCTTCGCTGATATCGCGCATAGCCTCAAGATCAGGATGACGCATCAATGCATTATCATCGAGGTTCATCTTACAATCAACCGCAATGATCTTTTCATCGGCAGTCTTAAACAATGGGTTGATCTCAAGCATGCTGCAATCGAGCCCCACATATGCATTGTAAAGATTGGTTACGAAACGTACACAATTTTTGAAAGCTTCGCCTTTAAGACCCAAATTGAAAGCGATCTTACGCGCCTGGAACGGTTGCAGACCACCACCGGCATGCACCCACTCTTTGTATATTTTTTCAGGAGTTTTGTGCGCTACCTCTTCAATGTCCATACCGCCCTCGGTGCTGTACATAATTACATTCTGTCCTTTCGACCTGTCAAGCAAAATCGAAAGATAAAATTCTTTCACTGGGTTAGCTCCCGGATAATAAACATCCTGTGCAACCAATACTTTATTTACAAGCTTTCCAGCCTCACCGGTTTGAATGGTTACCAATGTTCCACCCAACAGGCGGGATGCTATCTGTTTTACATCTTCTGCACTTTTTCCAACTGCAACACCACGCTGATCTGTACCAACGATAGTGCCTTTACCACGGCCACCGGCATGGATCTGCGCTTTTACAACAGCGAAACTGGTACCAAACTGTACTTTCAGATTCTTGTATGCTTCTTCTGCTGCACCGGCACTTTCAACCGGGATGCCTTCCTGGATGGGAACGTTATATTTTTTTAATAATTCCTTAGACTGATATTCGTGAAGGTTCATGCAAAAATATTTTGGCGAAAGTAGAGAAAAAACCGCTTATCTGAATCCTTATATTTGCACCCGTTTCGTTTATCCCCATATATTAATACGTACATAAATATGACCGGCCTTATCGAACAACTTCAACAAACCACAGCTTTTATCAAAAAACAATACCCGCACGAACCGCAGGTAGGAGTGGTGCTTGGCAGCGGCCTCGGCAACTTCGCAGCAGCTATAAAGATTGAAAAAGAAATTCCCTACAAAGATATTCCCAGCTTCCCCGTATCAACAGTAGAGGGCCATCATGGCAAACTCATCTTTGGCGAACTCGGTGGAAAAAAGATTGTAGCCATGGCGGGTCGTTTCCATTATTATGAAGGTTATTCACCGGCAGAAGTTGTGTTCCCGATCAGGCTCATGAAATGGCTCGGTGTAAAAACGCTGTTGTTATCCAATGCCGCCGGTGGTGTTGATCCATCCTTCCGTGTCGGCGATCTTATGATCATCAGGGACCATATCAGCCTGTTTACAACCAATCCATTGCTCGGAAAAAATCACGACGAATTAGGTCCAAGGTTCCCCGATATGAGTGAACCCTATGATAAAGAATTGATAAAACTTGCCGAAAACATCGCTGATGACCTCGATATTCCGCTGCGTTCCGGTGTGTATTTTGGTGTTACGGGACCCACATTTGAAACACGTGCCGAATATCAAATGATCAGGATACTTGGTGGTGACGCTGTTGGGATGAGCACCGTACAAGAGGTGATAACCGCTATACACGTGGGTTTGAAAGTTTTTGCACTTAGCGTGATCACTGACATCGGTATCCGCGATGAAGACAATATCATCACGCATGAAGAAGTGCTTGAAGCAGCCAAAGAAGCCGAACCAAAATTATCGGCAATATTTGAACGACTCATCGCAGCGATTTAACTCCTAAATTTGGCGCACCAATCACGGTCTTAATTTGTAATGCGTGTTTAGAACGAAACCCGGAGTATTCACCTGGCTGATTTTATTGTTGATTTGCACCTCGCAGCTCCATGCCCAAAGCGGAGCTATGAACCGTGTAAGAGGAATGGGAAGCCGTTTTGGCGGTGGCAGCGCAGGTGCTGGCGACAGCCTCCTGAAAAGGGTCGACGACTCCATCACCATTACATTCAGATACCTCGACTCTACCAGGCTGCAACGATTCGATACGACCCGGCTGGATTTCAATAATTTTTTTCCTGTTCCCTGGCAGTATAAAACCCTTGGAAACCTCGGCAACGCGGCAGAATCAATGCTGTTTTCTCCAAGGATGCGTCCCGGATGGGATCATGGTTTTCATGCTTACGATGTATATACATTGAAACCCACCGATATCCGGTTCTATAATACCACCAACGCATATTCCGAACTGGGTTACCTGCTCGGAAGCCGGCTCGAACAAATGATTCACCTCCTGCACACACAAAATATCCGCCCCAACTGGAACGCCAGCTTTCAATACAGATTAACCAACTCGCCCGGCTTTTTCCAAAACCAGGCTACCAACCATAACAATTACCGGTTTGGCTCCTGGTACCAATCGCTCAATAAAAGATATCAGAACATTATCGTACTGGTAGGAAACAAACTGCAATCAGGAGAAAACGGCGGCATCCGCACCGACGGCAACTATCTTGACAGTTCAGGTTACACCGAACGACTTACCATCCCAACAAAACTTGGCGGTGATAACGCGGGCAGTTCAAGTTTCTTCAACCCCGTACTAAATGTAGCGACACGTTTTACAAACGCCACCTACCTGATGCGGCAACAATATGATATCGGTCAGAAAGATTCCATTGTTACCGATACCACGGTCACACCTTTATTTTATCCGCGTTTAAGACTTGAACATACCATACAATACAGCACTTACAAATACAGGTTTGAAGACTCGCGTATTGACACAAACTTCTACCGGCATAATTTCCCGCCGGGCCTGTATAACAGCGATACCTCGAAGGTTACACTACGCGACTTCTGGAAAGAAATGATCAATGATTTTTCTATTTACCAGTTCCCTGATGCCAAAAACTCACAACAGTTTATTAAGGCAGGGGCCAGTCTGCAGAACCTGAGTGGCAATTTTGATACAGGAACCGTAAGCAGGAAATACTATAACTTTTTTATACACGGTGAATACAGGAATAAAACCCGTAATCAAAAATGGGACATTGGTGCTCATGGTAATTTTTATGTCCAGGGTCTGAACGCGGGTGACTATAATGCATACGTGAGTCTCCGAAGATATATTTCTAAAAAGATCGGTTACCTGCAGGTAGGTTTTCAAAACGTCAACAGAACACCTTCGTTCAACTTTGATCCGGTAAGCAGCTTTAGGCTTGGCGCACCGCAAAACTTCAACAAAGAAAATACGACCAATATTTTTGCTTCGCTTGAAGAACCTATCTCGAAACTGAAGATCACCGGAAGTTACTACCTCGTGAGTAACTACCTGTATTATGAAAATTATTACCAGCCGGCACAGGCATCGGGACTGTTCAATGTACTTGCAATAACTGCAGAAAAGCAGTTTAGAATAGGTGGTAAATGGAACTGGCGCACCTCAGTGGTTCTCCAGCAAAAAGCGGGTAATGCACCGGTAAACCTGCCACTCATCTTTACCCGCAATCAACTGGGATACGATGGAAACCTGGGCTTCAAAAATCTGAACGTAAGTTTTGGGCTGGAAGCCCGGTACTTTACGCCTTACAAGGCAAATGGTTATTCGCCGGTAATAGGCCAGTTTGTTTACCAGGATACTGCAACCATCCGGATGCGTTTGCCAGAAATAAGTGCTTATCTGAATTTCCGCATCCGCAGCTTTACGGCTTATCTGCGTGCAGATAACCTGAATACCTTCAGTTTGTCTACAGGGGGATTCCGGAACAATAATATCCTTGTGCCGGATTACCCCACGCCAGGTTTGCAGATCCGCATCGGGATCATGTGGACCTTTATCAACTAACTTTAACAAAACAGTTTGGGCCGCCAGGGGCCCCCTGTTGTATGAGTGCCGTTTTAAACGTAATTTTACCGCGTTGTGAAAAGAGCAATCACCGCCATATTAGCCATTCTTTACATGACCGTTGCAAGCGGGGTGGAGATGAATATCCACTATTGCATGGGCGAAATCGCTTCGGTGGACTATGGCAAAGCGACTGATGAAGATTGCCAGAAATGCGGGATGAAAAACAAGTCTGGCTGCTGTGAAGACGAAAGCCGGATCATCAAGATCGAAGATAATCACCATGCTACTGTATTGGGGTGGATAATCAATGCTCCTGCTATACTCCCAATAACACCTATATTACCAGGCGAAACAAGTCTCCCTCTACTGGCGCTCAGCCAGCCTTCGGGAATGAACGACCCGCCTGATTTATCCTCTCCACCTGTATATTTAAGAAACCGGGTTTTTCGGATCTGATACATCTTCTGCACCGCGGTAAGGTGATGCGTTTGCGTCATATGCTGTTCCGCAGGATCCATTTTGCAGATAGATGAACGTTTTCATATTATTTATGATCGCTGTTCCGCTGGATCCAAACCGAAGACAGATGATCGTCATCATAATATTAATGATGCCTTTCGGTCTACAACCACATTCTTAAATATTTTTACAACTTCTTTATATGAAAAAGCTTTTTGTATTTATCGCCATATTATGTTCATTCACTGCAAGCGCTCAATTTAATTCAGCAAAGCTCACTGCCGCCGGACTTACCTGCGCCATGTGCACCCGTTCAATCAATGTTGCGCTTGAGAAGTTACCTTTTATTGAATCAGTTACACCAGACATTAAGACTTCCGCTTTCGAGATCAAATTCAAATCCGGTAAGGTAGTAGATTTTGATGCGGTGAAAAATGCGGTTGAAGGTGCCGGTTTCTCGGTGTCGAAACTGGTTGTAAAAACCAACTTTCAGAATACCGAAGTAAAAAATGATGCACATGTGAAAGTGGGGGACAAAACCTTTCATTTCCTGAAAGTGCCCACCGGCAAAATAAGTGGTGAAAAGGCAATTACCATCGTTGATAAAAACTTCCTTGCTGCCAAAGAACAAAAGAAATATGCAGCGGCCACAACCATGGCCTGCGTTCAGACAGGTAAAGCTGCTTCCTGCTGTACCAGTGCCGGCGGAGAAGCCGGTGAACGCGTGTATCATGTAACCATCTGATTTTTCCGGCATAAACCAACAGTATGAATGTAAAAATAGTTTCTACGTTTTTGCTGGTATTTGGTGGTCTTTCGTTGCGGGCCCAGGAGCTTTATGTGTTTTCCGATCCCGCTTCGAATGTTCCGGCAAAATCGATCAGCATAAAATATTCGGGTAAGTTTTTAAAAAACACACATCACACCAACAGGGTTGAGCAAAGGCACACTCCCGAAGTGATGTTGGGACTTAACAAAAACTGGATGCTGCGGGCAGCAGCCAGTTTCTCTGACATGTATACCAGCAATGTTCGCTTTGAATCTGCACGTTTATATGCGAAATACCGTTTTCTGTCGAACGATCAGGTCCATAAACATTTTAGGATGGCCGCCTTTGCAGAATTGGCTGGTAGCCGTAACGATGTGCAATATGATGAGCTGTCACTTTCCGGTGATCAGAGTGGAGTGCAGGCGGGTATTATAGCAACACAGCTCTGGAACAAACTGGCCGTTTCGGCTACCGGCAGTGTGTTACAGGTGTTGTCTGATAAACCCAAAGTTTACCCTGATAATAACACTTACACATCCTTCAACTATTCATTGTCTGCGGGATATCTTGTATTGCCTTTCCATTACACCAGCTATAAACAAACAAATCTTAACCTTTATGCAGAGTTGCTGGGGCAGCAAAGTCTTGATCAGAAAAGATTTTTTGTTGATTTCGCACCTGCGGTCCAGTTGATATTCAATAGTGCCCACAAGGTTAACTTCGGTTACAGATTTCAGTTAGATGGTGATATGCAGAGGATGTCTAAGAACAGTTTTCAT
This sequence comes from Bacteroidota bacterium, assembly GCA_023416995.1. GTDB lineage: Bacteria > Bacteroidota > Bacteroidia > Chitinophagales > Chitinophagaceae > DATHKG01. The sequence continues at coordinate 9,116 of JAEZGI010000054.1, forward strand.
GTAAGTGTTGAATCTTTATTTCTGAATGTATTAAACAGGAAGAAGTCATGATACTTCATATCAAAAATATGGTCTGTGACCGTTGTAACTGGGTAGTTAAAACCGAGCTCGAAAAGCTCGGTTTTAACGTCACCCATGTTGCCCTTGGTGAGGTGAGCATCGCTGAAGATCCCCACCAGTTGCAACTTGAAGCCATAGAGGAAAAGCTGCATTCATTTGGATTTGAATTAATCAGCGACAAATCAGCTTACCTGATTGAGCAGATCAAAAAAAATATCATTGGCCTGGTTAATGAACCGGAACTGCGTGAGCGGTATAACCTGTCTGATTATTTGTCAAGGACATTGAACCGTGACTATTCTTCACTCAGTAAATTGTTTTCGGAAACTGAAAGTATTACCATCGAGCAATACTATATACTTCAGAAAATAGAAAAAGCCAAAGAGTGGCTGGTATATGGAGAGTTAAGTCTCACGCAGATTGCCTATGAACTGGGTTATAGCAGCGTGGCGCATCTTTCGGCCCAGTTCAAAAAGATCACCGGGCTCACGCCGAGTCATTTTAAAAATCTGCGTAACCCGCAACGGAAAGCAATCGATCAGTTGCATTGATTTTGCAACTTAATTCCGGAATTGTATAACACCCCTGCCTCATAACCCTGATAGTTTTGTCGAGTTAATACTTCATTTAAAAAACTACGTTATGAAATATGTTTACGGGGTTATTATAGCCATCATTTTATTTCCCTCAATCGTTGCTGCGCAACACCACCACGAACAGGTCGCCGATACCGTACCGCAACACAACAAAATACATAAGCCGCAGATAGACAGCAGTCATGCACCAGGACATATGCCGGCAATGCACGATGTTTCCGGCCAAATGCCCCCGATGAGTCATGCTTTCAGTCTCAACCTGCCTATGAACCGTAATGGTTCGGGTACCGGTTGGTTGCCTGATGAAGCCCCGATGTACGGTTACATGCTGCATGGTAAAAAATGGATGTATATGTTACATGGCAATCTTTTTCTTCGTTATAATCACCAGGATATCGGCAATGCAGGCAGCAGGGGAGGCAGTTCTTTTGATGCACCTAACTGGGTAATGGGTATGGCCCAGCGACGCATTGGTAAACGAGGTTTGTTGCGGTTCAGTACCATGTTATCGCTTGACCCGGTTACTGTTGGTGGTAACGGGTATCCATTGTTATTTCAATCGGGGGAATCTTATGAAGGTAAACCATTGGTTGACCGGCAACACCCTCATGATCTTTTTGCAGAATTATCGATCGGTTACACACACATGATCTCTAAAAATGTAGACGTGTTCGCGTATTTTGGTTACCCGGGCGAACCTGCATTAAGCGGTACCGCTTTTATGCACCGCCCATCTTCTTTATATAACCCCGAAGCACCCCTCGGACATCACTGGCAGGATGCAACGCATATTACTTTCGGCGTGGCCACTGCCGGCTTCAGAATAAAAAATGTGAAGCTGGAAGGATCATTGTTTACGGGCCGCGAACCAGATGAAGAACGATACGGTTTTGATAAGGCCCGTTTTGATTCATGGTCAGGGCGCATCTCTTATAACCCTACACGAAACATCGCTATCCAGGTTTCGCAGGCTTATATCAATAGTCCGGAATTATTACACCCTGGCGAAGATGTGCGCCGTACAACAGCCTCGGTAATTCACGCAAAACGATTCACGCAGGGAAGAATGATCAACAGCGCCGTTGTTTGGGGTTATAATAATAAGGGTAAGGACCACCGCGAACATTCTCTTCTTGCTGAAAGTGCGCTTACACTTGACAAAAACACGGTGTATGGAAAGTATGAGTTTGTTGAGAAATCAAGCGAGGAACTTCAACTGGATGAAAATATCTATGGCCATCATACCCGGTTCCCGGTGAACGCAGTAACGCTGGGGCTGAACCGTCAACTGGCAAACTTTGGTCAGACCATTCTTTCTCTTGGCACCCAGGGTACTTTATATGCCGTGCCGGGTAAACTGGCTCCTTTATACGGCAACACCCCCTGGTCATGGTCCATCTTTTTGCGGGTTAACCCCGGGCTTATGCGCTAAACTTTTTAAAACTCGTCTTTGGGCTATTTAAATTAATTGCATACATTTGACTAAAGAAATATTTAGACGCGCCTAAATATAATTTTAAACACAGTCAAATTATGTATCGTTATTTATTGGTGTCGTTAGCTTTTATGGCAATGTATTCGGGGCAGGCGCAGGAAAGGCTGCTCACAGGTATCATAAAAGATAAAAAGACCTTTGAGCCCATACCATCCGTTACTATTGTTCAACGCAATACCGGTACTGCCTCCGTCGCCAACGACGGTGGTAGTTTCCGTATCCGGACCGCATCGGATTCAATCATAGTGATTTTAAGTGCTACCGGTTACCGGTCAGACACTGTATGGCTGGTTCATGGAAGCCGAAACGAGTTTTTCCTGCTGCCCGACGCACAAGGAATGAAAGAGGTGGTAGTAACCGGTACCATGCGCACGATTCAAAAGTCTGCGAGCCCCGTGCCGGTTGAATTATACACTCCAAAATTTTTCCTTAAAAATCCAACACCTACCATATTTGATGCCCTGCAAATGGTAAATGGTGTAAGACCACAGTTAAACTGTAACGTGTGCAACACCGGTGATATACACATGAATGGACTGGAAGGTCCATATACAATGGTGTTGATTGATGGTATGCCCATTATGAGCGCATTGGCCTCTGTGTATGGATTGTCTGGTATCCCTAACTCACTTGTTGAACGCATCGAAATCGTGAAAGGTCCCGCATCTTCGCTATATGGCTCGGAAGCCATCGGCGGGCTCATCAATGTAATCACAAAAAATCCCGCCAAAGCTCCGCGATTATCGGTTGATCTGTCTTCCACTACCTGGGGCGAAGTAAATACAGACCTCGGCGTAAGGTATCGGGCAGGCAAAAAAACAACCGGGTTGTTTGGATTGAATTATTATAACTATTCGAACCCAATCGATAAAAACGGCGACAACTTTACAGATGTTACCTTGCAGGACAGGATCTCGGTATTTAATAAGATTGGCTGGCAAAGAAAAAACAACCGAAGTGCAAATCTTGCACTGCGATATATTGGTGAATCCCGTTGGGGTGGCGAGATGAACTGGAACAAAAGTTTTCGTGGCGGGGACAGTCTATATGGCGAAAATATACGCACCGATCGTTTTGAACTGATCGGCAACTACCAGTTACCTACAACCGAAAACATTGTTTTCTCCTATTCGTTGAATGAGCACAGGCAAAGATCGGCCTACGGTAACACCATTTTTGATGCTGACCAACGCATAGCTTTTGGCCAGCTTACCTGGAACCGGGCGATCGGCAAACGCCACAACCTGCTTTCAGGTGTGGTTACCCGTTATACATATTATGATGATAACACACCAGCCACCCAGGATACTTTGAAGATTGCCAACCGGCCGGATCATGTATGGCTGCCCGGCATCTTTGTGCAGGATGAAATCAATCTCAATAAACAACAGGTGCTGTTACTGGGCCTGCGTTACGATTACGATAAGCGACACGGTAATATCATCACACCGCGCCTCGCCTGGAAACTTGACCTTGGCGCCAATGATATTATTCGCGTAAATGCCGGTACGGGATTCAGGGTTGTAAACCTGTTCACTGAAGATCATGCTGCTTTAACAGGCGCCAGGGAAGTGATTATCCGCAACGAACTCAAACCTGAAAAAAGCTACAACGCAAACATCAATTACATCAAGAAAATTTACACAAGTTCTGCCTGGATCAATTTTGATTTCTCGGCATGGTACACACATTTCACCAATCGCATCGTTCCGGATTATACAACAAACACCAACCAGATCATCTATGATAATCTTTCTGGTTATGCCGTTTCAAAAGGCGTGAGTCTTAATACTGAATTGGGTTTTACTAATGGTCTTCGTGGTAATATCGGGTTCACCCTGATGGATGTTGCTACAGTTAGCCGCGACGATGCAGGAAAACGTACCCACGAAAGACAATTACTCACAGAGAACTGGACGGGCACCTGGGCACTCAGTTACAACTTTGCCCGTGTGGGTTTGTCTATCGATTACACAGGCAATATCTATGGCCCGATGAAACTGCCTTTGTTATCTGATCTTGATCCCCGCCCGTCCAAATCACCCGCATGGAGCATTCAGAATTTCCAGCTAACAAAAAAAGCCGGTCCCTGGCTTGAAGTGTATGGCGGGGTGAAAAATCTATTGAATTGGACACCCGCCAGGAAAAATCCGGAACTGATTGCCCGCGCGCACGATCCTTTTGATAAAAAGGTGAGATTTTCCCCCGACGGTGCTGCGTTACCTACCCCTGAAAATCCCTATGGGCTGACGTTTGATCCAAATTATGTGTATGCACCGAACCAGGGTATACGTGGATTTGTCGGCATAAGGGCCTCATTGTAGTTAAGTGCAAATTTGCCCGGGCGTTGTTTTTTAACCGTCCGGTATCGGAATGTTGTGGCTGATGCCCTACCTTCGCGGTTGTGAAGCGTAACATCGCTATATTGTTGCTGTCTGCTTACATGATGTCATTTTCGGAATTGCCACAGATTCTGAAGGTGCCCATCCTGGTGCAACATTTTATGGAACACCGTTCCATTGATCCCGGCACCACTTTCTGGGCTTTTATACGTGAACATTACCAAGGTAAGTTTGAACTGGATGAAGACTACCAGCGCGACAACCAGTTACCCTTCAGGACGGTCAATATTGTTTCCAACGCGGTAGTGATCTTTGATCCCCCGCACGTGATCGAGGTGCCGGTTTCACTTCCCCCCGTTAAACAGGAATTTCCTTTGGTGAACGATAACAATAATCCCATCACCTCTCCCCAGGATATCTTCCAGCCTCCACGGCAATTGAAATTTGCCTGACCATTTGTAAACGCGTCTTCCACCAGCGAAGACCGGCTATTTTCTCATCTATTATATTAATGCAATGGAACGGAACAGGTCCATTCGCAGCGTATTATTATGTTACAAAAAATCATTCAGTTTTCCGTAAGGAACAAGCTGATAATTGGTTTGCTGACCATACTCTTAATCGGTGTCGGCAGTTACCAGGTAAGCCGTTTGCCCATCGATGCACTGCCCGATATCACCAGTAACCAGGTCCAGGTAATCACAGTGTCGCCGGCACTTGCAGCTTCGGAAGTAGAACAGTTGATCACGTTTCCGATTGAACAGGTAAACCGAAGTATACCGGGTCTTACTGAGATGCGTTCCATATCCCGTTTCGGGTTGTCGGTGATCACATTAGTATTTACGGATGATGTGGATGTGTACTGGGCGCGGCAACAGGTTTCTGAGAGATTGATCCAGGTGCGTGGCCAGATACCGGAACATGCCGGCTCCCCTGAGCTGGCTCCCGTAACGACAGGATTGGGAGAGATCTACCAGTACGTAGTGCGACCTGCTAAAGGCTATGAAGGAAAATATGATCTTGCCGAACTAAGATCCATACAAGACTGGATCATTCGTCGTCAGTTACTGGGAACACCTGGTGTTGCCGATGTCAGCAGCTTTGGTGGCGTACTAAAACAATACGAGGTTTCCGTACAACCTGCGCGATTAAAAAGTCTTGGTATCACCATCGCCGACGTGTTTAATGCACTTCAGAAAAACAATGAAAATTCAGGTGCCTCTTATATCGAAAAAGGTCCGAATGCTTTGTTTATCCGGACAGAAGGTTTAGCCGGTAATACCGCTGAGCTGTCCAATATCTTCATCAAACAAAATCCTTCTGGCACTCCGGTATTTATTAAAGATGTGGCAGAAGTTCGGATAGGCAGCGCTGTTAGATATGGTGCGATGACCTATCGCGACCAGGGTGAAGTTGCAGGCGCGGTCGTGTTGATGTTGAAAGGCGCGAATGCAAGCGAGGTTGTAAAAAATCTCCATAACCGTATGGAAGAGATCCGTAAAACGCTTCCTGAAGGCATCATCGTGGAAACCTTCCTGGAAAGGACCAAGATGGTTAACAATTCTATCAGCACCGTAACCAAAAATCTGGTAGAAGGCGCACTGATCGTTGTGTTTGTACTGGTCTTTTTTCTTGGCAACCTGCGTGCAGGATTAATTGTCGCAAGTGTGATTCCGCTGTCGATGTTGTTCGCTGTTTGTATGATGAACTTTTTTGGAGTGTCAGGGAACCTCATGAGTCTTGGTGCTTTGGATTTCGGGTTGATTGTTGATGGTGCCGTGATAATCGTGGAAGCCCTGGTTCACCGGTTATCACATGTCATGAAAACCAACCAGATCGATCAGCGAAGGATGGACAAGGAAGTAAGCGGCGCGGCTTCCCGTATGATGAGCCCGGCGGTTTTTGGACAGGTGATCATCCTCATTGTTTACCTGCCAATCCTTACCCTTGTTGGTATTGAAGGCAAGATGTTCCGGCCCATGGCGCAAACGGTTTCATTTGCATTGATCGGTGCGTTTATATTATCGCTCACTTATGTACCAATGATCTCATCACTCGTATTGAGCCGAAAACTCAATCATAAAGAAACCTGGGCCGATAAGATGATGCATGCGCTACAGCGCTGGTATCAGCCTTTGTTGAGTAAATCATTACGGGCACCGGCGGTTGTATTGTCTGCCATACTCATCCTGTTTGCCGCGGCTTTGTTTGCCATGACCAGGTTGGGGGGAGAATTTATTCCGGAACTTGAAGAAGGTGATTTTGCTGTTGATGCAAGACTGTTACCGGGTGCATCCTTAACTGAAACCATAGCCGCCACACAAAAGGCGACAAAGATCCTGCAGGATAGTTTTCCTGAAGTTGAAAAGATAGTGACAAGGATCGGTGCAAGTGAAATTCCAACGGATCCGATGCCGATTGAGATGACCGACATTATTATCTCGCTCAAACCAAAATCAACCTGGACCTCGGCAGCAGATTTCGATGAGCTTGCAACAAAAATGAGCGAGAAGCTGCAGGAGATCCCCGGTCTTTCTGCAGGCTTTCAATATCCTGTGCAGATGCGGTTCAACGAATTGTTGTCCGGCGCAAGACAGGATGTTGTTTGTAAGATTTTTGGTGAGAACCTCGACACGCTGACAGCTTATGCAGCCAATGTTGGTAATGTGATCCGTTCAGTGGATGGTGCTACTGATGTGTATATTGAAACGGTAACGGGTTTACCACAGATCGTTATCAAATACCATCGCGAAGCGATTGCATTGTACCAGTTGAATATAGCGGATGTGAACCAGGTGGTGCGTACTGCATTCGCCGGGGAAGTTGCCGGAACCATGTATGAAAATGAACGTCGCTTCGACCTGGTTGTGCGGATGAGTGAATCTATGCGACGTGATCTTTCTGATATAGAACAACTGCTTATCAATACACCTACCGGTTTGCAGGTGCCCCTTGCACAATTGGCAAGTATTGAAGTGAAGGACGGGCCCAACCAGATCCAGCGTGAAGATGCCCGCCGGCGGATCATTGCCGCCTTTAATGTGCGCGGTCGTGATGTTCAGTCGGTGGTGGAAGAGTTACAGAGCAAACTGCAACAACAGGTGAAGCTGCCACCTGGCTATTCGATTACTTATGGCGGACAGTTTGAAAATCTCACGCAGGCAAAAACCAGGTTATCCATAGCCGTGCCTGTAGCACTGTTGCTGATACTGATGATGCTTTATTTCGCATTCGGATCTATGAGTTATGGTCTGCTCATATTTACCGCCATACCGCTGTCTGCGATAGGGGGCATATTCGCATTGACGGTACGCGATATGCCATTCAGTATTTCTGCCGGAATTGGATTTATTGCACTTTTTGGTGTGGCAGTTTTAAATGGTATTGTACTGATCACTGAATTTAACCGGTTAAAAAAGGAAGGAATGACAGATATCAAATCAATCATTATGGAAGGTACCAAACTCAGGTTGCGGCCTGTGCTGATGACCGCATCCGTTGCATCACTTGGCTTCCTGCCCATGGCCCTTAGCCAGGGATCTGGTGCTGAAGTACAACGTCCGTTGGCAACGGTGGTGATTGGCGG
>JAEZGI010000009.1 GCA_023416995.1 Bacteroidota bacterium
GTCGAATGCGGCGGTCTTGAAAACCGTTGAAGCGAAAGTTTCCGGGGGTTCGAATCCCTCTCTCTCCGCCAAAAAGCACAAAGCCCCGAAAGGGGCATTTTTGTTTTCAGGAGCGCCCAGGCTGACAAGGAAGCGTCGGAAATAAATTACAACGAGCTCTATTACATTAGGCAGCCTACCCCACCTGCGGTCTTTGTCGCTGCAGATCAGAATTAATTCGAACGTTCAGGGATCACCAGAAATTTTTTGTAACTAATTGGCCGATTCGATCCTGCAGCAATCACTTGCTGATGTTAATAACGGAACACCTTTGGTTTCAGATTAATGAAACGATATAAACTTCATATAACGGCAATACCCCTCTCAACAAACATTGATTTCTGCCTATACTAAGCTTGCTTAAAAGAAAAAGTCCCTTTTCAGGGACCTTCTCATTGTACAGAACCGTTATAACCCAAACTCTTTAATTGCATCGCTTAAATCGAAAACCGTAACAGCGCTATCCAGCCTTGATTGGATAATGGAACTCGCGGCAGCACTACGGTACCCACCCGCACAATGCACCACAACAGGTTTATCTGTGGGTATCTCGTGAATTCTTTGTCTTAATTCAGGAAGTGGAATCGAAAGACTGTTCCCAAACGGCTTTTTTTGCTGCACTTCGCTGTTGTTACGGACATCGACGATCGTATATTGCTGTTGATTCTTACGAAATGCCTCGACGTCCAGAGACTGATCTTTTACAGTGAAGGCTCCGGCAACGAAAGCTTGTTTAACCTGGCCCTCATAGCCAATGGCCGCTATCCGTTTAATGAGTCTGTCAAGCTGCTCCTTACTTTCACCAGCAAGATAAAATTGCTCATGCGGCATGATAAGGCTTCCTAACCATGTCTCAAACTTGCCCTCTTCCATCAAATTTATAGACTGAGGCAGGTGCCCTCTTTTGAAGATCTTTTCGTTCCTGGCATCAACGATCCATAGTTGTTTATCGAAACCGGCATACTCCTTTTCGTCAAGTACCTGGTCTGTTTCGATGGCAGAAATATTTTCTATCATCGACGGCGCGCCATTCCGGTTCAGTTCTACATCGTAAGCGAAATATGCAGGTATAAACGGCTGTTCATTCAGCAGATTTTCCACAAAAACTGCTTCGGTAGCGTCTTGCAGGCTCCAGTTAGTCTGCTTCTCTTGCCCGATCGTACTCATACTTTCGTTACTCAGATTCTTTCCGCACAAAGTACCGGCGCCGTGGCCGGGATAAACAATCACATCGTCGTTCAGTACACTCAGTCTGGATCTGAGTGAATGAAACATCTGTTTTGCAAGCGCATGTTTTTTGGCCTGAACATTACCCGCTCCTTCACGTAAATCCGGCCGGCCACAATCACCAATGAATAATGTGTCTCCTGTAAAAACTGCTTTTTGTTTGCCGTCATGCTCCAGTAAAATGCTAATACTATCAGGTGAATGGCCCGGCGTATGCAAAGAGGTAAGCTTTATTTTACCAAATTCTATTACTGCACGATCATCAAAGTGGTTATGCGGATATGTTGCTCCAACCAAACTGTGCGCGTAGATGGTAGCGTTAGTCAACTGGTGCAGTTCCAGATGACCACTAATGAAATCCGCATGAGGATGTGTTTCAATTATACCCACGATGCTGGCCTGATGTTGGCCGGCAAACTCAAGATATGGTTGAGGATCCCTCGATGGATCAATCAAAACTATCTTTTTCTCACAATCACTCAGGATGCCGTAGCTATACTGCGCCAAATTTTTATCTTCCCACTGTTGTATTTTCATGTGTGTAATTTTGTATTGCAAATTTCCGGATTATTGTTTATGTCTTAAGTGACCGTAGTCACACGAATACTCTAACAAGGGCCCCGGTGAAAATGGAAGAAATGTTCTTTGTGATAACAAGGCATCACCCAACATACTCTACTCCCCACTTGTACAGCTCGTTGATAATTGGTTCTAACTTCTCCCCCTTCGTAGTTAAAGTATATTCAACAGTTGGCGGAACGGTTGCATACACCTTCCGGACAACAATTCCATTCGCCTCCATATTCTTTAGTTCCTTAACTAACATCCGGGTATTTATGCCTGTAATGAGCCGTTCCAACTCACTGAATCGTTTCGTTCCCGTAAACAATGCATAGATGATCGACATCGACCATTTTCCCCCGATCACCTCCAGGATTTCCTGGAGCGTACATTTCGCCTGAATTTTTTGCAATTTTTTTTTGCTCATATAACCGCCGGTTTTACTTGATCCTTTACTTTTTGGTATTACTGTACATTTGTGTACCTACTTTCAAAAGTAAATTATTGCCCGTTCCTTTGCAACTCAATCTTAAAATAAAAGTATGGACAACTCATTAAAGGGACAGGTCGCCCTGGTAACAGGCGGCACAAAAGGAATCGGAAAGGCTATTGCTGAAAAATTAAGTCGGGCCGGCGCACAGGTCGTTGTGACGGCGCGAACACCACCGCAAAACAACACGGATGAACAATATTTCATATCTGAGGACCTTGCAAAACCCGAAAGCGCAGAAGCAATCGCAAAACAGTTACTGGATAAATATGGAAGGATAGATATCATCGTGAACAACGCGGGTTCAAATTTAAGTCCCGGTGGTGGCTTCAGCACCCTT
>JAEZGI010000068.1 GCA_023416995.1 Bacteroidota bacterium
TATATATCGTTACTGCGTCTGCATTTGTTACAATCAGCGATGTATCGTTTGAGGTAAGCTTACCGCCTTCTGGTTTCAGGCGTATGAGCCCCTTGTAATTCACCAGGCCCTTAACTGTTTCATGATCTGAAGTAGTGCCTGCGATGGTGAGTTCTTTGATGCCCCCGGACACGGAAGACGTTTGAATAGTAGCTCTTTTTTGCGGTGTGGTTAAAGAAGCGGTAAATGATATAGAGCCGGGTTTGTTGGCTGTGAGTCGCATCACCACCACGCGATCAGGAAAAGAAGCGATTGCTTCGCGCGTATAATTCACACCATTGGCAGTATAGGTAGTTGTTGCAACGGCGCGTTCAATGTCGAGTTCGCGATAATAGTTTGCCGGTTCGTCATGACCTTCAAAATGAAGCTGTAAACTACCAACGGGTTCAAATTTTTGCCCGGATGAGGTTTTCGTAATGATAACCCTGTTAGCAATGCGTTCGGCTTCTTTTTGTTTACCCTCGAAAATAAGTTGGCGTATGATCGCCAGTGAATCAAGTGATAAAGGGTTGTCGTTCCTGTTGGGACCACCACTCCAAACCGTATGTTCATTTAGCTGGATCGTTTCTGTGGCCACATTGCCATAGATCATGGCACCTAACCGCCCGTTACCAATGGGCAGGGCATTTTCCCAGGTCCGTCCCGCGGATTGTTTATACCATAGTTTAAGCGATTGCTGCTTTTGAGCGAAACCGGCGGTGCTCACAGAAAGTAAAACAAAGAAGAATAATTTTCTCACGAAGTCCTGAATTGGTTTGAAGAAATAGTTAGTTCAGCTCCACCATTGCTTTGATAACACCACTGGCTGGTTTGAGCCAACCGGAAAATTCTTCTCCTACCTTATCGAACTGAACCCTGTGTGTAATATAGTTAAGTGGATTGACCTTTCCCGTTTTAATACATTCAATCACGTATTCAAAATCGGCCCTTGTAGCGTTTCGGCTACTCATTAACGTGGCCTCGCGTTTGTGAAATTCCGGATGACTGAATGAAACATTTTCTTTCTGCAACCCTATTAGTACATAGCGGGCGCCATGTGCCATGTATTGAAAGCCGTTTTTTATTGCTGCATTGTTGCCGGTTGCATCTATCACCACCGTCGGCATATCCCCGCCGGTGATAGACAATAGTTCGGCATTAATATCGGCAGAGATCGCATTCAAAGTATAGGGTATATTCAGCACTTCCTTACAGAACCGGAGCCGGTCCTCATTCACATCCAAAGCAATTACATTGGCGCCGGCAATTCTTGCAAACTCCATCGTGCCGAGGCCAATGGGCCCTGCGCCAATCACTAATACAAATTCACCCGGTGCAACTGCGGCTCTGCCTACACCGTGGGCGCCTATGCTTAGCGGCTCTACAAGTGCCAGTTCATCGAGTGTGAGTCCATTACCAAATAAAACAGAAGAAGTTGGTACAGATAGAAATTCCGTCATTCCACCATCTACATGCACTCCGCATACACGCATTTGTGTGCAACAGTTAGGTTTGTTGTTGCGGCAGGCAATACATTGCCCGCAATTAAAATAAGGGATGAATGTTACGGGTTCACCAGGAACAAAAGAAGACGATCCATCAAACTCCACAAGCTCCCCTGCAAGTTCATGACCCAGTACGCGCGGATAACTGAAATAAGGTTGGGTGCCCTCAAATGCATGAAGATCAGTACCACAGATACCGATGCGGCGGATTTTAATAAGCGCCCGTCCATTCTCAGGACGAGGCATTACATCGTACCGGTATTCAAACTTCCACGGTTCAGTACATACTAATGTTTTCATATATTTTGGCTTCTGGCACTCGTTAGCTTATTGCCGCAGATAATAATCAAGCGAAATGGCCTTTATCGCTACAGGCAATTTCAAATATAGAGAAAAATTCAATCGATTGAAATTGCCGGAGAAGATAAAATTCAATTTTACACTTATTCAAAAACGCAACGTTCTGGACATCATACAATACTTTTGATCCCACTAATGAACAACAAGCGTATAACAATATATGATCTTGCAAAGCAGCTGGGCGTATCGGCATCTTATGTTTCCAAGGCTTTGAATAATCATCCTTCTGTAGGAGAAAGTATGAAGGCCAGGGTCGCGAAAGCCGCCGCCACATTGAATTACAGGCATAATTCACATGCGGCGAACCTCCGCCAGGGCTCAACAAAAACGATTGGTGTGATCGTGCCACATATTAACCAGAGTTTTTTCTCAGAGGCAATAGCCGGAATGGAGGAAGCTTGCTATAAAAATAAGCACAGCCTTATTATCTGCCAGTCACATGAATCGTATCGGCAGGAATGCAATATGATCGACACATTGATTCATCAGAATGTAGACTGTATCATTATCTCGGTATCGGCCGAGACAAAATCCTCGGCACACCTTGAAACCATAGCACGCAACCACATTACCCTGATCCAGTTCGACAGGTATATTGACGAGCTGGAAAGCTTCAAGGTTTTAAACGACAACGAAGAAGCGGCTTATAAAGTGGTAAAGCAGCTTGTAAAGGAAGGATACAGGAAGATCGCATTTTTGGGAGGTCCTTTACATCTCACCACCTTTGCCGATAGAAAAAAAGGTTATATCCGCGCTATCAAAGAGGAAAAACTCCTGATACCGTTTAATTATATTGTTGATGATGTGTTGGGTCCTGAGAAACCTGTCAGTGCTATTAAAGAACTACTAACGTTACCGGACCCCCCGGATGCATTTCTGACTGTTTCTGATCATCAGTCGCTGGCCGTGATGCGTGTGGCGACATCACTTAATATCCGTGTTCCCGAACAACTTGGCATTTTTGGTTTTGCAAATGAGGTATTCACTGAATTGCTTACGCCGACGCTTTCATCGGTGGATCAAAAGAGCAAGGATCTGGGTCGCAGGGCCGTAGATGTTTACTTTAAGACGATTTCAAAAGAAGCCACTAAGACGGCTGTTTCAAAAGCAGAAATCCTGCAAAGTGAGATAATTGTGCGCGACAGTTCGCGGCGACTTTCTCAATAACGGAATTGTCGCACATGTTCTTCCAGTCTGCGCGGGAAATCCGGATCGGAGGGACGCACAAAATTTCCCTGCAGCAAAATAAGTATGGAAGATGTATGGCGCATCGATAACTGATTTCTTTGTTGAGTATGATCTGTCTCCGCCCATGAAAATAAGATGAACGATGGTATGATAGGATGCACATCTCTAGGATTTCCATAATTTATCGTCGACTCCTGGCTTAAAAAAAAGGTTGGCCTCGCTGGCCAGCCTTTTTGATTATTGTATGATATGGATATATCATAAGCGGAAAATTAATAACCCAAATTCTGGGTCATGCCACTCGGGTTGATATTCATCTCATCGATTGGTATAGGAAAGAAATAGTCTTTAGTACTTATATTGCTTAGTGGCGAGTTGTTATAATCGGCCTGATCTTTTGACCGGAAGTATGCCACAAGTTCTTCAGGATTGAAAAAGCGTAGCAGATCGTGCCAACGATGATGCTCAAAAGCAAGCTCCATTCTGCGTTCAT
>JAEZGI010000077.1 GCA_023416995.1 Bacteroidota bacterium
ATCGATCCATATTACTGGCCTGTTACTCGTTCAGGTTTCCAGGATTTGTCATGGTGCTTTTCACTTTCTTTGGGTTAAACACCGGGTCATCAATAAATGGCTGACTTTTGATACGTTTACCGGTTGCTTCAAAAATTGCATTGGCTACGGCACCACCGGTAGGGGGCAGGGCCGGTTCTCCAAGACCAGTAGGTTCGTGATCATTGTCTACAAAATAAGTACTTACCTCCGGAATCTCTTTCATGCGAATAAGGCGGTAGCTGTTATAGTTTTTCTCAAGTGTTTCGCCATTGTTGAAAGACAACTTGCCAAACATCGCATGACCATAACCATCAACAATACCTCCCATTACCTGTTGTCTTGCACCACTCAGGTTGATGACCGGTCCGCAATCAGACACGGCGATAATATTTTTAACCACAGGTAATCCTTTTTCCATCACCACATCACAAACCTGTGCAACATAAGAGCGGTGTGAAAAATACACGCTGAAACCCTGGGAAATATTTTTGTTCTTTTTCCAATTCGATTTTTCCGCGGCCATCTTAATCACTGTTTCCATTCTGTCGATATCATAACGCACCGGGCCGGCAGGGGCGGTCTTTGCTTTTGCAAGCAACTCCAGTCTGAACTGCACAGGGTCCTTTTTGGCAGCAAGCGCTACCTCATCAAGAAAAGATTGTTCCGCATAGGCGAGAAAATTAGTGATCGGTGCCCGCCATGGACCGGTTGTAATTGGAGATTGGTGTTCGATTGACTCTATCTGGAGATTATCTACGGCGCCGGACGGGAAATTGTCCTGCCTGGTAGGATTACCAGAATTGATGCCCACACCACGAAGTTTGTAAGCAATCATATTACCCTTTGAGTCAAGGGCGGCTTCAAAACGATAACGAACCGCCGGGCGGTAGCTTCCCCCGGTCATATCATCTTCTTTGGTCCAGGTTACCTTTACCGGCTTTTTAATAATATTTGAAACCTCTACGGCCTCGGTTACATAATCAAACTTTAATCTTCTTCCGAATCCGCCACCCAGTCTTGTGATCTGCAGTGTGATCTTATCTTCAGGAATGCCTAATAGTTTTGCTGTGGCAGCCCTGGCACTTCCCGGTGTTTGGGTGGGCCCCACCAGTTCAACACCATCAGGTCGCACGTCTGCAAAAAAGTTCATCGGCTCCATCGGGCTATGTGGAAGGAACGGACACTGATATTCGCTCTTTATTACTTTCGCGGCATTTTTAAATGCCTGGTCGGGATCACCTTCTTTGCGGTGTATAGTCGCCTTGTCACTATCCAGCAAAGACATAAACAACTTGTTGTGATCTGCGGTGCTTTCAAGGGTGCCATCTTTTTCATAACTCACTTTCAACACCCTTCTGGCTTTCAAAACTTCCCAGGTTGAATTTCCTACAACGGCGACATTATTACCAAATGTAATTACATCAAGCACTCCCGGTGAGGCTTTTGCGGCTGCTGAATCTACCGCCTTAATCTTCATACCAAATGGCGGTCTTTGTATCATCGCGTGCACCATGCCTTCGCGGTAGAAATCAAGCCCGAACAAAGGTTTGCCGGTATGGATCTTCTGATTTTCAACATTTTTTACAGCGGTTCCAATCAGTTTAAAATCCTTTTTGTCTTTGAATTTAACTTCTTTTGGAACCGGGACGGTTGCTGCTTCCGCGGCGAGTTCTCCATATCCGAGTTTCCTGCCACTTGCAGTATGAATCACAAAACTGTCAGCTGCAGTACATTCAGAAGAATCAACGTTCCAACGTTTTGCGGCGGCAGCAATCAGCATATATCTTGCTGTTGCGCCGGCGTTGCGAAGAAGTTTCCAGGAGTGAGGAACGGCTCCGCTTCCACCGGTTACCTGGCGGTCAAACTTGTTGTCAAGGGGCGCCTGTATCACCTTAACCTTGCTCCAGTCTGCATCCAGTTCTTCCGCTACGATCATAGGAAAAGAGGTCATGATGTTTTGACCTAATTCAGGGTTGGGTGAAAACAATGTGATCACCCCGTCTGCCGAAATCGACAGGTAACTGTTGAATCCTGAACCGGCCAGCGCCGCAGTTGTTTTGATGGGTGCTGCTGCAGACACTTCACCGGCGAGCCAATTGAAACCCAGTACAAATCCGCCGGCAGTAAATGATGATATCTTAAGGAACTTTCTCCTGTTTGTGGTAGTGTTGATGGACATAGTTTAGATTTTTTTGCTTGCAACTAAAACGGCTTCTCTGATACGATGATAGGCGCCACAGCGGCAGATATTACCATGCATGGCAGTGGCTATCTGGTCTTCTGTGGGTTTCGGCGTTTTTTTCAATAACGCGGCTGCAGTCATTATCTGTCCGGCCTGGCAATATCCACATTGAGCAACGTCTACTTCATCCCATGCCTGTTGAACAGGGTGGGTGCCTTCTTCAGATAACCCTTCAATAGTAGTTATCTCTGCGTTTTTTGCACCTGAAACAGGGAACACACAAGAACGGGTGGCATTACCGTTCACGTGGACGGTACATGCACCACATTGCGCAATACCACAACCGTATTTGGTGCCAACGAGACCAAGATGATCCCTTAATACCCAAAGAAGGGGGGTGTCTGCGGCAACATCCGCCGTGTACTCTTTGCCGTTAATTTTCAGTTGATAGCTGGCCATGCTTTTAATTTGTTAAATGAGAAAATCAGGCGTCACATCTTGTAGTTATACAAAAAGCGACCATTGAAATTAACCTTTTTCGATAAGTTTCCCGAAACCCGCGAATTAAAATTTATCCCTAAATTGAACGCTCAAAATGAAATCATGATAAAAACTATTTTATCGGGACTCGGATTGTTACTGGTGATGGTGAGTTCCTTTGCACAGGGTAACAGGAAACAAGGCATTGAAGGCAGGTGGGACATTGAGATCAATAAAGATGGCCGGATCTTTCCCTCCTGGCTGGAAGTAGTGCACTCGGGCAATCGTGTGATGGTCGGTTATTTTGTTGGTATTTCGGGAAGTTCAAGACCTGTGTCTAAAATTAACATAAACGGTGATAAATTTAGTTTTTCCATTCCACCACAGTGGGAAGATGGTGATGGCGATTTAAAGGTGGAAGGCACCATCAGCGGTAATCAGCTTACCGGGACCATGACAATGCCGGATTCAAAAACATTTCCCTTTACTGCAACACCCGCACCTTCATTGAGGAAGCCCTTCGAAAATGTACAATGGGGCACACCTGTAAAGTTATTCAATGGTAAGGATCTTACGGGATGGACCGCACTC
Source organism: Bacteroidota bacterium (assembly GCA_023416995.1). Lineage (GTDB taxonomy): Bacteria > Bacteroidota > Bacteroidia > Chitinophagales > Chitinophagaceae > DATHKG01. The sequence continues at coordinate 3,275 of JAEZGI010000077.1, forward strand.
GGACAAAATCAGTGGGTAGTAGAAGATGGCATATTGCGGAGCCCAAAATCTGGATCAAATATTCGCACGGAAAAAACTTTTAATGATTTTAAACTGCATATCGAGTTTCGTTATCCTAAAGGCAGCAATAGCGGTGTTTATCTTCGCGGCCGTTATGAAGTGCAGGTTTCCGATAACAAAGGTGGTGAACCAACAAAAGGCGATTACGGAGCTATTTATGGATTTATCGCACCAAACCAGATGGTTGCTGCAGCCGCGGGCGAATGGCAGACTTATGATATTACGCTCATCGGTCGTATGGTTACAGTCGTTGCAAATGGAAAAACCATCGTCTCGAACCAGGAAATTCCCGGCATTACCGGTGGCGCACTCGACAGTAAGGAAGGTGAGCCAGGGCCAATTATGATACAGGGTGATCACGGAGCGATCGAGTATCGTAATATTATTCTCACACCAGCCCGTTAACAGGATAGCAACATTCCTATGATTGATCCGAGAGTTTCCAGGCTATGCTCCATTGCCGTAATTGTTATAACGTTATTGGCTATGCGAACCGAACCGGCATCAACAAAACCGGTTGTTATTGGTTACGTGGGTGGATTTCGTGGTGAGATCAATACTGAGACTATTGATGTATCACAACTCACACATATCAATTATGCATTTGTAGATGTGCAATTAAACCGGGCGCATCTCACCAATCTTGCCACAGACAGCATCAATTTTCGCAAACTCAATGCACTCAAAAAGATCAACCCCGCATTAAAGATTCTTATATCAATTGGTGGCTGGTCCTGGAGCGAAAATTTTTCTGATGCAGTACTAACCGATACTGCACGAAAGGCTTTTGCAAAAAGCGCGGTTGATATTATGCACCGGTTTAAACTTGATGGAGTAGATATTGATTGGGAGTATCCCGCCATACCGGGAGAGGCGGGTAATATATACCGGCCGGAAGATAAAGAGAACTTTACATTGATGTTTCGTGATGTACGCCGGGAGCTCGATTCGCTTACCCATTCTACCGGGCTTAGGTACCTGCTCACAACCGCCGTGGGCGGATTCACGAAGTTCATACAAAATACCGACATGGCTTCTGCCGCAAAGTACCTTGATCTGGTGAACCTGATGACTTACGACTATAGCGGCTCAGGAACTGCGGGTCATCATACTAATCTTTTTGCATCGGGTACCAACCCAAATGAAAATGCAGCGGATCGCGCTGTGCGGGAATACATCGCTGCAGGTGTGCCTGCGTCAAAACTCGTAATGGGTATTGCGTTTTATGGAAGAAGCTGGATGTTGGCAGGTAACGCTGAACCGGTTATGAGTAATGCCGTAGTTTCAACTGCCCGGGGCGGAGGATATAGTTACCTGAAGGATAGCCTTGTCGATCAAAAAGGTTTTAAACGATATTGGGACATCAAAGCAAACGCCCCTTATTTGTTTAACAGTGAAACCAGGCAGTTTATTTCGTATGATGATGAAATGTCGGTAAAAGCGAAATGTGATTACGTGCTTAAGAATGGACTGGCCGGTGTTATGTTCTGGGAATACAGTTCAGACCCGAAACTGTATCTGTTACAAACAATTACAAACGCATTTAAATAGCGATCGAGGATAATAAAAAGCTGTCAAATGACTAGGGTTTTACAGCTTTTATAAGATTATTTATAGCTCCCGGTATTGCCAATGGTTGTTTGGCAATGATCACTCCGGCAAGTGCAATGATGGCTGCACTGATATCAATTACCTGTTGTACTTTTTTTAACTTGAGAATCGTATTATCAATCTCTTCTGTTACCTGTTGTATCTGCTTAATACTTTGCGCGGCTTCGTTGATCAATAGTGTCGTTGATTCCGCCAGTATGTTTTCCCCGGCCTCAAGAATCGACCATTGTTTATCTGCGAGTTCTTTATTTTCTTCCGGCGTTAATTTTTTCCAGTTGCTGAACCTGTAATTTCCTATTGACTGTGCGAGCCCAAGAAAATTTTTGGCCAGTTCTGCTGCCTGGCCCGATGTAAGATTTGCCATATGGGTCTAAAGTTTATTGAAGTCTACAATCAGATCCTGTATACTGGCACTGTATTCAGCCATCAACTCCCGAATCTCTTTTGAAGTAAGTTTGTTCCGGTTCTCATATAACTTTTGATGGCCCTTGCCAATTGTAACGAGGCTTTTTGCATAAGTGTGCAGTTGCTCCTGTTTCCGATTGATGCGGCTGATCTCGTTATAGTAATTAGTGCTTAATGTGAGCTTTTCATAAGGGCTGCCGTCTCCATTTATCAGTTCTGAATACAGGGTGAAATTTCGTTCCTTTTGAAACTCAAGTTCTGTGACAAGATTATTTACCGAGGTGCCGAAAACCGTGAGTAAGATTTGCAAGGGTTCGTTGCCTGTTTCAATAACAGTTGATAACTTCTTTTTTCTGTAACCATCAGTGAACACTTTCAAAAGCAGTTTCCCAAGACTACTATAAGCCGTTACTGTCTTTTTATCGATTGTCAGTGAAGCAAACTGACCTTCTGTAAGTGCTTCGTTGAGGGCTTTGGTATCGTAAGTTGTGAGATCTCCCTTAGATAGTGCACCGAGGCTCTTGAAGTAAGCGTTAATGGCGTTGTACACTTTTACTGTTGCTTTATCAGCGGCAGTAAACAATTTACAATCACATCCCTGTGCACTATCCCGTTTGATTTCATTTTTCCGGATAAGAGTGAACTGGCATCGTTCCTGGCAAAAGGCCGTGTAGGTGGTGGGAATGGTTTCAAAGGCAGACAGGCTTTTCTGCGATTTATCTGCTGCTTCCGAGATTGGTTTTAAAGAAGAGCATGCGCTGATTATCGTAATAATAATCAGGACAGACGCACAGGCTGATTTATTCATGTTTATTGTTTAGATAAGGAGTGTGCCGGTGTTTGTTCTTCTAAATTAGTGAAAACTTTAGCGTCACCAACCAATGCCATAATCTTCTCCGTGATTGCTGCTTCCACCCCAAAGTGAACCGTGTTTCCAATCGAAAAGAATTGCATTGATAGGTCCGCTTGAGCGATTCACGAAGCTCAGCTTGTAACCCATCTTTGTCAACGCTTCACGAACATTCGCCGGCGTATTGGCCTGGAGCGTCACACTTCCTGGTTTTGGGCGCCGGTCTGTCAGCGCGGTGCCGCCAAGTGACAACCAAAGTTGGTTTGAGTTGATATTGGCCGCTTCTGTTGCCTGCTGTACAGTCATACCAAATTCTACAATGTTCAGAAAAAACTGTAGCAGGTTTTGATCCTGGGTATCGCCTCCCTGCACTGCAAATGATAAAAAGGGTTTACCATCTTTCAGGGCCATAGATGGGGTAAGTGTTACTCTTGGTCTTTTACCTGGCTGAACTACATTAAACGGACTTATTACAGGATCGAGTACAAAACTTTGTAAACGTTGACTCATGCCAACTCCTGTCCGGCCTGCGATACAGGCCGGCAGCCAGCCACCGCTTGGTGTGATTGAAACCACCCAGCCTTCTTTATCAGCAGCTTCCACCGAAGTGGTTCCGCGCCACAAACGATCGTTATACAGGCTGTCGGATGTGTTGTTGAAAGCAAACAGGTTTTGTAAATCAGCATAGCCTGTTCCTGTGGTCTGGTCGTGTTTCGGAACAGCGCTTCCTGGTTTTCCAGGTGAGGTTGTATCAGAAAGAGCCAGGCGTTTTTGAAGCAAAGCAGTATATGGATTGGTTTTACCTTCAAAAGGATAGGGGTCACCAGGTGCCGCCAGCGGATCGTTTTTTAGCTGATTGATCAGCTTTGCTCTTTCGCGTGCATATTTTTTACTCAATAATCCTTTTATCGGTGTTTTTGGCGTGCTGTATGGATCGCCATAATAAAAGTCACGATCCGCAAATGAAAGATTCATCGCCTGGTAGATGGTGTGAATATACTCTGGTGAGTTATAGCCCATCTTTTTAAGATCAAAGTTCTCAAGCAGGTTCAGACTTTGCAGCATCACCGGACCCTGTGTCCATTCCTGTAGTTTGTAAACATCTATCCCTTTATAATTGACATGCAACGGTTCTTCAATGACGGGCTTCCAGCGTGCGAGATCGTCCATGGTAATTAAGCCACCCTGTTCCTGGCAACCACGTACAAATTCTTTAGCTATATCACCTTTATAAAATCTGTCGTACGCAGCCATGATAGCATCCTTGCGTGAACCTTTATTTTTAAGGATCTGTTGTTCTGCTTCAATAAGTTTGTTTAGCGTTGCAAGAAGATCTTTTTGTACAAAAATTTCACCTGCGGCAGGGGCCTCACGTTCTTCGCCCGGGTGGGTCAGAAAAACTGCTTTGCTGTACGGCCATTCTTTTATCCGCTTTTTGTTGGATTCAATACTCCGTGCCGTAGATGCTTCAATGGGATATCCCGCTGCCATCTCGATGGATGGCGCAAGTACTTCTGCAAGCGACATGGTACCATATTCAGACAGCATATAACATATACCCCCAACGGTGCCGGGGGTTACCGCTGCCAATGGGCCGTACTCAGGCGGAAAGTTGTAGCCTTTTGATCTGAAAAAGTCAACCGTAGCGCCTGTTGGAGCGACCCCCAAAGCATTGATGGCAATGACCTTTTTAGTTTTCGGATTATAGATGAGCGCTTGCGTTTCACCTCCCCAGCTAAGCACATCCCACATGGTGCAGGTTGCCGCAAGCATGGCGCATGCCGCGTCTACTGCATTTCCCCCTCTTTGAAAGATCATTGCACCCGCGGTGGCTGCAAGCGGTTTGCCTGTTATAGCCATCCAGTGTTTCCCATGCAGCGGCGGTTTTTGGGTTGATTGAGCAATACTTCCTGAAATCAGTAAGGAAAAACAAAGCAGAGAGATGAAGTGCTTCATGTACAATTGTTAAAGTTAACTTATGAATACAAGTTAAGTATTCCCGATCAGTCTTTAATCTTCCCACTGAACTACTTGTGTATCCTGACCTTCCGTTGCATTGATACACTGGCGGGGGGATTACCGTGTCATCACGGCCGCCCGAACGGAATAATATTTGCATCCTCCATCAAAAAGTTTATGTCACAGGCGTTTGTAAGAGAAAGTGATGAGCAATGGCTGCACGATGTTCCGGCAAGTATGCAGGCGCTCACCGTATACCTGACCAGGGAAAACAATGGTATTCCGGTGTATGAAAAGAACACGGTTTTTGATAAAACCGGTCGTGCTACACACCTCATGAGCAATGGGTTAACCTATGGCATTGATAAGGAAGGTAAATGGGAGATCGTGTGGTGAAATTGTTAAGTCCGGTTAAAATCAATCTCCTTTATTTAAAATTCAGGCCTTGTTGATTACCTTGCAAATCAATGGCTCGCTTTCACTGCCGTCGGGCAGTAAAACACGAAACAAATCATGTTGAACTATCTGAGCGTATTCTCCAGTATTCTCCTTAAAGACCATGCCCTGCGCAAATCTCTGTGGCAAAATTTACGTTTTCTTCTTGCAGAAAATAAAGCGACGCATACCGGTACAATTCTTATCAATTTAACCGAACACATGGGTGACATAGTTGCGGCTGAGCCTGTCGCCCGGCAACTTCGAAAAGATAATCCCAACGCACGTATCATCTGGTGTGTTAATGAAAAATTCAGTGACATCCTTAAATACAATCCATCCCTCGATCATGTACTTACGGTGACCTGCATTACAGAATGGATTTTGCTTAAAAAGATGGTGGCTCACCGGCTGGTTGTTCACGATCTTCATTTAAAAGGCAGATCGTGCAGGAAATACAAGATCACGAATAAGAATAACAATAATTCCGGAATCGATATCTTCAACTATCTTGATAAGGGCAGCCTGCTTGATGTATTTGTAAAAACTGCAGGTCTTAAATACCCTGAGCAGGATGCCCCCAATTTTTATTTGTCACCTGATACACGTGATAAAATAAAGTTACCGTACGAGTATATTGTCGTTCATCCGCTTGCAAATGATGCAGAACGAAACTGGAGCCCTGAAGGCTGGAATCAACTGGTTGAAAAACTATTGACGGTACATCCGGGATTGCATGTTGTTGAAATTGGACTTTCATCTATCATCTCAAATTCATCTCCACGTTTTCATGATCTTACCTCCAGGTATAGTTTGCAGCAGATAGCATATATCATTAAGGGTGCGAAACTTTTTATTGGAGTTGAAAGCGGTTTTGCGCATTTCGCAAATGCGCTTGGTACAAACAGTACCGTACTGATCGGTTATTTTCAGCATTATAAGAACTATATGGTGTACACCGGCCGTTTTGCAGCGGGGGAAAACTGTACATTACATTATCACCAGGGTTTGTTGAAAAACATGTCACTGGCCGAATGCTGGCCATCCGTAGAAAACAGGTTGCCGCTTGTGAACCTTCAAAATGCGTGAACTTTTTTGTGTTTTGCATATTAGTATCTTAGACTTCAAAACGAGATGCTTATATGAACAAAACATTGCTTGTGGTTCTGCTGGTAATTTTAACCGCCCCCGTATCAGCTCAGTCAAAAAAAATCTTTAACGAAACCGAGGAACAAAAATCTAAAAGACTTGCCTGGTGGCAACATGACCGGTTCGGAATGTTTATCCATTGGGGATTGTATTCATTGCCTGCACGGCATGAATGGATCAAAAACTACGAACGAATCACTGATTCGGCCTACCAGAAATACTTTGATAATTTCAATCCTGATCTTTTCCGTCCAAAGGAATGGGCCAGGATGGCTAAAGAAGCCGGGATGAAATACGCGGTGCTTACCTCAAAACACCATGAGGGCTTTTGCCTGTTTGATTCAAAACTTACTGACTACAAAAGCACGAAAACCCAGGCAGGTCGCGATCTTGTACGCGAGTTTGTTGATGCCTTCCGCGCGGAAGGGCTGAAGGTGGGTTTTTATTATTCATTAATTGACTGGCACCATCCCGACTTCACCATAGATCGTGTTCACCCCCAGCGTGTAAACAACTCCTCTCAGTATGCTGCATTGAATAAAGGCAAAGACATGGCCCGATACCGTGAGTACCTGCATAAACAGGTAGCTGAATTGCTCACCAACTATGGTAAGATCGATCTGCTATGGATGGATTTTTCCTATCCGGGACAGGATGGGAAAGGCAATAAGGATTGGGATGCCGTGAACCTGATCAAAATGGTTCGCAAACTTCAGCCGGAGATAATAGTTAATGACCGCCTTGATCTGAAAGAATACGAAGACGGCGGTGATTTTGTAACGCCGGAGCAATACAAGGTAGCGGAATGGCCAACAGAAAACGGGAAAAGAGTTGCCTGGGAAACCTGTCAGACTTTTTCTGGTTCGTGGGGTTATTACCGGGATGAAAACACCTGGAAGGACAATAAACAACTTCTTACCTTGTTAATTGAATCCGTCAGCAAAGGCGGTAATGTTTTATTAAATGTTGGACCAACAGCACGTGGGTCGTTCGACACAAGGGCCAAATCTGCACTGGCGAAGATGGGAGAGTGGATGGCCTATAACGATCGTTCAATTTATGGATGTACGCAGGCCGATGGTTTTACAACACCCGACAACTGCTTGCTTACTTATAACCCGGCAGCCAAAAAATTGTACGTGCATATGTTAGATTATCCTTTACAGCAACTGGTTTTGCCAGGTATGAAAGGAAAGGTGAAGTATGCGCAGTTTTTACACGATGGTTCCGAAGTGCGCGTGTCGGAAGGAGTTGGCCATGGGTATAAACAGGAACGGACGGATGGCGGCGATCTGATATTGAGTTTGCCTGTAATAAAACCGGGTTTCGAAATTCCGGTGATCGAACTTCTGCTTAACTGATAACCCACAGTAATTTTACTTTAAACGATCCGTAGAATTGCTCTTTCCTATGGCATTGTTCTTGATTAACTTTGAATGAACAATACAAAGACATTTATCTTTTTCTCATAAGCAGTTAGTTTTGGTTATTCCCCTGTATTCTTACAGGGGATTTTTTTGTCCGTACATGACATTGTTAATTTTAGAGTGGTAGTATTTGCAAAAAAAGGCCGCCAAACCGGCGGCCAGTGTATTTTCCACAACCATAAATTGATTCTGATCAGATCTCGAAAATGAGCTGTTCATCGCGGTTCTCAACCTGGATCTGGCGGATAAAGTTGTCATATCCCTCTTCCTCGGAATGGTCACTATAAACGCCATAGGCATCCATGCTGTAACCTATCAAACCATCATTTGCCTCAATTATATAGATTATCACATTGTCTGAAGGATCTGATTCTCCTTCGAAACGGAAGGTTTTGATAATTGTAAGCTCATCGGCTGAATAACTTTTGCCCCGGTTCGCATGAAATTTACCATTCTCCAGTCTAAACTCGTTATCCATCTTCTTCATTCTTAATTTTTCAAGAACAGAAGTTACCGTAGTCATTTCGGTCTTTGTATTTGCATCAGCGTGTGTAGCCATAAATAGTAGTTTAACTGAAATTGAAACAAATCTCAAGCCTGTTTTTCAGGGCCGGTCAGGTCTGGTGAATATGGTATACCTCACCTCAAATCTGATTTTCGGCGAGGAGCGGCGTGGAATTGTTTCTACATTCCAACATGAGATATTATTTTCAGTTTTTTTTCGTTAGATTAGGATATGCCCTGGCAGACCCTCAAACTCTACTTTCCCGGCACACTGGTGGTGTGTACCTTGTTGTATCTGGCTTCCTGTCACAAAACTCCGTCTGTGGCGGTCGCAGAAATCTTTAAAGTACCTGTTCCCGTTAACCTGCAGCCACAGGCGATCAGCGAGACTTCGGGGATTGCAGACAGTCGCATTAACCAGGGGTATCTCTGGGTGCATGAAGATAGCGGGAATCCCACCGAGATATTCCTGGCGGGTCATGATGGGAAAGTATTAAAAACTGTTTTTCTTGCTAATATCACCAATCGCGACTGGGAAGATATGACACTCGCTAAAGGTCCCGATGCAGCACTGGATTATATCTATATATCTGATTGTGGTGATAACGGTCAGTCGAGAAATGACTACATCATATACCGTTTTCCTGAACCATCATTAACAGTTGATACTGTTAGAAACATTTCTAAGATCCGCTTCCGGTATCCTGACGGCTCACATGATTCTGAAGCTTTTTTTGTAGATGATACGGACCTTAGCATTTATATTATCACCAAACGCGACACGTTAAGCCGGGTTTACAAAATAGATGCGGGATATAGCCTCGACCAGGTAAATACCGCAAAGTATATAGGAACGTTGCCCTACAACGGTGTTGTGAGTGCGGCCCTCTCGGGCAGCAGAACCGAACTGCTGGTGAAAACCTATTCTGACGTGAATTTGTATGAACTTGGGCCGGGCCAGCCGCTCCAGGACTTTATAAACATCAAGCCTGTACCCGTGGCATACCAGGTAGAGCCACAAGGGGAGGCAATAACTTTTGCAAATGACAACTCGGGCTTTTTCACACTGAGTGAGAAAGGTTTTGCTTCATCTGTACGCCTGTATTTTTATCCGCGTAAATAAAATTGACCAGCGGCTACAGTATAACCGTAACCGCTGGTTATCAGATTATCTGTATCCCGAAAGCCCCTGGGTGCTTGCGCAACCGCTTCGTGATGATACACATGAAGTAACAGTACATGTAATTGAGATAGCAAGCAGAATGATAACTAGTGTCCTTTTCATTTTTGTGGTATTTAACGTTTAGAGATAAGCCGGTAGCAGGGCTTAACGATCACCTTGGCGATTCAGAGGAACACGGAGAGGGTCACGAAAGGTAAGTTTCGCAGGTAATAAAACGTTTTGAAAAGGGTAGGTATTAACGGAGATTTCTGTCGGATTGGATAGCAGTGGATCAAAATAACACAGAATAAATCAAAAATGCAAGTACCCCGGGTAAGATTGTTATAATTTTTTTGCTAATCACCTGTGCTTAAATACTTTTAGATCTAAATCCGATATTGAATGAAGGTACATTTTATAGCGATTGGCGGCAGTGTTATGCATCAGCTTGCGATCGCACTCAAAGGAAAGGGCTATGACGTAAGCGGCAGCGATGATGAGATCTTTGAACCCGCTCTTTCCAATCTTTCTGCCAAACAGATATTACCTGCACGGCAGGGTTGGTTCCCCGAAAAAATTACCAACGACCTTGATGCTGTGATTTTGGGAATGCATGCAAAGGCCGATAATCCAGAGCTTGAAAAGGCGCGAAGTCTTGGACTTAAAATATATTCTTTCCCTGAATACATTTATAAGGAGAGCACTCAAAAAACACGGGTGGTGGTAGGGGGAAGTCATGGTAAAACAACCACTACCGCGATGATCATGCATGCGCTCAAACAAAACGACCGTGCATTCGATTATCTTGTAGGAGCAAGACTGGAAGGGTTCAGCCAATCTGTAAACATCACAGATGCACCGGTAATTGTTTGCGAAGGAGATGAATATCCGGCGAGCGTGATAGAGAAAAGACCCAAGTTCCATTTTTTGTATCCGCATATCGCTATTCTCACAGGTATCGCCTGGGATCATATCAATGTTTTTCCAACCTTCCCTTTTTATCTTGAACAGTTCACCATTTTTATCAGCATGATTGAACCAGGAGGTGTGCTGATATACAATGAAACGGATGAAACTTTAAAAACACTTGTTGAGCAGAACCGGAGAGCCGATTTGAGATATGAGCCTTATAGTATTCCGGCACATGAAATTCAGGATGGTGTAACAAGTATTGAGCTTGGCGGCGCAAAAGGAAAGCTCAAAGTATTCGGTAATCACAATCTTTTGAACATGAATGCTGCCTGGCTAGCCTGCCGTGAACTGGGTGTTGACGCAACCGCCTTTGTAAATGCAATAGCAGGGTTTGGCGGCGCTTCAAAACGTCTCGAAATGCTGTCAACGGGTAAATCAACAAATGTTTATCGTGATTTTGCCCATGCCCCTTCAAAAGTAAAGGCTACCATTGAGGCTGTAAAGGCACAATATCCCCAACGTAAGCTGATCGCCGTTCTTGAGTTGCATACCTATAGTAGTCTTAACGAAGCTTTCATGAAAGAATATCAGCATGTCATGGATAAGGCGGACATTGCAGCCGTATTTTATTCCAAACATGCGCTGGAGCTTAAACGTATGCCCGATCTGCCTGTTAGTGCAGTGAAGCACGGTTTCGGGAAAGCAGGTTTGCAGGTGTTTGACAACAAAGCGCAGTTAGAGAGCTGGTTACAGTCACAGGACTACCAGGATGCAAGCGTTTTATTAATGAGCTCAGGCAATTATGATGGCTTGGATATGCTTACCTTTGCAGAAAGAGCCAGTAAAAATTTCAGCTGACTTCTATGATAAACTGCGGGCCGATAGCCTGACTTACATAATAATACAACACGCTGCATGTTACAATTGTCGAAGCCACTGGCCGTAATAGATCTCGAAACTACCGGAATAAACCTGAGTGCCGACCGCATCGTTGAAATAGCGATCATCAGGATCATGCCCGATGGTAAGAAAACTGTAAAAAGGAAACTGATCAATCCGGGTATGCCCATTCCGCCGTCTTCAACGGAATTTCATGGTATCACTGATGAGATGGTTCAAAATGCACCAACCTTCAAACAGGTGGCAAATGAAATAAAACAGTTTCTGGATAACGCGGACCTGGCGGGTTACAACTCAAACAGGTTTGATATACCAATGCTGGCAGAAGAGTTTTTGCGTGCGGGTCTTGACTTCGATACACACGGGCGAAAATTTCTTGATGTCCAGAAGATCTTTCACCAGATGGAACAAAGAACCCTTGGTGCGGCTTACAAGTTTTATTGTGATAAGGTACTGGTAGACGCGCATAGTGCGGAAGCTGATGCATCCGCCACCTGGGATATACTTGAGTCGCAGATCCAGCGCTATCCCCAGCTTGGTAACACCATCGACAGTGTGCTTAAATGTATCGGTGAGGATCTTGTAGTGGATCTTGCCCGCCGGATGGTGTTTGAAAACGGTATAGAGGTATTCAATTTCGGGAAACATAAGGGCCGCGCCGTGGCAGATGTGCTGAAGGCCGAACCGCAGTATTATGACTGGATGATGAAAGGCGATTTCCCGCTTCATACCAAACAAAAACTGACAGAAATTCTTAGTCGTAGTCTGTTAAAAAAGGGCTAATATCTTATTCGGTTTAAGTTAGAGTTTGACGGGTTAAAAATTGTATTTTAGATAATCAACGAAGGCCATCGATTGGAAAATATTGTCATCATACCAACTTATAACGAAAAGGAAAACATCGTTAAGATCGTTTCTGCCATCTTCGCCCTCGAACATCCCTTTCATGTACTTGTGATTGATGATGGTTCACCCGATGGTACCGCCGATATGGTGCGTTCACTGCAACAGCAGTACCAGGGGCAGCTTTTTCTTGAAGAGCGCGAAGGCAAGCTGGGTCTGGGTACCGCATATATCTATGGATTCAAATGGAGTCTTGCGCGCGGCTACCAGTTTATTTTTGAAATGGATGCCGATTTTTCACACAATCCAAAAGATTTATTGCGTCTATACGATGCCTGTAAAAACAGGGGCGCCGATATGGCTATTGGTTCAAGATATGTTCGTGGGGGAGGTACCGTTAACTGGCCACGCGACAGGATATTTCTTTCCAAAGGAGGGTCTTTATATACCAGGCTCATAACCTGGATGCCTGTTAAAGATACCACTGCAGGTTTTGTTTGTTATCGCCGCAAAGTGCTTGAAACACTTAACCTGGACGAGATTCGTTTTCTCGGTTATGCATTCCAGATAGAAATGAAGTTTGCCACCTGGAAACTTGGTTTCAAGATCCGTGAAGTGCCTATCATCTTCCAGGACAGGAAATATGGTGTTTCAAAAATGCACAAGGGTATCGTAAAAGAAGGCATACTCGGTGTTCTGAAACTTCGCTGGCACAGCCTGTTCAAAGACTACCGCAAACGCGTCAAAAACATTTCACCCGACGAGCTCGGCTCCCGCAAAAATGACGAGGTGCTTATCAAATCTAAGTAGGCCCGCTTACCCTTACGTTATATTCCCCTCACAGTTCCGGTTACTTAAAGCTTCCGGCATCTGTCGCTGCAAAAATCGCACTGATTGCTAGACGGTTCGTTATCTTTAAGATTCAAAACTGCTACTAATGAGATGTACATTGCTGTTCTTCTTTTTCTGTGTATTTTCTTTATCACTTACTGCCCAAAAAAAAGCACTTGATCATTCTGTTTATGACGGTTGGGAAAATATTGGCGAACGCGCGATAAGCAGCGATGGTAAGTATGTAGTGTATGCCATAACACCGCAGGAGGGCGATGGGACACTTGTTATCCAGGCAACTGATAACTCCTACAAAAAGCTGGTGCCCCGTGGTTTTGGCGCCAGTATCTCCGGCGATAGCCGTTATGTTGTTTTTAAAATCCGTCCATTGTACAAAGAAGTGCGTGATGCAAGAATTAAGAAAAAAACACCGCCCGAGATGCCGAAAGACAGCCTGGGTATTGTTGAATTGGGTAAAGACAGCGTGACGAGGATAGCTGCGGTTCGTTCATTTAAACTTGCTGCCGAAGGTGTTGAGCCATGGGTGGCTTATCTGTTTGAGAAAAATCTTTCAGTTCCGCGGCCGGCAGTCAAACCTGACTCCGTGACTCAGATCAGCAATCTGTTGAAGATGGCTGATAGTCTTGCGCGCATTGCCGACAGCATCCGCAACAAAGCAAACGAAGCTCAAAAAGCTGGTCTGGCTATTCTCGATAAAGGAAGAAATACACGAAATACGCCGAGGGCAAACGAACGTGTAGAAGAGGGCGCAGAGCTCGTGCTTCGTAACCTTGCTACAGGAAAGGAACAAAAAATCCTGCTGGTAAACGATTACCTGTTTAATAAAACCGGAAAGGTATTGGTGTTGGAAACCAGTCGAAAAAACAATGACCATGCTGTGAACGCTTTGGTTTTGTGGATTGACCTGAAAGCCGGAAGGACCGATACTGTGCTGAAACATTTCAACGAAGCCCGGGGTTTTGCATTAGATAATGAAGGCACGCAACTGGCATTTATGGCAGAGCGCGACAGCTCGGCAAAAGCCTTGCAGAAATTTTCGAAACTATATCACTATAAGCCTGGAATGGATAGCGCGGTAATGCGTGCAGATAAAAGTACAGAAGGCGTTACCAGTGGTTATACTATCAGTGACAGTGCCATGCCACGATTCAGCGCTGATGGGAACAAGTTATTTTTTGGACTTGCACCTATACGTGCGCCAAAAGACACAACTAAACCAGATTTTGAAACTGCGAAACTGGATATCTGGCATTATAATGATGACTACCTGCAACCTCAACAATTAAAACAACTCAGAAACGAACTTGGCAGGTCGTACCTCGCAGTATTGGTCGCAGATCAGAAAAAAGTGCTGCCTCTTGGTGCCCCGGATGCAGAGAATATTACGCTTGTTGATGAAGGCAATGCGGATTATGTAATTGCGAACTCATCAAGCGGTAACCGGATCGAAACCCAGTGGCAGGGCTTTGCGCGCCAGTCGGCCTATGTCATCTCAATGAAAGATGGCTCACGCAAGTTGATAAAATCGGCTCACCGTGGTTTATTCACAGTGTCTCCAAAAGGCAATTTTGTAACCTGGTATGATGGTGTTGCAAAAAACTATTTTGCTTACAATGTCAACACTGGTGGCACAAAAAATATTTCAAAGAAAGTCAGTGTGCCTTTATATGACGATGAAGATGATCATCCTGATGATCCACCGTCCTTCGGCACTATTGGATGGTTGGAAAATGACAAAGCAATTCTGGTGAACGACAGGTATGATATCTGGCAACTGGATCCGAACGATCTGATAGCGCCGATAAACGTCACAGGAGGTTACGGCCGGAAAAACCGGATCGTGCTGAAATATGTAAAAACTGACCGGGAAGAACGTTTTCTTAAAACCGATCAACTGCTTTTGCTGGACGCTTTTAACAGGAACAATAAGCACTCCGGTTACTTTACAAAAATGCTGGGCACACCGGGTGAACCTGAAAAAAAGATCATGGGAGCTTTTAGCAATGTTCAGCCTTTGAAAGCAAAAGCCGCTGAAGTGTACCTGGTCGGCAGAATGTCACCCCAGGAATCACCCAACGTGTATGCTACCACTGACCTCATCAATTATAAAAAGCTAAGTGATATCAACCAGCAACAAAAAGAATACAATTGGTTGACCACGGAACTTGTGAAATGGAAAATGTTTGATGGCAAGGAGTCTGAAGGCATAATTTATAAACCGGAAAACTTTGATCCAAAGAAAAAGTACCCGGTGATATTTTATTTCTATGAACAGAACGCAGATGGTTTGTATACCTATAAAGCCCCGGCGCCGAGTGCCTCAACGGTAAACATCCCTTATTTTGTAAGCAATGGTTATATCGTGATGGATCCCAATATTCATTACAAGGATGGCGAACCAGGCGAAAGTGCTTACAATGCGGTAGTATCTGCCGCGCGTATGATGGCGGGGTTTCCCTGGGTAGACTCCACTAAGATGGCCATCCAGGGTCAGAGCTGGGGCGGTTACCAGGTCGCTTATCTTGTAACAAGAACAAAAATGTTTGCTGCTGCCTGGGCAGGTGCCCCTGTGGCGAACATGACGAGTGCATACGGCGGTATACGCTGGGGTACAGGAATGAACAGGCAATTCCAGTACGAACGCACACAGAGCCGCATTGGTGCAACCATCTGGCAAAAACCTGATCTGTATATCAAAAACTCACCGTTGTTTAAAGCGGATAAGATATCAACACCATTGGTGATTATGCATAACGACGAGGATGGTGCAGTGCCATGGTACCAGGGTATCGAGATGTTCACCGCCATGCGCAGGCTGAACAAGAAGGTTTGGATGTTGCAGTACAATGGAGAAGATCATAACCTGGTACAAAGAAGAAATCGAAAAGATTTAAGCATCAGGCTGGCCCAGTACTTTGATCATTATCTGAAGGGCGCCCCTGCACCAAAATGGTTGAGCGAAGGTGTTCCTGCTGTAGCTAAGGGCATCGATTTTGGCACAGAGTTGACTACCGAAGAAAAGAAAGCGTTTTAAGCCTTGCGGAGTGATGCGTACTCAATGCGTATCACTCCGCATTAACCTGCTATCAGGCTGCATTTTGAGAGATGTATCGAACCAGGGTACGCTTCGCAACTGGTAACAGGGTTTCGTCGACCGGGAAACTTAATGAAGTTTCAATTGAATACACGGCAGGATGGTCCATATATTTGTGCTGGCGCATCAGTTCCGCTTTGATGTTTTCATAAGTGTTAACGATGTTTCTTTGCCATTGATCGATGTACTCCGTTTTTATTGCCCGGTACTTTTCATCATGTTTCTCAAATATGCTTAACCGGTATCTGTATGCGCGCGTTTCACGTGCGGCACCATCACTCAGGAAAAAATAACCTTCATTGATCTTAAGAGGTAAAATGCCGACCGGGAACACACTCAGTTTGTCTTCAACAAACTCGTAAATCTCCGTGCCGCTGCTGATAGCTTTTTTCATTTTATCTGTTGCATAAGTGATAATATCCTCCAGCTCTTTCATCAGGTCATCATCTTCAATCATTTGTTCATACAGCAGTTGAAGTTTTTCTATCTGTATGCCTGTAAGTTTTTTAGGAAATTGTTCCTGCAGGTATTTTTTATTTTCACGAAAAGCTGCGAGATTATTATAATGAAAGATTATGTCTGAAAGTTGAGGGTAAAGCTTATTTTCATTGAAGTGTTGGGTTATCTGCTGCAGGTAGGCGAGAAGCGTGTATTTCTTCAGTTCGAAATCGATGTAACCATCAGCAAACCAGGTTTCAGAAAGTGTTTTCATGGCGTATTGCTTTAAATGATATAAAAGGATCTGACTCTATTCTGAATTTACAACAAAAAATAATAGAATGAAATATTCCCTGATTTTGATTTTATCAGCGACCGCGCTTACTGGTTGCAGTTATAAGGTCTATGTTGTCCGCCATGCGGAGAAAGCCGCCGCTCCGGCGAATGACCCACCGCTTTCCGATGCGGGCATGCAACGCAGTGCTGATCTCAAACAAACGCTGCAGGACAAAAAGATCAGGGCAGTTTATTCCACCCGTACAAAACGGACCATGCAAACTGTGGCGCCTCTTGCATCATATCTCAATATTCAGACCACACCCTATAGTGCCCGGCCCGATAGCAGTTTGATTGCAGCAATAAAAAGCGCGAAAAAAAATACCGTAGTGGTGGGACATAGCAATACGGTCGATGATGTGGTCAATCTGCTGGCAGGTAAACAATTAATCCCTGGGGATCTTTCTGAAGCCGTTTATGACAACATGTTTATCCTGACAATAAAACGCGGTGGTGGCAGGGCAACGCTGGGTACGCAGAAATATGGGCGCCCAACGCCTTAACAAGACTGCTTGCTATTGTAACAGAGCGTCATTACCCATGCTATTGCTCCTGACCCATGTACTCAGTATTCCCTTTGCGGGTTGAAATTTTCAAGTTCTTTTGCGACAGCATTCAAAAACGTTGCTCCCAGTGAACCATCGATAATGCGATGGTCATACGACATTGACAGGTACATCATATGCCTGATAGCGATTGAATCTCCCTGTGCAGTTTCAATTACAACAGGACGCTTTTTAATGGCGCCAACTGCAAGTATTGCTACCTGCGGCTGATTAATGATTGGCGTGCCCATCAGGCTGCCAAAGGTGCCCACATTCGTAAATGTGAATGTTCCACCGGAAGTATCATCCGGACGAAGTTTGCCGGTCCTGGCGCTGTTTGCAAGAGTATTAACCTGTTTGCTCAGACCAACCAGGTTTAACTGATCCGCATTTTTAATAACAGGAACTATCAGGTTGCCATTGGGAAGGGCAGTGGCCATACCAATGTTGATATCCTTTTTAACGATGATCTGATCACCTTCCACACTACTGTTGAGCCATGGATATTTTTTGATACATCTTACTATCGCTTCTATGAACAGCGGTGTAAACGTTATCTTATCGCCTTCTCTTTTTTCAAAGTCTTTTTTTATCCTGTCACGCCATTGAACAAGATTGGTAACATCTGCTTCCGTAAAACTTGTAACATGGGGGCTGATGCGTTTGCTATCCACCATATGTTTCGCAATGAGTTTTCTCATGCGATCCATCTCGATGATCTCGTTGTTCCCGCTATAAACAGATGGCGCGTTCTGACTGATAGCCGGTTGTGTTACTGAAGCTGCGGGTTGAACCGTTTGTTGAACCGCAGCCTGTGGCGCAGCACCGGATTTTCTTTGTTCGACAAAAGAAAGAATATCTTTTTTGGTAACCCGTCCTTCATTACCGGTGCCGGGGATGTTTTCAAGTTCACTCATCGAAATGCCTTCGCTGGATGCGATGTTCAGCACAAGCGGTGAATAAAAACGATTACCAGATACCGGTTGAGCTGCCCTTGGTTGCGGCTGAGGAGTAACTACCGGTTGTTCAATTTTAGTGATGTGGTTGGTGGGCGCGGATACCGCTTCTGTACCGTTGGTTCTTATTTTTGCGATCACTGCTCCTACGGGCACAACATCATTCACCTGGAACAAAACTTCTTCCAGAACGCCTTCGGTAGTTGATGGTACTTCGCTGTCTACCTTATCCGTAGCAATTTCCAGTACGGTTTCGTCCGCACCGATGGGGTCGCCCGGTTGCTTGTGCCATTTCAGAATGGTCGCTTCCATTATACTCTCTCCAAGCTTTGGCATTACCAGATCAACTAAAGCCATATTCTGATGAAATTTTATAATTCTGTTGATGAATGTCCAACCAACCGGCCAAAGGTAATTATTTCCTGTTTACTGGTTTCAATCCCCTTCTTCAAGTAACAATCTGCGTAAAAGATTCAACGAAAAATTTGCCGTCAGATCAATATTTCTTGCGCGGTTAAAACGAAAATGAAATTTCTGGGTTTTGATATTTTCACGACTTGCAACTGCCACCCATACTGTTCCAACGGGCTTTTCTAAAGATCCGCCATCGGGCCCCATAATGCCGGAAACCGCAATACAATAATCCGTATTTAATTGTGTAAGCGCACCATTCACCATTTCCCTTACCGTTTGTTCGCTTACTGCGCCCTGGGTTTTTAATGTATTTTGTTCCACCTGCAGCAGTCGTTCCTTTATTTCATTGCTATAGCTGACAATGCTGCCCTTGTAAAAAGAAGAAGCACCAGGTTCGGCTGTAAGGACGTGGGCGATATAGCCACCCGTGCAGCTTTCAGCAGTGCCAAGTGTTTTCTTCCTGCGGTTCAGTATTCCTGCAACTACCTGCTGCATGTTTTCATCTTTGTCAGTCACCAGCCATTGTTTAACCAATTCTTTGAGCTGAAAAAATTGTTCATCCAGCGACTGGTTGAGCGTAGTATCATCATCAAGTGTACCGGTGAGGCGTAACCGAACAAGGCCATAGTTTGGCAGGTATGCCAGTTTTATATGAGGCGGCAATGCTTGCTCCCAGCCCTGGATATGTTCGGCGACAAATGATTCCCCGATCTCAGCAAGCATAAGCGTGCGATGTCTTATAAATGGCATTCTAAAAAAGCCGTTCAATTTAGGCAGTACATCGCTTGTCATCATGCCCTGCATCTCATGCGGAACACCGGGCATTGAAACAAAGATTTTCCCGTCTTTTTCAAACCACATTCCAGGCGCCGTGCCGCGTTTGTTTTGTATCACCGTGCAAACATCGGGCACTTCGGCTTGTTTAAGATTGCGTTCCAGCACTGGTCTGCCCGGTATCCTCGCAATGATGCGTTTTACATTTTCCAGTGCTTTATCATTAACTACCAGTTTTCCCCCAAAATATTCCGCAAGCACCGGCTTGGTAATATCATCGGCTGTCGGACCCAGTCCGCCGGTAATCAATATGATGTCCGCATCACGGCTTTCTTCACTAAGGGCATGTATGATATCCTGTTTGTTATCTCCAACCGCAACGCGTCGCTTTAACCATATACCGTGGTTGTTGAGTTCTTTTGCCATCCATGCTGAGTTGGTATCTACCACCTGGCCGATCAATAGTTCATCACCAATGGTTATAATAGATGCAGTAATCGATTTCTGACTCAATGGTTATAATTTTGAGTGTGTAAAGTAATAATGCCTGGAGTATGAAAAAAGTTTGTTTGCTGGTAATAAGTTGTCTCATGATGGCGGGTTCAAGTGGCCAGTCGGTCGTTTCAAAACTGAGTGCAGCGGTGAGCCAGTTAGAAAACGATGCGCAGTTGCAGGCAGCGCTTGTGAGTATATGTATTGTTGACCAGGCAAGCGGCTCGGTCATTTTTGAAAAAAACAGCCGCATCGGGGTCGCCCCGGCAAGCACTCAGAAAGTGATCACCGCTGCTGCTGCGCTTTCGATTTTGGGAAGCGACTATCGTTATAATACGAAGTTGAACCTGTATAAATCTGATGCAAAAGATGGTGGCGGCACTGGTGTGATAGAATTGGCAGGATCCGGCGATCCGTCGCTGGGAAGTTGGCGCTATACTGCATCTGCTGCACCGCAACTGCTGCAGCAATGGAGCCGTTTTATAGTGAACAGCGGTAAAAACATTCACTGGAAAGGAATGTATGCGACAGGACCTGCCGGTTCGGTGGCCGGTGGAAAAATGGATGTCCACTTGCCGGATGGCTATATCTGGCAGGATATGGGCAATTATTACGGTGCGGGAACGGCAGGATTAAACTGGAACGAAAACCAGTACGACATTATCTTCAGATCTTCGAAATCGGGCGACACTACGGCAATCACGGGAATCAAACCTGCCCAGGATCACCTTTTATTCAAAAATTTTGTAACCGCCGGGAAACCGGGATCGGGCGATAATGCTTTTGTATATACCGCTCCATTTGCGAAGGAAGCCATTGTGAGAGGTACGATACCTCCTTCACGCGGTTCGTTTTCTATCAGCGGATCAATGCCCGATCCGGCATTTAGCTGTTTATCTGAACTTCGCAGGGTATTGGTTGGAACGGGAGTTCAGGTAGATACTATTCATGGTGCTTTTGTGATGCCGGCCAGCCAAAGAGGTGCAGATAGTGTTTCGTTTACTTATCGTTCGCCTTCGATGGATAGCCTGGTGTACTGGTTCCTTCGGAAAAGCGTCAATCTTTATGGTGAAGCTTTTGTACGAACCATTGCTTTACAACAATCCGGGATCTATGATGCAGAAACGGGTATTGACCTGGTAAAGAAGTTTTGGATTTCAAAGGGTATCCCATCATCACAAATAAATATCGCTGATGGCAGCGGGTTATCACCCCAGAACCGGGTAACCACCGCGGCACTTGTAAGGGTGTTACAATACGCAAAAAACCAGAGCTGGTTCAAAGCGTTTTATGATGCACTGCCCGTGTTCAATGGTATGAAGATGAAAAGCGGGTCGATCAATGGTGCACGTGCTTATACAGGTTACCACACTTCCGCTGCGGGAAAGACTTACAGTTTTGCAATCGTGGTAAATAATTATGAAGGCAGCTCCTCCGCTGTGGTAAATAAAATGTTCAGGGTGCTTGATTGCCTTAAATAGCTGCGGCCTTTTCTATTGAAAATAAACAGCAAGTTGTTCGCGCAATTTATCGGGCATTGAACTTTTTTCGCGCGTGGCCGCGTTGATAAAATACAGCACTACCTTGCCTGTAGTCAGCAGTTTGCCACTTTCGTTATACACCTCCTGGTGAAATTCAATGCGGTGCGCTACAGGTAATTCTTTCAAAATAGTTTTGATCGTCAGAAGTTCATCATAATGAGCAGGGCGTAAGAATTTCGCGGTCCATTCAACAACAGGCATTACGATCCCCATCTGTTCCATATCGCGATAGGTAAGCCCCATGTCGCGGATCGATTCTGCCCTGGCTACTTCGAAATACTGTGCATAGTTGCCGTGGTAAACCACGTTCATCTGGTCGGTTTCTGCGTAACGAACCCGGATCTTTGTTTCGTGTTGATACATAATTTATCGGTTAATCATACCGTCTACACTGGCCTTGCCCGGACCCACCAGTAAAATTACCAGGAAGCCTATAAGGTACATGGCTGCGTGTTCGCCTTCTCCAAAAACATCTTTGTTGTGTGCCAATACAACGGCTACGGTCATATTTATAATGAGTGGGATCGTTGCTAAGCGTGTGAATAATCCAATGATCAGGAACATGGAGCAAAAAAACTCCGCAAAGATGGTTAAAGACAAAGACATGGTTGACCCTATACCCATAAAATTGATAAAGGTGTTTTTCATCCTGGCAAATTTCACCAGCTTGTCGTAACCGTGCGGTAACATAAGCATCCCGAATCCGACGCGAAGCAGGAACATGGAAAGATTGAACATTCCCTGCGTGTAGGTAATGGATAATAGTTTTTTCATTATAGGAGATTAAGAATTTATGGTTTTAAGAAGCTGCCTGCAAATATAATCCCGGGTATTGAATTGCAACGTTTTTATCAGAACGAATTGTTAATTAGGGTACTTATCCACAGCTGTTTGGAATGATGTTTGGTTTAGGATGAAATAATTCGAAACTTTACCGCGTTTAACCCTCACTAAGGATAATTGGAATGAAAAAAACTACAGTTCTGTTATTTCTGATCGGCCTTAATGTTTTTGCGTTTGCCCAGCAGACCAGATTCATCGATGACCCTCAAAACGACTTAAAGCAAGCCAAGGATTTTTACCAGAAAGAACAATACAGTTTAGCGTATCCCATACTCAAAGATCTGCAGCTACGGCAGCGTGATGCAGAACGAACCAGCCAGGCCCTGGATTACCAGGAGGTACGGTATTATACCATTGCCTGCGCATTAAGACAAAACGAACTCGCAGCGGTGCAACAGGCAAAAGATTTTATAGCCCTTGAAGACAATTCGGCCCGTGTACAAATGATGAATTTCAATCTTGCTGAATATTATTACCGCCAGCAGGATTTTGCAACTGCAATAGATCTGTACGAAAAAGTGAGTATAGAAAACCTCACTAATGAAGAAATAGCTGACATGAAGTTTCATCTCGGCTATTCGTATTTTACGGCAAAACAGTATGCAAAGGCAAAACCGATGTTTGATGCGATCCGGCAAATGCCAAAGGATCGTAATTACACTGACGCGAACTATTACTACGGATATATCTCTTTCAACGACCGAAAGTACAATGATGCATTAACCGCGTTCAGGGTAGTTGAAAACAACCCCACCTATAAAGAAGTTGTTCCATATTATATCGCTAACATTTATTACTCCCAGAACAACAAGGACCAGGCACTGACTTATGTTGAACAAAAATTGAAAACCGGCAGACAGGTACATGATACCGAACTGCGGCACCTCGTGGGTCATGCCTACTTTGAAAAGGGAGAATATGCAAAAGCGCTTCCATACCTGGAGGCATTTGTAAAAAACTCTGAAAAGGTTTCCCGGGAAGATCTTTATGAACTTTCCTATTCTTATTATAAAGCATCTAACTGGAACAAGGCCATCGAAGGCTTCAAACAACTGGGTGGTAAAGAGGATTCATTGTCGCAGCATTCTATGTATCTGCTGGGTGATGCTTACCTCAAAACAAATCAAAAGGCCAATGCGCGAAACGCTTTCCTGGTATGTGCCGCTAACAGCAGCAATGAAAAACAACGGGAAATCTCGATGTTCAACTATGCCAAACTTAGCTACGAGTTAGGTTTCCAGGACGTAGCACTTACCGAGTTGCAGAAATTTAATCAGACATATCCTAATTCTGAACTCATCAATGAAGGAAGGGAACTGCTGGTAAATGTGCTGGCCAATACCAATAATTACAAGGATGCTCTCACCATGATTGAAGCAATGCCCGCGGGATCCCAGAATGCGCGCAGGCAATATGCCAAAATCCTTTACGGTCGTGCCACTGAGCTTGCCAATGATGGTATGTTGGTTTCTGCAAACGATTTGCTTACTAAAGCAGAAGCAGATCCAAACAATGCAGCGGTACTTCCTTTTGTCAAATTCTGGAAAGGGGAGATTGCCTACCGTATGAACCGGATAGATGATGCAATCAGGTATTATTTTGACTACCTGAAATCCCCGGTTATAAACGGAGAAGTAAATCCTACCAACGCTAAATACAACCTGGGATATTGTTTTCTGAAAAAAGAAAATTACCCGCAGGCCCAGGGTTTCTTTGCACAGATTGTAACCACACCAAAAATCAATTCAACTCCACTTGAGCAGGATGCTAACATCCGCAACGCCGATTGTTATTTCATGAATAAGGAATTTTCCCGCGCGCTGGCGATGTATAACAAGGTGCTTGAGTTTTCATGGCCCGCCGGTGATTATGCAACTTTTCAAAAGGGCATGATAGCGGGTGCGAATGCTTCTGGTGGAACAGAAAAGATCACACTGCTGGGTTCTATCGCCAGGAAATATCCCACATCTCCTTTGATCGCCGATGCCAACATGGAAATAGCCAATTATTATATGGTCAACGAAAGGTTTGGCGAAGCGATTCCTTATCTCAAAAACGTGGTGAACGATCCGAACCCGGTTCAGAGACCCAAGGCTATGTTGCGGCTCGGTATGGTGTATTATAACCAGGACAACAATGATGCTGCCCTGGAACAATATACCAGCCTGCTGAAACAATACCCTAACTCGCCTGAAGCTGATGCAGCGCTCGAAAACGCACGCGCCATTTATATTGACCAGGGTAAAACTTCTGAATATGTAAGCTTTGCCAGGAGCATGGGTAAAAGCATCTCGGGCACACAGGAAGATCAACTTGCTTACCAGGAAGCAGAAGTGCAGTTCAATAACGGTAATTTCCCCGCCGCTGCCAGGAAGTTTGAAGACTATCTCGCAAAATTTCCTGAGGGCAAATTTTCGCTGGAAGCATTGTATTACAAAAGTGAAATATATTTTAACCAGAAAGACTGGGCCAAAGCCGCAGCGGGATATGAAGTGCTTTCTGACCGTGTGCCACATAAATTTGGTGAGAAGTCACTTCTGAATGCTGCGCGGTTAAACTTTTTCGATCTTAAGAATTATGAGAAGTCAGAAAAGTACTTCCTGAAGCTGAAAGATTTTGCTTCCAACCAGGAAACAAGACTGGAGGCAATGCGCGGTTTATTACGCAGCCAGTACCAGTTGTCGAAATGGGATGCAGCCGTTGAAAACGCACGCGATCTTTTATCACAAAAAGGTATAGGTACCGACGATAAGGTGCTGGCGAATATGGCGCTTGCCCGTTCTTTCAAAAACAACAACCAGTGCGATCAGGCCATCACCCAGTACCGCACTATCATATCTCTCAGTAAATCGGCCTATGCAGCCGAAGCCCGCTACGAAATTGCACATTGCTATTTCACTATGAACCGTTTTGATGATGCAGAAAAAGCTGCATTTGAAGTGATCAACAAAGCCGGTTCATATGAAGACTGGATCACCCGGGCGTACATTCTGCTGGGTGACGTGTATATGAAAGGCAATGATTTCTTCAATGCAAAAGCAACTTTCCAGAGTGTGGTCGACAACGCAAAAATTGAAACGCTTCGCCAGGAAGCGCAAAAAAAGCTGGCAACTGCCATCGAGGAAGAAAAAAAGAGCAGCAAAATAGAGTAGCAACTGCGTGATTGCGGAAACAAAAATCTTTCAAAGAATTAATGCAACAATGAGAATACATTCAGTCATTAAATGTTTGCTGGCCGCGGTTCCAATGATAGGAGCGGGTACAAGTGTAATTGCGCAGGATACTACAAAAAGGAAGACTATCGAAATCACTTCGTCTTTTAAACCTGTGCTCAAAGAAGGGTCAAAAATCAATTTCAATGCGGCCCCGCCCGTAGCAGATACCAGCCGTCCCAGGCTCAATTATAACATTCCTGCACAGAATCTGCTGTTTACTTATCAGCCAACCGAATTAAAACCGGTAGCTGTCGCTGTGGATTCGGGTACTGGCTGGAAATCTGACAACTATATCAAACTTGGCTTTGGTAACGTTCACCTGCCTTATGTAAAGGCGGGTTTTAGTTTCGGTGATGGTAAAAACACTTTTTACAATCTGTTTGCTGAGCACTATACCTCAAAAGGTGATCTTGATTTTCAGAAAAACAGTCTAACCAGCGTTGGTGGTGCGGTAACTTATAAAACCCAGAATAACCATGAATGGAACGGCAGTCTTGGTTTTAAAAGTGAAGACTATTTTCTTTACGGTTATCAGCCAACCACACTTGTCTTCACAAAGGACCAGTTAAGACAGCGATTTCAGACCATCGAGGGTAAGGTAAATTTTCGCAATACCGTACCAACGGAATTTGGGTTAACTTATGATCCTTCATTACGGGTAAGTGTATTTGCAGACAATCATTCTCCTACCATGTCGGAGGCTAATGCTGTTCTAAAAGTGCCGGTTACCAAAACATTTGGAGAAACCTTTGCATTTAACCTGGGGCTGACGGCTGATATTACAAATCTGCGTGTTGGCAGCAATTCTGTTGAGCAGAACAATGTGTTTCTTGTCTCGCCATCGGTGATAGCAAAAACCCCGAATCTTTATCTTAATGTAGGTGTTACACCTTCATGGGATCAATCTGAATTTCACATGCTACCCAATATTATGGGTGAGCTAACTACTAACGACCAGCGTTTTACACTTATGGCGGGTTGGATAGGTTATTATGACAAAGGATCTTATCAACGGTTTGCTTCTATAAATCCATGGCTGCGTTTATTCGATACCACCCGGCTGCTGAATGACCGTATCCAGGAAATCTATGGGGGAATCAAGGGTTCATTGGGCAACCATTTCAGCTACCTGGGTAAAGTGGGCGTGCAGCAACATCGGAACATTCCTTTGTTTGTGAACGATGTTATGGACGGTAAAACCTTTAACGTTGTGTACGAGCCACGAATCGATATTCTTCAATTACATGGCGAAGTGGCTTATACGGTAAGTGAAAAATTCAGTGCAAAGGGTGCGGTTACTTTCAATAATTTCACACGACTGAAAGAGAACGCAAAAGCTTATGGTATGCTGCCGCGTGAACTGAATGTATCGCTTCGCTACCGGTTATTAAAGGATCTTTGGGTAACGAGTGAGTTGTATTCCTGGGACGGTCCGCAATACCGGAATAAAAACGGAACTCCTTCAAAAGGAGATGCCGCTTTCGACTTCAACGCGGGCGCAGAATTTAAAGTCACTAAAAACTTCAATCTCTGGATTCAGTTGAATAATATATTCAATAACAAATACGAGCGCTGGCACCAATACGAGGTGTTTGGATTCAACATTCTTGGTGGACTTACTTATTCCTTCAATAAAAAGTAAACGCCATGTTGCCTGCTCTGAACAGTTATTTGCATCAACATCATAGTCTTTGTATACCTGGTATCGGTACGATCTATATAGAACGTACGCCGGCGCGCTCCGACTTCACTAACCGGCAGATTTTGCCACCAGGCTATCATTACCGGTTCGATAGGTTTTTTGATACACCAGATAAAAACTTCTTTTCATTTATTGCCCGTGCTAAAAATATCCAGGAGTTTGAGGCCATTAGGTGGTATAACGAATGGGCCTATGAGATGGGTGCAAGATTGAGAAAGGAGTCGGTTATAGAGTGGGACGGTGTTGGTACCATAAGCAAAAACGAATCGGGTGACGTGGTGTTTGAAACCTTTGCGCCTATCGAAGCCCATTTGTTACCGGTTCCTGCCGAACGCATTGTGCGTTCAAATACGGCTCATACTATGCTGGTAGGGGACAGGGAAGTGACAAACATCCAGATGACGGGTCTGCTTAATGAAAATGAAAAGCGCCCTGGTCAGAAAAGTAACTGGTTACTTTACGGGTTAATCGCGGCTGGCATAATTGCACTGGTTGTATATTTACTGGTTTATAACAACTAATGTTCCCTGCTGCGATGTCTTTAACCTCCTCCATAATTCATTATGACAATTGTCCTGCATGTAACAGCGGCTCTATCCGACAGGTAAGCGAAATAAGGGATCATTCCGTATCGGGTGAGTTGTTTCAATTGTATGAATGCAGTGATTGCACATTAAGATTCACGCAGGATGTGCCTGACGCTGCATCGATTGGTGCATATTATAAATCGGATGCGTATATCTCCCATACCAATACACGTGCTGGTTTGATCAACAAACTGTATCACATCGTACGCAACAGGACCTTATCACAAAAGAAAAAGCTGATTTGTAAAACAACCGGCAGGCAAACCGGCCGGTTACTGGATATTGGTGCCGGCGCGGGGGCCTTTGCTGCATATATGAAAAATGCAGGCTGGCAGGTAACGGCACTTGAGCCTGATGGTGCCACGCGTCAAAAGGCCCAGGCTGAGTATCGGCTCACAATGCTGCCCGCCGAGGCGCTGTTTGAACTGGATTCCGCGCAGTTTGATGCCATAACACTCTGGCACGTACTGGAACATGTACATGACCTGCACGGGTATTTAGCCCGTGTAAAGGAATTATTGAAACCATCAGGAGTCATATTTATTGCCGTGCCGAATTATACCTCTTATGATGCTTCAAAATATGGAGCAGACTGGGCGGCTTATGATATGCCCATCCATTTGTATCATTTCTCGCCTAAGGCCATGAGCAAAGTGTTGGGTATGCATAATCTTCGGCTGAAGGAAATGAAACCAATGTGGTTTGACAGCTTTTATGTGAGTCTCCTGAGCGAGAAATACCGCAAAAGCAAACAACAACTGTTGAAAGGATTTTTCAATGGTCTTGTTTCAAATCTCAAGGCGTCAACCGATAAAAGCCGGTGCAGCTCTCTTATTTACATAGTTCGCCCCTGAGCAACTTACCCTTACTGTAAGCGGATCCGGTAAATTACCGGCCAGTTTTTCCCGGTTAGTAAAATATGGTTAGATACACTGTCGTACGCTATGCCGTTCATTTCATTACCGTTGGGATTACGCTGTGCGGCTTCTTTGATTAAACGGGACACATCCAGCTTACCTACAACCTTTCCGCTTGACGGATCAATCTTTGCGATATAGTTACTGTACCATTCGTTCGCATATATATAACCGTTAATATATTCTAACTCGTTCAGCCTGCTGGTAACCGGGCCATTGTTGTCATGCACCGTAAGAATATTGGTTACGTTCAGCGAATCCGGGTGTAGGAAATAAAGTTGATTGGTTCCGACACTCATTATAAGGTGACTGGTGTCGTGGGTAAGCCCCCAACCTTCGGGTGCTGGCAGCGTGAACTCCTGCAGTTTTTTAAATGTCCTGGCGTCATAGACAAAGCCTTTTTTCTCCTGGTAGGTGAGTTGATAAACCTTGTCTTTGAAAAACGTGATCCCTTCACCGAAATATTTTGATTTGTCGAGCGTCACTTTGGGAGTGACTTTCCCGGTCGCCGAATCAACTACACCGAATGCGGAGGGATATGGGCCGGGACCTGCGCCATTCGGATCGGTTCCCGAACCGGAACTTTCATACAACTGACCGTTATAAAACTCCAGCCCCTCGGTGAAATAACTAATATCATGTGGTTGCGTGCCGATCACCGAAAAAGGAATCAGCGGCGGACCGGTAGTTACCATTGTTTCGGTGTCAGGCGCATCGCCCTCATTATCACCACAGGCCGCAAGGGAAAATAACAGTAATAAGGAATAAAAAAACGATTGTCGCATCATGATTTCTTTTAATCAATATGGGTAGCGGATCATGGCAAAGTAAATGGAAATAAAAGTAGAAACTGCCTGCAGCGAATTTTGATTTGTTAATTTTTTTTTATCACTTTACAATTGGTTCAGGCGCTTTTCCTCCGTTTCAATCGGTCACCTGTCCAACTTATCTTCCTATCCTTTGCAAACCATCCATCCGGTCCTCATGAATTCCTGATCCTGCCATGGTATAATCATTGTAGGCATCCCCTGATCCGATACGGAAACATTGAATGAAAAACTGATGATTCGAACCTTAGTGTTGGTCGCTTTGATTTGTGGTGCGCAGTTGACAGTACTCGCACAGCGGGATTGTGTTTCCTCACAATATTTTAATGATCTGAACGCTGATGATCCGTTGTTTGCTACCAGACATGCTGCAATTTCCCGTTACTTAAATCAAAAGGATAATCAAATACAAATGTTTGGTGCCGGCGACGATCTGCCTGCACAAACCACCATCATCATCCCCGTAGTTGTTCATGTTGTTTACAATCGTGATATCCAGAATATAGCGGATGCACAGATTCATTCCCAGATAGCAATTCTGAATGCTGACTTCAGAAGGCTTAACGCTGACACCGTTAATACGCCTGCTCGTTTCAAGCCTTTTGCGGCAGATTGCAATATTGAGTTCCGGCTTGCTACTGTTGATCCTGATGGACGTCCCACCAGCGGTATTGTACGGAAGCAGACTGGGACCACCGGATTCTCCATGAATGATAACATAAAGTTTGATGCTGCAGGCGGGCATGATGCCTGGGATGCAGACAAATACCTGAATATCTGGGTTGGACCGATGTCGGGTGGCATCGTTGGTTATGCAAGTCCGCCCGGGTCCGACAAAGATCGTGATGGGGTAGTGATTCGTTATAATGCATTTGGAAGCACAGGAACCGCTGCTGCACCTTTCAACAAAGGCAGAACTGCTGTTCATGAGATCGGGCACTGGTTAGGTCTGATCCATATCTGGGGTGATGTAAGCTGTGGTGACGATGAAATAGATGACACCCCGGTGCAGGAAAATTTCACAGCAGGTTGTCCGCGGGGTGAAGTGATGGTGTCTTGTAACAATGATCCTGATGGCAACATGTATATGAATTACATGGATCTTACTGATGACGCCTGTACCAACCTGTTTACGCATGGTCAGAAAACACGTATGCGCTCCCTGTTTAATCCCGGTGGTCCGCGTCATGCTTTGCTTTCTTCAAACGCGCTCGACGGGCCCGGTCTGCCTCCGCCCTCAAATCCTCCCCCGGGAGATGGCATTAGATTGTATCCCAACCCGGCTACCTCGCTCATTACCGTGGATATTAATGGGGACCAAACATTAATTGGTCAATACTATACGCTGATTAATCAATACGGGCAGATGATCCGTTACCAGGTTATCAGTGCAGACAGATTCACCGTCAATATAGCAGCGCTGCCTGCGGGGGTATACTTCCTTCGTACCGGTACCGCCGGGAAGACAATGCGTATACTTAAAACGAACAAATAATCATTGTCAACTGAGCAAAAGATCTGCTGCCATTTCCCCGGTAACCGGTGTTAGCGCCACACCCATTCCGCTCATACGCACGGCGCAATATACGCCGGGTGCAACTGCACGCACAATGGGGTGTTTATCGCTTCCCATAGCCATGATCCCGCTCCACCGGTCGGTAATCCTTACATCAATGTCCGGGAGGATATATGTTCGCAGAAAATGTTCAAGCGCATCCTGAATGCCGGTGCTCGTGGTCATCTCAGTGGTGTTTTCCTCCCGGAAGTTGGTATTTCTTGCGCCACCCAGCAATATGCGGTTGCCGAGGTTCCGGAAATAATAGTAGCCCTGTTCTGCGTGGAAAGTACCCTGCCAGGGCAGGTTCGGAACGGGTGCAGTCAGAAGCACCTGGCCGCGTGCGGGTTCAATGTCGATACCCGGTATTAAACTACCTGCAAAAGCGTTGGTGCAAATTAATAGGCGGGAAGCTTTGAACTGTATTCCCGCATCTGTGGTAATCAGAATATGATCATTAACCTTCGTGTGTGCATTAACGTTAATTCCCGTCAGGATGGTTACACCCATCTTCTGAATAAGTAAGCCAAGCTGTTCGCATAACTTACCGGAATGCAGGTATCCCTCGTTCGGGCTATGAATAATATGTCTTAGCCCGGCAAATCCGAAAGCTGATATACGCTGATCAGAAAAGCTGAAGGTGTTTTTGGCTGCTGTTACCGCAGCCAGCTGGCTGTTCAACGTATTCATCTCATAGGTCAGTTCATCGGTGGTTATTGTATCTGATCCTGTGATAAGTTCATAACCGCCGCATAAAGCAAAATCGATATCAGTTGCAGGAAACAGCTGCTGAATCAATTTGAGACCGCGGTATCGCATGTTAACCAGCGATAACATCTGATCGTTTCCCATTGTCTTTCTATCGTGCATTAATTCCGTGAGGCTGCCAAAACAGGCGAAGCCAGCATTTCGTGTGCTGGCTCCGGCAGGAATCAATCCTCTTTCGAGGATGGTTATTGAAAGATTTGGTTGTTTCTTTTTTAGATGGTAAGCGGCCCAAAGTCCGGAAAGACCCGCGCCGACTATAATTATATCGCGTTTACGATAGAAACTTTCTTTTTCCCAGATTGATGGATGTGCAGGTTGAAAATGCATAACTCAAATGTAAGCATTGACAGCGCTCCACTTTAGATTTATCAGAACCTGAAGCCGATAGAGGCACCTATTCTTAACCCTGGAAGGAAACCTTTAAAATCAGTGCTGATGTTTTTTGCTGCCTGGTTTATCGTGACATTCAGGTTATCGCGTAACACAGGGATGTCTTCGAGTGCGTCTTCAATTTCCTGTCTCGCGTCTTCAGCCTGCGAGTTGGTCCATGGTATATTATTCGCAACATCGGTTGAGGAAGAAGTAAAACGGGCTGAATTTGCTTCCAGACCGAGAAAATAGAAGTCGAAGGTGAGTCTTTTAAAAACCATAAACTGCACGCCCAGTTGAGCACCGGCACCAAAACCTTTGTATACCGTGCGTGTGAGTAGTCTCGCGTCTCTGCCATCCAGTTGTGTATCAAGTATACCGTCGGCTTCGTGACGGAGATATTTGGCATAAGGTCCAACATATACCCCGCGGGCCTGGCGTTTTCCCAGGTAATAACGGTAACCAAGTAATACGGAAAAGGCTTTGGAATTAAGATCACTTTCCTCTTCATCAAAAGTTACCCGATGTGTGGTGGCAGCAGGAATGCCAACCATAAGATCGACAGAACTTTTACGGGTAAAGCTGAATTCGGTGCCGAATGTGGCCTTACCTGCGGCAAGTGAAGCAGGCGCCCATTTTGCAATTACCATGGGCCTGGTTTGTGAAAAAATGTTGCCAATGATTAATAGAACCAAAACAAGAATAAGCAAAAGTTTTCTCATGAGCTTAGGGGAGTTTATCCCTTAACGAAAGGCACGGGAGCTTGGTATGTCAGGTAAAAAAAAAGGTGGTTGCTACTGCAACCACCCTGACTTATATTCAATATTACTTACAGATGAATTGCTTCGCCGTATGCAACCTCGATAGCATCTTTGATACCTTCGCTGATGGTTGGATGCGGATGAATGCTGTTAAGCACTTCGTGGTAAGTGGTTTCAAGCTTCCGTGCGGTAACCGTTTGTGCAATGATCTCTGTTACATTATAACCGATCATATGTGTGCCCAGCCATTCGCCGTATTTAGCGTCAAAAATAACCTTCACAAAACCTTCGGTATGACCTGCGGCTGAAGCTTTACCGGAGGCACTTAAAGGGAACTTGCCAACTTTTACCTCATAGCCGGCATCACGTGCCTGTTTTTCTGTATAACCAACAGATGCAATTTCAGGGGTGCAATAAGTACATCCGGGTACGTTATTATAATCAAGTGCTTCGGGCTGATGATTATATTTCTTTTCGCTGTATGCAATTGCTTCTACACAAATGATTGCTTCTTTAGATGCAACGTGAGCGAGAGCCTGTCCCGGTGCGCAATCACCAATAGCATAAAAGCCCTCAACATTTGTTTTATAGAATTTATCGACACTTACCCTGCCTTTATCGGTTTTAATGCCGAGTGTTTCAAGACCAATGTTTTCGATATTAGCAGAAACGCCAACAGCGCTAAGCACTATATCAGCTTCGAGTGTAACTTCTCCGCCAGGTGTTTTCACCTTTGCCTTTACCCCGTTACCAGAAGTATCGAGACTGAGCACCTCGCTGCCGGTCATTACGTCGATGCCTGATTTCTTCAGATTTTTTTCAAGTTCTTTAGAAATTTCTTCGTCTTCCACAGGCACAACGCGTGGCAGAAATTCAACGATGGTCACTTTCGTACCCATGCTGTTATAGAAATAACCGAATTCAACACCGATTGCTCCACTTCCAACCACGATCATACTTTTAGGTTGTGATGGTAATGACATTGCCTCGCGGTAGCCAATCACCTTTTTGCCATCCTGTTTCAGGTTTGGCAACTCACGGCTACGGCCACCCGTAGCAATGATCACATGTTTACCTTCAACTACCTGGGTTTTGCCATCGGCTCCGGTTACTTCAACCTGGCCCTTGCCTTTTAATTTGCCGGTACCCATCACCACATCAATCTTATTTTTGCGCATCAGGAACTGAACGCCTTTGCTCATTTTGTCGGCTACGCCACGGCTGCGTTTTATAACTGCTTCGAAGTTTTGCTGACCCGAAGCTTCTATACCAAAATCTTTCGCGTGTTTAATATATTCATAGACCTGGGCGCTTTTTAATAAAGCTTTTGTTGGAATACATCCCCAGTTGAGACAGATGCCACCAAGACTTTCTTTTTCAATGATAGCTGTCTTTAAACCAAGTTGAGAAGCCCTGATAGCAGCCACATAACCGCCGGGACCACTGCCAAGAACTATAAGATCGTAGGCCATATTATTTTGTTGTGTTTAATGTAAAATGATAAACGATTCTGAAAATAAACGATTTGCGAAACTACTTCACAATGCGGAATTAGCCAAAACTGCCGGCTGTGCATAAACCTGGGTTGAAGAAGAAAAGTATCATTGATATATATTGTTTGAATTTAACTTTGCACCTGCTTTCAAAATTCCTTAATATTTTTAGCAGACAAAAAACAGAATGAAAGTAGATATACTGGCAATAGGGGTGCATCCTGACGATATAGAACTGGGATGTTCCGGAACCATCATCAATGAGATCGCAAGGGGAAAAACGGCTGCGATACTCGATCTGACACAGGGAGAACTGGGTACAAGAGGAACCATTGAAACCCGGTACACGGAAGCTGCAAATGCAGCGGCTATCATGGGTGTCAGCACCCGTGAGAATCTTAAATTCCGCGATGGTTTCTTCCGTAATGACGAAACTCACCAGCTTGCGTTGATTGCAGCAATCAGAAAATACCAGCCGGAAGTTATATTGGCAAATGTGCTCGACGACCGGCATCCCGACCATGGAAGGGCGGGGCATCTTATTGCCGATTCCGCATATTTGTCAGGACTCGTAAAAATTGAAACCCGGGATGCTGATGGAAATAAGCAGGAGAAATGGCGGCCCAAACTGGTATTGCATTACCTGCAGGACTGGTACCATGAACCCGATCTTTTGATCGACATCAGCGATGTATTCGACCAACGCATGAAGGCGATCCAGGCGTATTCAACACAATTTTTTACATCTGATACCGGCCATGATGGACCACAGACCTATATTTCAACCCCTGATTTTTTAGACAGCGTTGTGGCAAGGGCCCGGATGCTGGGAAAAAGACTCGGCGTTAAATATGCAGAAGGATTTATATCACAGAAGAAGATCGGGATACGTTCGCTCGATGCGCTGGTACAGGTAGAAACATAAAACCCGGGCAACTTTTTGGTATCAGGATTGTTTGGAATCCATATTACCGGAGCGTTCGGATTTGCAATACTGACAAACATTAAACGTTTTCCAGTATGAAACCATAAATTTACGTAAGGTATTGTCAATCTTACAGTATTCTGACTTATAATAAGCTGCTGAAGCTTAAATTTGCCACAGTTTAAAAATTTAATTGTTCGTTTTATGATCATGCCTAAGTTCTCAACGGTTCCACATTCCTTTCATGGTGAACTGAAAAAGAGAATATCTGTTTATTTTAAGGAGACTGGTAAAAGTGCTACCGGTAATTTCCACCTGTATTTTAAAGCCTTTGTGCTTGTTGCTGGTCTTATTGCTACCTACATTCACCTCGTCTTTTTCACACCCCCTGTCTGGCTCGCCCTGATCGAGTGTATTGCTCTCGGTGGTTTCACAGCCGCCATCGGTTTTAACATTATGCATGACGGTGGTCATGGTAGTTTCAGCCGCTACAAATGGGTGAACGATCTTGCTGCCTTATCATTAAACTTTTTGGGTGCTAACATTTTTATGTGGAAAACAAAACACAATGTAATTCACCATGCTTATACCAATGTTGATGGACTCGACGATGACATTGACGCAAAACCTTTTTTAAGATTATGCGATACCCAGAAATTTTACAAGTTTCATAAATATCAACATTTGTATTTCTGGGCGGCTTATTCGCTGTTGTACCTGTACTGGATCTTTGTGACCGATTACAAAAAGTATTTTTTGAAAAGGGTTGGTCCTGTGCCATTGAAAAAAATGAGCACGGCTGATCATATTTCTTTCTGGGCTTTCAAGGTATTGCACATTGGCCTGTTTGTAGTATTGCCGATATATATGGTTGGATTTACGCCATGGCTGGTAGGGTTTCTCGTTTATGGATTGTTTTCAGGTTTCATCTTAAGTATCGTTTTCCAGCTTGCGCACACGGTTGAGCATACGCATTTCCCGCAGCCTGACGAAAAAACGGGTAAGATTGAGGATGAGTGGGCCGTTCACCAGATCAAAACCACTGCAAATTTCGCTACAGGTAATAAAGTGATCTGCTGGCTGGTGGGAGGTTTGAACTTCCAGGTCGAGCACCATTTATTTCCCAAGATTTCGCACGTACATTATCCTGCGATCAGTAAGATTATTAAAAATGCCTGCGAAGAGTATGGCATCAAATATATAGAGTATCCAAAAATGCGGTATGCCGTTGCATCGCATGTTGCGCATTTAAGAGCTTTGGGTCAACGTTAATTTGCCTCTATAAAACTGGGCCCGGATAGAAGGATATTTAACCTTTTATTCGGGCTCTGTCTGTAAGAATATGGGCAATGTTCCTGAATATAAAGTAATTTTGCGCCTTGAAAAACGCAGTGATTCAGCGCGTTTGTTAAACAATATTTTCGGGTTTTAAATAATTTGAAAGATGGTTAAAATCGGTATGGTTCAAATGAGCTGTGGCAGCGATAAAGCAGCTAACCTTGCCAAGGCAGTTGAAAAAGTGAAAGAAGCTGCTGCCAAAGGTGCACAGATCGTTTGTCTCCAGGAGTTGTTCACATCGCTGTACTTCTGTGATGTGGAGGACTATGAATATTTCAACCTGGCCGAACCGATTCCGGGGCCCTCGACCGAAACTTTGGCACAAGTAGCCGCCGAACTCAATGTTGTGATCATCGCTTCTCTTTTTGAAAAAAGAGCACAGGGGCTTTATCACAATACCACCGCGGTTTTGGACGCTGACGGCCAGTATCTGGGCAAATACCGGAAAATGCATATCCCGGACGATCCTGCGTATTATGAGAAATTCTATTTTACGCCTGGCGATCTTGGTTACAAGGTGTTTAAGACCAGATTCGCGACGATCGGAGTGTTGATCTGCTGGGATCAGTGGTATCCGGAAGCGGCGCGTATTACGTCGCTTATGGGCGCTGAAGTACTTTTTTATCCCACAGCAATTGGCTGGGCCACTACACAGGATGAAAAAACCAATGTGGAACAATATAATGCCTGGCAAACCATTCAGCGCAGTCATGCGGTAGCGAATGGTGTACATGTGGTGAGCGTGAACAGGGTAGGGTTTGAACAGAATGGCGCCATGAAGTTCTGGGGTGGATCCTTTATTGCGAACCCTTTCGGCACCATTATTTACCAGGCTTCGCACGAGGCGGAAGAAGTTGTTGTGCAGGAGCTGGATCTGGGCGTATCTGACAAATATCGGACACACTGGCCATTTTTGCGCGACAGGCGGATCGACT
This sequence comes from Bacteroidota bacterium, assembly GCA_023416995.1. GTDB lineage: Bacteria > Bacteroidota > Bacteroidia > Chitinophagales > Chitinophagaceae > DATHKG01. The sequence goes on from JAEZGI010000077.1 coordinate 41,169, forward strand.
CATACGAGCAGATCACCAAACGGTATATTGATCAGGACTGATAATTGATAGGTGACAGTTGTTGAAGAACATCGTACGTTTTTATAAAAATGCGTAATTTGATAATCTAAAAAACAATTGCCATATGATTAAAATGCAGGATTTACAACCAGGTGATTTAGTAGTGGCTGAGTATGAAGGTCAGCGTTGGGAAGGGGTAGTGAAAGAGCTGAACAGGGAAGACAAGGAGGTTTGCGTAGAAACCAGTGTCCAGGAATTCTGGTTCAAACCGGAAGACCTTTACCCGATCGTACTGGATGAGAACCAGCTTTTGAAGCTTGGATTCACCAAACACGAAAATGAAGATGGATCTGTGAAGTATGGTAAGGAGGCGTTCAGAATCCTTTTGTCGAGGCCGGGGAATTTTTCAGATTTTGAGATCTGGTACCGGGAGGACAAACGGCATATGCACCAGCCTTTGTATGTTCATGAGCTGCAAAATCATCATCTGCAAATGACAAAAGTTGAGTTAAATCCAGCTCTTTAACCAGGTAAAAGAGAGGGGATTAGCCGAAAAATAGCGCAAAATGGCATCTTTTTCCTTTACTGAGGGAAAAAGATGCCATTTATTTCTTATTTCCCATTGAATATCCTATCTTTGCGCTCCGAAAAATAGTATGGGTAAACAACCACTTATAAAGCAGGATGGATCAATCATCGAAGCCCTTTCAAATGCGATGTTCAGGGTAAAACTGGAAAACGGGCATGAAATACTGGCTACGATTTCCGGTAAGATGAGAATGAATTACATCAGGATTTTGCCTGGTGATAAGGTGGGGGTGGAGATGAGCCCTTATGATTTGACAAGGGGAAGGATCATATTCAGGTATAAATAATAGTTTAAAACAGATAGTATGAAAGTTCGTGCATCCATCAAAAAACGTAGTGCTGATTGCAAAATCGTGCGCAGGAAGGGCAAGTTGTATGTAATCAACAAAAAGAACCCGCGTTACAAGCAAAGACAAGGATAAGCATCCAATAAGTAAATTATAAATACAAGATAAATTATGGCTCGTATTGCCGGTGTAGACTTACCAAAAAATAAAAGAGGAGAAATAGGCCTTACCTATATTTTTGGCATTGGTCAGGCGACTGCTCAGTACATCCTGGGTAAAGCAGATATCGATGTAAACAAAAAGGTGAACGAATGGAACGATGATGAGCTGAATGCCATCCGTACCATCATCACTAACGAATTCAAAGTAGAAGGTCAGTTACGTTCTGAGGTTCAGATGAGCATCAAACGTTTGCTTGATATTGCCTGCTACCGTGGATTGCGTCACCGTAAAGGATTGCCTGTTCGCGGACAGCGCACACGTACCAACAGCCGTACACGTAAAGGTAAACGTAAGACGGTTGCAGGTAAGAAGAAAGCAGCTAAGAAATAATCATAACTGAATTGAACCGGTGCCGGATACCCGTATGGGAGTAGGATCGGTTCATTCCCGTTTACATACGGGTTCATTTTTAAACGTTCATTGATTACCTCCAATTTGTATTGAATTATGGCAAAAGCACAAGCCAGCGCAAAAGCCGCTGCGAAAAAAAGGATCGTAAAAGTTGACAACTATGGTGATGCACACATCGTTGCCAGCTTCAACAACATCATCATCAGTATCACCAACAAAACCGGCCAGGTAATTTCCTGGAGCAGTGCGGGTAAAATGGGATTCAAGGGTTCTAAAAAGAACACTCCTTATGCAGCCCAGATGGCAGCAGCGGATGCAGCAAAAACTGCTTTCGACGCTGGTGTGAAGAAGGTTGATGTGTTTGTAAAAGGACCAGGTGCAGGACGTGAGAGTTCTATCCGTTCTCTTTCTAATTCCGGTATCGAAGTTGTGATGATTAAGGATGTTACTCCTTTACCACACAATGGTTGCCGTCCGCCAAAGAAAAGAAGAGTTTAATTACTTTGTATATGCCGCCACGAGTATACCCGTGGTGGCACTTCACTTTTTATATTAAAAGGGATGTGTGATTGATTTTTAAGATTTTTACTGATCGCACATCGTAACCAAAAAAATCATCTAAACAATTATGGCACGTTACACAGGACCCAAGACAAGGATCTGCCGGATTTTCGGTGAGCCGATCCTTGGTAATGGAAAGTATCTTACAAAAAACAGTTTTCCTCCGGGCCAGCACGGCCCAACCCGCAGAAAAAAAGCTCCGGGTGAATACGCGTTGCAGTTGAAGGAAAAACAAAAAGCGAAATACACTTACGGTGTACTCGAAAAACAATTCCGTAAAACATTTGAAGAAGCTGCCCGTATCAAAGGCGTAACAGGTGAAAACCTGATCAAATTACTGGAAGCCCGTCTGGATAACGCAGTTTACCGTTTAGGTCTTGCACCTTCACGTCCTGCGGCACGTCAGTTGGTTTCTCACAAACACATCGCTGTGAATGGTGAGATCACCAACGTTCCTTCGTTTCAACTGAAACCAGGAGATGTGATCAGCCTGAAAGAAAAAGATAAAGCAAATACAGCGATTACCGGCCAGGCACGTGGTAAGAATGTGAAGTTCAGCTGGCTCGACTGGAGTGAATCTGAGTTCAAAGGAACTTTCATCACTTACCCGGAAAGAGAAAATGTTCCTGAGAATATCAAGGAACAGCTGATTGTGGAATTGTACTCCAAGTAATGGTGAGTGACGGGTTTCGCTTCGGCGTGACCGCGCTGCTAAGACAGGTCAGAAAATCGTAAATCTAAAATCATATATAACAATATGGCCATTTTAAACTTCCAAAAGCCAGACAAGATTATCTTACAAAAGGCCTCTGATTTCGAAGCTCAGTTTGAGTTTCGTCCTTTAGAGCCAGGATATGGTGTAACCATTGGTAATGCTTTGCGTAGGGTATTGTTGAGTTCGCTGGAGGGATACGCTATCATCGGTATTCGTATTGAGGGTGTGGATCATGAATTCGCAACCATCAAGGGGATTTCAGAAGATGTGGTGGAAATCATTCTTAACCTGAAACAGGTTAGATTGAAGAAGAAAGTAGATCATGAGGTGGGTCAGGAAAAGATTACGCTTAGCATCAAGAATAAATCAGAATTTACTGCCGGAATGATCGGAGAAGCTACTCAAAGCTTCGACGTGATGAACCCGGATCTGCAGATCTGTGTACTTGATACTTCTGCTAAACTTGATATTGAATTGACTGTTGCTAAAGGACGTGGATACGTTCCTGCAGAAGATAACAAGGTAAAGGATGCACCGTTTGGTTACATTCCAACAGATGCCATTTTCACTCCAATCAAAAACGTAAAGTATGCCATCGAGAACACTCGTGTGGAACAACGTACTGACTACGAAAAATTGCTGATGGATGTTGCAACTGATGGTACTATTCATCCGGAAGAAGCGGTTAAACAAGCCAGCCGTATCCTGATCCAGCACCTGATGATCATCACTGATGAAAATATCACTTTCGACAGCAAAGAAGATAAGAAAGAAGATGTAGTTGATGAGCAAATGCTGCAACTCAGGAAAATACTGAAAACTCCGTTGGAGGACCTGGATCTTTCTGTACGTGCATTCAACTGTCTGAAAGCTGCCAAGATCAATTCACTCAGTGAACTGGTTCAGTATGAGCAGGAGGACCTGATGAAGTTCAGAAACTTTGGTCAGAAATCACTTGCTGAAATTGAGCAAGTACTGGCTGAAAGAACATTGCACTTCGGTATGGATCTGAGCAAGCTCGGATTGGATAAAGAAGAACTTTAAGGAATAGTCCGGGTAGGGGCTTCGGCATTTACCCGGATTCTTTTATAGTAGGCTGTAATTCCTGACACGGTACAGCCGGTATTTATTAACCGGGTTCTGATGAGGAACCCCAAAATCACAAGTCATGCGTCACGGCGACAAGATCAAAAATTTAAGCAGAACAGCGTCACACAGAAAGGCGTTGCTCAGCAACCTGGCCTGCCAGTTATTTCAACACAAAAGAATCGTTACTACCCTTGCTAAAGCAAAAGCACTCCGCATTTATGTTGAGCCGCTGATCACAAAGGGTAAAGACAATACAACTCACCAACGTCGTGTGGTATTCAGTTACCTGCAGGACAAGGAAGCGGTTCAGGAACTGTTCAGCACAATCGCTGAAAAAGTTGCCGGTCGCCCCGGTGGTTATACCCGCATCATTAAGCTCGGTATCCGTACCGGTGATAATGCTGAAATGGGAATGATTGAACTGGTTGATTTCAACGAGGTTTACGGTAAAACGAAAGAAGAAGGTAAAGAAGGTGCAAAAAGAACACGTCGTGGACGTTCTACCGCTAAGAAGGCAGATGCGCCTGCTTCGGAAGCAACTACCGCTGCTGCTGCACCTGCAGCTGAAGCAACAACAGATGCTGCTCCTGCAGAAGAAAAACCAGCCGAATAATTTCATATTGCTGATATTGAAAGAGCCGCCTTTATTAGGCGGCTTTTTTCTGCCCGGAACAGAAAATATGTCAAAACCTCCGCATAAATCTGTTTCTTTGCAAAACTTTTAAAATGGCTAACACTCAACATAAAACAGCGGTATTGTTGCTCGAAGATGGCACGGTACATTTTGGTAAAGCATTTGGTAAGATTGGCACCACATCGGGAGAGATCTGTTTTACAACAGGCATGACCGGCTACCAGGAAGTATTTACTGATCCAAGTTATTATGGACAGGTGGTGATCATGAACAGTGTGCATATCGGTAATTATGGCGTAAAAGACAGTGATGTTGAAAGTGCTGATATTAAGATCAAAGGTCTGATTGCACGTAATCTTGAAGAACAATACAGCCGTAAAATGGCTAATGGGTCGGTCGAGGATTACCTGGTTGCGAACAACATTGTTTGTATTGAAGATGTTGACACGCGTGCGCTGGTGGCACATGTCAGGCAGAAAGGTGCTATGAACTGTATCATTTCTTCTGAGATCACCGATGTAGACGCACTCAAAAAAGAACTGGCTAAAACTCCATCGATGGCAGGGTTAGAACTGGCCAGTGTTGTCTCTACCGGTGAAGCGTATACGCTGGGTGATGAATCATCACCAATCAGGGTTGCCGTACTTGATTACGGTACTAAAAAACATATCCTGGAATGTATGGTAGAGCGTGGTGCCTTTGTAAAAGTGTTTCCTGCCAAAACCAGCATTGAAGAATTGCGGGCTTTTAATCCGAGTGGTTATTTCATCTCAAATGGTCCTGGTGATCCTGCATCTATGACCTACGCCGTGAACACCGTCAAGGATCTTCTTGCAGAAAAAAAACCAACTTTTGGCATTTGTCTTGGTCACCAATTATTGGCTTTGGCGAATGATATTCCTACATTCAAAATGCATCATGGACACAGGGGTTTAAATCACCCGGTGAAAAATGTGATCACGGGTACTTGCGAGATCACTACCCAAAACCATGGTTTTGGTGTTGATCCGGAGTTTGTGAAAAATTCGCCCAATGTGGAGATTACGCATGTAAACCTGAATGACAATTCTATAGAGGGTATCCGTATGAAGGATCGTCCGGCGTTTTCGGTGCAGTATCATCCCGAAAGCACTCCGGGGCCGCACGACAGCCGCTATCTTTTTGATGATTTCATCAAGATGATTAAGGACGCTCAGGCATAATTGAACATTTACGATATTGCGTTTTTAAAATATCACAGATCCGGTTATCTTACCGGATCTTTACATTTAAATATGAAAATCTCCATCATCAACGGACCTAATCTGAACCTCCTTGGAAAACGGGAGCCGGGTATTTATGGAAGTCAATCATTTGATGAATACCTGGTAACACTCCGTAACCAGTTCCCTGATTTAGACATTGAATATTTTCAAAGTAATGTGGAAGGTGAGTTGGTAACAGCATTGCAAAGAGCAGGTTTTGCCAGCGACGGCATTGTGTTGAACCCTGCCGCATATACGCACACATCCGTAGCTATTGGTGATGCCGTTGCCGCTATACCCGCGCCTGTGGTAGAGGTTCATATTTCGAATGTGCATGCCCGTGAGGAGTTCAGGAAACTTTCGCATGTATCTGCAAAAGCCAAGGGAAGCATTTTTGGACTGGGGTTGATGGGATACGAACTTGCCGTTCGCTACCTGCTGAACCTGGCTAAAGACGCTCGGAAATAGGGTATCCGTAACCGTTATATTCGTTTACAATAAAATCCGCATAATCAATGCTGCAGCCACATCCTGTTTGCTGTCCTGTGTTTTCTGGAGTATGTGGAGGCCGCTTTTCGTCCACACTTTGAACACTTCACCCTTTTTTCGTTTTTTCATTTCTTTTTCAATCTCCGGGAGCATTGACCCGACTGCCAGCCAGCCAAGATCACCTTTATCAGCAACCTCTGCACCGGTGCTATAGGCCATTACCATGTCTTCGAAAGTTGCTGCGCGGGATTGGATCCTTGTGGCGATCGAGCCTGCCAGCGAGTCTGCAAATCGTTTTGTATAGATCGAGGTGTCCAGGAAGATCTGGCTCACGCGGTTAAAAGGTCCGTTTGATTTTGCAAGGATCTGGACCAATACCCGGCCTTTATCGTAGGGACCATATACTTTGCCCACTTTGCCTTTGTAAGCGAGGCTGTCGCGCACGCCACCAAAACGGGTGGTGCTGAAGATGAGCACCGTGTCGAGGATGAACTTCTTTTTCAGCACGTCTTTTACATACAATGGCGGGTTGCTGCTTTTCTCCAGCTCCGTTTTGAGTTGAGCGATCGTTTTTTTCTGTGCATTGGCCGCCGTGGCAACCAGGAAATACAAGGTAAAAATTGCAAATAGCCGGAACATGCGCGCAAAATACCTGATTTCATTGAAACGCGGGTTGATCCAAACCGGCACAATGGCAGCGTTACTGAAACCGTAACCGGGAATCATGCTCAATGGTTGGCGAGGACGGGCAAATGACGACCTGCGCGGCGAATAAGGCACTCATCTGACCACCACCCTGGTGTCTACACTTTACCATAATTTTACCGCCGTGCCAGCAATGAGTACCCTCGTTTGGCGTTATAATTGTTGATTCATTTATTGCAAAATGTACATTATGGGCCGTCTATTATTTATACTCCTCCTTGCTGTGAGCACGAGCAGCTTCGCACAATGGAAAGATTACCAGATTAATTCCAAAGGTGATACCCTTAACCGGGTGGATCAGCAGGGCAGGAAACAGGGAATCTGGGTAAACCGGTTTGAAACATTGCGAGGTGAACCCGGTTACGAAGAAGAGGGGATTTACGTGGATGACCGCAAAGAAGGTGCATGGAAGATGTTTAACCTGATGGGTGACCTGGTGGGTCGTGAAAACTATCGCTGGGGCTTTAAAGACGGCATTTGCCAGTACTATTCAAAACATGGCGACCTGGTATTGGAGCAAAGCTGGAAGGCTTTAAATCCAGACAAAGTGTACGATACCATCCAGGTAGAAGATCTTGACCGTCTTGATACCTATCATACCGTGGTTGTAAAGAACGAAGGTGCCGCATTGAAACATGGCACCTGGAAATATTTTGATGCTGCAAGTGGCACCCTTGTCCGCACCGAGAACTTTACACTTGGCAAACAGGATGTCAAAAACCCAGGCGCCGTCACTGCCCGTCCTACCGACAAAAAGACCATTGCCAAACCAAAAGAAGTTTTAGAATTTGAAAAAAAGAACGCCGGCAAAAAGAAAGTCCGTGTCCAGGATGGCAGCACCGGTGGGCCCCAATAATCTCAAAGAAAATAATATATCGTAACAAAGGCTGTCATAGACAGTCTTTGTTGTTTAATAGCCTGTGTAGCTTAATAACCTGACCATGCAAGGCCTTGTTATTCCTGCTACTTCCAATTTATCAATTCCAACCTTCCTCCAAACCCAATTGATATCATTATCGATTTCGAATTAATCGTGCTGGTATTTCCTATCTCCCAGACAGTGAGGTTGGTTGACGGCTGATGGATTGCCGGGGGCGCCTTTGATTTCGCACCCTGACCTTAACGTAACACCTGCCCGTCACGCGGAATCAGCAGCGCCCCCGGCAATCCATCAGCTATCAGCAATCCGCAACCCAGCCAAACGACAAAAACCATTTTGAAATATCAACCGCCTGATATATATTTGATATCAAAATGATATCAACCCCCCCAAACTTCACTATATGGAAAAAGTAACCAAACCTATCTCCGGATTTCTTGCCTTGCTGATGTCGTTATTGTTTTACGCACTTGCGGTTTACCTTTTTGTTCAGGCTGGTCAACACCGTGATGGCTCGTTCATAGCTTATGGTGCTGTTGCGTTTGTTGTGGCCACCTTCCTTGCCATGGGAGTGATTATCGTGAGCCCGAACCATTCCCGTGTGCTTACATTTTTTGGTAAATATGTTGGTACCGTTAAAGAGAACGGGCTGTTGTTTGTAAATCCTTTGTATACCAAACAGAAGATATCGCTTCGGTCAGAGAACCTGGAATCTTCGAAGCTGAAGGTGAATGATAAAATGGGTAATCCCATTGAAATTGCAGCAGTAATTGTATGGCAGGTAAGTGATACTTATAAAGCAGCCTTTGAAGTAGAAGATTACGAACACTATGTAAAGGTGCAGAGTGAAGCTGCGGTAAGACATCTTGCCAACAGTTGTCCGTATGATCATATGGAAGATGAAAACGCAACCATCACTTTGCGTGATGGGGGTGACCAGGTCAATGAGTTACTGGAACAGGAACTGAATGCAAGGTTAGCGCCCGCTGGTATACTTGTAAAAGAGGGACGGATCAGTCACCTGGCGTATGCGCAGGAGATTGCCGGAGCTATGTTGCAGAGACAGCAGGCAACTGCTATCGTTGCTGCAAGAGCGAAGATTGTTGAAGGTGCAGTTGGTATGGTAGAGATGGCGCTCGAGATGTTATCTAAAAAGGATATCGTTACACTTGATGAAGAAAAGAAAGCAGCAATGGTTAGTAACCTGATGGTTGTGCTTTGTGGCGAAAAAGGTGCGCAGCCCATATTGAACACCGGCACCCTGTACCAATAATTAGTTGCGATTTTTTGATCGTGATTCACTTAAAGGAGTTATCGTGAGCGATAAAAAAAGTTTCGTCCTGCGAATGGACGCAGACATGTATAAAGCGCTGGAAAAATGGGCTGCTGATGAGTTCAGGAGCGTTAACGGTCAGATTGAGTTCATTCTTGATAAAGCGCTGAAGGATACGGGCAGGAAGAAGCCGGGTGAAAAGACTGGGAAGAAATGAGTAATAGTAGATAGATAGCACATGGTTCTGGCCGTCCGAAATCCGTTCATCGAACACCTATTTAAAGTGTCTCTCTAAAAATACGAACACCGCATCAAAATGTTTTAAGGGTTCCGCGTGATTGCCTTGAATCGCCAGGTGATCAACATGGTGTTTAAAATTATTCGTTTTAAATCTTTTGATCATTGATTCCGACATGGCTGTTGAAGGTATAATTTCATCATCGGTTGCAGATATCAGTAATACAGGACCGTTAATGTTTTCGACTTTTATCGCTGCCTTCTCTTCTGCAACGGTATCCGTAAGCATCATTTCAAACGCACGTCGAAGATCCCGTTTCATGAGGTAAGGCACGGCTTCTTCATTGACGGGCACAAATGCCAACTCAGTACCCTTATAGGTCCAGGCTGAAGTAGAAAAATGGGCTGTATGTCCGGGGAACGCTACATGGCTGGGAACTATGGCTACTACGCATTTGATGTCGCGATAAAGACTCGAAATCAATAAGGCAAGGTCCGCACCTCTGGAGCCACCAATGATGGCGATCTTTTGGTTATCAATTGCTGGATTTTTTGAAGCCTGTATGATAGCGTCATGTACTCTGTCAAGCGCAATGCGATCAAGGGTGTCAGGTGCTCCCTCGCACGCAAAGTAGCCGAGCGCCAGAAATGCATAACCATCGGCTTTAAACTTGTCGCGGGTTGGCTTCCAATAATCGCTTGCCCAGGCATTGCCACCTTCAGAACCACCCAATCCCACTATTAATGGCTGTTGTTTTGATTTCCCAAGATATAATTGGCTGCAAATTCCCGCTGTGTTGAGCTCCTGACCACGCAATGTTGCGGATAACTGTATCAGTGAGAAACAGAATAGTACAAGTTTTTTCACGTAATTGTGTTTGATGAAATTAATGTCAACCAAAGATCCCTGTTTATATTCTGATTGATTTTGATCTATATCAAATAATCAATTCTGGGCTCTTATTCTACTTAGTGTTTCCTGGGTAATACCAAGATACGATGCTATCATGCCAAGCGGTATGCGGTGGTAGATGTCGTTATAAACCTCGCAGAAATGTTGATACTTTTCTTTGGCGCTGGTAAAGCGTAATGAAGTAATGCGCTCCATAAACTGATAGAACATGCTACCCATAGATAAGCGCGCATACCGCTCCATCTCAGGAAAATGATCAAACAGGTAAACCAGATCAACAACACTTAAAGTTAGTACTTCACAATCCTCTAATGCGTCAATATAATAATGATCCAGTTGCCGAAACATCATACTTCTGGGAGAGTTTACCCATTCACCTTCTGCACCAAAATAATCGCTAACCTCTTTTCCGTCCTTTAGAAAATATAGACGCATCAGACCTTGCTGAATGAAGTAGTTCTGGGTACATATCTTGCCGGCATCATGAACGAGTGCTCCTTTTTTATACGCCTGCTCCTTCACCCGGCTGGTAAGCTCCTCCTGGAGATGGTCGCTTACGGTGATAAATTGCGCAAAATGCTGAAGTAAAGTTATCATAACTGAATTTAGCAATTAATTACCTTCCCGTATATCTTCCGGATTTTTTAAAGCGGTTGACTTTGATCTGTCTATTGGCAATATTCATTTCCTTTAATTGCAGTATCCATGAAAACACATCGCCTTCAGGCGGTGATACAATTTTATATAGAACATCCGAGGATGGATTAGTGTTCCAGTTGAAGATCGATGATAACTTTTATTATTATGACTCACTCAGGAGTAAGGATGTGGTGTTAGGTTACCCAATAGGTCGTGTCAAAAAAAAGAAGGATAGCTCAACGATACATTTGAGAATAAACGAGAAGGATACCATTTTTAGGTTTGCTCTTTTTGAAGCTGACAGTGTTTTATTCGGCTTAGCGCCCGGCAGAAGATTTTATATTGTTACAAATAAAAACGAACATGCATGGGTAATAGATTAATTTGGAAGATACTACTATGATGAATATTAAAACTGTCATAGGTTTATTGCGCATACATTCCATTTGCTTAACAGCAGCAAAAGATTCACTTCTTATCACAGAAGATTGAAGTCTTAATGACCAAGTGATGTAACACAATCCTTCCGTTGGCTGTAATATATACACCTGATTAAAATTCTAGCGCAGCGCAACATAGCAAGCCTTTTGCAAGGCCCACCATCGAACAATAAACAAAAAGGCTGCCCTTTCGGGCAGCCTTCCGACATTCAACACTTCAATATTATCAGAACGATTTCTTTCCTTCTTTCTCCTGCGCCTTTTGCATTGGGTTCATCCCTGAAGACTGACCACGCGCCTGTTGTCTTTGTTTGAACAAAGTAAACTTGGAAGTAGTTGTAATATTACCCCAGGTGTTATTGCTTTCATCGATGTCAGCAATTTCACGCATTGGATCCAAACGAACAGAAGCCACTTCTTTATCCTTCATAAACACTTTCGTGATCCGCTGCTCGTTCAATCTCCAGATCTGTGCAGGAATGCGATCAATCTCTTTACTGCCATCCTTAAAGGTCCACTCAACAATTACCGGCATCACCAATCCGCCTTTGTTGCTTACAGCGATCTCGTAGAAATGTTTGTTTGCCACGCGTGCCTTGGTAGCCTCATCGGCTGCTTCAAAAGGCGAAGCGGATGGATCCACCGGGTAACGTGTTGAATCATATTTTTCGATACCGCGTGCATAGCGCCAGTAAAAATCACGCAGCGTAGTATCCGCATCTGTAGCAAACCTGATGCTCTTATCTTCCCGGTTACGGATCTTGGATAAATCATCAAACTCATTCAGCATGGGTTTATCTAATGCCCGGGTAGCTGAACCCTGCTGACGTGCTGGAGGTACCGCCGCCAGGTCGGGACGATAATATTTCACGCTATCAAGCGATTGATCAGTAGCATCGGTGGTGAAAAACCAACCTCTCCAGAACCAATCAAGATCCTCACCGGATGCATCTTCCATGGTACGGAAGAAATCAGCTGGTTCAGGATGTTTAAATGCCCATCTTCTTGCATATTCCTTAAACGAATAATCAAACAGCTCGCGACCCATGATGGTTTCACGCAACATGTTTAAGCCGGTTGCAGGTTTGGTATAGGCATTAGGCCCGAATCGAACGATGTTTTCTGAATTCGCCATGATAGGCTCCAACTGATCCTTTGGCAGTTTCATATAATCAGTAATAGAGTAGGCCGGACCTTTACCACGAACAGGAAACTTGTTATCCCATAATTCTTCGGTCAGGTATTCAACAAAAGAGTTCAGCCCTTCATCCATCCAGCTCCATTGACGTTCATCACTGTTGATGATCATCGGGAAGAAGTTATGCCCTACTTCATGTATAATTACACCCAGCATACCATATTTGGTTGCTTCAGAGTAAGTGCCGTCTTTTTCTGTACGGCCATAGTTGAAGCATATCATCGGGTATTCCATACCGTTAGCAGCTTCCACGCTTTGAGCTACCGGGTAAGGATAGGGAATGGTGAATTTTGAATAGCTCTTGATGGTATGTGCGACAGCCTTGGTAGAAAACGGACGGTATAAACCATAAGCTTCCTTACCATAAAAACTCATACACATGATCTTTTTGCCTTCAACAGTGATCGGCATCGCATCCCAAACAAATTTGCGGGACGCTGTCCATGCAAAATCACGTACGTTGTCGGCCTTATAGATCCAGGTTTTTTTCTGTGTGCTTTTGGTTCCTTCTGCTTTTTTAGCTTCTTCGAGCGTCACAATCTCAACCGGCTCTTTGGAAGTCTGCGCTTTTGCCCAGCGTGCCTGGCGGGCAGGCGATAATACCTGTGCATAGTTCTGGCATTCACCGGTAGAACCAACAACATGATCTGCAGGTACAGTCATCTGTACTTTGAAGTTGCCAAAAGTCAGGGCAAATTCACCACGACCGGTGAACTGGTGATTCTGCCAGCCAACCACATCACTATATACGCAAAGACGCGGATACCATTGTGACATGGTAAACAGTGCGTTGCCATCAGGGAACATTTCATAACCGCCACGGCCACCTTCGCTCATACGATCGGAGATCTTGTAATCCCAGTCAATTTTGAAAATGAACTTTTGACCTGGTTTCAATGGAACCGGCAGCTCAACACGCATCATTGTTTTGTTGATGGTGTATTCCAGTTTTTTACCAAGTGCATCCTGGATCTTGCGAATATTAAAACCAAGACCATTATCACCTTTAGCGGCCTCAAGGCTGGTAACCATCTGCTCACTGATCATGCGCGGCATAGTGCTGCTGCTTTGATAGTTTGCGTTGTTTTTGCTGCTGTGTTCGTTCTCATCCAACTGGAGCCACAGGTAGTTTAATGTGTTGGGTGAGTTGTTGAAATAGGTAATCGTTTCGGAACCGGTGAGTTTGAGATTCGCTTCATCCAGTTCACACTTAATGTCATAATCCGCACGCTGTTGCCAGTACTTTGGTCCTGGTGCACCACTCGCAGTGCGATACTCATTCGGGGTAGGCAGGATGGTGCCAAGTTGTTCAAATTTATTCCCGTGATTGGAATTTGGATTGTTCAGGATGTTCTGCGCGTGTGGCACCAACGCAAAACATAACAGAGCAATACATGCAAAAACACTTTTTTTCATTACACCTGTTTTTATTGTGGAAATCGTTCAAGAGCCATTATTAATGCAATCCCAAATACGGCACCGGAGCCGTAAAGCAAATATTCGCGCCGTGGAAAGTTCAAGAGCCTGATGCAAATTAAAGAAACTATCAGAACGCACGCAACTATTAGTAGCTGTCCCACCTCTAATCCTATATTAAAGGCAAGCAATTGGGGAACAATGTTTGAATCGCGTCCAAGCAGGCTTTTCAGGTAATTGGAAAAACCCAGTCCATGGATGAGTCCAAAAAACAAAGCCAAAAAATAAATAGGAGGGAAGCGGGTGCGAAAGCGAAACTCTTTTTCGCGGATATTGCTCAACGCTGTGAATACAATGGTGACGGGTATCAGGAATTCGATCCATGCAGCTGACACATTAATATAATTCAATGTGCTTAGTGCAAGTGTGATCGAATGACCGATTGTAAAAGCTGTGATCAGGATCAGGATCTTTTTCCAGTCCCCAAAAGTGTACCTTAAACAAAGCGCGAGAACAAAAATAATGTGATCGTATCCGTTCAGATCGGCTATGTGTTCAAAGCCGAGTGAGCAATAAAGCCAGAAATCCTGCATGGTTTCTAAAATAAATAAGAGATTTGTAACTGAAAAATATAATTGTTCAATGGTGAGTTTAACAGGCAGGCGGTTGTTGGTATTATTTGGCCTGGTGGCTTTGATGGCATTCAAAAAAGAGGTTCACCCTATTTATGTAAGTGTCACAGAAATCAATCATAACCCCGTCGATAAGAACCTGGAAATAGCCTGTAAGATTTTTACCGACGATTTTGAAACGGTACTTACCAGGGCCACAGGGGCGAAGATTGATCTTTTCCACCCTGCAGACACTGCATTGACCGGTCGGCAAATAAGTCAATACATCGGCAAACACCTTAATATAAGAGTGGATGGGAAACCCGCAACACTCAGTTTCCTGGGTTTTGAACGCGAACTGGATGCTGTCTGGAGTTTTTTTGAAGTAAAAAACCTCACTGCCGCGCCAAGGTCGATCGCAATAAAAAATGATTTGTTATATGAGAATTTCAGGGAGCAGATCCACCTGATGCATGTAACTGTCGGTGGCAAAAGGAAAAGCACGAAGTTGGACTATCCTGAAACGGATGCGAATTTTTCCTGGTAAAGAATCATGCAACTGATCGCCTGGATAAAGGGTGGCAAATTGAGCTTACTGTCATACCGGAAATCATTCCTCCATCTCTCCCCGTAATTTCTCACTTATAATCACCAGCACCTTGTCGATCCGCTGCGCATCCATATCGACGATCTCAATGGTGAATCCCTGCCAGTCCATCTTATCACCGGTTTGCGGGATCCGTTCCAGTTTGTGAAGTATAAATCCTGCCAGGGTATCAAATTCCTGTTCCCCTTCATTCATCCATTCCGTTTTCTCAAAACGGCTAAGGAAATCGTAAAAAGGGATTTGTGCATCTACCAGGTATGATCCGTCTTCGCGTTCAATAATCTCGTAATCTTCAACATTGGGTTCAGGAAGATCACCAACAATGGCTTCAAGGATATCATTTAATGTGATCATACCCTGGATGCTTCCGTATTCATCCACAATAAAACTCGCGTGAACACGGTTCTCCTTAAATTTCTCCATCACCTTGTAGGCTGTTACGTTTTCAGGAACAAACAAGGCTGGTTTCATGATTTGTTTGAATAGCGTAAGATCATTCGATACATACAGATCTTTTAATGATATGATCCCTTTGATATTATCGATGTTGCCTTCGCAAACAGGGTAAACACTATGTGGTTCGCGGATGATCTTTTCTTTGATAGAAGCTTCATTGTCGTTAATATCAAACCAGTCGATATCACTGCGGTGCGTCATCAGTGAAGTGATGTTCCGGTCGCCGAGGTGGAACACACGTTCGATGATTTCCTGTTCAGCTTCTTCAATGGTTCCCTGTTCGGTACCTTCACTGATAATGGCTTTGATTTCTTCTTCCGTAACCTGGTTATCCTTTGCCTTTATATTAAACAGTTTCACGATCAGGTTCGTGCTGCTTGTGAGTAACCAGATAAAAGGATGGGTGATAAGGCTCACGACACGCATCGGTGCCGCCAACAATTTCGCGATCGCTTCGGGACGTGATAAACCCAATCGTTTTGGTACCAGCTCACCAAAAATCAGCGTGAAATAAGTGATGATGATTACTATGATGGCGGTAGCGAGACCCGGTGCGTAAGGCCGCAACAGTTCGAAACCTTCCAGGAAATGTACCAGATCGGTTTTAAGATTTTCACCTGAATATATACCCGTCAGGATTCCGATCAACGTGATGCCGATCTGAACCGTAGATAAAAACCGGTCAGGATGATTGGATAATTCCAGCGCCTCTTTGGCTCTTTTGTCTCCCCTGTGTGCCTGTGCTTCTAATCTTGCCTTTCTTGCTGAAACCAACGCTATTTCAGCCATCGAAAAAACTCCATTCAATAAAATAAGACCAAAAATGATAAATATCTCAACCATTGTAAGCTGTGAATTATTTGTCTAAACTAAGCATTCCCACTTGTTTTAGATACAATTTACTTGTGATAAAACCTATGCCACAGCCTAATATACCACCGCAGAGCACATCGAATGGATAATGTACGCCAACATATACCTGCGTGTAGGCAATCATAAAAGCCCAGACAAAAAATAGCCAGGCGTGTTTGAAAACAGTGCGAAGGGTCAGGTAAAAAAACATTGCCTGCCCGAAATGTGTGGTTGCATGGGATGAAGTGAAACTACTGCTGCCCGGACAATAATTGATAAAGAAACGAAGCTGTGGACCAATCTCGGGATCCTGGCAGGGGCGGATCCGCCAGATGGTTTGTTTAATAATCTGGCTACTTACAATATCTGCTAGCGCAGCCGTTAACAGGAAACCCACAATCCACCAAACGCCGCGCATTCCAAAGTTTAGACAAACAAACATCGCCAGCATCAGGTAAAGCGGTAACCAAAAACCGGTTTCACGAACAAATGGCAAAACAGTGTCGAAAAAGCTGTTACCCCAGGTTTGATTAATATGTTTTATGAGCCACTGGTCAGCAGGATCAATGTAATCCCAAAACGGTGAAACGGCTTTTACCTGTACTAAATACATGGACGCAAAAATAGGCGCTTCAAGGCAGCGTTACATCAATATGGAAAACGTTATTTTTGCCGGTCCACCATGAAAAAAAATCCGCTTCGATCCCTTCCACAGGTGGCCCGTTGGTCGATTGTTGTTGGGCTTATCTTTTTCTTTGCAATGTCGCTGTTGCGACTGGGTTTATATTGGTTTTTTCCGAACCAGGGTATGACATTTCCTGATGTCCGGAAAGCTTTATGGCTTGGTGTGCGGTACGATCTGCGTATCGTGGCAGTCCTGATCTTGCTGATATTTCTGCCAGGACTCTGGCCGGGCCTCGATCCCTTCCGCGGAAAACCTCAACGCAAAGGATGGCGGGGTACACTCGGTGTGATCTCATTTTTGTTCATGCTCTTTTACGCCATCGATTTTGCTCATTTCAGCTACCTTGGCCAGCGGTTAAATGCGAGCGTGTTAAATTATCTTGCTGACACCCAGATTTCTTTCACAATGGTTTGGGAATCATATCCCATATTAAGGTTATTGGGAATTGTACTGTTGGTAGCATTTCTGTTTTCAAGACTGATTGCCAGGGGGTATAAAAGTATCGCTGCTCATCCGGGTCACCCATCAAAAAGATCGAAAATTGCTACAATGGTCGTTCTGATTTTGGTATGCGGAGGCCTGATTTTCGGGCGGTTCAATCAATATCCATTGCGCTGGAGCGACGCTTTTGCGTTGGGTAACGACTATAAAGCCAATCTTGCACTAAACCCGTTTGAGTCGTTTTTCAACTCGCTTAAATTCCGGAAAACGAGTTACGATCTGGGTAAACTCCGTGAGGGATACCCATTGCTGGCTGATTATCTCGGGCTTGGTACGTCGGCAAATCTAAACTTCACCCGCAACGTTCAGCCACGGCCCGGCGCAATCAACTCGAACCCAAACATAGTATTGGTGCTTTGTGAATCTTTTAGTGGTTACAAAAGTTCCATGTGGGGCAACCCATTAAATACCACACCTTTTTTTGATAGCCTTACCAGGAACGGTTTGTTCTTTGATCATTGCTTTACCCCAACCTATGGCACTGCCCGGGGGGTATGGGCAACGATCACGGGTATTCCCGACGTTGAGATGCCTACAACCGCAAGCCGCAACCCGCTCGCAGTAAACCAGCGTACCATCATTAACGAATTCACCAACCTTAATAAGTTTTACTTTCTTGGTGGTAGTTCCAGTTGGGCGAATATCCGCGGTTTGCTGACCAATAATATCGAGGGCCTCAGGATGTATGAGGAAGATAGTTACAAAGCGCCCCGGATTGATGTGTGGGGTATCAGTGACAAAAATCTTTTTCTTGAGGCCAATGCTGTACTGGCACAACAGGATTCTGGTTTTTTTGCTATCATACAAACGGCCGATAACCACCGGCCCTACACCATTCCCGAAGAGGACCGTTTTGAGTTCGAGCTCAAAACGGTGCCGGTTGACTCGCTGAGAAAGTATGGTTTTGAGTCGCTGGCCGAATACAATGCTTTCCGCTATACCGATTTTTGTTTCCAGAAATTTATGCAGGCGGCTTCAAAAGAGAAGTATTACGCAAACACCATTTTTGTTTTTGTAGGGGATCATGGTATTCCTGGCGATGCATCTGCTATGCTGCCCAGGTCATGGACCGACCAGCGGCTCACGGCTGAACATGTGCCGTTGCTTTTTTATGCGCCGGGCATGATAGCGCCGGGCCGGTCCGCCCAGATCTGTTCACAGATCGACATCCTTCCTACCATTGCTGGCCTGGTGAACATGCCTTATGTGAATAGTTCTCTTGGAAGAGACTTGCTTGATACTACGCGACAGGAACAGTTTGCTTTCATTTTTGACCCCGATTATGGTCAGGCGGGAGTGGTGATGGAAGACTATTTCTACCGGCATCAGTTGCAGACGGGAAAAAAAGAAATTGTTTCAATCAGAAACAACGATAAGCTTGATAGTACCATTGTTGGGCAAGGAGTTATGCAAAAAGCAACAGCTATAACAAATGCTTTTCATGAAGCTGCAAAATACCTGATACTGAATAACAAAAAGCCCTAAAGAAAGCGGAAACCGGAAGGTGATACCTCGTTCGCGTGATCAGCTCCCCGGAGTACTGCTTTTACGGGCGATCATAATCATTCTTGGGGATTTCTCCACATCGTATGGGCTGAAATCGTAGTCACCAAATACCTGCTGTATCTGCAGTTGGTGGAAGGCCAGCATGTCCGTAAAATCTCCTAAGGAGAACTTGGCGTATCGCTCAGTAAACTCCAGCGGTTCGCTAAGATTTTCGTCTTCAATAAAGATTTTTCTGAAAAAGTGCGTTTCGTCAAACCAGCTGGTTATCAAATAATTTACGCCGTCTATTTGCAATTCAGTTTTCGGTACCAGGTGGTTTTCCCGATACCTGGTATTTTGGTAGTCCAGTACGAACGAACCATCCGTCCGAATGGACTGTGAAATGGTCCTGATAGCATTACTGTGATCCAGTTCGGTTCTGTAAAATCCAAATCCGTTATAAAGGTTTACCGCCAGGTCAAAATAATTGATCCAAAACGGCAATCGCAGGTCATGTTGAAAAAATTGTAGCCGGTCGGTTTCAAGTGATTTAGCTCGCTCTATTGATTCGCCCGCCAGGTCGATTCCTGATACATCAAAGCCCATTTCTGCGAAGCGTCTTGCATCATCACCCTGCCGGCAACAGACATCGGCGACACGCGCGGGAGGCACCGCGGGTATCCTGGCAAACAGGGTAGTGAGAAAAGATTTATCCGCTGCCCCGTTTTGCTGGTGCCTGAACAAATTATGATAATATATAGAGTTGAACCAACCCTGGAACCAGTTAGGAGAGACGGGCATGAACCAAATATTTTGAAGCAAATGTAGGCAAATCAAGAGCCAAAACACCCAGGGTTTGACGTCGCTACGAATATTCTAACTTCCAATTCCGCTTGCCGTTTCGTATTTTTGCCGCCAAATTGATATTTAGGTGGCATTGATAAAAAGCATTTCTGGCATTAGAGGAACAATTGGCGGCACTTCCGGCGATAACCTGACCCCTCTCGATATTGTAAAATTCAGCGCAGCATACGGAACCTGGCTGCTGGAAACTAACGAATCCAATAAAAAAGTTGTGGTTGGCCGCGATGGTCGCATCAGCGGGTCAATGGTTCAATCACTCGTTGTGAATACCCTCATTTCGCTCGGAATTGATGTGGTTGATATCGGTTTGTCCACCACACCCACTGTTGAAATGGTAGTGAAATGGGAGCAGGCCGGTGGCGGTATCATCATTACCGCAAGTCACAATCCCCGCGAATGGAACGCGCTGAAACTGCTCAATGCAGATGGCGAATTCCTTGACGCAACCGCCGGTGCGATAATACTGGAAAAAGCCCTCCAGGAAAATTTTCCCTTTGTACCGGTTGAGAAGCTAGGCACTGTACATGCGGGTGAATCATACCTGCAACAGCATATTGACGCCGTCGTAAATTACCCCCTTGTTGACGTGGGGGCCATCCGGCAAAAAAATTACCGGGTTGTTGTTGACGTGATCAATTCAACCGGGGCGATGTTTGTACCTCCTTTATTAAAGGCCCTTGGTGTAGATGAGGTGATCGTTATCAATGGCGATATCACCGGCAGATTTACACACAATCCTGAACCGCTCCCTGAAAACCTCACAGAATTAAGCGCCGCCGTTCGTCTTCATAAAGCAGATATGGGTATTGCTGTTGATCCCGATGTGGACCGGCTTTGTTTTGTGAATGAAGACGGAACCATGTTTGGCGAAGAATATACCCTGGTTGCCGTGGCAGATTATGTATTAAGCAAACGCCCCGGTAATACGGTCAGCAATATGAGCAGTACCAAAGCGCTTAAAGAAATCACACTGAAAAATGGTGGTGAATATTTTCCTTCTGCCGTTGGTGAAGTAAATGTGGTTACCAAAATGAAGGCCCACAATGCCGTGATTGGCGGAGAGGGTAATGGGGGTATTATTGTTCCTGACCTTCATTATGGCCGTGATGCGTTAATTGGTATTGGTCTTTTTCTCAGCGCACTGGCTGCACATAAAAACGGAATCAAGTCATTCCGCTCAAAATATCCTGACTATTTTATTTCCAAAAACAAAATCCAGTTAGACAACAATGTAGATGTTGCAGAGCTGTTTGAAAAGATCCGGAAGAAATATAAAAATCAACCGGTGAACACGGAAGACGGATTAAAGATTGAATTTGATGCCGATTGGGTACATCTGCGCACTTCGAACACTGAACCGATTATCAGGATCTATGCAGAATCGGGTTTTGAAAGCACCGCAAATAACATTGCATTACGTTTAATGCATGACATAAAAGAATTGAGTTGAACAGGATTTATCTTGACAATGCTGCCACAACGCCGCTCGACCCCTCGGTGCTGGAGGTGATGATGCCATATCTTACAGAAAAGTTTGGTAATCCATCATCCATCTATTCCTATGGTCGGGAAGGTAGGCTTGCCATTGAAACTGCCCGTAAGTCGGTGGCAAAAATTCTGAACGCTCATCCTGCGGAGATTTTTTTTACATCAGGAGGAACGGAAAGTTCCAACACGGCAATTTGTTCAGCCGTTAATGACCTGGGTTGTAAGCACATCATTACATCACCCATTGAACATCATGCTACATTACACACGGTTGAATATCTTAGTAAGCGCCAGGGTGTAGCCCTGAGTTTTGTAAAATTGTTACCAAACGGGCATGTTGACCTAAATGATCTTGACTCCATTTTGGCAACGGCTAAGGAGAAATGTCTTGTTACCCTGATGCATGCCAACAACGAGATCGGGAACATGCTCGATCTGCACAAAGCGGGTGAGATCTGTAAAAAATATGGAGCGATTTTTCACTCCGACACGGTACAGACAGTCGGGCATTTTCCCTTTGATCTTAGAAACACACCGGTACATTTTATAACGGGTGCCGGGCACAAGTTTCATGGTCCAAAAGGAGTGGGCCTGTTGTATATCAACGAAAACATAAAGATTTCACCGTTGATTCATGGTGGCAGCCAGGAACGGAACATGCGGGCCGGCACTGAAAACCTATATGGAATTGTCGGTTTTGCGCGGGCACTTGAGCTCGCGACCTCGAATTATGAAACTGACAGCGCATACATCGCCGGGCTGAAGAACTACATGATGGAGAAGCTCCGTGCTGCAATGCCTTTTGTTTCATTCAATGGTGACCCACGTGGGAACAGTCTGTACACCGTTTTGAGCGTTTCTTTTCCAAAGTCTGAAAAAACAGAGATGTTGTTGTTCAATCTGGACATTCATCATATTTGTGCGAGCGGGGGGAGTGCCTGTACCAGCGGTGCTGACCAGGGTTCACACGTGATCCGGGCCATTAATAATAACCCCAACCAGGTAACGGTCCGTTTTTCTTTTTCCAAACACAACACCGAGGCGGAAATTGATAATGTAGTTGACATCCTGCAGGAAATCGTTTAATTGCAGGATGAATTATATTATCGGGATTGATATCGGAACTTCCGGTACCAAAGTCGTGGCGTTTAGCCATGAGGGTGATATTGTAGGCAATGCCTATGAAAGTTATGAGCCCGTTGCTGCTCCGCCTGGCCGGCATGAACTTTCCCCCGAAGTACTTTTCCGGGCTTTTGAAAACGCCTTGTCTTCACTCCTGGTACAACTCCAGGGAAAGGGTAATCTGACCGCCATCAGTTTTAGCGCCGCAATGCACAGTCTGTTGTTGATCGGAAAAGATCACCAGCCTATATCCAACCTTATAACCTGGGCCGATCTCAGGAGTCGCGACCAGGCAAGGGAACTTCGCAATTCAGAATTGGGCCTTGAGCTTTACCGCTTGTCAGGTACGCCGATACACCCGATGACCCCGCTCACAAAAATCATCTGGTTCCGTGAAATGCAGCAGGAACTATTTCAACGTACGATCCGGTTTATTTCAATCAAAGAATATATCGTTTTCCGTTTGACGGGCAAATACCTGGTTGATTATTCGATTGCTTCTGCCACGGGTCTTTTTGATATCTACCGTTTGCAATGGAACCCACAGGCGCTTAGCCTCGCGGGCATACAACCCGGACAATTAAGCGAACCGGTCACAACCACGCATATTGAGCCGGTGGATTTTGTGTTCAGTAACGGTACCATACTTCAAACAAAATTGGTTCTTGGTGCCAGTGATGGTTGTCTTGCCAATCTCGGTAGTAATGCAGTTCACCCCGGGGATGTATCGTTAACCATCGGTACCAGCGGGGCGGTCAGGATGATCAGTTCAAAACCGAACTATGATCCGAAATCACGAATCTTTAATTACATACTTACTCCTGAATTGTATGTTTCAGGTGGCCCCATCAACAATGGTGGCGTGTTGCTAAAATGGTACACTGAAAACTTCCTTGGAAAAGAGGTTGATGACGGTGCTGATTTTGAAACTTTCGTTAATGAAGCGTTGCAGGTGGAAGCCGGGTGTAAAGGATTGATCTTTTTGCCATACATCCAGGGTGAGCGGGCGCCGGTCTGGGATGCTGATGCAAAAGGAGTATTTTTTGGCGTTACCAGCGAACATCGGCAGGTGCATTTTATGCGTAGCATCATTGAAGGTATTTGTTTTGCCTTGCTCGATGTGAGCCAGTCACTCGAAGAAACACTGGGCCCCATTAACGGGGTTTACGCCAGCGGGGGCTTTGTAAAGTCTCCCGCGTGGGTACAGGTACTTTCGGATGTACTGGGAAAAAAAATAAATATCACAGATACCGCCGACGCATCGTCTATCGGAGCAGCCATGCTGGGTTTATATGCTACGGGTATTATCGCCGATCTCTCTGATGCTACACGGTTCCTTACCGTGCAACATATTTACGAACCCGATCTATCTAACGCAAACGCCTACTCGAAGAACTTTAAAATTTATCGCGGTTTATACAGTAAGTTAAAAGCTGACTTTACCGTTGACGTTTAAGAGATTTTTCCGATCAATAGCATTTATGGCAGCTTCTGGTTCAAGACGGCTGTCGCAGCCCGGGCAAGCTACCTTATGTGAGATGTCACGTCATTAGTGAATCATATTTTTTATGTCCTGTAATTTCAATAATGCCTCAACCGGTGTGAGCCTGTTGATATCGGTATTGTCCAACAGCTTCCTTATCTGTTCAAAGGTTTCGCTGTGTGCATCAAAAATTGAAAGTTGAATCTTTGGCGCAGAAAGTTTCTTTACCTGTTCGCTGATCACTGTTTTATTCCCATTGGGATCCATATTTTTTTCTTCGAGCTGCGATAGAATTTCGTTTGCTCTTTGAATCAAAGCAGGCGGCATTCCCGCCATCTTGGCAACATGAATACCAAAACTGTGGGTGCTGCCACCCGGCGCGAGTTTGCGCAGGAAGATGATCTTATTGCCAACTTCTTTGTTGGTAACGTGAAAATTTCTTACCCGTTCAAGTTTATGTTCAAGCTCGTTGAGTTCATGATAATGTGTTGCAAATAGTGTTTTCGGGGCGTGTGGACTATTATGAAGATATTCTGCAATGCTCCAGGCAATTGAAATACCGTCGTAAGTGCTGGTACCACGGCCGATTTCATCCAGTAACACCAGGCTGGAAGCTGTGATATTATTGATGATGCTGGCCGTTTCATTCATTTCAACCATAAAGGTTGATTCACCACCGCTCAGATTATCATTCGCCCCGACCCGGGTGAAGATCTTATCGGTGAGCGGTACCCGCGCTGCATCAGCAGGAATGAAACTCCCCATATGCGTCATCAGGGTAAGCAAAGCGGTTTGTCGCAGGATCGCACTTTTACCACTCATGTTTGGTCCCGTAAGAATGATGATCTGTTGTGAAGACGGATCGAGCAGGATATCATTGGTGATGTAAGATTCTCCAACGGGCAGATTTCTTTCGATAACAGGATGACGGCTAGCGATCAGTTCCAGTTCACTACCCTCATGCAATACCGGTTTTTTGTATTGATACTGCAGGGCATTGTTTGCGAAAGCAGTCATGCAGTCGATGATGCCGAGGATGTTACCGTTAACCTGCATCGGCGATATATAATCCTGCAGTTCGAGTAGCAGTTTTTCGTAAATGCCTATCTCGATCACCTGTATTTTTTCTTCGGCACCGGTTATCTGTTCTTCATATTCTTTTAGCTCAGGGGTGATGTAGCGTTCGGCATTAGCAAGTGTTTGTTTGCGTGTCCATCCCGCGGGAACCTTAGCTTTTTGGGAGTTGGTCACTTCAAGAAAATATCCGAACACGTTATTGAAGCCAATTTTTAGCGTGCTGATACCGGTTGCCTCGGCTTCTTTTTGTTGAAGGGCGGCAAGATATTCTTTGCCACCGCTTGCTATCTTCCTCAAACGATCCAGATCGGCGTCTATCCCGGATCGTATAACTGCACCGCGCGCAGCAGTGATTGGTGGATTTTCTGCGATCTCGCGGGTGATTTTTTCGAGGATATACTGACAGGGATTCAATGCATCTCCAAGTCTTTTCAGGTACTCGTTTTCTGCCGATGTACAGGCTTTTTTGATTTCTGCTATATGTGTCAAGCCCCGCGCGATTTGAACCACTTCCCGCGGGTTGATTTTTTTCATTGGTATTTTACTGACAAGACGTTCAACATCGCCCGTTTGCCTGATATGTTGGGCGAGATTTGTCCGGAGCTGTGGTTCCCGGATCAGGTAATCTACCAGGTCGAGTCTTTCATTGATTTTGCGGCTGTCTTTCAAAGGCAGCACGATCCACCGTTTAAGGAGCCGGGCACCCATTGGTGACACCGTGGTATCTAAGGTGCGCAGTAGGGTCTGGCCATTTTCAGTACCGGTGCCAAGAAGTTCGAGATTGCGGATAGTGAACTTGTCCATCCAAAGATAATCTTCCTGGTCGATACGCTGTAGTGCAGTGATATGTTGCAGGTTGGGATGTTCTGTGTCTTTCAGGTAGTGCAATACCGCTCCTGCTGCGGTAATACCATTATTCATCCCTTCCACGCCAAAACCTTTGAGTGAGTGGGTCTGAAAATGTTTCAGGAGGCTTTCCGTGGCATAGGCCGGGTCGAAGATCCAGCTTTCAAGCGTATAGGTATAGAACCTGTTGCCAAAGTTTTCCTTAAAATGTTTTTGAAAACTTCGCTGAAACAGTACCTCTGCGGGTTTAAGGGTTTGCAATAGTTTATCCGCATATTCCTGGTTTCCTTCGGCAATAAAAAACTCACCCGTTGAAATATCCAGGAAGGCGATACCAATGCACTCCTCATCAAAATGAAGACAGGCCAGGAAATTATTGCTGTTATGATCCAGCAGTTTATCGTTGGTGGCCACGCCCGGGGTTACGAGTTCGGTCACGCCACGTTTTACAATACCTTTTGCAAGTTTGGGGTCCTCGAGCTGATCACAGATAGCTACACGGTAACCGGCTTTCACCAGTTTGTGCAGGTAGGTATCAAGCGCATGATGCGGGAAACCTGCAAGTTCACTGGAGGATGCGGAACCGTTGTTCCGTTTCGTAAGCGTAATGCCCAGGATCCGGGCGGCGGTGATGGCATCCTCACCAAAAGTTTCATAAAAATCACCCACTCTGAACAGCAGGATCGCATCCGGATATTTTTGCTTAATAGCCCGGTGCTGCTGCATCAGCGGAGTTTCTGCACTGGTCTTGGCCATAGCGGCAAATATAAACGGAATTCGTTTCCGGAATTGCCTAAGCTACCAAATGTGCATAGTATGTGAGTCGTGAAAAACTTCATTTTTCCGGGGAAAAAACATTGGTTTTCCCGCAAAGCCGCTACCTGTTACCTTTGCACCATGCGAAAGCTATCAATGGAGGAACTAAACCGCAAAACGGTAACAGAATTTCGCGAATCTGAAAAGATGCCGATCGTGGTGGTGTTAGACAATATCCGAAGTATGCACAATGTAGGCAGTGTATTCCGGACAGCCGATGCGTTCCTGGTGGAGCGGATGGTACTTTGCGGCTATACCCCTAGACCCCCGCATCGCGATATCCACAAAACTGCACTTGGCGCCACAGATACCGTTGCCTGGCAATACGCAGAATCCACTTTGCTGGCCGTGGAGGATCTTCGCGCGGCCGGTTACCGGATCTTCGCCGTTGAACAGGCAGAAAACAGCCTCTCATTGCATTCATTTCCTACTGCTCCCAACGAAAAGTTTGCGATTGTTTTTGGCAACGAGGTCACGGGGGTAGACGAACAGGTGCTCCCCCTATGTGATGGCTGCATCGAAATACCACAACTTGGAATGAAACATTCCCTGAATGTTTCGGTTGCAGCAGGTATCGTACTTTGGGAACTCGTGCGTAGCCGGCTCAGCATACCTCTTCTTGCAGAAGGTCAAACAGAACTTTAAGTTATGAACACAGTTAAAAACTACCTGAGTCTTGTCAAGTTTTCGCATACCATTTTCGCGATGCCGTTTGCGATGATCGGGTTCGTGCTTGCCATCAGGTTTGCGCCTTTTGAACCAGGCACCAACGGTTTTTCACCAGCGGCTAATCTTTCAGCAACCACCATTATATTGAAACTGGTGCTTGTGGTCGGGTGTATGATCTTCGCCCGTAGTGCCGCCATGGCGTTTAACCGGTACCTCGACGCCAGTTTTGATGCCCTGAACCCAAGAACGGCAATTCGCGAAATTCCGGCTGGTATTATTTCGTCGTCCAGCGCATTGCGTTTTGTGATCTTTAATTGTATCGCGTTTATTATCTGCACGGCCTTCATCAATACCATTTGCCTGGTACTTGCACCGGTAGCGTTGTTTGTGATCCTGTTTTATAGTTATACCAAACGATTCACTCCCTTATGTCATCTCGTTTTGGGTGTAGGTTTATCACTTGCACCCATCGGCGCTTATCTCGCCGTTACAGGTCACTTTGATGTATTACCGGTTCTGTTCAGTTTCACCGTTATTTTCTGGGTAAGTGGTTTTGATATCATCTACGCCATGCAGGATGTTGACTTTGACCGGTCACAGGCGCTTTATTCCATCCCGGCTTATTTTGGAAAAACCAGGGGACTACGGATTTCAGAACTGTTGCATCTGCTCAGCATCATGACCGTTGTTTATGCCGGTATTTATGCCGGGCTGGGAGCATGGTATTGGGTGGGAACAGCGGTGTTCATCAGTATGCTGGTGTATCAACATTCCATTGTGAAACCGAATGATCTGCGGAAGGTTAACCTTGCATTTATGACAGCCAATGGTATTGCCAGCGTGGTTTTTGCCGTTTTTGTAATCATGGATCTGTTATTGCCAACAACCCGTGTTTAAATCAACAGGGTAGTTAACTTCGCAACATGGCAAGAATTATGGCAATAGATTATGGGCTGAAACGAACCGGGCTGGCAGTTACTGACCCTTTACAAATCATCGCTACCGGGTTAACCACCATCGAATCACCCCGCATCATCAACTTCCTCCGGGAATATTTTGCAAAAGAACCTGTCGAACTTATAATAATAGGTGATCCAAAAAACTGGGATGACACTGATACCCACGCTACACCGCTTGTCAGATCAGTTATTGAACGCATCAAAAAAAAGTTTCCTGCTATTCCCGTTGTTACAGTTGATGAAAGATATACATCAAAGATGGCTTCGCAGGCGATGATCGATATGGGTATGAAAAAGATGCAGCGACGAAATAAGGCCCTGGTCGATGAAATTGCAGCCACCATCATGCTGCAGGAATATCTCGAACGGAGATAAAGACTTATTTTCGCAACTCTAAACAGGAAATTACTTTATGATTTTACCGATAGTGGCCTACGGATCACCCATTTTGAGAACTGTTGCCAAAGAAATAGGACCCGATTACCCGGATCTGCAAAAACTGATACAGGATATGTGGGAGACCATGTATGCCAGCAACGGAGTAGGACTCGCCGCCCCGCAAATAAACCGTGACATCCGGTTATTTGTGGTTGACAGTGCGCAGGTCTTTGAAAACCAGGATGAGGAAGATATTGGCAGATATCCCGATGAACCAGGTATAAAACAGGTTTTTATCAATGCACATATAGAAGAGTTTGGAGACGAAGACTGGGCATATAATGAAGGCTGTTTAAGTATCCCTAAGATCAGGGAAGATGTTTACCGCAGTAAAACGGTGACACTTCATTACCAGGACGAAAATTTTGAGTCCCACACCAAAACGTTTGACGGCATCACAGGCAGGATCATTCAGCACGAGTATGATCATACCGAAGGGAAATTATTTATCGATTACCTGAAGCCGCTTAAAAGACGTTTGCTGAAAGGTAAGCTTGACGATATCACCCGCGGCAAGGTGAAGGTTGATTACCGGATGGTTTACAAACCATAACCAAATGCGATTGCATGTTGCTGTTGTGCTGATGTTTTTGTTTCTGTATGGTGCAAGTCTCGGCCAGGACAGTTCAGTTACGGTCGGCAACAAGGTGGTGGTGCTCAAAGAAGTGATTGTACGCAGCAACCTCAATGCCGCAAGATTTATACAACGGGTGCAGGACGACAGTACCTTTTATAAAGCCTTCAAAAATTTAAGGATTCTCGGTTACAGTTCGCTGAACGATATCCGGATGTTTGGGAAAAAAGAACGCGTGATCGCTTCGCTTCAAAGCGAAACCAGACAAACCGTTGCCCGGGGTTGCCGCTCAATGCGGACCATCTCAGAAACAACCACCGGTGATATGTATTCAAAAGATGGGTCATTGAATTATTACACTGCAGAATTGTATGCCAGTTTATTTTTCACAAAGGACACGATCTGTGGTGAAACAAATACTGTTGGCAATATTGCGCTTTCAAACAAAGGCAAGTCGGGTATCGAAAAACACAAAGAACAACTGAAGATGTTGTTCTTTAATCCGGGTAAGAAGATTCCCGGCATACCTTTCATTGGTGATAAAATAGCCATTTTTGAAAATGCATCGGACTTGTACGACTTTGAAATTGATATGCAGGAGTTGAAAGGTGAGATGTGTTATGTTTTCCGTGCGGTTCCCCGCGCCGATCTGCGCCGCCGTGAAAAAGACAGGATCGTTATTAATGAAATGACAACCTGGTTCAATATCGAAAACTGGGATATTCTTGCACGCAATTATAGTCTTAGCTACCGGGCAGGGGTATACGATTTTGACGTTGATATACAGGTTGAACTGGGACATTTCAACAACCTGCTTGTTCCAACACTTATGAAATACAACGGCAATTGGGACGTCGTATTTAAAAAAAGAGAGCGCGCAGTATTCACCGCTACGCTCTTTAATTTTACTTCAGATTAAGACCGGCTCCCGAAACCGGATACGGCAGCACCTTAGTGCAGTCGGTTGATCGCATCCGGCTTCAGTTCAGCGAAAGAGAAAAGATCTTCACTGGTTTCATGCCCTTATGACGATTCAGTTAACTTTAAGTCAGATTTTTTGCTTTAGTATAACCCCGCCATTTTTCAATTAGTTTGGACATATCTTCCGGAAGTTCACTATCAAAGCTCACCTGATCGCGTGTGCGCGGATGCAGGAATCCCAATGTTTTTGCGTGGAGCGCATGGCGCGGGCATAGCGCAAAACAGTTATCAACGAACTGTTTGTATTTTGTAAAAACAGTTCCTTTAACGATCCTGTCGCCACCATATAATTCATCGTTAAATAAGGGGTGTCCTATATGTTGCATGTGTACACGGATCTGGTGAGTTCTACCGGTTTCCAGTTCGCATTGTATGAGGGTAACATATCCAAAACGCTCAAGCACCTTGTAATGAGTGATGGCATCTTTACCAACTTCACCATCAGGATAGGCGTCAAATATTTTCCTGAAACGTTGATGTCGCCCGATATGAGCAACCACAGTTCCGCTGTCCTGTTCCACATCTCCCCAAACCAATGCCCTGTACTGGCGATGGACCGTATGATCAAAAAACTGTTTGGCAAGACTCGTTACCGCTTTATCGGTTTTGGCCAGTACCATTAATCCGCTGGTATTTTTATCGATCCGGTGCACCATTCCAAAACGTGGGAGGGTGGCCTCGCTTACCTCCTTATTTTGTTGCATAAGGTACCATGCCACTCCATTGATCAAGGTACCACTGGGGTTACCACTGGCAGGATGTACAACGAGTCCGACTGGTTTGTTGATTATGAGAATATCATCATCTTCAAACACAATGTTCAGAGTCATTTGCTCAGGGATGATCTCTTCGCCGCGTGCCTCCTTGGTAGAATACACGATGATCTCCTGCCCGGGTTTGATCTTATAATTCGGCTGAACAGGTTTGCCATCAATTAACACCAAACCATTCTCAATGGATTGCTGAACCTTGTTGCGTGAAGCGCCTTCTATGCGCGCTACAAGAAACTTATCGATGCGCATGGGTTCCTGGCCACGATCAACGATCAGGTTCATTCGTTCATATAGTTCCTCGGGGCCCTCAGCCGCTTCTTCCAATATATCTTCCTGCATAATAAATTATTAATCTTTCTTAGTAACCAGCCACATGGTCATCACCGCGATTGTCTGCAACAGCCTGGATGCGGCCATCTTTTATCACAATAAGTTCGGTTCGTCCTATGGCACCCCGTTGACGCACCGTGTAACCCATTGCTGTCAGTTTGTTTTTTACTTCTTCCGGAAAATTGTTTTCAACATATATGATATCCGGCATCCACTGGTGATGAAATTTTGGTTTGAATACCGCATCTTCAGGACTCATATTAAATTCCAGCAGGTTAACCAAAGACTGAAATACAGAAGTAGTGATGGTGGTGCCGCCGGGAGTTCCTACAACGATATAAGGTTTGTTATCTTTCAACACAATAGTGGGTGTCATTGAACTGAGCATTCTTTTGCCTGGTGCAATGGCGTTTGCAGCGGTGCCTAATGCGCCATACATGTTTGCAACACCTGGCTTCACACTGAAATCATCCATCTCGTTGTTGAGCAGGAAACCAGCTCCGCCGACAACGGTACGACTACCATAGCCACCGTTAAGTGTTGTTGTTACTGCTACCGCATTGCCCTCAGCATCGTAAATACTGAGGTGAGTTGTTTCTTCACTTTCGCTAATTACACCGGGACCAATTTCTTTACTGGTGCCTGCTTTGGTAAGAGAATAATCTTTCATCCTGCTACGCGCATACTCATCGCTTGTAAGTTGCTCAACCGGCACTTTATAAAAGTCAACATCACCCAGGTATTGCGCACGGTCGGCGTAAGCGCGTCTTTCAACCTCAGTCATCAACTGCACTGCCTGCCAGCTCAGGAACCCATACTCGGCTATCGGCTGGTCAGCGATCATCTTCATCATTTGGGGAAGCAAAATACCGCCACTGCTTGGCAATGGCATAGTAACTACGTCGTAACCCTTATAATTAAAAGTTGTGGCAACTCTTTCTTTGGCTGTATATGATTTGAGATCTTCCAGCGAGATGATCCCGTTGCCACGTTTCATTTCTTCTACAATAAGTCTGGCAGTTTCTCCTTCGTAGAAACCTTTCATACCCTTGTCACGGATGCGTTTCAAGGTATTGGCAAGATCTTTTTGTATTAAGGTATCACCAGCTTTCCAACCTGCTGCTTTTACAAATACTGGTGCGACTGTATTGTATTTTTGAAATGATTGTTGTGTAGCGTTGAGCCCGCTGGCCTCCCTGGCTGTTATTGCGTAACCTTTTTCAGCCAGTTCGATGGCCGGTTGAATGAGCCGCGCAAAAGGAAGTTTAGCATACCGGTGAGCAGTAAACGCTCCGGCTACAGTTCCGGGTACACCGGCTGCAAGATGGCCACTTTGACTTTTCTGAACATCTGCATTGCCCGATTCATCAAGGTACATATCACGATGCGCTTTACCCGGTGCTTTTTCGCGAAAATCAATAGCGAGATTTTTGCCATCTTTTAAATGAGCAACCAGGAAACCTCCACCTCCAAGATTGCCGGCTTCAGGGTAAACCACGGCAAGTGCAAGCTGAGTGGCAATAGCTGCATCCACTGCATTGCCACCATCTTTCAAAACGGCAAGACCCACCTCACTCGCTATTGGATGTGCGGATACAACCGCACCCTTTGAACCAGTGAACGTTTTTTGAGACTTGTATTCGAAAGCCTGGATGCCAGTATTATTATTTAACGATTTCTGTCCGCCACAACCCAGCGTGAGAATGGCTATGCAGCTAACATATATATACTTTTTAAACATCTGTGCCATTTACAAGTCTGCAAAATATGAATTTTTGAGCCGGTCACAGCGGGGACATGCCTTATTTGTTAATCTGGGTAGACATTCGCACATTTGCACATCTACCATAAATACCTTCTAACGTTATGAGAAAGTTTGTCCTCGCCTGTCTGGTAACCCTATCAGGTATCGTATCATTTGCACAATTGCAGTCCCCTGAACAGTTCCTTGGTTACAAATTAGGCTCGAGGTACACTCCACATTTCAACGTTGTAAATTATTTTAAACATATCGCTGCGAACACCACCGCGAATATGAAACTTGAACAATATGGCACCACCAATGAGGGACGGCCCTTGTTACTTGCTTATATCAGCTCACCTGAAAATTTCAAAAATTTAGAAGCTATCCGCATAAACAACCTGCGTCTTGCGGGCCAGGCACCGGACAAGCAGCCGGGTGATGTACATGCACCGGCTATTGTATGGTTAAGCTATAATGTTCATGGTAACGAAACATCATCTTCAGAATCAGCCATGTTGATGATATATGAACTGGCAAACCCTGCAAATGCAAAATCGAAAGAGTGGTTAAAAAATACAGTAGTAATTATTGATCCCTGTATCAATCCTGATGGTCGTGATCGTTATGTTAACTGGTTCAATTCTGTGGTAGGGAAACGACCAAATCCTAAAGCGACAACAAGGGAACATTCAGAACCCTGGCCGGGAGGGCGTTCCAACCATTATAATTTTGATTTGAACCGCGACTGGGCCTGGCAGGTACAGATTGAGAGCCAGCAAAGACTCGCAAAATACAATCAATGGTTGCCACATATACATGTTGATTATCATGAACAGGGAATTAACGAACCCTATTATTTTGCTCCGGGTGCAGAACCATTTCATGAAGTGATTACCGACTGGCAGCGCGAGTTCCAGGTTACAATCGGTAAAAACAATGCAAAATATTTTGATCAGAACGGCTGGCTGTTTTTTACCAAAGAAAGATTTGATCTGTTTTACCCAAGTTATGGAGATACCTATCCTATATATAAAGGAGCAATTGGAATGACGTATGAACAGGGCGGGGGACCAAGAGGCGGTGCCGCCGTGATTAACGAAGACGATGATACCCTTACTTTGTGGGATAGACTGTATCATCATTATACCACTGGTATATCAACACTTGAAATCAGTTCGCAGAACGCGGGTAAACTGGTACAGGAGTTCAAAAAATATTATGATCGTGCGAAAACCGCGCCTGGTGCGGAATTCAAGTCATATGTCATTAAGGGTGATGACGGCGATAAGCTTACCCGCCTGCAAACCTTGCTGAATAAAAACAACATTGAATGGAGTTTTGCCAATTCGGCGAGTTATTCAGGGGTGAATTATTATACCGGGAAGACGGAAACATTTAAAGCAGACGGAAAAGATCTGATAGTGAATGGTAACCAGCCCAACGGCAACCTGGTGAAAGTTTTGTTTGAAAGAAATTCAAAACTCAGTGACTCGGTGACCTATGATATTACAGCCTGGTCCATACCTTATGCATATGGTTTGCAGGCTTACGGAATTAATAATTATATAACGGCTGTTAATAAAAACGTGGCGCCGGCAGCCGGCGTGATCACCGGTGATGCAGGTGCTGGTTATTTAGTGAGGTGGAACGGTTTGCACAGTGCAAAATTCCTGGCTGCATTGCTTCAGCAGAATGTGAAAGTGAGATATGCCGAACAGAGGTTTAGTATCATGGGTGGCGATTACGACAGGGGTACGCTGATAATCACAAAAACAAGCAATCATCTGCTGGGTGATAACCTTCGCAACATTGTTCAGGAAGCAGCTAAATCAGCAGGCGTAAATGTTACCGGTGTGAATTCAACCTTTGTTGATAAGGGCTATGATTTCGGCTCAGGAAGTGTACGGCCAATAACGGCACCGCGCATTGCATTACTGAGTGGTGAAGGCGTTTCATCGCTGGGTATGGGAGAGATCTGGCACTTTTTTGATCAACAGCTCGATTACCCGGTTGATCTGATCAATGTTAATGACCTGGGCCGGGTTAACTTGCGGGAATATGAAGTGTTGATTATGCCCGATGGCAATTACCGGTTTCTTTCTGACAAAAATCAGAATGACCAGTTAAAGCAATGGGTTGCTTCGGGAGGAAAGATCATAGCCATTGAAAATGCAGTAATGCAACTTTCGAGAGCGGACTGGGGTATCAAACCAAAAACGGATGATGACGATAAGAAAGATGACAAAAAGGATAACAGGAAAGATGATTATTCAGCGCTGCGTCGATATGAGAATCGTGAACGCGATTACATCGTGAACTTCACGCCTGGTTCCATCTACAGGTTGGATCTTGATAATTCGCATCCATTGGCTTTCGGTTATCCTGATTATTATTATACGTTGAAACAGGATAACAACATCTACGAGTTTATAAAAGACAATGGCTGGAACGTGGGTGTGTTAAAGAAAGATGCACAGATTGCCGGATTTGTGGGCACCCGTTTGAAAGAGCGTCTCCAGAACGGCACCATTTTCGGTGTGCAGGAGCTGGGTCGTGGAAATGTTATTTACCTGGCTGATAACCCTATGTTCCGCAGTTTTTGGGAAAACGGGAAATTAATGTTTTGTAACGCCGTTTTTATGGCTGGTCAATAGCCATTTTAACGATACTTTATCATTGTCACCTATATCTTCGTTTGATGCGCCTTCGCATCCGCTAAAGAGCCCATATGATCAGAAAATATACGTTGCTGGTTTTTACTGCAATTTTTTCCCTTGCTGTCTCCGGCCAGGCACCTCCAACGGTAAACTCTGCTGATATATATCTTCAACTTAAGAAGCTTGATGTACTTGGTTCAGTTTTGTACGTAGCAGCTCACCCTGATGATGAGAACACACGTTTGCTGGCATATATGGCAAAAGAACGTTTGTATCGCACGGGGTATTTATCGCTGACACGCGGTGACGGGGGACAAAACCTTATCGGTAACGAGCAGGGCATTGACCTGGGACTTATCCGCACCCAGGAATTGTTGGCGGCACGACGCATTGATGGTGCTGAACAGTTTTTTTCACGCGCGTACGATTTCGGTTTCAGCAAAACCACAGATGAGGCATTAAAAGTTTGGGATAAGGAAAAAATTCTAAGTGATGCAGTTTGGATCATCAGGCGTTTTCAGCCAGATGTAATCATCACCAGGTTTCCGCCTGACAGTCGCGCAGGTCATGGCCATCATTCCGGTTCGGCAGTGATCGCGGCTGAGGCATTTCGTGCCGCAGCGGATCCTTCACGTTTTCCCGGCCAATTAAAGCTTGGTGTGAAACCATGGAAAGCAAAAAGAATTGTCTGGAACTCATTTTTGGGAGCGGGTAGTGGTGATAGCGTGGTTAAGCTGGATGTAGGTGCGTACAATGCATTGCTTGGAAAAAGTTATGGCGAAATAGCTGCACTCAGCCGCAGCCAGCATAAAAGCCAGGGTTTTGGCGTAGCCGGATCGCGTGGCGCGCAAATGGAAAATTTTCTGCATACCGATGGTGAACTTGCTCGGCAGGACCTGTTTGATGGGATTGACGTTTCATGGAAACGCGTAAAGGATGGAGATAAATTTCATACTCAAATTAAGACCCTGATTAAAGAATTTTCGTTCACGGATCCTTCAAAATCGGTTGCGGGTTTGATAAAATTATATCGCTCGCTTGAATCTCTTGGAGATAGTTACTGGAAAACGCAAAAGTTGCGGGAAGTGCTTTCGTTGATTGAATACTGTAGTGGTATCTGGCTGGAAGCTTCATCAGCAACAGCCTTTGCCGTTCAGGGCGATAGTTTACGGTTACAGGTAACCGTTAACAACCGGCTCGGTGCTGATGCAACGCTCGAAGCGCTCACCGTTGATGGTTTTACAGAGAAGGTTGCAAAAAAGCTGGAGAAAAATGAAAACAATAATTTTTCCAGGACGGTCAGCATCCAATCTAACAGGGCGGTTTCACAACCTTACTGGCTGCAGGAAAAAATGAATGAAGGTTCGTTTGTGGTAAACGATCAAATGAAAATCGGTATGCCGGAAAACGAAGCTTCTCTGCGGGTAAAATTCCGCGTTAACTTTTATGGGTTACCGCTCGAGTTTGATAAGCCGGTACGGTATAAATTCACCGACCCGGTTAAAGGAGAGATCTTTCAGCCGCTGAATATTGTGCCTGCAGCCTCCGTTACAACCGATCCTTCCATTCTTGTATTTAAAAAATCAGAACCTAAAACAGCTGATTTCCAGGTTAGGGTACATGCAAACAGACAGTTCCAGGATTACACGGCCGCGGTTTCTAAAAAAATAAGGGGTGATAACTCAACCGTAAACGACCCGGCGTTTACATTATCGAGAGGTTTCTGGAAAGACTATCATTTCCAGATCAGCAATTCAATGTTAGGGGAACTGGAACAGGATAGTTTAAGGGCCGTGGTAGAACTTAAGAAAGGGAACGAAGTTATTAACCCCAACTATAGTTTGATCGGCATTCACTATGATCATATCCCTGATATCTATTACCATGTGGCGGATAATGCACGTGTGCTTAACCTGGATCTGAAAACCGAAGGTAAACGTATAGGGTATATTGAAGGAGCAGGTGACAAGGTTCCCCAGGCGCTGTTGCAAATGGGTTATGAAGTGGTGATGCTTAAAGAACAAGACATCACCTTCAATGTACTGCAACAATTCGATGCTGTTATCGCTGGCGTAAGAGCGTATAATGTGCATGGCTTTCTTACAGAACGTAACAGGGAATTAATGGAATATGTGAACCGGGGCGGAAACCTGATTGTACAATATAATACAAACAGCTTTGCTGGCCCCCTTGGTACACGTATCGGACCTTATCCATTCACGATCTCGCGAAACCGCGTAACCGATCAGACGGCCAGGGTGAATTTCCTGTTGCCACAACATGAAGTGCTTAATTATCCGAATAAGATAACAGCGCGCGATTTTGAGGGATGGATACAGGAAAGGGGTTTGTATTTTGCTGATCAGCCGGATCCGCATTATCAAATGCCATTGGGTATGGCCGACCCCGGCGAGAGCGAGCAAAAGGGAAGCCTCATTATAGCTGACTATGGTAAGGGCAAATTTGTATACACCGGCCTGGCATTTTTCCGTGAGCTTCCTGCCGGTGTTCCGGGTGCCTACCGTCTTATGGCGAACATTATAGCATTATCAAAAAAGCGGGCATTTTAATTTATGAGTCAGATTTCGAGGGGAAGGGGAAATATAGCATTGGTGCTGGCGATCATCCTTGGACTCATCATCGGAAAGTTTATAAAAAAAGCTTCCATTGGTTTGATACTCGGTTTATTAATCGGCCTTTTTGTTATGTGGATGCTCAGAAGAAAAAGATAACATGGACAATCAGCACGATAAGGTTCCTTTTTTCAGGAAATGGTATCAATGGTACCTGCTTGTGATTGGCGTGCTGGCAGCGCTCATAATATTCTTCTATTTTTTCACAAAACATTTTCAATGACCCGGTTTGGTATGTATGACTGGATAGTATTGGTCCTCACCTTGCTATTCATCATTTCTTACGGTGTTTATAAAAGCACAACAGAGAAAAATCTCACCGGGTATTTTCAGGGCGATCGAACAATGCCCTGGTATGTGGTGCTGTTAAGTATCATGGGTACCCAGGCATCAGCGGTAACATTCCTTTCAGGTCCGGGCCAGGCTTATACCGATGGAATGCGGTTTGTGCAATATTACTTTGGCTTACCACTGGTAATGGTCGTATTGTGTATCACTTTTGTGCCGGTGTTCCACCGGTTAAAAATCATTACCGCTTATGAGTTCCTTGAAAAAAGATTTGATCTGCGTACCCGCACGCTCACTTCATTCCTCTTCCAACTTTCAAGAAGTTTGTCAACCGGTATAAGCATCGCTGCGCCATCTATCATCCTGTCATCACTACTGGGCTGGGATATTTTGTGGACCAATCTTGTAATGGGTGGGCTGCTGATTATTTATACCGTTACCGGCGGAGCAAAATCTGTTGCTTATACCCAGAAGCTACAAATGATCATAATATTTTTCGGTTTGTTCCTGGCAGGCTGGCTCGTGGTAAAGATGTTGCCTGAATCAGTAGGATTTACCGACGCGTTACATGTAAGTGGCAAGATGGGTAAACTGAATGTACTTACATCGGGTGTAACCGAAAATGGGTTTGACTGGAAAGATCGTTACAATATCTGGAGCGGTGTGATTGGCGGTTTCTTTCTGGCACTGTCTTATTTTGGTACCGATCAATCGCAGGTAGGCAGGTATCTGACAGCAAAAAACATAGCAGACAGCCGTATAGGCTTGTTGATGAACGGGCTTGTTAAGGTGCCCATGCAGTTCCTTATATTGTTGCTGGGCGCAATGGTGTTCGCATTCTACCAGTTTAATACTGCACCGATTTTTTTTAATGAGGTGCAGTTACAAAAGATAGAAAACAGCCGGTACAAAGACAGTCTTATCACTTTACAACAGCAGTATGATCTTGTAGCGGAGGAGAAGAAACAGGCAGTGTTAAACTTTTCAACGCTCCGTGAAGATCAGACTCATGGTGAAGCCGCTGCTGATTCCCTGATAGCTGTAAATGCAAAGTCTGAGCAGATCAGGAACCAGGTTAAAAAAATTATTTCCAGTGATGAAATTGGTGGTGACAGCAATGATGCCAACTATATATTTCTGAGGTTTGTGGTCGATTATCTTCCAACAGGTCTAGTAGGTTTATTGATTGCCATTATCATTCTTGCTGCCTGGGGATCAATCGCTGCAGCATTAAACTCGCTGGCTTCCTGTACAATAGTTGACTTTCACAAACGGTTTTCAAAAAACGAGATGACACCGGCGCGTGAATATCGTTTGTCAAAAATTTACACCCTGGCCTGGGGTATCTTTTGTGTATTTATTGCACAGTTCGCGTATAATATCGGGAACAGTCTCATAGAGGCCGTGAATGTATTAGGTTCATTGTTCTATGGTGTTATCCTGGGCATTTTTCTTGTTGCTTTTTACCTGAAGAAGGTTGGTAGCAAAGCGGTATTTATAAGCGCTGTCGTTGTAGAGATATATATTGTTCTGTCGGCGATCTGGCCCTGGCTGGTTGTTAAGTTACCATCAATTAAATCTGCTGTTCCCAAAGTAGTCAATGAGTTTATGCAGGCAGCAGGCACCATTGGATTTTTATGGTTGAATTTGATTGGTGCTGCGGGAGTGGTGCTACTTGCCTGGTTGCTTCACCTTGTTATTGGAAAAGATAAAAAAGGAAAGCTGGATCTGATACCTGAAGAAGAGGTCGTCTAAAAAATGCTATTGGTATTTAATGCAAAAAGCACCGGGAACCGGTGCTTTTTGCATTAATGTATTTGCTGATCGAATTTATTTTAAAGTTGAAAGCAACTTTTCATTCAGCACAACATAATTGTCATTTTTTGCAGTCTTTGCAAGCGCCAATGATTTTCGTGCAGCTGCAATCGCTTCAGTTTTTTTGTTCGCTTTGGCAAGAATATTTGCCTGCTGATGAATCACCCAGAAAGCATCCGGTTGTTGTTCTGCAGCTTTATTGATCCAGTCAACCGCTTTGTTTATATCCTTGTTATTTTCAGAATAATACAGTGCAGCCTGGAAATAGGCTGGTTTGTCTGATTTCATGTTTTCATCTATCTGCGCCATTACTTTGGCATCAACATCTGTGGTGATCGGCAGCTTCAATGAAACATTTTCCCAGCTCAGCAACAGATCGCAACCGGTGTTTTTCAGATTACCGAACTGCATGGTAAGTGTTTCGACTTTTACAGGAGCTTTTTCAGTTTTTACCTTCACACGTACAATGTCCTGATCTTGTTTATAAGCAGCAGCGTTTGTTACATCCAGTTGTTTGGTGATAATGAATGTCCATTCTTTCGGATCAGGAATAGACAAAAGACCGTATTTCCCTGCAGATAATTTAGTGCCTCCTATGATGACCTCATCACTCACGGTTAAAATGGTAGCACCATTGGCACCGGTGCGCCAAACCATACCATATTTTTCCATATCACCGAACATTTTGCGGCCCTTAAGACTTGGTCTTGAATAGGAGAGTTCGATAGTACCCAGACCAACTTCCTGTTTGATGGTTTGTAAGGGAGAGGGAGTAGGAGTTTTCAATGACTGGGCCTGCATGGCAAACGGTAAACAGGCTGCCAGTGCGGCAAACAAAAATGCTTTCTTCATAATCGCTGGTTTTTTGGCAAAGGTAATTGAATAGCGGTTGTACAAGATAGAATCTTAACAGATTGTGGCAGGTTAAACATCATTTAATCCTATCAAAACCCAATCTCGATCGTGACGGTGGCTTTCCGGCCTTTGATCACTTTCCAGGCTGGTCCCTGGCGAATAAGCCTGATGGCTGCATCATCATGCGAAGGGCTTATGCTATTGGTAATACGGAAGTCGGATAACTTGTTTTTGCCTGATACCGAAAAGGTAATAGCGGTAGTAATCGGTGGTATGTTAAGCAATGAATCAGGTTTATTTGCTGCAATGTATTTATTGAAAGCTTCCCAACCACCCACGGGCTCAGCGTTCATAGCATTTGCAGTTGTTTGGGTTTTTGTCGTTTTTCTTTTGGCACCATACCCGACAACCACAACTTCACTTAGTTCGGGGGCCTGTCCCGGGATGATCAGTTTGTTTAATGCCGGGTTTTGACTTAAAGTGAACCTTTGTGGTTGCTGCCCGATTAATGCAATGTCTACGACCACTGCAGAGTCGCTTGATGGAATTGTGAAATAGCCATTATTATCAGTAAGGTATTGTTTCTGATCGTTCGATACGTTAATCACGGCGTTTGATAAAGGCCGGTTGTCCGGAGTTAACAGTTGTCCGTTAAAGTATTTGTTATTGACAGCTTGTTCATTGCGCTGATTCTTTGTGATGGCAACACCGGCAACGCGACCCTGGAGTTCTTGAACCAGTTTTTGTTGTGGTGGTGAAGAATCAATCATCGTACGTTCGGCGATTGCCGGCTGATAAGCTAAAGTTTCACCCGCAGCAGACGTTGGGGCAGGGTTTCGAAGGGCTTTTTCTGCTTTGGGTTCTTCGCGCACTGGTCTGGTTTCCTGTTTAGTATCAGCAGTTGTTTGCGGCGTAGTTTCCAACTTCGCTTTTGACTTTGTTTCCGGGTCGCGGACTTTCATCGTTGCCGCGGCAGGTTCAATTGCATCCGTTTCAGGTGCTGCCGATGACCCAGTGCTGGTATCTGCAGCCACCATCGGTGATGACTCCTCACGAACTACCTTTTCGGTTTGAGAAAGCATTGTGCTCTCTGCCTTATCATCGTATGCAA
This sequence comes from Bacteroidota bacterium, assembly GCA_023416995.1. Classification (GTDB taxonomy): domain Bacteria; phylum Bacteroidota; class Bacteroidia; order Chitinophagales; family Chitinophagaceae; genus DATHKG01. The sequence continues at coordinate 83,770 of JAEZGI010000077.1, forward strand.
GATACCCTAAAGCCGCGGCGCTGATTATGATTACTGCTGCTGCAGCAGTCTGCCACCGGCGAAAACCAACAACACGCGCACCTGCTTTTTTGTTTTTACTTATCCTCGCAGCAAATTCTCTATCAAGCTGCTGACGCGAGGCAAACATTGCCTCCTGTTTTTGTGCATCGTTCGCCAAAGCGTATCCCTCTATCGCATCGGCAAGAAAAGGGTCATCCAAAGCCGCTTTTTCCATAGCATGCATCTCGACAGCAGACATTCCACCTTCCAGATAGCGGGGGATGTCGTCTGCGCTATACTTGTTGATATGGTTGTGGTTGCCCCTCATGTTCCTGTTATTTTTGAACCTGATGTTTCCTCAGCAGCGAGCGTTTTATCCATACAGATTTTCAGATTGCGGCGACCATTCTGGATATAACTTCGCACCTTGTTCCATTCAATACCTGTTTGAACCGCAATATCTTTATAACATTGATTTTCGAGATAAAACAGCCGTACCGTTTGCTCCTGTTCAGCAGGTAACTTTTTCAAACAGTCTTCCATCCGCAAAAAATCCGCTTCTTTTTCCATTACCTTATCAGGATGCACGTCTTCCACCGAATGCATAAACTCACCGTTGAATTCCGCGGTTTTGAGATTTCTTGGCGACCGCAACTGCATAAGACAATAATTTTTAGCAAGGGTATGCAGCCAGCCCCGGAAATTCTGTATCTCATGTTTGTCGGCCTTTTTTACAAGTTCTTCAAAAATCTGCATCACGGCGTCTTTTGCCGTTTCCGGCTCTTTTAGATATTTGACACATACGCCAAACAACAAATCCATATAACGTTGAAATAACAATGCGATCACCTGTATGTCGCCGGTGTTTTTATACCGCGCCAGCAGTTCGCTATCCTCAACGCCATCATCGTGTATGTTCCTGAGAAATGTCAATCAGTATAAAAGTAGCAAAAACATGATGGAAAAAAAGTGTCGGCCAGTTATGTAATCAGTTTGCCCTGCGCATCCTTCCTGAAAATTAACATATGAAATACATAATCCTAAGCTCATTATCGCTGCTGCTGGTTGCGATGTCATTTGTGCCCAGAAGTTCTTTTGTCATAACCGGAGTGGTGCAGGATGCCTCTACCGGCGGCCCTTTAGCATCCGTACTTGTCACCGTGAGTGGTACTGAAACAAGTACCGTCACTGATGAAAAGGGCAGGTTCTCTGTTTCTGCTGAAGGGTCGCGGGTAAAACTGATTTTCTCTGCACCTGGCTATACATCGGTTACTCAGACGGTTGGTTCAAACAGTAAAAAACTGGTGGTGAAGTTGCAAAGAAGCGGGATGGATTTACAAGAAGTTGTAGTTACAGGATATACCACTCAAAAAAGCTTTCACCACGATGAAGTGGCTGTTGACGCTGCGCCGATGTTGAGCGGGCGCGTGGCGGGGGTGTACATAGGGCCGGCAGGCAACAAACGCAGGTCCGAACGGGTTTCCGGTTATAATCGCGAAGGCTATGATGCCATAACTGAAAACGGGTTTAAGCTGGTCGGCGAGGACCCTTTATCTACTTTTTCAATAGATGTGGATGCTGCCTCATACAGTAATGTTCGCAGGCTGCTCAGCATGGGTCAGCTTCCACCCACCGGTGCGGTGCGTATAGAAGAAATGATCAATTATTTCAGGTATGATTACAAGCAGCCGGTAAAGGGTGAGCCTTTCTCGATTAACACGGCAGCGGGGTCTTGTCCATGGAATGAAAAACACCAGCTTGTTTCGATCGGATTGCAGGGAAAAAAGGTTGAAACAGATAATTTGCCTTCCAGCAATCTTGTGTTCCTGGTTGATGTCTCGGGCTCTATGCTTGATGAAAACAAACTGCCACTGGTTAAACAGTCGTTGAAGCTGCTGACTGACCAGTTACGTGCAAATGACCGTGTGGCCCTCGTTGTCTATGCAGGTAATGCGGGGTTGGTACTTCCATCTACCAGCGGTGAAGAAAAGCTGAAAATAAAAGACGCCATTGACAGGTTAGAAGCTGGTGGGTCAACAGCCGGTGGGGCAGGTATTCAGCTTGCGTATAAAACTGCAAGAGAAAACCTTATTCAAAAAGGTAATAACCGGATTATTCTTTGCAGCGATGGCGACTTTAACGTTGGTGCAAGCAGCGATGCGGCATTGGAAGAGATGATTGAAAAAGAACGAAAATCGGGAGTTTATCTTACCATTCTTGGTTATGGCACAGGCAACTACCAGGACGCAAAAATGCAGAAACTGGCCACCAAAGGCAATGGTAATCATGCCTACATTGATAATCTGAACGAAGCACGCAAGGTGTTGGTACAAGAGTTTGGTGGAACCTTATATACCATCGCAAAGGACGTAAAACTCCAGATTGAGTTTAACCCCGCCTATGTGCAGGCTTATCGGTTGGTAGGTTATGAAAACCGGTTATTGAATAAAGAAGACTTCAATGATGATAAAAAAGATGCTGGTGAACTGGGTAGCGGTCACACTGTAACAGCATTGTATGAGATCATACCTGTAGGTGTGCAATCAGAATTTGTGAAGTCGGTTGATCCGCTAAAATACCAGCAAAAGACCAGGCAAGCAACTAATCATCAGGGTGAGTTAATGACAGTAAAGTTTAGGTATAAGGAACCTGGTGGCAGTGCGAGTAAGTTAATTTCCCATACCATATCGGCAGGGCAAAATATTGAATCTGCAAACTTCCGTTTTGCGGCAGCCGTAGCTGAGTTTGGTATGTTATTGCGTAATTCTGAATTCAAACAACACTCATCTTATGAACATGCATGGCAGCTCGCAAAAGGAGCCCTGGGAGCGGACGAGGAAGGATACAGGTCTGAACTGCTCAGACTGATACGCAATGCGCAAACAATCGAAAAGGGTATGAGTGCGCGTTAATAGCCTGTTACCGGTTGCCTGCAGATAATGCCCTGCAGGCAACTGGTAAATTGGTGCCAATCATTTAAAGGCCGGATGGAACCTTTGCAATGTATCACGCAGGTAATCGCGGTTAAGATGTGTGTAAATCTCAGTAGTGGTAATACTTTCATGCCCTAACATTTCCTGTACGGCACGAAGATCTGCACCACCTTCCACAAGATGTGTCGCAAACGAGTGGCGGAAGGTATGTGGTGAGATGTTTTTTACAATACCAGCTTTTTTGACAAGCTCCTTCAACATAAGAAAGATCATAACCCGGGTTAGTTTAGAGCCCCGACGGTTGATAAACAAAATATCCTCCGCACCAGGTTTAACGGGCATGTGTATGCGAATATGTTCCCGGTACATTTTTATATACTTAATCGCAGCCTCGCCAATTGGAACCAGCCGTTCCTTATCACCTTTACCGATTACGCGGATAAATCCAACGTCAAGATACAGCCCTGATATGCGGAGATTAACAACTTCCGAAACCCGCAGCCCCGAGCTATACATTGTTTCCAGGATCGCTTTATTTCTTCCTCCTTCCGGTTTGCTGAGATCTATTGCGTTAATAACTGCCTCGATTTCCTCATAACTCAACACATCGGGCAGGGCTCGTTTCAATCGTGGTGTTTCCAGTAACACGGATGGATCTTTCTGAACGATTTGTTCGGTAATACAGTATTTAAAAAAGGCCCGTATACCGGAAATGATGCGCGACTGTGAAGAAGCAGTCATGCCGAGCTCTGCTATCCATTTTACAAAAGCCTGAAGGTCGTTGAAGTTCAGATCAGCCGGTTGTGGGGTTTGCCCCTGTATCTCCAGGAAAGTGATGAGTTTGTCAAGATCATGGAGGTATGCCTCCACCGAATGGTCAGCCAGTGATCGTTCCAGTTGCAAATATGCCTTAAACCCTTTTTTATACGATGACCACATACTTTTCAATTCAAAGTTTTACGCTTGCACGGAACAAATGTATGCCTGATGCTGTATATTCGTTGCAGTCAGTTTCAAATCATATTCGTTCATCAATTACCAGTACATGTTGCCTGTTAACCTGCGGTCGTTCCGGATTAAAGTGCGTAAAAATAAATCCTCGCTTAAAAGATTTTTATCAAAAACAGAGAAGACGCCACCTCGTGGTCTTGACGGCATTGCACTGGTTGCAGATAAAGAAGTCTGGGAAGAAATAGATTGTCTTACCTGCGCGAATTGTTGTAAAACCATGTCACCCACGTTTACCGGCACAGATATCAGGCGGATCAGCCGCCATTTGTCTATGAGCGAGGAAGCTTTTAAAAGAAAATGGTTATACCGTGACCGGAACAAAGACTGGATCAACAAGATTCAGCCCTGCCAGTTTCTTAACCTGGAAGACAATAAGTGCAGCATCTATGAAGTGCGGCCAAAAGACTGTGCCGGGTTCCCGCATCATACTAAAAAAAGAATGATTGACTATATGCACGTGTATAAACAAAACGTGGAGTACTGTCCTGCTACATACAAACTGGTAGAAAAAATGCGTGTTAAACTAACCGGCTACTGACCGCCACGGCCGGGTACCTCATAGAAATAGCTTAATTTTGCGGTTCATAAATTTTGCTAATTGAACAGACAGCAGGTTTTTTTTGAGGATTTGGGGAATATGGATTACCAGTCTGCCTGGACACTCCAGGAGCGGTTGTTACAGGAAAATGTACTACTCAAAACAGCTCATAAAGATGCTGCTGCAACTCAACCCCCGCCAACAAAACATCATCTGTTGTTTGTGGAGCATCCGCCCGTATATACCCTCGGAAAAAGCGGGCACGAGGAAAATATTTTAATCAGTGAATCGGAACGCCTCCGGCGCAACATAGCTTATTTCAAAACTAACAGGGGTGGAGACATTACCTTTCATGGTCCGGGGCAACTGGTGGGATATCCGATACTTGATCTTGAGAAATATTATACCGATATAGGCAAATACCTGAGAAACCTGGAGCAGGTTATTATTGATACCCTGGCATTTTATGGCATCAAAGGAGCCCGTTCCGCAGGAGAAACCGGCGTTTGGCTGGATCCTGATATTAAGGGTCGTGAGAGAAAGATCTGTGCAATGGGCGTACGCTGCAGTCGTTGGATAACCATGCACGGGTTTGCCTTAAATGTAAATACAGATCTCGACTATTTCAGCCATATTGTTCCTTGTGGCATCGCAGATAAACAGGTTACTTCGATAGCTGCTGAACTAGGTGCAGATGCAGATATGCAGTTATTAAAAACAAATGTTCAAAGGGCTTTTGAAAATGTGTTCCAGGCCGAGCTCGTAACCTCTTTTGTGCATAGCTCCTAGAAATCCCTGGCAATAAAAAAACGGTGCTTTTCTTTCAACGTGCCATCTTCATATAGTTCAAACCTGAACCAGCCGGCGTGATGAAAATTTGATTTGTCAAGAATCAATTGAGGTTTGGTTACTTTTTTTATCTCGAAGAGATCAGTATTATCATCTTCAAAAAATTTGATCGAATAAGTCTTCTCCAAAGCCAGGGGCAAGGAGATGCTTACATGACCATCCTTTTCCGTAAACACATACTGCGAGGGTTTATAGACTGGTTTTGGAACAAAGGGTTTGATAACAACGGTGTCGATATTGTTAAAGAGCAATGTATCTTTTGTACGATTGATCACGGAGTCCCTGAAACGTTTGAGATATTTTTCAGGATATTGTGCAATGATGCTATCGCGTCGAACAAGTGTAAAGAACTTTTCCGGTGCGGCAGTCTTTGCAGTTTCCAGTTTCTCTTTGATTTTGTCCGCTTCTTTTTCATTGAGGTTTGAAGACACGATAACCCTTTTATCTGCAACGCTGTTGTTAGATTCGGCTGGAAATGCCTGGTACGAACCGGTGTCCGGCACTGCACGTCGTGACTTGCTGAAAACGTATTTACCACTGTCCAGAACAATAAACAACCTATAAAAAACATTGCCAACCGGGGCCTTGGTATCTACAAAGCCATTTTGTGGCAAAGAAGGATCAGGTACCGTTAGTATAGTTTTGAAATTTTTGGAGCTGTCTGCGGATCTCTGGATGTTTAGCTGCGTTATAACAGGGTAATTGTTGAACCAACTGATGAGGTTTCTTCCTGCACCCCTCGACAAGGCTGTGAACCCGGGGAGTGTGTCCTGCGCAATAATGGATGCTGGTAATATAATAACAGTGAGAGCAATCAAAAACCTCATCATAACCAAATAACGAATTATAGACCGATGTATTTTGCCGGGCGAAGATAAGGAACTTGCTGCAAGGGTTTTGTTGATGAAACGTCAATAAAAACCGCGATTTGTATCAGAACACTAATTTGTTGGCAAGACTCCGGTTTCCCTGCAGGCCGCCGCTGTGAATTGCGAGGATACTTGTGCCGGGTGGGAAATAATCGTTTGAGACCAGTTGTTCGAGCCCGATCATCAGTTTCGCGGTATAAACAAAGTCGAGCGGCAAATGGTAAAGCTCCCAGCATTCATTCATAAAGTCAATCAGCCTGTCATTAGTTTTTGCGTAGCCACCAAAATGAAAATCGTAATTCATCTCAAACTGTTTTGAGGGAACCATGTTTTTTATAAATGCTTCAACATCATTTCCGGGCTGCAGTTTCAGACTGCTGATGCCAAGTACCCGCTGATCTGCGCCCGCGGCCCGCAATAGGCCCGCGAGCATCGTACCAGTACCGACAGCTGCAGCTATTATGTCATAACTACTATAATCTGTCAGCGCAGCAATTTCAGCAGCACCCCTGGCACCTTCTTCACTACGGCCACCTTCCGGAACAATCAGATAACCCGGGTACCGTGTGCGTAATTCGTGATACAGGCTTTCCTTGTTTGCGTATTGAAAACGGGGAAGGTATTGCACTGTCATACCATAAGAGATGGCATCTTTTAAACTAAGGGAAGGTGAAGCCGCCGGCTCGCCGCGGACATAGCCAACCGAATGCAATCCGCTATCTGCGCAGTATTTAGCCAGTGCAACAAGATGGTTTGAATAAGCTCCTCCGAAACTGATGATGCCCGGAGCGCGTGTGGCCACTGCATGTGCAACAGGATATTTTAATTTAAAATATTTGTTTCCAGATACAACCGGATGAAGCTGGTCGAGCCGGAGTACATCAAGCCGGATCTCCCGTTGTTTGCAGGCTTCAAATGGTACGTGTTGCGTGGTTACCAGTGTCTGCGGTATTAATTTTGCAACATTAGAACCGTCACTCATAGATCAACCCGGTTATTTTTATATTTTCGTGCCTCAAAAAAATTAAAATTAAGATAATGCAACCAACCCTTTTGATTCTCGCTGCCGGAATGGCCTCAAGATATGGTAGTATGAAACAAATCCAGTCTTTCGGACCAGGCGGTGAAACAATTATGGATTATTCTATTTATGATGCCATTCGCGCAGGTTTCAAAAAAGTGGTGTTCATCATTAGAAAAGAATTCGCAAAAGACTTCGAAGGTATATTTGAAGAGAAACTGAAAGGAAAAATTGAGATCGGGTATGTGTACCAGGAATTGAGTGCTTTTCTTAACGGGCATGAATTGCCTGCTGAGCGCACCAAACCCTGGGGTACTGCACATGCGGTATTGTGTGCAAAGGATGCGGTCCGCGAACCATTTGCTGTGATCAATGCAGATGATTTTTATGGTCGTGATGCATTTGAAAAAGCATATAAGTTTCTTACCCAGGATGTGAACGATAAAACCTATTCTATTATCGGCTATGAATTGCTGAAGACTTTATCAGACAACGGAACAGTTAACCGGGGTGTATGCCAGGTTGATGCTTCGGGTAACCTGACAGGAATAGCCGAACGTTTAAATATCAGCCGCCAGGCGGATGGCAGGATTATCTGCGATGACGATCAGGAGCCAAAGGAACTGTCTGTTGATTCAAAAGTTTCGATGAATTTCTGGTGTTTTTCTACCTCGATTTTCGATTACTCACAGAAGTTGTTTAACGAGTTTCTTGACAAAAATCTGAACGCTCCAAAGGCAGAATTTTTTATCCCTATTGTTGCTGATCGTTTTATCAACGATGGTACGGGAGTGATCAAGGTAATACCTACTTCCTCGCAGTGGTTTGGTGTAACGTATAAAGAAGATGCGCCAGAGGTAAAAGAAAGTCTTAACCGGCTGGTCGAAAATGGTGAGTATCCATCAAAACTCTGGTAATGATCTAATAAAATAAAAATGCGGCGACATTCTCAAAGGTTTGTCGCCGCAATTATTTTACAGATAGCTTAGACTCAATAACTTTTTACCATAAATACGAAATCCTCAATTTTTCTGATCTGCTGTACGCGGTTCATGCCTTTCAGGTTAGAATTGGTTGGCAGGCGTAAACTGTGCAGAGTGGTGTCACCTGCGGTTGACTTCCGGATCTCCTGGACGGCTGCATGAATATTGCGCGAATTGATGGCAAATACAACACCCTGTGCCTGTACCTGGCGGGTATTGATGATTCCTATCACTTCGCCGCTGCGGTTAAATACTGGTCCGCCAGAGTTACCGGGATTCGCCGCCACACCAATCTGGCAACTGAGTGTATCTCCGTTGAAACCAGTTTTAGCACTCATATAGCCTTCGTTATAAACGATCTCTTCGCGGGGAAAGCCAAGTGTAAACAAATCTTCACCTAATTCAGCACCGGTTTTTCGAATGGCATAGGGAATAGCAGCATCCTGTCTGAAATCATCATCTCCGATTTTCAGGATCGCGATATCCGTGGCGTCATTCTGGTGGATGATACTTGCCCGAAATTGTTGGCCTTTGCTGTTTTGGATGATGACCGACCGGGAACCATTCACAACGTGCGCATTGGTGACTACAAAACCTTTGGCATCAATAAGAAAACCTGTACCGCCTGAGATGGGTTGCGCATTTTCAGGAGCCTTGGTAGGAAATCCTTCTCTAACCTTATTATAAACTTCGTTCGTTCTCTTGGCAACTTCCTGTTTGAATTCGATACGAAGTTGTTCTATCTCTTTTGTATTGGCTTTGCGGGAATAATAAACGGTCATGCCGGCAATCAGAAGCGTTGTGATACCTGCTATTGACGCAGCAACAGCAGTTACCCTTTTATATTTTCTGAAGAGGTTTATGAGTTTTCCCTCTGCCGCCGGCGGAGCGATGGCGCCGCTTGCAGCCAGTTTTTTATGGGCTTCGTTTAGTGAACCTATAAAGTTCTTACGGTCATTGTAGCCGGTAATTCTTTCCAGGAACAAGGTATGTTCAACAACAAGCTGATCCACCTCGGGGTCATTTCTTCGAAGCTGTTCAAACGCATCCTTTTCTGCAGGAGACATCTCGCCGAGCAGGTACTTTTCAACAGTTTCGAGTAATTGAAGGTCTTGCATCACAATTATTGTTTGTGTTTATATCGCGAAAAAAATAGTTTCCTCAATCGGGTCAGGCACTTGTATTTCTGATTTTTAGCATTATCTGCATTGGTATAACCAAACTGCGCCGCGATATCGGTCATACTTTTTTTGTGCATATAATAAGCCTCGAGCAAACTTTTACAGGGTTCACCCAAACCTGCCATCGCCTGTTCCATCATTTCAAAATCGTTCGTGATCTGCTGGTGTTGCTCCACCTCTTCTTCCACCGGTACTGTTTCTGCGATATTTCCGACTTCGGGCACATACCGCTGGCTGCGTGAAAGCTTCTTCAACCATAATCTCCGGGCGACGGAATAGATATAGGTTTTGAGCTGGCAATTCAGTTCAAAATCTGCCGATTTTGATTTTTCATAAAGTACAATCATGGTTTCCTGGAAAATGTCTCTCGCATCGTCATAAGAACCATTATTATTGATAATCAGCGATTGCACCATATTATAATGGGCCGCGTATAATGATTCTACTATTTCCTGGTCATTCCGGGCAAGTCCTTCCAGTTGAGCTTTCTCGTTGAGAGCTGATTTCACTACAGTAACCTTTATTTAATACTCAAAATAGGGAGAAGTAACCCAAATAACAGGTAAAAATGGTATTATTTAACAATTGAGCCGCTGTGACCGCGATTAAAACCGGGCGCAAAAATTTTTTTTTAAATAGAAGGTTACCTTTTGTTGAATGGGGTATTAATACCAAATCATTCAATTAATAAACCAAATAAGTTACAATGAAAAAGTTGTTTTTTATCCTCGCAATCGGTGCTTTCGCAGCTTGTAATGATGCCGCTGATCAGGCAGTAGAAGAAAATAAAGATTCTGCTATCAATCAGGTTGAGAACACTGCAGATTCACTCAACAATCAAGTTGACAGTTCTGCTGCCGCTGCTAAGGATTCAATCAGAGCATCTGCTGACTCACTGAAGAACTAAGTTTTTTCTTATAATGGCAAGCAATCGTTAAAAGCCGTCCTGTTTTACAGGCGGCTTTTTCGATATATGGATCATTTTGCCACAGCCTTCAGACCGATGATTGAGCCGATCAGGAGAAAAATGAAAAATATTCTCCAGAAATGGGTTGGTTCTTTAAAAATAAAAATCCCTACCAGCACAGTACCCACTGCACCGATCCCCGTCCATACTGCGTAAGCCGTACCGATGGGGATGGTTTGAATGGCCCGGTTCAGCAATACAAAGCTCAGCGTAATGCAGAAAAAAAATGCTGCTGACCATTTCCAGTTAGTAAAATTATCCGACAGTTTCAGACAGGTGGTGAACCCTACTTCAAACAATCCTGCAATGACAAGTATCAACCAGGCCATAATTAAATTTCATTTATCGATTAATTCGCTTGTTTGTACGCGCTGGTATCAATGCTTTTGCCCATCGTACCGCGTAAACGTTTCCATAAACTTTCGCGCTCTTTAATTGATTTGAATCCTTCAACGAATGCTTTATCAAAATCAATAACGGGATCACTCATTTCGGGTTCAATTACTTTCAGGGTGTCAATAACAAAGGGAATCAGCGCGATATCCCTGTCAACTTTTTTTCTTGCAAATCTACGAAGCATCTTTGTCTGAAAAGGGTCAGAAGCAAGCGCAATTTTTTTAAAACCGAGTTGTCGGGCTTTTTGGTAGGAGTAATAAAGATTTTCCGTACTATGTTCGGCGTTTGTTTCGGTAAAAATGTTTGCTGCAGGCACGCCAATAGCTTTTGCGTATAATGCCATTATTTGCGCTTCGGTATAAGGTGAATATACTGCGCCCCCTGAAAAGATAATGTTCCTGGTGATCTTTCGCTGGTAGAGGTGGCGCGCCCAATACACACGGCCCTTCATGGTACGGCTCCATTGATTATTTTCAAAAGGAACCCCGGGTACAATTACCGCATCAAACTCCTGGCTACTGGCTTTGTTGTACAGCCGCTGCGATGTTTTCTTAGAAAACTGACAAGCCTGCAGTATTATTATGATCAGTGTTAGCACACAAAACCTGTGAAGCACAGGTGAATATTTCCGGAGAGTCATATTTACTGGGTAAACGCTTATTTTCGGTGATACAATAAGTGGGTAAATTATGAAATATATTATCAATATTGCGGCCATCCTCGTGATGTTAATCGCTTCGGATTGTTTGTTGGCGCAGGGTGCGGACCGCACCGTTCGGATAGCCGTAGCCGGTACTTCTCATGCACATGTATCATGGATACTTGGTCATAAAAAACAAAATGATTTTGAAGTTGTCGGGATCTATGAAACGGACGAGCGGCTGATAAGACGGCAGGTTGCCCAATATAAACTCGATTCAACGCTTGTATATAAGGATCTCGTCACTATGCTTGACAAGGTTAAACCGGATGCTGTAGTGGCCTTTGGATCAATATACGATCACATGAAGGTGGTAGAAGCCGCAGCACCAAGGGGTATCCATGTTATGGTGGAAAAGCCGCTGGCCACCAATGTTAAACATGTACTCAAGATGGAACAACTGGCAAAGAAACACAAGGTTCATGTACTCACAAACTATGAAACCTCCTGGTATCCGACCACAGAAAAAATAAACCAATTGGTGCACGACAGTGCATACCTGGGTGAGATCCGGAAGGTAGTGATACATGATGGACACGAAGGACCAAAAGAGATAGGGGTGAACAAGGAATTTCTTGACTGGCTCACTGACCCGGTGCAAAACGGAGGTGGGGCACTGATAGATTTCGGATGTTATGGTGCCAACCTGATGACATATCTTATGAAGGGAGAAGAGCCCGTTTCTGTCACCGCAGTAAGCGCAACCTTCAAACCCGATATTTACCCGAAGGTTGATGATGAAACAACCATTATTGTATCCTATCCAAAAGCACAATGCATTATACAGGCTTCATGGAACTGGCCATTCAGCAGAAAAGATATGGAGGTTTACGGGCAGACAGGTTACCTGATTGCTGCAGATAATTCGATATTACGTAAACGCAACCGCGACTCAAAAGGTGAACGCACGGTAAAGATCGATACCGCTGAGGTAGATGTTTATACCGATCCTTTTATTTATCTCGCTGATGTGATAAGGGGTAAAATCACAGTGCCACGCTTTGGGCTGTACTCGCTGGAAAACAATATTATGGTGGTCCGTATACTCGAGGCTGCACGTGAGTCGGCACGCACCGGCAAAACCGTCATGTTCAGAAAATAATTGTAAACGTTTACATTAATGCGCGGCAACCTTCGAAAGCATGTATTCTGTGGGAGTCATATTAAACTGTTTGTGAAACATTTTGGCAAAATTGCTCTGTGAGCTGAAGCCAGTGAGGTCAGCAATTTCATACATCCTGTATTCGCCTGATGCCAGGAGCTCGGCTGCCTTTTTCAGCCTGGTAATATGAATAAATTCAGCCGGACTCATATCTGACACGGCTTTTATTTTTCGATAGAGTGTAACACGACTCATATTCATGCTGCCCGCCAGCCGCTCCACATCAAGTGAAGGATCTTCAATATGATCAAGAATAGATTGTTTTAAGGTGTCAAGAAATTTTTCATCAGACTTTGTATGAGCAATGCTTTTGATATGCACCAACGGTGAACTCGCGAAATACTCCCGTAACATGTTCCTGTTTGCCAGGAGACTACTGATCTGGGCCAGCAAATGCTCTTTTGAAAAGGGCTTTTCAATATATGCATCTGCGCCAAGTTCCAGACCCTGCACCTTGGACTGAATGGTATTTTTTGCGGTCAATAAGATCACGGGTACATGCGACAGCTCGACGTCGCTTTTAATATGTTTGCAGAATTCATAACCATCCATTACCGGCATCATTATATCGCTGATCACCAGTTGTATTGCTTCCGACCGAAGAATATCAAGGGCCTCCGAGCCGTCGCCCGCGCGTCGCACCTGGTACCGTTCACATAACATCCGCTCCAGGAAATCAAGTAAATCATCGCTATCGTCAACAAGTAGGATAAGTGGTAACATAGTAAAGACGATTTAAGAAATCATTTTTGAAATTGGATCTTTTGGTTTCTCCCTAATACCAATCAACGGAAGCTCCAGTACGAAAAGATTACAAAAAGGATCGTATGTTTCCAAAAACAGCCGGCCTCCATGAAGTTCAGCCAGTGACTTGGATAACGCCAGGCCAATACCAGTGCCTTTTTGCTGCCTGGTTTCACGAAGACGAAAAAATGGTTCAAAGATCTTTTCTTTCATTTCGGGAGGAACAAGGTACCCGTCGTTGGCAAACTGCACACGTGCATAGTCGTTAGTAACGGTCATTGTAACAGCTACTTTAGTACCGGCATATTTCACCGCGTTACTGAAAAGATTACTGAGTATCTTTCGCAAACCATCTTCATCTGCGTTGAGTATACAGTTATTTCCACCGTAATCAATCTCGTAGCCAATTCGGCGCTTGACTGCCATCGGCTGGAAATCAAGATAATGTTCTTCAAGCATGGCGGTAAGATTCAGCCGCCTGAAATCAAGACTAAAACTTTTTGTTTCAGTTTTTCTAAAGTCGAGCACACCGGTTGCGAGAGAGATCAGCCTGTTGGTATTTTTTTCAAGTGTTCTGATGTCATGATAAATCGCGGGGTAATCACCGATCTTTTCAGTGATGTTTTCTACAGGGCCCTTGATTAATGTGAGTGGTGTGCGAATTTCATGCGACACGGCCGTGAAGAAATCGATTTTGGCTGCGTAGATCTCTCTTTCTTTTTTTTCTTTTGCCCGTTGTACCAGGAAACGCGCAACAAAAAAGCCGATAGCCAACAGCGCCACAGCATATAGAAGATAAGCCCACCAACTTCTCCATACCGGCGGTTCAATACGAATTTTTAGCGAAGCTTCAGTTCCATCCAAAGCTGTCTTTACCCGGAATACGTAAATACCCGGCGAAAGATCGGTGTAATACACCCTGCGGTTCACGGGGAGATGGTTCCAATCTTCATCAATGCCCTCCAGCATAAACCAATAGCTGGTCATATCAGGACTTACAAAACTCAGCGCCGCAAAATTGATGCTGAAAGACGATTGTTCATGTGTCACTGTTACCTGGTCCGTGCGTGAAATTGCCTGGTCAGATTTGACGGAAGCGGATCCACCCAAACCGGGATGCTGAATCTGAAAGTCTGTAATATATACGGGTGGTGCGAACTTGCTGAAATTACATTCATCTGGTCTTACGCTAATGAGACCTTTAACACTTCCGAAATAGAGGGTGCCATTTTCATCGCAGAACCCGGAGTTATAATTGAATTGATCATTCAACAATCCGGATGAACGGGTGAATACTTTGATCTTTTTATGTTCATCCATCACTATCAAACCTTTGGAGCTGGTGAGCCAGATCCGTTGGTTTTTATCTTCGATAATCTTAAAAATAAAATTGCTGGGAAGCCCGTCGCGGGTGTTGTAGTTGATAAGCTTTTTACCGTCTGAAGATAATTTGATCGCACCTGCACCCTCTGTTCCAAACCAGATGTTTTGTTTACTGTCGACCATAACAGCGTTGATGGTTCTGGCTGATTGCAGTAGCGGCTCATGCACAAGGTCTTCCAGCTTACCATGTTTTCCCGTTACAGGGTTATAGAAGAAAACGCCGTTACCATGAGTCCCCATCCAGATGGTTTTATCCGCCGCTTCTGCAAGACTTGATATAAAGACATTGTCAGGTACCTCCGGGCACCTTGAAAATGTTTTGGTATCGCGATGGTATTTATGCAACGAGTTACCGGTACCGAGAAATATCGTCCCATCGCTGGTTTGAAGCATGCTTACGATAAAGCCGTTTCTCAGGTGATCCGGCCCTGTTCCTTCTGTTACGTGCCTGGTTATCCTCCCGGTTTTGCGATCCATAATATCCAGCCCATGTTCATGCGTGCCGATCCATACTTCGTTACCAGTTATCAAAAGGCCATGAATATTTGAATAACTGATGCTTCCGGGTTTTCCATCAGGCGTGAAATGTGTGATCTTACCGGTTCGGGGATCCAGGCGGTTTAACCCTGCGTCTTCAGTGCCTATCCAGATAAAGCCATCACTGTCTTTTTGAATTTCCCGGACGGCACTGCCGTGGAGACTGCTATCAAGATTATCTGCGAAATATTTCTTGAAGGCTGCGTATTGACGCGTGTAATAATTCACACCACCAAAATAGGTTCCTGCCCAAACTCCGCCTTCAGTGTCTTTGCACAAAGTATACACTGCGTTATCGTTTAGCGAGTAGGGATCCAGGAACTGTTTCCTGATCTGTGTGAAACTCCCGGTGGTGCGGTCAAGTATAAAGATGCCCGATTCAGTAGCGAACCAGTATTCGTTGTCAGAGTATTTCAAAATATCACGAACATATACTGAGGTTTTATCGTCGTTGTAAACGAGTATGTCCTTATAAGTGCCGGTTTTTGTATTTAAAGCTTTGACGCCCTGGCAGGTTGTACCGATATAGATGGTATCGCCCGCGCCGGGAAGCATTTTCTGAACCATACAGGATAAAGCGGCAGGAGAGTTCTTATAAATGTTGTATGCGCTGAATGTTTCTTTCAGATCATCAAACCGGTAGATGGCGCCATCTTTTCCTGCAAACCACATACGGTTCTCACTGTCCATGCACATCGCTTCTGCATCAAAATACGTAGCCGGCGGATACATATTCATTGTCCTTGTCAGGGGAGTATAACGGTATAATGTTGAGCCGGATATGATCCACATGCGCCCC
This sequence comes from Bacteroidota bacterium, assembly GCA_023416995.1. Classification (GTDB taxonomy): domain Bacteria; phylum Bacteroidota; class Bacteroidia; order Chitinophagales; family Chitinophagaceae; genus DATHKG01. The sequence goes on from JAEZGI010000077.1 coordinate 99,843, forward strand.
TTTGAATCAGTTTGAACGCCATTCACCTCTGTTAAAGGAACAGGGAAGGGAACGAGCTTTTCGCGGGTTTCATCAAAGCTGTACAGACCCTTTTGTGTTCCAACCCACAACATGCTATCAGGGTCATTATACAGATAATAGATCAGTTCTCTTTCGGCCCAGTCTTTTTCATCTTCGTGTATTTTGAACAGTTTGAACTGGTATCCGTCAAAGCGGTTAAGTCCTTCCTTAGTGCCGAACCATAAGAACCCCGATTTGTCCTGTATGCAGGTAAATACCGTGTTGTTTGATAATCCATTTTCCACCTGGTAATGTCTGAAATAATACGGTTGTGCATAACCGTTATAAAATGTGATGACAGTAAGCAGGACGATCAGGATAGAGATATGCAGCGGTTTGGTAAACACATCTTTTGTTTGTGGTGATCAGTAAATGGCAGGAAAATCTGCTGGTTTCAAAATGTTACAACGGGAAAATATTTTGATACACAGGGAATGCACGATTGATCAAATTAGATTTTCCTTCACATTACATTTTAAATGTAGGTATTAAACCTGAATAAAATGTAAACGTTTGCATTGTATTATTAACTAACAATCGTTGCTGTATGAGACCCATCAACAGGGCGCATTCGCCTTCTATCAAGCCAGATGCATGTTGCAACCGGCGGGGAATTTTCCGGATATTTTTATGGTTATTCCTGTTTTCTGTGCCGCTTTTTTCTTTGGCTCAAACCGAACCTGTCAAGGTATCCGGCTTTGTTCGTGATACCGGTCGTGTAGCCATGCCGCAGGTGACCGTGCAGGAAAAAGGTACCAACAATACCACTATGACCCAGGCCGACGGGAGTTTTACCCTGACCGTTCAGGGTACAAATTCTGTACTGGTGTTTTCTTTTATCGGCTATGAAACACAGGAACAACGGGTAGGAGATCAAACCGTGTTTGCTGTGGCAATGGTACAATCGAACAGCGACCTCGGCGAGGTAATCGTGGTTGGATATGATACACGGAAAAAAGGCTCCATCACAGGTGCAGTATCGACCATTACAGCTAAGGATATTGAACGGGTTCATGGGGGAGCAACCGTTAGTACCGCACTGGCAGGAAAAATTCCCGGTGTTACGTTCCGGATGCCCGATGGCCGGCCGGGCGCATCTGCCAACATCCAGATAAGAAACATGGGTGCCGTGTTATATGTTATTGATGGTATCCAGCAGGATGCGGGGCAGTTTAATAACCTTGCACAGAATGATATTGAAAGTATAACTGTATTAAAAGATGGAGCGGCAGCTATTTATGGGGTACGTGCTGCCAACGGGGTGGTGGTTGTAACCACAAAAAAAGGGAGGGCAAACACGCCTAATACCATCAATGTAGACGCCTATGCGGGCTGGCAGAACTGGTCAAGGTTTCTGGATGTACTCGATAACTCATATGATTATATGTATTACCGGGCAGATGCAGAAATGAATGGTTTGAATCAAAGCACCACCATTACGAAGGAGGAATTAGAAAAGTACCGTGCAGGTACCGAACGTGGTTATCAAAGCTTCGACTGGAAAGATTTCATTATTCAAAAAAATGCACCGCTCACGTCGGTTAATGTAAATGTAACCGGCGGAACAGATAAACTCACTTATTATCTGTCTGCAACGCGACTTGATCAAAACTCGGTGCTGGGTCGTGAGTTTAAATTTGGAAGAACAAATATTCAATCGAATGTAAACGCTACAATAGCACGCGGTCTACGTGCCGGTATGATGATTAATGGTCGTATCGAAACGCGCGATAATCCTGGAGTACCGCAGGCTGATGACTATTGGTTGGCCAGGTTTGCAATTCTGCGCAACACACCGCTTGAACGACCTTATGCCAACGATAATCCGGCATATCTGAATGATATCAAACACAATGAAACAAACTGGGCCTATCTGAACAAAACGCTTGGTGGTAAGTATAAAAGTGAATGGCGGGTACTTCAGACAAACATGTCGCTGGAGTATGATATACCAGGTGTAAAGGGCCTGATGTTAAGAGGGATGTATTCTTATTATATCGCGGATCATCTGCTCAACAATCATGAGTACACTTATAATGCTTATACCTACAACCCGGCTGATGATACTTATACAAGAACCGGGGGCAGCACTAATCCCTGGCGCGAAAGGGAACAGGTAAAACAAATCAATGTTACCACCCAGGCGCAGATCAATTACAACAATACATTTGGGCAGCATACCATTGGTGCACTTGTGGTGGCCGAACGTATCCGCAACCAGCGTCTGCGCAACTGGATACATGCCGTTCCCAGCACAAATGTTTTACCACTTATCTACTTCAATACTGCTGATACCTACGATGACAGTGACGATCGCCAGGCCCGTATCGGCTACATTGGTAAATTATCTTACAATTTTGCAAACAAGTACTTCCTCGAAGCAGCCGCACGCAGGGACGCATCTTACCTTTTTGCACCGGATAAACGTGTTGGATATTTTCCAACGGTATCTGCAGGCTGGCGCATCACTGAAGAAAATTTCATGAAGGGGTTGCTGGAGAATGGCTCGATCCTTTCTGAATTGAAACTGCGCGCTTCATACGGAGAGCTCGGTGATGATGGCTCTGCGCTTGGGCTGCCTGCATATTCTTATATTGAAGGTTATTCTTACAACCAGGGTATTGCCATCCTGGGTGGTGTACCGGTTGTGGGCTCACGCGACAGGGGTGTACCCATCACAAATATCTCCTGGCTCACCAGCAGCATTACTGATATCGGTATTGACTTCACTTTACTGAACGGGAAGATCATTGGTAGCGCGGATTATTTTTATCGCAAACGTTCAGGACTACGCGGCAGGAGACAGGACATACTCGTACCCAACGAAATCGGTTATACGCTGCCTGATGAAAATCTGAACAGTGACGCCCAGTTTGGCTATGAAGCCGGTCTTAGTTATCGTGGTAAAATAGGTAAGGTTAATTTTGATGTAAGCGGAAATGCAGCGTATACCCGTCAAAAATTTCTAAGCTCTTACAATCCGGTGTTTTTTAATTCATGGGATCAATACCGCAATTCAATCGAAAACAGGTTCACAAGGACAAACTGGGGCTACGAGGTAATCGGCCAGTTCACATCCCAGGAAGAAATTAATAATTATCCTGTGAACATAGATAACCAGGGTAACCGCACGTTGTTGCCGGGTGATCTTATTTATCGTGACATAAATAACGACGGAAAGATCAATGGTTTTGACGAAAGACCTATCGGGTGGGGAGTAGGTGCACAACCAAATATAAACTTCGGTTTAAGCATCGGCGCCACATACGCAGGAGTTGATTTTCATATTGATTTTTCCGGCGCCTCGGGTTACACCTGGTATCAGAACTGGGAAACAAAATGGGCCTTCCAGAATGATGGTAACCTGAACACCATCTTCCTTGACAGATGGCACCGCGCCGATCCGTTTGATGTAAACAGTGAATGGATCCCCGGTAAATATCCGCCTAACCGATTCAACCAGGGAGGTCATAGGAACTACAACAACAGCAACGATTTCTGGGCACATAATGTTACTTACCTGCGTGCGCGTACCATTGAGTTAGGGTATAGTATTCCGCAATCTATCCTGAGCAGGATCAGAATCAAAAAAGCAAGATTTTATGTGAACGGGTTTAACCTTTTTTCTATTGATAACCTGAAAGCATTTTCAGTTGATCCGGAGGTTACGGAAGAAAACGGATTACAATTTCCGCAAAACAAATTTGTGAACGTAGGTGTGAATCTTTCATTCTGATCAGCGCCTAAACAGATAAATCATGAAAAAACTAATTTATATAGCAATCGCTGCAATGGTGTTGAACAGCACCAGTTGTAAAAAGGATAGCGAGTTCCTCGATGAACCACCTACTTCTATCCTTACCAACGACCAGGCCTTTCGTGATCCTGCGCAGGTACTATCAATCCTTGCCAATCTTTACAACCGCCAGGTGGATATTTCTACCCCGAAAGACTGGGTAACCATGGCTGATTTCAGTGAAAGTTTCCCTTCTTCGAATGGTCACACTTACATCGTACAAAGGAATAACTGGGGTTATGGTGAGTGGGGCAACTGGGACTATGGTTATATCCGCGACCTTAATCTTTTTATTGAACGTGCCAATGCCGCTACCACCTTATCTCCGGCAGATCAAAGCCGGTTTGTATCTGAAGCCAGGTTTTTAAGGGCCAATTTTTATTTTGAACTGGTGAAACGAATGGGAGGTGTACCATTGATCACCACTTCGCTGTTGTATGATTTCAGCGGTGATCCCACCTATCTTCAACAACCCCGTGCAAAAGAATCCGACATCTATGATTTTGTATTGAAAGAAGGCGATGAAATAAAAGATCTGTTACCCGCGAACCTGCGGGACAGGTCACGCGCGTCCAAAGGTGCGGTTCTCGCCATGCAGGCGCGTGCCGCTTTATATGCAGGGTCAATTGCAAAGTATGGTGCTAACACTCCACAGGTGTCGCTTCCCGGTGGCGAAGTGGGTATCCCTTCAGATGCTGCAAACAGTTATTATACCAAAGCACTGAGTGCCGCAACGGAAATCATCAACGGCTCTGCAGGAGCTTATGCCCTGTATCAAAACAAACCTGATCTGGCAGATAATTTTGCAAATGTCTTTCTTGACAAGGGTAACAACCCTGAAACCATTTTTATTGAAGATTTTAAACTTAAAAGCGGTAAGGTGCATGCTTTCACTGTTGCAAATCAACCAAGATTTGGTGCGGAGGAAGAAGAAGGCGGGCGACTTAATCCCTCACTCAACCTCGTACAATCATTTGAGAGACTGGACAATACTTTCGCGCCTTTCAATACGAACCAGTTATATGTTAATCAAACCGACATATTTGCGGACCGGGATGCGCGCTTAGCCGGCACCGTTATATTGCCCGGCACCTCCTTTAAAGGAAGAAATGTTGATATCTGGGCGGGTTATGAACTCGCCGATGGATCTATCATCACAGGTGATGACCGTGGCGCACAGAAAACTTTACCGGGTCAAACGAATCCCGTCCAGGTGGTTGGTTTTGACGGCCCCGTTGCTAATAAGGAGTTCACTGCACAGTCGGGATTTTATATCCGGAAATATCTTGATCCTGCAGCAGGATCCGGTTCAAGAGGAACAAACAGCGAGGTTCCGTTTATCAGGTACCGCTACGCAGAAGTTTTACTAAATGCGGCCGAAGCGGCATTTGAGCTTGGACAAAAAGATGTGGCAGCAGATTACATGAACGAGGTGAGGGCCAGGGCCGGGTTAACAATACCTTTGTCTGCCGCCGAAATCACCTTCGATCGTATCGTACATGAAAGAAGGGTTGAGCTTGCTTTTGAAGGACATCGTTTATACGATATGAAAAGATGGAGGCTCGCCCATATTGTGTGGGATGGCGCCACCATGTCGGAAGCCGACTTGCTGAGCGATATCGGCAAGGCAACCAAACGTACGACGCAACCTTTTGGTTTATGGCCATACCGCATCTATAACCCCGGCAGTCCTGACAATGGCAAATGGCGATATAGAATTATAAAACCGGGTCTGGTAACAGGAGCGAACCGGTTCCAGCTTGGTAACTATTATTCTTTTATTGATGATAACATCCGTGCGAACAATCCTAAAATCGTAAGACAGCCTAATCAATAAAGACATTTAAACTGAACGTCATGAACAAGATATCGGGATATATATTCTGCATGATCACCCTCTTCCTGTCAGTATCATGCAAAAAAGATAATTATGATGCGCCATCATCAACACTCACCGGAAGACTGGTTTACCAGGGAACGGCAATCGAACTTGAATACGACCGTGTGCCCTTCCAGATCTATCAATATGGCTTTGGCAAAATCGGATCAATAGACGGAACCTTTACACCTGAGGGTGCTTACTCTGTTTTGCTATTTGATGGCGAATACAAGTTTGTTTTACCTATCGGACAGGGACCGTTCAAAGCAAAAGAGATTGCGGCGGGCCGACCCGACAGTATATCAGTAACCGTTAGCGGCAACCAGGTGATGGATATTAATGTTGAACCTTATTATATGATCCGTGATCCGCAGATCACCATCGCAGGAGGAAACGTTACCGGTACCTTTAAGGCAGAAAAAATTGTTACGGATGCAAGTGGAAAAGATATAGAGCGCGTACACTTATATATCAACAAAACGAAATTTGTTTCCGGCGCAGACAATATTGCCGGGAGCAGTATCAACGGTGCGGATATTATGAACGCTAATGAAATAAGCATGACAGTGGGTGTTCCGGCAATTTCACCAACACAAAATTATGTTTTTGCACGCATCGGGCTTAAGGTACAAGGCATTGAGGATATGATTTTTTCACCTGTTGTGAAACTAACATTTTAACTGAGTCGTAAAACGACAGCTTTTTATATCTTTCAAAAAAATGAGTATGAAGAAACCGATAGGAATTGTGGCCATGATGCTGGCCGGGTTTGTTCTTAATGGACAAACGAACTGGAAAATTGCAGGTGATAAGATCAGAACCGAATGGGCGGAGAAAGTGGATCCCAAAAATCCATTACCAGAATATCCGCGGCCCCAGATGACAAGAAGTGCATGGACAAACTTAAATGGTAGCTGGCAGTATAGCATTCTCCCCAAAAGCCAGGAAGCTATCCCGTCATCGTATAGTGGAAATATACTTGTTCCGTTTGCTGTAGAATCTGCCTTATCAGGCGTCGGTAAAACTGTAGGTAAAGACAGTGTGTTGTGGTACGAAAGATCGTTTACCGTTCCTGCTTCCTACCGTAAGAATAATGTGCTGTTGCATTTTGGTGCGGTTGACTGGTTATGTGAAGTGTACATAAACGGAAAGAAAGTTGGTACGCACCAGGGTGGTTATGATCCGTTTTCTTTTGACATCACTGCTGCGTTAACAAAAAGTGGACCCCAGAAACTGGCAGTCCGCGTATGGGATCCATCTGATGACGGACCGCAGCCCAGGGGTAAACAAATCAATCGGCCACATGGTATCTGGTATACCCCGGTGACCGGTATCTGGCAAACCGTGTGGCTCGAGCCGGTACCCAAAACCTATATAGCTTCTACAAAACAAACGCCCGATGCTGATAAAAAAACTTTGTCGGTTGAAGCCAGGGTAGAAGGCGCTCAGGCTGGTGATCTGGTATTGGTTTCTGCATGGAAAGGCAATGAAAAACTTGCGGAGCAATCTGTTGCTGCTGATGCCACTGCTGCGCTGGCATTGCCAAACGCTGAGTTGTGGACACCCGACAAACCGGTGTTGTACGATCTGAAAGTTTCAGTGGTAAGAAAAGGCAAATCAATCGATGCCGTTGGAAGTTATTTCGCAATGCGTAAAATCAGCATGTCGCCCGACGCGAATGGTATTCAAAGGATGTTGCTGAACGATAAGTTTGTGTTTCAATATGGTCCGCTTGACCAGGGTTGGTGGCCCGACGGTCTCTACACGGCGCCAACTGACGAGGCGTTATTGTTTGATGTGGTGAAGACAAAAGAGATGGGTTTTAATATGATTCGCAAACACGTGAAAGTTGAACCGGCAAGATGGTACCGGTTCTGCGATTCTGTTGGTTTATTGGTTTGGCAGGATATGCCAAGTGGTGATCTTGGAAACCGGTGGGAGAGCCGTCCGGGTATATATGGAAGGGCGACAGATCAAAAGAGAACCGCTGAATCAGAAAAAATCTTCCGCGACGAATGGAAAGAGATTATGCAGGATCTGCACAATTTTCCCTCTATCGTAGTTTGGGTTCCATTTAATGAAGCATGGGGTCAGTTTAAAACAAAGGAAATAACTGAATGGACAATGAAAGAGGACCCCTCACGTCTTGTAAACAGTGCAAGCGGTGGTAATTTTGAAACGGTGGGACACATCATTGACCTCCACAACTATCCTGAACCTTTAATGCCGAGACCCGATCTGTTTGGTCAGAAACAGGTGCTGGTACTGGGTGAATTTGGTGGGCTCGGACTTCCTGTTGAGTCACATACCTGGCAGGATAAAAACAACTGGGGTTACCAGTCTTTCAAAAACAAGGAGGAGTTATTGCAGCGCTATAATCAATTGATGAAAGCCATTCCGAACCTGATCAGCAAGGGCCTGTCTGCCGCGGTTTACACACAAACTACAGATGTGGAAATCGAAACCAACGGTCTTATGACTTATGATCGAAAGGTGATCAAACTTTCTGAAAGCGAATTGAAGGCTGCACATGCCCCTTTATATGATAGCAAGCTGGCCGATATGCCGGGTAAATAACAAATCACACCAGGTATCCGGCAATTGTTTGCCGGATATTTGTTTAAATTACCTGCGCAAAAATGCAATAACGATTAATAAGCAAGTATGAAAAAAACGAGCCTGGTGTTGCTGCTGGCAACCCAATTAATGCTATCATGTAATGACTCTGAAACGAATCAAACAACTGGTGGTGGCGATTCAACAGCAACAGCATCTGTTTATCCCGACAGTAACGCGTTCAGTAAAGTGATCGATGGTGTACAGACCAAACTTTTCATTATCAAAAATGGCAACGGAATGTCTGCTGCTATCACCAATTATGGGGGAAGGATTGTTGGTCTTTATGTGCCGGGTCGGGGAGATTCTCTGGTTGATGTTGTTACCGGCTTCAAAAGTGTTGATGATTTTGTAAATTCTACTGAAGCCTATTTTGGTGCAACCATTGGTCGGTACGGTAACCGCATTGGAGGCGCTTCGTTCACATTAGATGGTAAACAGTACAAACTTCCTGCTAATAATGGTCCAAACACGCTACATGGTGGCCTTAAAGGTTTTCATGGGGTTATGTGGAACGGCGTGCAGGAGAATGACAGTACCGTTGAATTAAGATACCTTTCAAAAGATATGGAAGAAGGCTTTCCCGGTAACCTTACTGTGAAAGTAACTTACACTTTAACGGCTGATAATGGTCTCGCCATTTCCTACGAGGCACAGACCGATAAAAAAACCGTTGTGAACCTGACCAATCATGCTTTCTTTAATCTGAATGGTGAAGGTTCTGGTCCGATTACAGACCATGTATTGCAGATAAACGCAGATAAATACACGCCGGTAGATGCTACATTGATACCTACCGGTAAACTGGAAAATGTAAAAGGAACTCCTTTTGACTTCACGACTCCCACAGCGATTGGGGCAAGGATTGAAGAGAAAAATGAACAACTGAAAAACGGTCTTGGTTACGATCACAATTATGTGCTGAACGGATCAGGCATGAAAAAAGCTGCGACAATCACTGGTGATAAATCGGGGATCGCAATGGATGTTTATACAGAGGAACCCGGTCTCCAGTTTTACAGTGGCAACTTCATGGCGGGAAAAAACACTTTTAAGGGAGGCAGTAAGGATGCACACAGAACGGCATTCTGTCTTGAAACCCAACATTTTCCTGATTCACCAAATCAGCCATCGTTTCCATCAACAACCCTTAGCCCGGGCAATACTTACAAAACAAAATCCCTGTATAAGTTTTCGGTGAAATAGTTTAAATCAGTTTAGCCGGCCCGGTGCCGGCTAAACTTACTGTTCCAGTTACGATCAATGCCAGGTATATGAGCGAGTCTAATTCGAGAGCAACGATACTTGATATCGCCCGGGCGTTGAATATCACAGCTGCCACGGTTTCCCGCGCATTAAACGATCATCCCTCTGTTAAGGACTCCACTAAAAAAATAGTCAGGCAAACCGCAGCGGCTCTTCAATACCAACCGAACAAGATCGCGGCTTCTCTCCGGCTTGGCAAATCCAGCATCATCGGCGTCATTATTCCCAGTGCCGAAATCAACTTTTTTGGTTCCGTTATTCATGGCATCGAGAAAGTTGCCAATCAGCATAATTACAATGTGCTGATCTACCAGTCGAATGAGTTGTATGAATTTGAAAAGCGTGGTATTCAGACCTTTCTGCAATCACAGGTAGATGGGGTGCTGGCATCCATTTCAAAAGAAACGATCAATCTCGATCATTATTCGCTTATACGTAAACGTGGGGTGCCTCTGATCCTGTTCGACCGCACCAGTGATACACTGGGTGTACCTTCGGTAGTAGTGGATGATTATACAGGTGCGTTCCAGGCAACCAAACATCTTGTTGAACAGGGCTGCCGCCGCATTGCACATATTGGCGGCCAACAGCATGTCGGGATCTTTAACCAGCGTTTAAAAGGATATATAGATGCATTGAACGTGCATAGTATTGCGGTTGATGAAGATTTGATTGTGTACGGTAAGGTGAGTATTGAATCCGGCCGCTACTGTATGCAGCAACTGCTGTCGGGCCGGGTGATGCCCGATGCCGTTTTTGCTGTTGAAGATTTCACTGCTATGGGTGCCATGCAGGCAGTTAAAGCAGCAGGTTATAACATCCCCGGAGATGTTTCTATCATTGGTTTTGCCAACGAGGCTTTTGGCGAATACCTGACACCGTCGTTGTCGACCGTAAACCAGCAAACCAACCGGATGGGCGAAGCCGCTGCTGAATTGTTTTTTGAGATGTTGAATCAGAGCGTAAACGATGATCTCCGTCCCCGGAAGCTGGTGCTCGAGCCTGAACTTGTTTTGCGGGAGTCCACAAACCGCTGCGGTTCGTCTAAATAAGGTTTTTTGGAGTACGTTTCGGGTATGCATACATGTTAGTCGGGCGGTTCTCTTTTAGTAGTGGTCCTTAATTTGCTACTAAAATCCCGTACTCACTAAACCCTTTCTATGGTCAATGGAACAATGATCCAGTATTTCCACTGGTATTTCCCTGCAGATGGCAGTTTATGGAATCATGTTAAAGAGAATGCCCGGTCGCTTGCCGAACTGGGTTTTAATGCGGTATGGCTGCCTCCCGCTTATAAGGGTGAACAGGGGCAAAACTCTTCAGGCTACAATGTGTATGATATTTACGATCTGGGTGAGTTTGATCAGAAAAATTCTATCCCAACCAAGTTTGGAACCAAAGAACAATATCGCCAGGCAGTTGATGAACTGCATGCACAGGGATTACAGGTGTATGTAGACATCGTACTCAATCATATGGGCGGTGCTGATGAAACCGAAAAGGTAATGGTGAGAAGGGTGGACGAGGAAAACCGAAACAATTTCACCAGTGATCCATTTGAAATAGAAGCCTTTACAAAGTTTACATTTCCCGGGAGAGGAGGGAAATATTCCCAGTTTGTGTGGGATCACAAATGTTTTACGGGTGTTGATTATGCACATAACCTGGGCGAAACCGCCATCTTCAGCATCCTGAATGATTATGGTGAAGGTTGGGAAGAGGTGATCGATACCGAAAAAGGCAATTATGATTATCTCATGTTCACCGATATTGAATTCAGGAATCCGGCGGTCCGTGAAGAACTAAAACGCTGGGGTGCATGGTATCTTTCTGAAATTCCTTTCGACGGTGTTCGGATCGATGCTGTGAAACACATCACGCCTAAGTTCTTCAACGAGTGGCTCGACCATATGCGATCAATCAAACCTGATCTTTTTGCCGTTGGAGAATACTGGGCGCCGGGAGAACTGCCGCTGATGATGAAATACATCGAAGCTACCGGGGGCCGGATGAGTCTGTTTGACGCATCCCTGCACCACAACTTCTTTGCTGCTTCCAAGGCAGGTAATACTTATGACCTTTCAACGATCTTACATAACAGCCTGGTGAATGAACGCCCCGATCTGGCCGTAACCGTGGTGGATAACCACGATACCCAGCCGCTTCAATCACTTGAAGCTCCGGTTGAAACCTGGTTCAAACCGCATGCATATGCTATCATGTTATTGCGGGAACAGGGCTACCCCTGCGTGTTTTTTCCGGATTTGTATGGCGCCCATTATGTCGATAAGGGTCAGGACGGCAATGATCATGAGATTTTTCTTGAGAAGGCACCCTTTATTGACGAACTGCTGATCGCACGGAAACGGTTTGCGTATGGCCCGCAACGCGAATATTTTGATCACCCAAATTGCGTGGGCTGGACCCGGGAAGGTTTGCCCGGGAACGAGCATTCGGGTTGTGCCGTTTTGTTGAGCAACAGCGAGGAAGGTTTCAAAAACATGGAAATTGGGAAACACTTTGCGGGCAAAACCTTTGTGAACCTGGTGAACGAAGGGCATGGCGAAGTAGTAATTGGTGAGGAAGGCTGGGCGGAATTCAAAGTAGGGGCGGGTACTATCGCAGTCTGGGTTTTAAAAGAAGCTCTTGGTTGATTTACTGACACTTAAGGTATGGGATTTGATTTGTGGTGATCGGTAAATGGACAGATGATGAATAAATTCCGAATTCTGATTGCAGAGAACGACGAAGATGAACAGGATTTTTTACGCGAAGGCTTTGAACAGTCCGAACATTTTGAAATCGTATTGATGGCGGGCGACGCCAACACCCTGTTTCAGTACCTGGAACAAAATGCCGCACAGTTGCCTCATCTGATCCTGACCGACCTCAATATGGACGGTCAATCGGGGTATGATGTATTGAGGTATTTGAAAAGTGATGACCGTTTTTCTGCAATACCGGTAATCGTTTATTCAGGTTCTTTATTAGATAGTATCGTTAGCAAATGTATGGAGCTGGGAGCGAGGGACGTGGTTATGAAACCTTCCAGCCTGGACGGATACCAGCAATTTCCGGGTCAGCTACATGCTTTACTTCAATCTTAAATCTCCATAAATACTTCGTTATCAGACTTCGTGATAATCTTCCGGATTATTGCTGCAAGTTTTGGGATGTCGGCTGCTTTGCGCACACAACCCGAAGCGCCGGTAGCAATTGCCCGGCGACAAGCATCTTCATTTATACCATTTGAATAAAGAATCACCGGAACGTCCTGGAAGTCTGGCAGTTTTCTTATCTCCCGAAGACATTCGAAGCCATCCATCCGCGGCATGTTTATGTCGAGGAAAACGAAATCCGGAACCTCGGTTTTGAACATCTCCAGCGCCCGAAAGGGACTTTCCGCCCAGGTGCAGGTATAACCAGCGTCAATTTCTGCAAGCGCCTCAAGAAATATATCCAGTTCATCGGGATCATCATCAATCAGAAAAAAACGTTTGTGCATGAAAAAGTCTTTACTTCCGCCATAAGTTTACGGGTCAGTAAAGTCCAGGCATGGTTGAGGAATTAGAAATTACTGACGCAGTGCTTTATGGACTTGCTGATTGGAGATTTTAGTCAGCAGTGCGTCAAAAGTAACATGACTTTCTGAATTAAAAAAAAGTCGAAGCTCCTTTTTGCCTTATTGTGGGTAAATTTCTCAACAATTTACATGTTGGTTTTTAGCATATTATCTTGGTCTCCGATAATATTCCAACCGTCTCTGCGTTTACGTTTCATAACTACCTGTCCCTAATACCCTGGATGTCATGACCCTTTTTACCCGATTTAACCCATTGTTCAGGCGATATGGGATAATGCTTGTGACTGTTTTGATTGTTGCCAGTGTGGCTGTGCGGTCATACTCCAGCCGTTATACCCATCAATCTGATGGATCAGGTTATATCAATTTCGATTTCCGGAAGATTGACGTGTATATCCAGGACAGCCTGAGATATTTCAGGGCTATTGACTCCATCTATTCAACATTGCCTTCTGCCCAGGGATTTTACGAGATTTATGGATGCAAAAGGGGCTATTTCCGTTTTGTAAAAAGAGATGCTGAAAAAACCCTGCAGTATAGCGACAGCATGTTATTTGTTCTGAAGGATCTTCAACGCGATCCCCGTTATAACTTCTGGTATGCGACTGCCCTCGCTTACAAGGGCGATGATCTACGCTGGCTCGGACGTGACAGTGAGGCTTTAGGCTATTATTTTCTTGCCCGCGAAACCATACATAAAACGGGGGATAGTTGTTTATACGGCACCTATAGTGCAACCCTGGGGCTGGTTGCTTTCCAACAAAAGAATTATGAGGATGCAGCCGATTATTTTCGTACCGCTTTCCAGTATCCCGGTTATTGTGCGGTTAAAGGTAACCACAACCAGGCGCACCTTAAATTTGCCAACCAGCAATCTTACCTGAATAACATTGGTTTATGTTATAGCCGCCGCGGCATCAGTGATTCAGCAATACTGTATTTTGACAGTGCCCTGCATTATATCGATAACAATTTCCACCAGGCTTTTACATACGACAAAGATTATACACGCGTCATCGATACTGTTTTTATCGAAAAAGCCAGGGGGGTGATTTACGGAAACATGGCCGTAGATCTCATCCGTTCAGGGAAAACGGAACAGGCAGAGCAGCTGCTGGCGGAAAGCATCCGGTTGAACAGCCTGCCCTGGCACGCACTGGAAGATGTGCCTTACTCACAGGCAAAACTGGCAGCTTTATTTATCGATCAGCATAGAACCGAAGAAGCGGGCCAGGTGCTCACGTCTTTGAAGTCCGGACTGGATACTTTTCCAAACGACGGCATGCTGAGACGTTACCACCAATTGAAGGCGGCATGGCACGAATTACGCAACGAGTCGGAACCGGCAATGGTTCACCTTAATCTTTATGTGAAGATGAAAGATTCGGCTGATGCCAAATCAGCGGGTGCTACATCTTCAGACATCAGGAAAGAATTTGCGCATCTGAAAATACAATACGAGCTGCATTCGCTTCAAAAAGATGATGCACTAAAAAGCAGGTATTTGCTTGCGGCATTGGCTGGTGTAGTGCTATCGGGTACGATCGGGTTCCTGATCTGGCGCAACTCAAGACAATCTGCCCGCCACATCAACGCGCTGGAACTGCTTAACAGCCAGATCAATAAAAAGAACCATCATCTTCAAAAAACACTCAACTCGCTTGAAAAAAGTCACGAGGACAACAGCAGGATGATGAAGATAGTGGCACATGACCTGCGAAACCCGATAGGAGGCATTGCGGGCTTAAGTGCAATTATGCTTAAAGAAAAATCTTTCCCCGATGTACACAGGGGTATGCTTGAAATGATCCACAAATCGAGTAACCATAGTCTCGAGCTGATCCAGGACCTGGTTAACATCAACACGTCCGGAATGGATCTTTACCGCGAACCAATGGAGCTGCGGGATCTGTTAAGTTATTGCGTGGAGATGCTTCATTTGAAAGCCGAAGAAAAACAACAACATATTAGTCTCACAGGAGAAAAGGCGATGGTTCAGGCAGATCGCGAAAAATTGTGGCGGGTATTTAATAACCTGATCAGTAATGCGATTAAGTTTAGTCCGGCAACAACTGAGATACGTGTGTCCGTTACTGTTAGAGATGAAAAGGTGATTGTTTGCGTGCGCGACCAGGGTATTGGAATACCTGAAAGTCTTAATGAAAAAATTTTCCACATGTCTGGTGAGGCTAAACGGCGCGGCACGGCCGGTGAGCCCTCTTTTGGTCTCGGACTAGGCATATCAAAACAGATCGTGGAATCTAACAATGGAAAGATCTGGTTTGAAAACAACACGCCATCAGGAACAAGCTTTTTTGTTTCCTTTCCGGTGGCTGAACAGTATGTATAAGCGCTGGTACGATTATGGTACCAGGGCTTATAAACAATCACCATGAACAAATTATTCAGAGCGCTTATCGCAGGTTACGGCGCAAAAAAACTAGGTGGCGGTTGCCTTGGAACCGTGGTAGTTTTCATCATTATTTATTACGCGCTGGGGCAGTGTAACTAAAGAAGATAACTGATATTGATTGTCCGGGCTTGCACCGGACATTTCCGTTTTTATAAACCCTTTGAAACATCAGGATCTCCTTGCGTATCAACTAAATTCCTACCCCTGGTATGTTTTGGTAACATGGTTTTCGATATGTTTTCCCACAATTTGGACCAGTTCATCCGGCCTGTCTTCGTTGACTATCCATTTACCCTGGCTGAAGGAAAGATGACCAAACGAAATGTCATTGAGTACCACATGAAACGAAACCGGAACGCCATCATCATTTGTTTTTTCTGATGGGTTTGCCCAACCTTTGTAATGGAGGCCGTTATAGTCAAAACTGATATCGAAAATATTATCTTCCATAGCTTTTAAACAATTTATTAATCATTTGAATTATCAAGCTGCGCAAGTTCACCTTCATCAAGGTCCGCGGCTTTCGATTGATCAGGTTGAAGGTCAGGATCTTTACTCATGTCTTTCTCCGCCAGTTTTGCTGCTTCTTTAACAGGATCTTCTTTCGTGCCTGAACTTTTTTTGTCGTTTTGCATATTATAGGTTTTGTGTAAGATTATCAAATTTCAGACCTGTTGCCCCGGATTTTTAAGCGTTAAATATTGGCGCTATTTTGATTAAACCGGATGTTGTTTTGGTGCCGGATTGGCGTAACTTCGCGCCGGAAAAACTTTGAAATTTATCCTTTAAAAATATCGTCAGAAAAAGACTATGAAAAGAGTTGCAGTAACAGGACTTGGTTGTATAACGCCCCTTGGAAACAGCGTAGGTGAATTCTGGCAAAGAATAGTTGCCGGCGAATCAGGAGCTGGCCCTATCACCAAATTTGATGCTTCAAAATTTAAAACAAGATTTGGTTGCGAGGTTAAGAACTTTAATGCTGAAGAGTATATCGATAAAAAAGAACTTAAAAAATATGATCTGTTTACCCAATATGCAGTGGCTGCAACAGATCAGGCTATAAAAGAGTCCGGGCTGGACTTTGCCGCGATGGATAACCAGCAACGAGCAGAAGTGGGGGTAATCTGGGCGTCCGGAAATGGCGGTATCGGAACATTTGAACAACAATTGAATGATTTCCATCATGGTGATGGTACTCCACGATTCAATCCATATTTCATTCCTAAAATGATTGTTGACATTGCAGCCGGTGTCATTTCAATCCGCCATAAGCTGCATGGGCCAAACTATTGTACTGTTTCGGCTTGTGCCTCATCAAACACAGCAATTATTGCTGCTTTTGATACAATAAGACTAGGTAAGGCAACCATCATGATTGCTGGTGGTTCGGAAGCTGCGATAACCCCCGCTTCAGTAGGAGGCTTTAATGCGGCCCAGGCATTATCAAAAAATAACGAAGCGTATCAAACAGCTTCGCGTCCATTTGATAAAAGCCGCGATGGTTTTGTAATCGGTGAAGGAGCAGGTGCGCTTGTACTGGAAGATTACGATCATGCGGTACAACGTGGTGCCACTATTTATGCGGAAATGGTTGGCGGTGGAATGGCTGCTGATGCTTATCATCTTACAGGTACACCACCAGACGGGCTTGGAGCAGCCATTGGTATTCGTAAAGCTTTAAATGAAGCGGGTATCACTGCTGATAAAATCGACTATATCAATGCGCATGCTACCTCGACGCCATTAGGCGATTTAAGTGAGTTGCGTGGTATTTATGATGTATTTGGCAACTCTGGTGTTGCTATCAGTTCTACTAAATCAATGACCGGGCATTTGCTCGGTGGCGCCGGTGCTATTGAAAGTATTGTGAGTATTTGTTCAGTTCAACATGATATAGTACCTGCTACAATAAATACAAAGGAGCTGGATGAAGACATCCCTTCTGATCTGAATATCGTTGTAGGCAAGTCGGTACAGCGCACAGTGGTTTATGCTTTGAACAATACTTTTGGTTTTGGTGGGCATACGGCTACCGCCATTTTCAAAAAGCATTCAAAGTAACATCGCAGCAGTTTTGTATGATCGGTAATACAGATAAGTTAGCTCCTGTTTAATTTGCAGCGCTAAATATTGTTTGTATGAGCCTTACGGAACTCCCTCTGCTACTATACGTTCTTTTGTACTTCGCCCTGGCGGCACAAGGCGTATTTTACCTGCTTTGTTTCCGGCAGGTATTTGCGGAAGGTTCTCCCGGAGAGTTTATAAAAATGAGGAAAAAAGCGGCTCCGATCCTGGAGCCGCGACTTTCAATAATATATTACTCCTGTCTGCTGACGGGCGCAACCACCTTGTTTTTTAGTTTGCGGGAGGGCTGGTCAGCCAGTACGTTTTTCACCCTGATTTCTTATTGCTTCTTACTTGCCGATGTTGTGCTTGCAAAAAAGTTCAACATACCACTTAACTCCGCCATCGCTTTGATCGATCCCGATACTGTTTCGTCTCCGCAAGCAGCAGACATACAGCAAACCTGGCTTCGCTGGATTGGAATACGGGGGCGAATCATGATTTCGGGTTTTGTACTGATACTTGTGCAGAACTTTTATTTTAGTTAGCATGTTCCAAAAAAAAATCCCTGCTATAAAGCCGGGAAGATGTGGATGCACCAATGAGTTCGTACGGACGGTCGATTGTGATCCACGTTTGGTTGGTTTCTAGGATTGGAATCAGTTTTCCAGGTTGGGTTAGGATTTTTTCAAGGGTTTGGATAATTGTCTGAAGCCTTACGTCTTCCGACAATGTAAAGATGCAACCATAAAACCGGCTACACCAGCAATTGCAAGGCTTTCCACAATGAATGCATAATAAGTATTGGTTTTGTAAAAGGAATTACTTACTATTCGTGCATTTACGAATGCCTGTTTTACGTAGATCTACGAGTTTCAGGGATCAGCATCGTTTCCCTTCACCCTTAAATTATACAGTTCATCACATTTCATGGTGCAAAATCGGGCGCTAAGTCAAATATTTGCGCGCATGAAAAATAGTTTACTCTTTGTTTTATTATTAACCTCATTTTCGGTAGCAGCACAAGAGGCTGTGATTTACAAAGGACGCGTCACAGATGACAAGAATGGCATCCCGGGAGCCACCATCGCCTTACTCAAAAAAACTGATTCATCCCTGGTAAAACTTGCTATCAGTAATGGTAACGGTTTGTTTGAATTTGTTGGCGTGGATGCAGGTGATTATATGTTCCTTGCCACCTTTATTGGGTATGATTCCTCCTATAGCGACGCTAAAGAAAACTATGATAATGTATTAACGCTCGTCTCCCGCGCGCAGGCCCTGGGCCAGGTTACCGTGGTTTCACGCCGCCCTCTTGTGGAAGCAAGGCTCGATAAAATGGTGGTTAATGTTGATGCTTCTCCATCAAATGCAGGTTCAACGGCACTCGAATTACTGGAAAAATCACCTGGAGTATCCGTAGACAAAGATGGAAATATCAGTCTTAAAGGAAAACAGGGTGTAACTGTTTTGATGGATGGAAAACAAACTTACCTCAGTGGTCAGGACCTGGCCAACCTGCTGAGAAGTATGCCCGCAAGTCAACTGGACCAGGTTGAAATTATGACGCAGCCTTCCGCGAAATTTGATGCTGCCGGTAATTCCGGGATCATTAATCTCCGCACAAAAAAAGCCAAAACCATGGGCTTCAATGGCAGTGTGAGTGTTGGATATGTACAGGGTGAATATCCGAAGTCGCCTAATAGTTTCAATTTCAACTACCGTAAAGGTAAGATCAACCTGTTCACCAATGGCGGCTATACTTATTGGGAAGGATTTAATGATCAGAGACTGAACAGGAAGTTTCTCCAGGGTAATAACAGCAACTATGTATTTGATCAGCTTGGAAAAAACCACAACATTAGCCAGAACTATAATGCAAGGATCGGTTTGGACTATAACGTTGATGCAAAAACGACGATCGGTGTAATGGTAGGTGGAAACTACAGCCTCAGAAAAGGTGTCAATGAAAGTGTTGGCGATTTCTTCTATGAAAACACCAATAATGTTGATTCAAGCATATATGCCGTAAACACTACGCGTAATCCATGGAGGAATTTCACGGCAAACGCTAACTATAAAAAGAACCTTAACAAAAACGGCCGCGAGATCAGTGCGGACCTTGATTATATCAAATACAGTTCCGAACTGGACCAGTTTACCGACAACCGGGTACTATATCCAACAGCACCTGACAATCCCTATTTGCTTCGCGCGGTGTTGCCTTCAGAAATTGATATTTATAGTGCAAAAGTGGATTATGTTCATCCATTGTCAAAAGAAACCAAACTTGAGGGCGGCGTAAAGGCCAGTTATGTTCGTACGGATAACAATGCGCCATATGAAACTTATGATGAAAACTCGGGTAAATGGGTGGATGACAGACGTAAGGATCATTTCCAATATGATGAACAAATTTCTGCTGCCTATGTCAACTTCAGCACACAGATGAAAAAATGGGGTTTCCAGGCAGGTTTACGCGGTGAGCATACACATACAAAAGGAACACAGATCCTGATAGGTAAGAGCATTTCAAGGGATTACTTTCAGTTGTTTCCTACGGCGTACGTCAGTTATTCAATGAACGATAAAAACCAGTTTGGATTGAACTATGGCCGCAGGGTTGAGCGTCCCAATTACCAGGATCTGAACCCTTTTCAACAATTTCTTGATCTGTATACTTTTAACCAGGGAAATCCTTATCTGACACCCCAGTTTACAAACAATATCGAACTGAGTCACATCTTTAAAAGCAAACTCAGTACAACACTTAACTATTCTTACACCTCAGACATCATCAATGATATCCTGGTTCAGAACGACGAAACGAAGGTAACGTATCAAACAAAAGAGAACGTGGCGTCCCGCCGGAATATCGGGCTTGCTATCAGTTACAATGCTCAGATAACCACCTGGTGGACCACCAGTTTGTATGGTAACCTGTACAATACCTATTACAAGGGATTGGTGAATAATGAAATGCTCAGCACTGATGTAACTGCCTATATGTTGAACTTCAACCAGCAATTCCGGTTTTTAAAAACCTGGGGTGCGGAGGCAAGCGGCTTTTACCAAAGCAAAACACTTGCAACAAGCATGTTTGTTATCAAACCGATTTATGTTGTTTCATTCGGTTTCAGCAAACAGATTCTTAAAAATAAAGGAAGTCTTAAGCTGAGCATCATTGATCCGTTCCGCATCCAGAAAACAGATGTGTTGATCAATCATTCCAACATAAATATGTTTGTTACAAACAGGTGGGACAACCGCAGGGTGGGGCTCACATTCAGCTACCGTTTCAGCAAGGGACAGAATGTACAACAACGCAGACGTACAACAGGTGCACAGGAGGAACAGAACCGCGTAGCACAATAAAGAACCTCACAATTAATCATTTTTATTGCCAGGTGCCGAACAGGCCCCTGGCATTTTAATGTCCGGTCAGATTTAACCTTTTAATCTCCGTTTATTTGTTTATTTTAAGGATAAACAAAAGCGGACGTATGACACAATTGAATGACTGGAAGAACCGTAGCGGAATGATCATAGTGTTTTTCGGAATGCTTGCCGCAGTGATTGCAATAGAATACTCTACTCAGAGGCATTATAAGGACCTGGATCACAATGTTAGCTCCTTGTACCGTGACCGGTTGATGCCTGCCAATTATTTGTTGAGGCTTAATGATCAGCTTCATCAGAAACAGCGCTGGCAATACAATTATACCGGTGGTAAACCGGTTGATGAAAAAAGTCTGAAGAGGGCAGGAGATTCAATCGCCGCGCTGAGGGCCTTGTACGAAAAAACATATCTCACGCCTGCAGAAGAAGCACTTTGGGCGGATTTTAATGCGAGCCTTGCCGGATATAACCGAACCGAGACAAGTCTTCGCTTTTCACCTGGCGATAGCGCCAGGCAGGCGCAACTGAATACATATTTTGAAGTATCTATCGCTACGCTTGCAAAACTTGGGGAACTGCAGGCTGTAGAGGGCGATAAGATCACCCGGAGTTCAAGAAGTATATTAAGCGGAAACTTTCTACAGCATATTACCGAGATTTCTTTGCTTTTCCTGATCGGGCTGTTTGCCATCAACTGGTTACTTAAACCCAGGCCGGTAGTGCTGTCCAAAACGCTTAACCATTCCGCGAATTAACTCCTGATCGGCCCGGCAATTATTTTGTATCCGGCTCCGGTATAAGGCGGATCGCCTCAATGGTTGAGGGTAACCAGACCTGCATCTCACCAGGGCCACGGTTGTTCCAGGTGAAGTATGGTACAGCTTTAACGATGCGCGAGTCTGATTGTATGGATTTTTTATCAGGAGCCGGTTGAAAGACAGTTGCCTGAAAACTTATCTGGTTCACACCTCCCAATAACCCGGGTTGATACTTCACATCGAAATCGGTACTGTCAGGTACTATGAAATTGTAGGCCGTACCTGCATTGTCTTTGTCTTCCACACAATAGATCAATGGCCCGTACTGCAAAGCAGTTTTTTCTTTGTTTTGTTTTATCTGCGGATGGCTAAGCACGCGGCGGACTGTCATAGGCAGATCAAAACTTATACGGTCATTTTTTTTCCATTTTCTGGTGACTACCGCGTACCCCTGGTCAATTTTGTACTGTACGGGTTGCCCGTTTATAGCAAGGATGGGTTTAGCTTCTGTATTATTCGCATAACGATACAGATCGCCCGGCACGGGTTCAGTGATCCACCCTGGTATCCTGATCCGCAATTCGATGTTCTTGTTTGCAGCCTGCGTTATGCTGACCTGGTTGTTTCCTTTCCAGGGGTAACCACTCTCCATGCGAAATGCGAGCCCGGTTTTGCCCAGCGTACCGGTTGCACTACCCACGAAAAGATTTATCCATGCAGTATTGTCATTGTAACTGTACACATAATTTCCGAGTGAAGCAATAAGACGGGCTATGTTTGAAGGGCAACATGCGGTTCCAAACCATTCACTCCTTTTATGCGTACCCTTTGAAGCAAGTGGATTACCGTAAAAAAAACGATCGCCGCTTTGTGATAAACCCGATAATGCCGCATTGAATAAACTGCGTTCCAACACATCAATGAACCGGGCATCGCCAGTAAGCATATTCATTCTCTGGTTCCATAGCACCATGCCTACTGATGCACAGGTTTCGCAATAAGCCGACTCATTTGGCAGGTCATAGTCTTTGCCAAACCCTTCATTGCTTCCCTGTGCACCTATACCACCGGTGATATAAAGATTTCTGAAGACTACGTCATCCCAGATGGTTTTCATAGCCTTCATGTAACCTGCATCATTGTTCACCGCCGCAACATCAGCCGCACCCGTGTACATATACATTGCCCGAACCGCATGTCCGGTTATCTGTGTTTGTTCCTTCACAGGAACACCATCCTGGCAATAGTCTGGATCTTTCCATTCGTCCCAGATCTTTCCTTTGCCATAGCCCTTGCCACGCTGATCAAGAAACCAGATCGAAAGGTCCATGTATTTCTTTTCACCTGTGTGGTGATATAACTTCATCAATGCGAGTTCAATTTCCTGGTGACCGCTTACCCAAACTCGGTTTCCGAGCCGGAACATACTGTCAATATGATTGGCAAAACGTATCGCAACGTCAAGCAGTTTCCTTTTTCCGGTGGTAGAATGATAAGCTATGCCAGCTTCTATAAGATGGCCCGCGCAATAATCTTCATGACGCTCCATATCGGTCCAGCGTTTATCCAATCCCGTTAGTGTGTAATAGGTGTTCAGGTAACCGTCAGGTAATTGTGCAGCGGCGATCTTATCTATCCATTCATCGGTCTTTTTTTCAAGTTCAGCGTTGGGTCGGTTTTTTAACGAATAAGCTATTGCTTCTATCGCTTTGTATACATCAGAGTCATCGTAACAGATTCCTTCATGTTTTCCTTCGCCACGGGCTGCTTTCTCAAAGTTCCTTATGCGGCCGGTTTTGTTTTCAGTATATAAAATGCAGGTGTTGATTGTTGTGATTGCTACAGTCTGCTGTTTTGTTTTCCAGAAAGCATCGGTTATGGATACCTGTGAAAAATCGAGCGGATACGATTTTTGCAGGGAGGTTTGAGCGGCCAGGCTGCCGGTAATGGTTAGTGCAAGAAAAAGGATTCTTATTTTCATAGACATTCGCAAATTTGTGGTGAGCCATTCAAAGATAGCGTCCTATGTTTAGATGGCCCTTTTCAGTCGCAAATACCTGGGGAAATTTCATGGCACTTCTTTTATCTTTAAAGTATTAATTAACCTTTCAATTACTTCATATGAAATGGATGGGCAGAAGACAAAGCGGCAACGTGCAGGACCGTCGTGGCAGTGGCGGGGGCAGGATGGTCGCCGGTGGCGGAATCGGCGCTTTGGTACTCGCAGCAATCGTCTACCTGCTGGGAGGTGATCCTGGCCAGGTACTTCCGACAGATAATACACCGGCCCAACAACAATCACCGGCCGAAAAACAGGCCGACGACCAGCTTGCCAACTATCTTGGGGTAGTACTTGCTGATACTGAAGACGTGTGGGATTCACTGTTTGCCGCCAACGGAAGCCGGTATCAACATCCCCAGCTTGTATTGTTTTCCGGCCGCGATCAATCGGCCTGTGGCATTGCAGATGCTGGCATGGGGCCGTTTTATTGTCCGGCCGACAACCAGATCTATATCGATTTATCATTCGTAGAAGAATTACAACAGCGTTTTGGTGCGAAGGAAGGTGATTTCCCCATCGCTTACGTCCTCGCGCACGAGGTGGGGCACCATGTGCAGCACCTTATGGGCATTACGCAGCAGACTTCAAAACTAAGACAACAGTTAAGTACTACCGAATATAACAAAGTGAGCGTGCAGGTGGAATTGCAGGCGGATTTTTTTGCCGGTATCTGGGCTCATTATAATCAAAAGATGAAAGGGGTGCTTGAGCCAGGAGATATTGAAGAAGCATTAAGCGCGGCAGCAGCCGTAGGGGATGACAGGATTCAACAAAAGACACAGGGGACCATTCGGCCCGATCTGTTTACACATGGAACAGCGGCGCAACGGATGGAATGGTTTACCAGGGGATATAAGACGGGCGACCTTTCGCAAAGTCCAAGGATCGCGAATTGATATGAGCGCTCAGATATTCTCACGTTCGCCCAACTTCTCACCCTTATTCTTTTTTCGCGCCGCAACAACGATAAACCAAACAATCAACGCTACGAAAATAAAAGAAATTATAAATACGAACATACAGCATGTTTTGCTGGCAAGGATCAAAAAGACGTGCCATGGGATTGACTGGTTACAGGCAGAAAAGAACTTTTACCAAAACACCGGAACCAACGGGCGGAAAGCCTGCCGGTGATGCCTTGACCTTCGTTATCCAAAAACATGATGCCTCCCATCTTCATTATGATTTCAGGCTTGAAATGGCTGGTGTGCTGAAAAGCTGGGCGGTACCCAAGGGTCCTTCAACCGATCCCGACATCAAACGCCTGGCGATGATGGTTGAAGATCATCCGTATGATTACCGGAACTTCGAAGGCATCATCCCTAAAGGACAATACGGAGGTGGTACGGTGATCATCTGGGATCAGGGCACCTACACTCCGGCGGATACCACAAAAAGAACCAAAAAGGAACAGGAACGCCATTTGTTAAAACAACTGCACCAGGGAAAACTGGTTGTGCGTTTGAAGGGCCGTAAACTTAAAGGGGATTACGCACTCGTACGTTCCTCCTACCAGGGGGAAAATAGCTGGTTGTTAATGAAGGTTGATGATAAATATGCCAGCAAAACAGAAATTACTAAAAAGGATAAGTCTGTAGTTTCAGGCAAGACCATCGCACAGATGGAGAAGCATCCGGATCATGTTCACAACAGTAACCGTTCAGAAGTAAAAACAACGTGTAAAAAAAGCGCCGGTAAAAAAGAATCGATAGGTACGCGGGCTGCATTTCCTGCAAAGCTGACCCCAATGCTTGCCACGCTTACCAACCGCCCATTTGATGACCCCGGGTGGTTGTATGAAATAAAGTGGGACGGGTATCGTGCATTGGCTCTTTGTAAAAAATCGAAGGTTGAATTGCAGTCGCGCAATCAAAAATCGTTTAATAAAAAATTTTATCCCGTTCATGATGCACTTAGTGAGCTTGGGCTGAATGCTGTTATTGATGGCGAGATTGTAGTAGTGGAAGATGATGGCCGATCACATTTTGGTAAACTTCAAAATTGGAACGGGCCGGCTGATGGTGAACTGGTGTATTTTGTTTTTGATCTGCTTTGGCTCGATGGTTACTCACTTACCGAGCTGCCGCTCACCGAGCGGCGGCAGAAATTACAGGAGATCATCCCTGATCATCCGGTAATACGGCTTTCAGATGAATTTAAAACTACGGGTACCGCGTTCTATGAAGTTGCTTCACAAATGCAGCTGGAAGGCATCATGGCAAAAAAGGCTGATGCCGCTTATAGCCCGGGCGTGCGCTCAACAGACTGGTTAAAAATAAAAGTATCGCAGCGTCACGAAGTGGTGATAGGTGGTTATACCCGCAACGAGGGAACCGCGAAATCATTCAGTTCATTGCTGGTAGGGCTATACGAAAAAGGCAAACTGAAATACACGGGTAAAATCGGGACAGGTTTTTCTGATAAACTGCAAAAGAAAATGCTTTCCCTTTTCAAAAAGCTCGAAACTGATATTTGCCCCTTTGTTGTAATTCCTGATGTGAATAAGAAATCAAGATTCAGTTTTGTGGATCGTGGTGCTGTGGCTACCTGGTTAAAACCTTTGCTGGTTTGCGAGGTTTCATATGCAGAGATGACTGCTGATGGGGTCATGCGACATCCTTCTTTTATGGGTATGCGGGAAGATAAGACTGCCACTGATGTTGTGACCGAACCTGTAAAACCTGTGGAAGAAGTAATTGAAGGTTCCAAAACAGCCCGTAAAAAAAAGACGCCGGCGAAAGCTTCCGATAAAAAGAATAAACAAAAAAACAGTACGAAGACTGAAGCGAGCGATTCATTGATTGATGCAAACAGCAAAAAACAAACTCTTACTATTAATGATAAAGAGTTAACGTTTACGAACCTTGACAAGATTTACTGGCCAAAAGAAAAGATAAGGAAACGGTCAGTAATCAATTATTATCATGAAGTGGCTGAGTTCATGCTGCCTTATCTGAAGGATCGTCCACAGTCATTGAATCGTCACCCAAACGGTATCAACGGGCAAAGCTTTTATCAGAAAAATGTAGCGGGGAAGTTTCCTTCATGGATCACTACACACGATTACAAAAACATCACAAAGGAAGGCGGAAAAAAATTTTTCGTCTGTACCGATGAGGCAGGTTTGCTTTACATGGCGAATTTAGGCTGTATAGAAATAAATCCCTGGCACAGCCGGATCCAATCTCCGGATAAACCCGACTTTTGTATCATTGACCTTGATCCCGACACCAACAGCTTTTCCCAGGTTATTGAAACCGCCCGGGTAGTAAACGAGGTGCTTAAAAGTATTGGTGTACAATCTTATCCCAAAACTTCCGGTTCAACAGGTATTCATATCTATATTCCCCTGGCTGCGCAATATGATTATGAACAATCAAAATTGTTAGCTGAACTGGTAGTGAACATCGTTCATCGGGAACTGCCGAAGTTTACCAGTCTTGAGCGCAGCCCTTCTAAACGAAAAGGAAAAATCTATCTTGACTTTCTTCAAAACAGGTCCATACAAACCATCGCTGCACCTTATTCCCTGCGCCCTAAGCCGGGTGCAACGGTATCTATGCCATTGGACTGGTCCGAAGTGAAAGAGGGGCTTTTAATCAGCGACTTTACCATTTACAATGCAGCAGATCGCATACGGGAAATGGGTGACTTGTTTAAACCTGTTCTAGGGAAAGGTATTAAACTTGAAAAGGTGCTTGGCAGGCTCGAAGCACTAGTCTAGTAGCATGTCAAGAGTAACAGGCAGCTTCTTTACGCGTATACCGGTAGCATGATAGATCGCGTTTACGATTGCAGGAACCATGCTTATAATTGCTATTTCACCGACTCCCTTTACGCCCAGATCGTTAATGATCTCATCATTTTCTTCCACGAAAATCACGTCGAGGTCATTGATGTCAGCATGCACTGGTGTATGGTATTCTGCGAGATTGGGGTTCATGCATCTGCCATAACGGTGATCGATATACGCTTCTTCACGCAGTGCTTTGCTGATTCCCCAAACCATGCTCCCGATGATCTGGCTCCTTGCCGTTTTTGGATTAATGATCTTTCCTGCGGCCACTGCAGTTAATGCCCGGGTTACCCTTACACTGCCAAGATCCTTATCAACTTCCACTTCAACGAATGATGCGCTGTGAACTGCTTTGCTGTATTTGCGGAGTTTCATCATAGCCGGTGTACCAGTGTTGGTACTTTTGATGATTTTACCTTTGTTGTGTGCAATCAGATCGGTGATAAGGATGGACTTTTCAGGTTTGTCAATGATGTACATTCGTCCGTCATGAAATCCTACCTGTTTGAGGTCGGTTCCTGAGAAACCAGCGTTTTTTACTGACTTCGCTATTTTCAGCAGTTTCTTTTTAAGACCATTACAGGCCGCCAGCACTGCGGTTCCAACCGTTGCCGCGGTCATAGACCCGCCTTCATAAGGAGCAAATGGCATTTTGCTGTCACCGAGTGAAAACTGAACTTCACTGATAGGTAGTCCAAATTCATCTGCTGCTATCTGGGTCATGATGGTATAAGTACCGGTGCCAATATCGGAGGTTGCACTGCACAGTTCGAGTTTTCCTGCTGCCGTAAATTTAGCTTCTGCTTTAGCAGGTAGCTGCAAACTATCCCATATGCCGGTGGCCATTCCCATTCCGACCCATTTGTTATCTCTTGTCATGCTCCTGGGCGATGCGATGCGGGCCGACCAGCCAAATTTTTCTGCACCCTGCAGGTAACAGGCTTTCAGTTCTTTGCTGGTAAAAGGTTTTCCGCTTTCAGGATCAACCTCAGCATAATTGATCAGTCGTAATTGCAGCGGATCGATGCCAATTTCATAGGCAAGCTGATCCATACCACACTCAGTGGCATGACTGCCGGTGCTTCCACCCGGGGCACGCATATCGCCCGGGGTGGGGAAGTCCAGTGGTACCAGTTCGTACTCCAGCTTTACATTGGGTGCGGGGTACAACTTGTTCGTCCAATTTACCACTACCTCAAAATAGTCTTCAAAGCGGGAGGTTTCTCCCCATGCTTTGTGATTAATGGCACACAGTTTACCGTCCTTTCCGGCCCCATACTGAATATGTTGAACCGTTGCCGGTCTGTGTGAAAAGGTAAACATTTGTTGTCGCGTCATAGCCACACGTACGGGACGTTTCAACTCCAAACAGGCAAGCACTGCGAGAAACAATTGATAGTTAGGACGTAGTCCTGATCCGAAGGCGCCCCCTACAAAAGGGGAGACGATCCGGACATCTTTATACCGAAGTCCAAATACATTTGCCACATACAACTGGTTGTTGATGGGTCCCTGTGTTTTTTCATAGATCGTGACCTTGCCTTTGCCTTCATAAACAGCGGTCGACGCATACATCTCCATCGGGTTATGATATTCCTGCCCATGTTTTAATTGCTGTTCGGTCCGATACGGCGCTTTTGCCCAGGCTTTTTCGAAATTTCCTTTTGGTTTGGGTGGCTGTGGTTTTACCGCGGACAGCAAACCTTTTTTTGGTTCTCTGGATTTTTCAAGATGTTCAACAATATCCGTTTCAATTACCTCATCTTCCTCGTAGCTGATTTTTACCAGCGTTGCTGCGTATCGTGCTATTTCGAAGGTTTCGGCTACTACAAGACCAATTGGCTGCCCGTTGAATTTTATCTTCGGATCTTTTAGGGGTCTGAACGGAGACCCTGGTGGAGCATCCATGTCAGAATATTGTATATCGAACCAGGCAAGCGAAGGACGGTTGTCATGATAGAAAACATCAATAACCCCGGGTACGTTAAGTGCTTCCCGGGGATCCATCACAGCGATAGTTCCTCTTGTGATAGTGCTGTTAATGATGTAGCCATGCAGCAATCCTGGTGGATGATGCTCGGCTGCATATTTTGCAGCGCCGGTAACTTTGGCTACTCCATCCACACGATTAACGGGCGAACCTTTCTGCATGTGTACATCCATCTTATATCATTTTAGTCGCCGTACCGCAAGCCCGCACAATGGCGCGTTGGGCCAGCTTTATCTTAAAAGCATTGTGGCGAAAGCCTTGTGCTCCGTCAAGGATTATCGCGGCAGCACGGTTAAAACAATCTTCGCTGATGGTTTTGCCCTCCAGAAATTCTTCGGCGACCCGGTTACGCCATGGTTTGTGTGCAACACCTCCAAGTGCGATCCTGGCAGTGCTAATCTTATCTCCTTTCAGTTCGAAGGCAGCCGCTACCGACACAAGCGCAAAAGAAAACGATTCGCGGTCCCTTACCTTCAGGTAATGGCAAGCATTTGCTAACCGGTTGGGTGGTAGCCTTATGCCTGTAATCACTTCACCCGCAGTAAGGTTATTGTCCTGTTCGGGTGTGTCTTCGGGTAAACGGTGAAAATCTTCAAATTCAATTTCCCGCTGGCCGAAAGATCCCGTCACTTCCACAACAGCATCCAACGCTGCAAGCGCAACGCATAAATCACTGGGATGCGTTGCAATACAATGGTCGGAAGTGCCGAGTATGGCGTGGATGCGGTTGTACCCATTAATAGCTGAACAACCCGAACCAGGTTGACGTTTATTGCATGGTGTGGCCGTGTCGTAATAATAGTAACATCGTGTGCGTTGAAGCAGGTTTCCTCCATTGGTTGCCATGTTTCGGATCTGTGCAGATGCGCCTGCAAGTATCGCACGCGTAACAAGCGGGAACCTTTTCTCTACCAACGGGTGATAGGCAGTTGTGGCATTTGTAACGGTAGCGCCTAACCGAATTGCACCATCTGGAAGTTCCGTAATCTGGTCCGGTCCCGGCACATGATTCAGGTCGATCACCAGTTCGGGGTTCAGCACATTTTCTTTCATCAGGTCAACCAGGTTGGTGCCACCGCCAATATATGCTGCATGGAGATGGTGCGCCTGGATCGCCTGGCCCACTGCTGTTGGTCTCAGGTAGTTAAAATTATTCACGGGCCTTACTTTCTTTAATATGCATGATCGCCTCAATGATATTTGAGTTGGCTCCGCAACGACAAAGATTGCCACTCATAAGATCTTTTACATCTTCACGGGTGGTTGCTTTGTTTTCTGAAAGCATTCCCACAGCGGAACATATCTGCCCGGGAGTGCAGTAACCACACTGGAATGCATCGAAGTCAATAAAAGCCTGTTGAAGCGGATGGAGTTTTCCTTCACTTCCTATCCCTTCGATGGTTATAACCTCCGCATCACTTTTCATCACAGCAAGCGTTAAGCACGATTTGATTCTTACGCCATTCACCAATACTGTGCAGGCACCGCATTGGCCATGATCACAACCTTTTTTGGTGCCTGTAAGTTGAAGTTCTTCGCGTAAAGCATCAAGCAGGGAAACCCATGGCCGCAGCTTAAGATCATAACGGGTACCATTAACAGTTAAGTTAACAGTGTGTGCCTCGGCCAGCGGGGCGCTGGCTATAACCACTTCCTCATCACTTATATCTTTCATATCAGCGATTTAATTATCAACGGCGTTTTCCCGCAGTGGCGTAGCGAACCAATCCAAACGTTGTAATGCCGGCAAGTATGATCCCTGCTACAAACATCCAGGGCTCAGTGTCGCGTTTAATTTTTGGTGGCACGTACAATACTCCTGATGCATCTGCCACAGCAGGGTCATTGGCATAACGTCCGTGAGGAGGAACTGCCTCTTCATAAAAATTATCATTCAAATTCCGCAACTGTTTTTCCATTTCAGGACCACGGAAAGGTTTTCCATGACCGGTTGCTACAATAACCGGGTCGAGTGCCGCAAGTTTATTGACAGATGTTTCTGCCGCTTCCCAATCGCAGGTAAAATATCGGGGTGGGCCGCTGACAAGTTGTTTTTGTGTGATTACCGCGCTAAGTGATTCTTGTTTAGTAGTAACAAAAGCGTCACCAGCAATCAATAGTTTGTCTTCCTTTCTGAAAAAGCTAACATGACCCGGTGCATGTCCCGGTGTATGAATGTATTCCCATCCTTCAAGAAAAGGAACTTCACCAGTCTCAGGCAGTGCCTGTAAATGGCTGCTGATGTCGATCGGATCATTGGGATATAAGACAGACATAACCGACATCATTCCGCCGCCAACAGTTGGATCGGGTGGGGGATAAGAGGAGATACCAGACAGATAAGGGAATTCCAGGTAATGGGCGTACACAGGAACATTCCAGTGTTCGGCAAGGGCCTGCAGGGCACCAACATGATCAAAATGGCCATGTGTCAACAAGATCGCTGCAGGCGTTTGCTGACCAAATAGGTCGTTCGCCATTTTCAGGATCTTCGAGCGTGATATCTTGAGCCCGGCGTCGATCAGTACCCAATCTCCGGAGGCTGCATCCTGGGCCATATAGAAGTTTACAAATTTATCTTTCATGCCCCAGACACCTGGTGCCACTTCAAAATATGCGGAGGTGGCTGAAAATACATCTTTTGTTATCATAGATTGTTATTAAGGAATTAAGTGAGAATTATTGTTTTGATACACGATATATAACGCCGTTTGTATCATCGGATACAAGTAATGATCCATCAGGATGAACCGCAACGCCCACCAGACGGCCAAAATGAGAACGATTGTCATCCACTAAAAATCCTGTAAGAAAGTCTTCAAAACCGACCGGTTTGCCGTTTTCAAAATTGATGCGAACTACTTTATAACCGACGGCCTTACTCCTGTTCCATGAACCGCGCATGGCGATGAAGGCATCGTTCTGATAAGCATCGCCAAAGTTTGTGCCTTTATAAAAAGTCATTTGCATTGGTGCTGCATGCGCCTGGTACCCTAACACCGGCAGGGTAGTGAGCTGCAGGTATTGTTGATAGGTGGTGTCGCCCTTGGGCCGGTCACCCGGGTTGTATTTTCCTTCGCCAAATATATAGGGCCAACCATAATTCGCATTTTCTGTGATCAGGTTCAACTCTTCTTTTTGTTCATCGTCGCCGAGCCAGTCGATACCATGATCAAATCCCCAGAACTCGCCTGTTACCGGATGCCAGTCAAACCCGATGGTGTTTCTTAAACCCCTGGCAAAAATCTTTGCACCTGTACCATCTGCATTTGCCTGTACCATTGTTGCATTAAGTGGATTTGGCTCCGGGCAGGAATTACAGGTACTCCCAATAGATAAGTATAGTTTGCCGTCTGGTCCGAAAGCAAGTGTCCGGTTAGGATGCTGACCGCCATCCGGCAGGTTGCTCATAATCATTACAGGTTCACTCAGGGTTCCATCTGCCATTATGTTAGCCGTATACACTTCAGTTACGGCGGCGATATATAGCGTTGAGTTTCTGATAGCGAGTCCATGCGCCTGTTTGATATTAGCCACAACACTTTTTGAATCGGCTGAACCGTCACCATCAGTGTCTTTTAATAACATTACAACACCTGCCTCCCGGTCGGTCGTATATACATTGCCGTTAGCAGTGACTGCAAGTATCCTTGGTTTACCAAGTTCGCCCGCAAACTTTTTTACCATGAAACCATCGGGCACTTTTAGCTGACCGATATTCTGGTCTGTTGCGGGAACCAATGCAGGTCTGAAGATGTACCCGTTTATCTGGGATGAAGTGGGATCCTCATCGGTTTCGGGGATGATCGTGTCCCAGAAATCACTGTCTTTACTGCAATACAATAATGTTGAAGCCAGGACGAATCCGGTAAAAAAGAGTTTGAGATTGTTGCGCATAGTTAAGTGGATTATACTTCTACACAATGCTCACCACATTTGTGCCATATGGTTTCGGATATCATAAAGCAAATCCCGGCTGATTGAGCATTTAATGAAATATGGGGAAGGAATATTTTTTGCGATAAGATGTACGGGCTCAAAAAAACCCGATCTCAAAATTATATGATAGCATATCATGCGTCGCAAGAGCAGTTTGCTCCTTCCAGGTTATTAAAACTTGCCCAGGCAGCTGAACGTGCCGGGTTCGATGCCATTCATTCTTCAGATCATTTTCATCCATGGAGCGAGCGCCAGGGTCAGAGCGGCTTCACATTTAGCTGGATTGCTGCAGCATTACAGGCTACAAATCTTCCATGCAGTATGGTTTGTGCTCCGGGCCAAAGATTTCATCCTGCAATAGTAGCGCAGGCAATTGCCACACTTGGGGAAATGTTCCCCGGCCGATACTCTGTTGAGTTGGGTAGCGGGGAAGCTTTGAATGAAAGTATTACCGCAACGCCATGGCCCGCAAAAAACATTCGTAACGAAAGGTTACGGGAATGCGCCGATGTTATCAGAAAACTGTTGCGCGGTGAAAAGGTTACCTATCACGGACACATCAACGTAAAAGATGCACGCCTGTATTCCGTACCCGAAATAACTCCGAAACTGATAGGTGCAGCTATCTCCAAAGAAACGTCGGGCTGGTGTGGTGAATGGGCAGATGGACTTCTGACGACTGCAGGGGAGATGGAGGAAGTGCTTGAAAAGAAAAAAGCATTTGAAGCAAACGGGGGTGCCGGGAAAGATGTGGTAGCACAGTTTTCATTTTCCTTCGCCGATACCAAAGAAGCTGCTGTTCACGGTGCCTGGCACCAGTGGCGATCAAATCTTGTTGATCCCGGCAAACTCGCAGGTTTACATACTCCTGAACAGTTTGATGAGATCACAAAGGATATCACGCATGAAGAGGTTGCTGAGAAGATCAAAGTATTCACCGACGTGTCTGAGATATTTGAGATCGCTTATTCTTATCTCGACCAGGGAATTTCAATGGTTACACTACACAATGTGAATACCAACCAGGAAGAGTTTGTTGAAGCCTGTGCTAAATACCTGGCAGTAAAAAAACGAAAAAAGGCTTATTGATTTTTCTCCATCAGTTGTTCAATGCTGACAGGTTCAAGTTCTATAGAAGGTGGACCTGTTAGCACCTTACCATGACAATCGAATCTTCCGCCATGACAGGGACAATCCCATGATTGCTCCGCCATGTTCCATTTTACCTCACAACCCATATGGGTACAAACCGGGTTTATAGCGTGAATGCTGCCATCTGCAGATTTCGATATACCAATCTTTTCTCCTTCAAACTTTACAATGCGACCTTCTCCCGCAGCAAGATCGCTGAGAGCCGGTAGTTTGTCTGCAGAAAACAATCTTCCGACAAACAAGCGGGCAACATCTGCATTGTGTTTGATGAAATTTACAAAGCCTGCGACCGGTTTTATACGAGCTGGCTTAAACAGGTTTTCGTACAATGAATGGTCATTTACAATAAGTTCACGAAGAATGTTTGCAGATACATGGCTATAAGTCATGCCGTTTCCGCCATAACCACTTGCTACATAAACGCGGTCACTGTGCTGTGGCAGATGACCTATATAAGGCAAACCATCTGCGGGTTCAAAATACTGGGAAGACCAGCGATGCGTGATTTCGGCAATGTCAAACATTGATCTTATCTGGGCTTCCAGTTGTTGAAAACATTTGTTAGTGTTTTCTTCATGGCCCGTTTTGTGATCTTCACCACCAACGATCAGATACGATTGGCCGTCAATAACCTGTGTGCGGTAATAATAGTACGGGTCATTCATATCGTAAATCAGACCTTTGGGATACACATCATCGACGAGTTTTACCGCCATAGCATAACTACGGTAAGGGGCACAGCGCAGGTGCAGCAGGTTAACACCCGGTGGGATATGTGTTGCGTAAATAAGACGGTTAGCTTTAAATGTAGGACCGGTTGTTTCAACCTCAAGCGTATCGTTTTCATTGACACCGGTTACACGGGTGTGCTGAAGTATCGCGCCCCCGGCTTCTTCGAAAGCTTTTGCAAGTGCAAGCACATATCTGGTCGGATTAAACTTTGCCTGGCTTTCGACACGCATCACCCTTGTGAACTTATCCGGAATTGGTAGCTCATTTGTGTAGCTCACACGCAGCCCCGCGTCTGCCGAAGCTTTGAATATATCATCGAGTTCTTCATCCTGTTGAGTGTTCAATGCATATAGATAGGCCGGCGTCTCTTCAAACTCACAATCAATATTATATCTTGCAATATTATCTTTTACAAGTTGAATGGCATCAGCCGTTGCTGTAGCTACAAGTTTAGCACCATCAGCACCAAACTTTTGTTCGATGGCATTATACGGCGTATCGAGCAAGGTATTAAGATGGGCAGTTGTGCCGCCAGTGGTTCCGAAACAGAGATTTGCTGCTTCGATAAGCAGACAGTTCTTTCCGGCCCGCTGCAGTTCCAGCGCCGTGGTAACTCCCGTAATGCCGCCGCCAACAATAATTACATCATAGGTTACATCATTACCCGCATTTCTTGCGGTTACATATTTATCAACGCAATCCTGCCACAAACTGGTTTGTAAACTGTCTCTTTGTATCATAATTGAATATTGAAAAGTTTTGTTCCCAGGCGAAATACGAAGGCCGAAACGTACACAAGATGTTTCAAAGCACATGCCACAACCATGAGGGAAATAGCATCGGAAACTTGTGGCTGGCAGCGCTTTTGAAACGAATGCAACGTGAAAAGCAAAAAGATCCATATCGGCACTTCAGGATGGCACTATAAGCACTGGAAGCCAACCTTCTACCCACCTACAGTATCAAACGCGCGGCAGTTCGATCATTACGCGCAGTTTTTTGACACCGTTGAAATAAACAACTCGTTTTACCGTCTTCCACCAAAGGAGGTTTTCGCCGCCTGGCGGGAGGCGGCACCACCAGATTTCCTCTTTGCCGTTAAAGCGCCGCGTTTTTTTACACACATGAAAAAGCTTATTCCGGAACCGGAAGGTATGGCGCGGTTTCTCGACTATGCCGGTGCACTTCGGGAGAAATCAGGCCCGGTGCTATTTCAATTGCCGCCACGCTGGAAGGTGAATACGGAGCGTCTCGGCAACTTCCTCAGCAAGTTGCCACCGGCATTCCGTTATGCCATGGAATTCAGGAATGAAACCTGGTATACGCCAGCGGTATATACACTGCTCAGGAAATATAAAGTTGCGTTCTGCATCTACGAATTAGACGGGCACCTTTCGCCATTTGAGATAACTGCAGATTTTGTTTACGTGCGGTTACATGGTCCCGGGGGCAAATACCAGGGTTCTTATAGTGATGAGGTACTTGATGATTGGGCCGAACGGATCCGCAAATGGGTTCGTACACGCAAAGAGGTATTCATCTATTTTGATAATGACCAGGAAGCTTATGCAGTGCACAATGCGCGGAAACTCGAAGCATTGATTGCAGAGAAGTAACCGGCA
Source organism: Bacteroidota bacterium (assembly GCA_023416995.1). Taxonomy (GTDB): domain Bacteria; phylum Bacteroidota; class Bacteroidia; order Chitinophagales; family Chitinophagaceae; genus DATHKG01. The sequence continues at coordinate 136,970 of JAEZGI010000077.1, forward strand.
GGGCACGCGAATTGTGCAGAATTCAAAAAATATCAGTTATGAAAGACGCGTCAATCGAAAAAGAAAAGATTCATGTTGATTACACGGCCGGCAACATCCCCGAAAATGCAAAGAACTTTATGCCTGATGTGTATAAAGATGGCGACCAGTACATCTGCGTGCTTGCAGATTCTGTGAAAGGAACAGGCGATTCTATTGAGGCTGCTCTTGCAGACTGGGAAAAAAATTACAAACAGAAGCAACAATAAAAATCAAAAAACATAAACACATGGCGACACTCGAAAAAAAGATTCCGGCAGATATTCCACCACAGGAACAATCAAGACAGCCGGGCATTGAAGCACAAATGGATCCCGAACCGGTATATGATAATGGTAAACCCGGGCTCGGCAGGCTGCAGGATAAAGTAGCTGTAATAACCGGGGGCGACAGCGGTATCGGGAGAGCTGTAGCTATCAGCTTTGCAAAGGAGGGTGCTGATGTTGTTATTGCATATCTTGACGAACACGAAGATGCAAAGAAAACTGCCGAAGAGATCCGCAAATATGGTAAAGAAGCGCTGCTGATTGCAAACGATATTTCCATCGAAAAAAATTGTGAGGACATCGTTAAACAAACGATAGCCAGATTCAAACGAATTGATATCCTTGTAAACAATGCGGCTATACAGTTTGAGCAAAACAAGATAGAAGATATCTCAGCCGAGCAGGTACAAAAAACCTTTGCTACAAACATTTTTGCACAGTTCTATCTAACCCGTTTTGCGGTTCCTCATATGCAAAAGGGGAGTGTAGTGATTAATACCGCCTCTGTAACAGCCTTCAAAGGGAATCCCGCGCTCATGGATTACTCATCAACAAAAGGAGCCATCATTGCATTCACCAGGAGTTTGTCGCAATCATTGGTTGAAAGAGGTATCAGGGTAAACGCTGTGGCGCCGGGTCCGGTTTGGACACCATTGATCCCAGCCTCATTCGATGCAGAAAAGGTCGACAAATTCGGAGAAAACATTCCGATGGGTCGTCCTGCCCAACCAGCTGAAATCTCAGGATGTTATGTGTTCCTGGCTTCAGATGAAAGTACATTTATCACGGGACAAACCTTGCATCCTAATGGCGGATCAATTGTAAACACATAAGAAGACCCACATTTTAAATTCAAAAAGCGAAGAACAATCTTCGCTTTTTTGCTTAAAGTCAAACTTTGAAAAATACCGTGCGATCACACGGCCATGGCCAACGCATCAACCTCAGCCGATTGTCGTTCGATACATTCTGTAATGGTGTTGTACAGCAACGCGGCTTCTCCGCGATCAGACAACTTTTGAAACCCCTCACGGCCAGAAACGCAATCCGACAAACCAGCTCTGCTTAATAACATATCAAGCTGATGATTCATAACCCTTACATGATACAGGGTGTTGTTGCCGCAGATCCGTTTCCGGACGATAGCATGATACTCTTTTCCTTTAAACATAAAGGACACACTCATACAACGCTTCATTTTCAATTTTTTTTTGGTCAATATGGATAACAATCGAGCGCTTCCCTCCACTTTCCCGCCAGGCACTGCCGAGTAACCTTTTTCGGTTAAAAAAATTCGGCCCGTACATCCGGAATTGTGTAAATACAAGTGTGGAAATGAAAACTTGCAGACTATTACTACAAAAGTCATGCGAACCCCCTGGGGGTCAGGTGATTCGCCATCAGCAACCTGAATGTCGCGGCAGCCAATTAATGAAATTCGGGCAGGTCCGTTCGAATCGCGCCCACAGACTCACGGCTCTTGATCAGTTTGACCAACTGTAATAACACCAACCCCAGGTCGGGAGTCTCCAGCCAGTTTATAACTTTGTGAATATGTTTGTCTAATGGTCCCCAGCGTTCAGGCTCTCCATCCATGCTGATAATTACACCAGGCGTTTTTACGGCTGCAGCAATATGAGAAACACCTGTGCAATTACAAACTATCAGGGCTGCATCCTTTACGAGTTGTGCCATACCGCCAATACCGGTTAACCCGCAGGCATCAAAGTATGGATGATCAAGATGGTCCACTACTTTTTCAATGATGGGTCGTTCTGCTTCAGTGCCGGTTAGTACAAGACGGAGACCGTATTCCGCACATAAGTTAGCGGCTAATGCGAAGTTCTCGGGCGGCCATTGACGATATGCGCCGCGCGACCCCGGGTGAATACACACATAACTCTTCCTGGGGAAAGGAAATCCTGTTTGTTGCAGCGATGTATTGTCCTCAACAGTAATGGGGAATTCCATCTCAACGCCTTTAGAGGGTACATCAAGGTGGAGCATGAGCGCAAGGTGACGTTCGATTTCATGTATCCCCTCAGGATATTTAAGAAAAAAGGGAGATACCGGATCAAGGCTGAAACCGGCCAGGTATTTTGGGTTCCAATTACTCATCATTTCATTAACGATAGTGCCGTTCCCCTGCATCTGAAGAAGCAAATCAAAGGATTCGGCCCGGATCTGTTGAAGGAAACCGTGGTAACTGGCTTCATTGTATGGTTGCTCGGGCAGCCCGGGATAACCCGGGAACTGTATGAATCTGTCGTAAATGTGTGAGAACCTTGCGGTGAATTCTTTGCACCAGGGCAGACCGATGAGTACAATTTCTGCACTTGGATAGGCATTGCGCAGCGCTCGCATGGCTGGTATATGGCACAACATATCTCCAAGCTGTAATGCCCGGAATACACCAATTTTTTGTATTTCAGCCGCCGGAAGTATCATAGAAAAAATACTTTATATTTTATCGAACCATAGAGTGTCCAGAATATAGATGTGAATGGAATGATAATACTAGTGACAAACATTTCCGTAACATGTGACAAAGATTTACGTGTACCCGTAAGTCTCAACCAGGTAAAATGGAATACACCTGATAACCAGATTAACAGGAAAAGTATGCCAATGGTTATAAGGTCCAACGCAAATGCGATGCAGGCCAATAAACAACTGAGTGTGATCACATAATATCTCCATACGGGCTTGTTCCGAATCAACCTGCGATAGTGACCAGGGTGTTTTTTAAACAACAATGCGTTAAACATTGACTTACGTTGTTCCTTCAGGCTGATTCCCCATGGCGCTGACCGGACCGGGTGGACAACAGAGGCACTTGTTACTTTATGAATTTTTGCCCCGTACTTCAGTAATTTAAAATGCAAATCACTGTCTTCGCGCCAGGCCGCTTCGAACCGTGGGTCAAATCCGCCAACCTTGGCCAGAATATATTTCGGACAACAACAATTAGCAGTGATAAAATCTGCTGTGGCAAGGCCGGAGATGTTTTTTTCGTAATCCGTTGGTGGATGGGAGATGGGCACCTGCACACTCCCTGTAAACGTAAAATCTCCCACAGAACATTGGGCTGCCTTCAGATAGCTTTCAAGCCATTCTGGATCCGGTATACAGTCGTCGTCGGTAAAAGCGATTAATTGAGCTTGTGCAAATTGCCAGCCTGCATTACGGGCCGCCGCAGGTCCGGATTTTACAGGCAGCATACAGAAATGAAGATTCAGATGAGGATGCTTCCTGGCAAACATATCAACCTGCTGTTTAGTATGCTCATCCGGACCGTCACTTACAACGATTACCTGGAAACTATCGGGTGGTAAAGTTTGCAGCGCCAGGTTTCTCAGACAGCGTAACAGCAGATCAGGACGGCAGTAAGTTGCCATTACCACAGCAATATCAAAATGTTTGTCGGTCATTTTTCGAGCACGAATGAATTAATAACCAGCGCATCAAAAGGAGAGGTCCAAAAACACTCAATGGCGTCCCGTGGGGTACAAACAATGGGTTCACCTCTTGTATTAAATGAAGTATTGATCAATACCGGTACACCGGTTTTTTTCTTAAAGGCTTTGATGAGATCATAATAAGCCGGATGCTGATTACGGTTTATTGTCTGAATCCGGGCGGTGCGATCCACATGCATTACGGCGGGAATTTTTGAAGCCTTATCTTCTTTTACATTGTAAACAAACAACATGAATGGCGAATGTTTTGCATCTTCAAACCACTCTGCCGCATCTTCTTCAAGAACCACAGGTGCTACGGGTCTGAAGTCCTCCCGGTCTTTGATATCGTTTAGTTTCGCCTGCATGGCAGGGTCGATTGGCGATGCGAGGATAGAGCGGCTCCCAAGCGCCCGTGGACCGAATTCCATCCGGCCCTGGAACCAGCCAATCACCTTATTGGCTGCAAGTATTGCGGCAGTTTCTTCTGCTACATTTTGCAGTTTCCGGTATGGTACCTTGGTCCATTTCAGGAAAGCTTCTATTTCTTCATCAGAGAAATCAGGACCCCAATAAACATGATTCATTTCAAATTCACGGATGGATGATTCGCGCATTCTGGCATCAACAATTAACGCCGCGCCAAGGGCAGTGCCCGCATCTCCCGAGGCGGGCTGCACCCAGATGTTTTTAAAGGGGCCATTATCACGTAAATGTGCATTCAAAACGCAGTTCAGTGCTACGCCTCCTGCAAGACAAAGATTCTCCTCACCTGTTTCCCTGTATAACCACTCCACCAGCTCAAGCATCTTTTCTTCCAATACTTGCTGAAGTGAATGTGCGATATTGAAGTGTTTTGCATCAAATGAACTGTCTTTAATGCGTCTCGGTCCGAATCGTTCTGCCAGTCGAAGCTTGTCGATGGTGTAATTTCCATCGGTGCCAATTTGAATCATGGATCTGAATTCATCCAGGAACTCAGGTTTGCCATACGATGCGAGGGCCATCACTTTATATTCGTCCGACGAAGCCAGGAAACCCAGATGCTGGGTTACGTTCTCATACAACATACCAAGCGAGTGCGGCATACACACCTCTGAAATTTTTTCAAGCTGGTTGCCCCGGCCGCGAAAATAGGAGGTGGTAGCTTTTTCGCCGCGCCCGTCGATCGTCATTACTGCAGCCTGCTTGTAGGGTGATGCGAGGAAAGCACTCGCCGCATGCGATAAGTGGTGATCAACATAGTGCCATTCGAAATCTTCCTTTCTTGCACCCATAAAACGATGTTGCAGAGTGTGCGGGTATCCGTCTACCAACTGTTCCGGTGCCTTACGAAGATATTCTTCAAACAGGTGGTCCCATCCCGGGTAAACTATGCTGGTATTTTTGTTTGCACCCTTCACAAGTTCAGGATCAAATGCATATGCTACATGATCAATGTCGCGAAGGTGAATACCGGCCTTCTTTAAACAAAAATCAATCGCAAAAAAAGGAAGTTCCCAGGTAGAAAAAGGAACCGGTCTTTTACCGTGTTTAATATGAGTAAATCGCTCCTCTTCTGCAGCCGCTATCAGCTTTCCATCTTTAATTAAACAAGCCGATGTATCGTGAAAGGCTGCATTAATGCCGAGAGTATACATAATTGTAACTGGTTGTAGTATTGTGAGAGTGGTAAACCCTCCGCATCAAACATTAAACCAGTTCATAATTTATTAACCAGAAGCGTCTCTCCTGAAGAATAAATTGGACGGGAAAAAATTTACTCAGTAGAACCGTCTACGTTTCTTAGTCCGGCAAGCATGTATTAACTGTGTCAAGCGCTTCTCTGATCAATGGCACTCTATTTTGGGGGCGGTACCCAACGTCCTTTTAAAAATCCTTCAATCAACAAGATGATCTCCGCAAAACGATTAAAAATCTTTACCTGGCATATTCACGGTACATATCTCTATTATTTATCCAAGGGCGATTTCGATATTTATATCCCGCTAAATGATAAAAGGTCAACCGGCTATGTTGGCCGGGGGCAAACTTTTCCTTTCGGCGAAAACGTTATAGAAGTAAGAGCCGAAGAAGTTCGCAACCTTGAGTTCGACTGCATACTTTTCCAAACAAGCCGCAATTATCTTACCGATCAATACGAGATTCTAAGCGAAGAGCAGCGTCGCCTCCCGAGGATCTTTGTTGAACATGATCCTCCTACTGATCACCCGACCGATACACCGCATGTGGTTACGGATCCCAATGTGATCCTTGTGCACGTCACCCATTTTAATAAACTCATGTGGCATAGTCCAATACCCGAAACAAGGGTCATTGAACACGGCGTGCCCTTATCAAAAGTTCAATATACAGGTGAACTGAAAAAGGGGGTTGTGGTGATCAACCACTTAAAGGACCGTGGGCGAAAATTGGGTTCAGATATTTTTGAAGAAGTTGCAAGACATGTTCCCCTTGATCTCATTGGAATGGACTCTCTGAAGTCCGGTGGACTTGGTGAAATCCTGCATCCTGATCTGCCTCGTTTCATCAGTCAATATCGCTTCTTTTTTAATCCCATCCGCTATACAAGTATGGGCCTCGCCGTTTGTGAAGCGCTCAGTATAGGGCTGCCGGTAGTAGCACTCGCCACCACTGAAAATGCTTCTGTGTTTACAAATGGTGTTGATGCATACATGCATACAGATGTGGATTACCTGATTGAGAAGATGTTGTTGCTGCTGCAAAATCCTGAACTCGCCGAACACATTGGAACCAAAGGAAAAGAACTGGCGAAAAACAAATTTTCACTGGATCGGTTTACTAAGGAATGGAAAGAAACTTTTTTAATGGCAATCATCAATAATACGCCGCAATATGAGCAGAAGAATAGCCTTTATTAGTGAACATGCTTCTCCGCTAGCGCTGCTGGGTGGCAGAGACAGTGGCGGGCAGAATGTTTATGTGGCAGAAGTGGCCCGCGAACTGGTATGTAAAGGGTACCGGGTCGATGTGTTTACCCGACGCGATGATGCTGAGTTGCCTGAAGTAGTTGTCATGGAGAAGGGCATAAGAGTGATACATATTGATGCTGGTCCCGCAACATTCGTTGAAAAAGAACAATTGTTGGGGTACATGCCACAGTTTGCCGACGAAATGCGAACGTTCATTTTAAAGAATGATGTCAGGTATGAACTGATTCATGCACATTTCTTTATGTCGGCAATGGTTGCATCAATTATAAAAAGCCGTCTGTCAATACCTTATGTGGTTACTTTCCATGCGCTCGGTCTGGTAAGACGGGTACATCAGAAAGAGTCAGACAGATTTCCAAAAGAACGGTATGACATAGAACGTTTTATTGTCCGTGACGCAGACATCATTATCGCGGAATGTCCGCAGGACAAACAGGACCTTATAGACTTTTACAATACTGTTCCGAAAAAGATCACAATAATTCCTTGCGGATATACTAAGCGTGAGCTACAACCTGTATCACAGATCCGGGCACGGGCACTGCTGGGTCTTCCTGAAAATGCACGTATTGTAATGCATATCGGCCGCATGGTTGCGCGAAAGGGCGTTGATAACATTATTGCGGCATTGGGCAGGTTAAAGGACAGTGTTCCTGGCATTCGCCTGGTGATTGTCGGGGGCGAATCCGATGAGCCGGATCCGGCAATAACCCCTGAGATAGGGCGGTTGCAGCAACTTGCGATGGATACAGGAGTGAGTAACCTGGTGCATTTTGCCGGAAGAAAATCGCGTACGCTGTTGAAGTATTATTACAGTGCGGCTGATGTGTTTATTACAACACCCTGGTACGAACCTTTTGGTATAACGCCCCTAGAGGCCATGGCTTGTGGTGTACCGGTAATTGGTTCAAGGGTTGGTGGCATTCAGTATAGTGTTGAAGATGGAAAAACGGGGTTCCTGGTTCCTCCAAAGGACCCGGATGCGCTGGCTGATAAAATAAACCTGATCCTGTCCGACACCACACTTCGTATACAGATGGGTAAAAATGCCGTAAGACGTGTAAACAAATATTTTACATGGTGCAAAGTTGCAGAAGCACTTTTAGATGTGTATCAGAAAACAATCGCTGTTGACCAGCTTGCGACGGCACGCGCGGGTAAATCAATGGCTAATCTGGCTCTGCTGGGACGCTTCAGTGAAACCATCAGCCGGCCCTTATTATTACCACGCTCATGAATAAAGCAGTGTTTATTGATAAAGATGGCACATTGATCAAGGATTATCCTTACAATGTTGATCCGGATCTTGTAACTTATACATCATCCGCCCTGGATGCCTTAGAGTTGTTGTATGCAAAAGGGTATCTTATCATCATCATTTCCAACCAATCAGGTATTGCCAAGGGATTCTTTAGTGAGCTGGATCTTGCGATTCTTATCAATAAGATTCGTCATGATCTTTCAAACAACAATATCCATCTCACAGGTTTTTATTATTGTCCACATTATCCCGACAGTACGATTCAACAATTCAGTGAGCAATGCGGTTGTCGAAAGCCTGCGCCGGGCATGTTCCACAGGGCCGCGGCCGATCACAACATTGATTTGTCCGCTTCATGGATGATCGGAGACATTCTTGATGATATGGAAGCAGGTAGACGGGCAGGTTGCAAAACAATTTTGTTGAATGTAGGTAATGAAACCGAATGGCAACTTACAGAGAACCGGGTTCCCGATTTTTATGCTGATAACCTGGCCGGAGCCGCCAGCATAATATTAAATGATACAAATACACTGGCCCGATGACCTGGGACGAATGTAAAAACATACTTTGTATCAGGGCCGACAATATGGGTGATGTAATCATGATTACACCTGCGCTCAAAGCTGTCCGTCAAAGATTTAATGCGCAACTCACCTTGTTAACCTCATCACAGGGTGCGCCGGTATGCGAAGCAATACCAGAAATTGATGAAGTGATCTTTGCAGATCTGCCCTGGGTGAAATTAACAACGCAAATGAACGCAGATGCGCTTAATAAATTGGTTGCATTATTGAAACAAAAGCATTTTGATGCTGCGATCATTTTCACTGTTTATAGTCAGTCTTCACTGCCAGCTGCTATGTTGTGTTATCTTGCTGAGATACCTTTACGCCTGGCTTATGCACGTGAAAATCCTTATAATCTGCTTACCCACTGGATACCTGATCCGGAACCTTTCGCGGTTGTAAAACACCAGGTGCGACGCGATCTCGATCTTGTAAAACAAATAGGAGCGGAGGTTGCTGACGAGTCATTATCACTGGGCGTTTCAGAGCAAACACGTACCACCGCTGTTGCCAAAATTAAAAAGATCGGGGCCGATAGTTCAAAACCTTTCCTGGTATTTCATGCCGGCGTCAGCGAGCTAAAACGTTCTTATCCGGTAGAAGCCTGGAAAGAGGTGTTACAGCAGTCAGTGGCAGCGTTCGATACCAATATCTTTTTTACAGGTTCAGCGGGTGAAAGAGGGATGGTCGACAACATCTGTGAACGAGGATATGCTAATGTTTATAATCTTGCCGGCTTGCTCACCGTTCCTGAACTGATTGCTTTGCTGGAAGAAGCCAGGGTGATATTGTCTGTGAATACTGCCATTGTGCATATTGCTGCGGCGGTAAAAACGCCTGTTGCGGTACTCTATGCACTTACCAATCCCCAACACACCCCCTGGCAGGTGCGCAACCGGGTGCTGACTTTTAGTGTGCCTGAGCAGATGAGAAGTAAAAATGAAGTGATTCGTTATGTCGATAAGATTCATTTCAATAAAATAGTTGAATATCCAACGCCGTCGCGGGTGGTTGCGGCCATCAGGCAACTACTTGACAACGATGACAAACACTCCGGATCGATCGTTGAGGAGTTAATTATTTAACGCTAACTTACCAATGATTTAAAAGGGAAGTAGCAATGAAAAGCGGACCCCTGGTCGGACTCGCTGTCAACATTAATAAAACCTTCATGCATATTCATAATTTTTTTGCAGAAGGTTAAGCCGAGGCCGGAGCCGGGAAATTTTTTCTTTTCCTGCAGTTGTTCAAACATCACAAATACACGATCGCGGGCATCAGCGGGTATACCGATTCCATTGTCCCGGAAAGTCACCCTCATATAAATTGACCCGTTTGGATCTGCAATTCCAGTCGCTTCATCGATCCGGAATTCTGAGGCAGATATTTCGATCTCCGGAGACTTGCCCTCAGGTTGAAATTTAATGGCGTTATCGATCAGGTGTACAAACAGTAATTGCAGCATTTCTGCAATGCCGTTAATGGTGGGCAAACTACCTGCGTTTAGTGTAACATTTCGTTCGGTGATTTTACGATTCAATTGTTGCTTAGCCTTTTCAACAACCTCGTTCAGATCAACAGGAACAAATGCATTGGTACCTCCGTTGATTTTAAACAGGTCAGCGATGTCATCGATCAGACGATTGATCCTGTTCAGGGAAACCTGCATCCGTCGCAGATTTGCTTTGCTGCTGTCAGAAAGATGACGACCCTCTGCCTGTACGAGTAACTCAAGAGATGTATAAATGAATTTAAGTGGCTCTTTAATATTATTAGTAGTAATGGAAGTAAAAGTGTTGAGCTCCTGCGAGAGTTGTTCCAGTTGTTTATATTTTTCCGCCAGTGCTGTATTTAACTCCTTTAATTGATTTTCGGCTTTGATCCGATGTGCAACATCATGCATAATATTCATTACGCCGATTACCTTCCTGCTATTTTCCTTCAGCGGGATAAAATGATTTTCATAATAGTAACGGTGCAGTTTCGCTTTGTCGGACAACACAAAGGTTTTCTTTCCCAGAAAGGCACTGTGTATAGCATGCATCAATTCCTTATCGGTTTTAAGTGATGGAAAAATCTCGAGCAGATTTTTACCTATCACATCTTTTTTGGAGAGACCTGAGGCGATTTCTGAAGCCTGATTCCAGGAGATAATGTTCCAGTCAAGATCGATGGCCATCACACGGTCTATGCTGCAGTCGGTTAACATTTCTGCAAGAGACATCTTTTCGTTTACCGTACCACTCATTGCGTCGCTCATTAAGTTAACGGATTAATTGTTCAATTTTAATGCATATATATGTTAAATAATTGTGCCAACCGTATTTAAACGACATCTTATCAGGGAAGCTGATTCCTTACTGCCTGTAAAAGTTCGCGCGAAGAAAATGGCTTTTCGATGAAGTCATCTGCGCCTGATTTGAACGCATGGTTGCGCACGTGAGGTGATGCTGAAATAATTATAGTCGGAATGTTTTTGGTATGTTCCCGGGATTTTAAATGCCTGCAAAGGTCCAGACCGTCAATGCCGGGTAGCTGTTTGTCTATCAGGAAAAGATCCGGTATTTCAAATTGATCTTCCAGCAATGCGGTAGCATTTGAAAAGCCTGTTACCGAAAACTCAGGAGTCAAAATTAAATGCAACACGTCCATCACCGCATGGTCATCCTCAAGTATTATTATCTTTCGCACGAAACTGTTTGAAGCCAGAAGAATTGATATACAGGTATACTGCAAATCAAATACCGTTGCCTATGGCACCGCATTTGTATCCTGTTTAAAAAAAAACTGATCATGGCTACAGATACACCTAAAATGAATAGTGAACCTTCAAATAAAGAGGGACAAGGAGTAGATAAAGATCCAAAGGATGAGAAAGGAAAAGCAGACCAGGTAACTGATTATGATCTGAAGGCAAAAAAAGTGGACGCTGATCCTGAGGAAGAACAGTCTAAAGACGACGCCCGTGATCAATAGCTTCGGCGAAAAGAAAAAGAACGATAATCTTCTGCCAAATACATTGAAAGTTAACTTGGATGACGTCGTGCAGTTAAACATTAATTGTTTCAGGCTACCCGGGTAGCATTTTTTTGCGCTTTTAATGCCAGTTCGGTAGCAAGAAAACAATGTGCCTGGGTCATTGCCGTTTCTGTTCTTTCCAGTACATCATTTACAAGTTGGGTACCATAGTCCAGCGACTGCTTTGTGGAATCGATGTATTTGGTTTCCTTATTGTTTACGAGGAACAGGTGGTTTCCGCCCGGACGTCCATCTATGTCGATATTCTTTCTTATTTCAATATAACCTTCTGTTCCAAGAATTGTTAACCGTCCGTCGCCCCAGGTTTTCAGACCATCGGGAGTGAACCAGTCAACCCGTACATAGCCCATCCCTCCGTTTCCACGCACCGTGGCATCTCCGAAGTCTTCAAATGCAGCGTGAGATTTATTATTGAAATTTCCCACCTGCGAGCTTACAACTTCGGCGCTGGTTGAACCGGTAAAATACAGGAACTGATCAAACTGGTGAGAAGCTATATCTGTGATGATGCCTCCGAAATATTTTTTATCAAAAAACCATGCAGGTCGCGAAGCGGCATTCATCCTGTGCGGGCCCAACCCGATAGTTTGAATCACCTTTCCTATGGCGCCGGCTTTAACCAGTTCTCCTGCTTTTACCGTTGCGCGGTTTTCAAATCGTTCACTATACATGATCGAATAAATTCTCCCCGTATTTTTCTGCACCTTTCTGATTTCGGCTAATTGTGCAAGCGTCGTGATGCCTGGTTTATCAGCCATATAGTCCTTGCCACTTTTCATCACCCTGATACCAATCGGTCCGCGCTCATTTGGAATGGCCGCACTTAGCACCAATTGAATTGTGTTGTCCTCCAGGATCGCTTTTTCGTCCGTAACTCGTTTAACAGCAGGATATCTTTTCTGCAATGCAGCAGCCAGGTCATCTTCCTTAGCAAAAAATGAAATAAACTTTCCACCACCTCTTATAACTGCTTCGATCTGCGAATATATGTGGCCGTGGTTTATGCCTATCACTGAAAAGTTTAATCTCGGATCCTGCAGTCGCCGTGGGGTGATAAAGGGAATGGTTCGATCCGAAGCAAATGTCATAGAAGGTAAGGCTGAAAATATTGATAAGCCAGCAGCGGCCGTAGCAGCCTCCTGTAAAAATTTTCTTCTGTTTGACTTTTGATGACCCATATGGAGCAATTGTTTATAGCTGCCAATTTAGGCAATTCAGATTTCTTCCCAGTTAAAAGTCTATAATTTTCATAACACCGGGTCCGATTATTGATCCGCGATGTGAAAAACAATTCCGATGGACAGACATTTAACTGCTGCCGCGCCATATACGGCAGATAACGGTGTGGAAGCAACGCTATCCATTTACTATGACATTAATTCCGGTCACTACGAATGTTTCCTGGATGATAAACTGGTAGCCGTGATCACAAGTGAAACGCATGGCAAATGGATCAACAGGGAAACCGGTCAGACCGATCACCTTACACAAACTGCCGGCGAATTGATTGATAAACGGATTGCAACCTAATGACACATCTGTCGGACGCATTTTCAATAACAAGATGCTTGCTTACCTATAATTGAGTATCTTGTTTTTCAGAAAAACGACTTGCATGCATCATTACGACCTCTCAAGACGAAGATTCATTAAAGGCGCAACAGCATCCCTTGCACTGGCTACGCTTGACGCCAGCGGGATGAATATATTTAACGCAGAAAAAGTATATAACGTTGCACTGATCGGTACCGGCTGGTATGGCAAAAGTGATTTATTCCGCCTGATCCAGGTTTCGCCGGTAAACGTGGTTGCTTTGTGCGACGTCGACAAAAATCTGTTGAACGAAGCGGGAAAGCTTGTTGCTCAACGACAAAAATCTGGTAAGATACCTAAGCTATACGGCGACTACCGCAAAATGCTTTCTGAAAATAAACTTGATATCGTATTGATTGGCACACCGGATCACTGGCATGCACTGCTGGCTATTGAGTCCATGAAAGCCGGCGCTCATGTTTATGTTCAGAAGCCAGTCAGCGTTGATGTATTGGAAGGTGAAGCAATGGTTGCCGCGGCGCGCAGGTATAATAAGGTAGTGCAGGTAGGTACACAGCGCAGAAGTACGCCTCACCTGATCGATGCCAAAAGAAATGTGGTAGATAAGGGTTTGCTTGGGAAGGTATCGCATGTGGAAATGTGTTGTTATTATCATATGCGCAATAATGGCAATCCGGCTGTTCAACCCGTACCGGATTTTATTGATTATGAAATGTGGACCGGTCCCGCACCTTTAAGACCTTACGATGGCATACCACATGTGAGATGGTGGCGCACTTTTCGTGAATACGGAAACGGCGTGACCGGTGACATGTGTGTGCACATGTTGGACACTGCCAGGTGGATGCTCAATCTCGGATGGCCTAAAAAGATCAGTTCTACCGGTGGTATCTATGTACAAAAGGAGGGTAAATCAAACATTTCGGATACACAAACTGCAGTTTTTGAGTACGATGATCTCAACTGTGTCTGGCAACATAGAACCTGGGGTACACCAGCTGATCCGGAGTATCCCTGGGCCGTAAAATTTTATGGAGATAAAGGCACTTTATCGGCCAGTACAATGAAATATGATTTCGTGCCTGTGGGCAAAGGAGAAAAAATTCACCGGGATGTGGTGTTTGAAAAAGAGAAATTTCCCGAGGATGTCAATGAACCTCAGATCGAGATGAACGCAGCGCCTGCCACCCGATTACATATGCTAGATTTTATTGCGGCAATAGAAAGAAAGAGCCGTCCCGTAGCAGATATCGAAGAAGGGCATATCTCAACGGCAAGTTGCATTTTAGCCAATCTGTCAATGGATCTTGGCAGGGCACTGGTATATGATCCGATTTCAAAAACCGTTAAAGGGGATGCAGAAGCCACCGGCTTATTGAAGCGAAAATACCGCGGCGCCTGGAAACATCCGGCCGGGGAGGTCTGAATTTATTAGTAACGCGCACCGCGTACCCTCATATTCAAAGTATATATTGCTTTGGATGCTGTGATAAATAACATGTCCCGGTTTTTACCGCCAAAACAAAGATTTGCGGTCCAACCTTCCGGTACATTAATATGCGAAATTTTTTCACCCGAAGGATTAAACACAGTTATACCCCTGCCTGTGAGATAAAGATTGCCCTGTTCATCCAGGGTTAAACCATCGGAACCTAATGAAGTAAACAATTGGCGGTTAGCGAGGGTACCCTTGCCGGTTATCTCGAAACGATAAGTCTTGTTGTCGCCGATATCAGCGATATACAGGTACTTGCCATCAGGTGTACCGATGATACCGTTGGGTTTTCTTATTGTGGAATCAACAAGCGTAACGTTTTTGGTTCGTGCGTTATAATAATAAACATTTTCGCCTGGAATGTCAGGCCCCGCATGTACCCAATACGGCCTTTTGTACAGCGGGTCGGTAAAATATATGCCGCCACTTGCGTCGATCCATAAATCGTTGGGCCCGTTCAGGCGGTATCCATTAACCTTTCCAACTATTTGTTCCATACTTTTTTTACTGTCGATCCGGATAATTTCGTTGTTGGCATCGGCGCAGGAAATAAGATTGCCTTTGCGATCCATAGCGAGTCCGTTAGATCTTCCGGCACCCCGCATAAATAACATGAGCCTGCCTTTTGTATCATATTTCCAGATGTTATCATTGGGCTGATCGGTAAAGTATACATTGCCTTTTTTGTCTGCAACAGGACCCTCGGTAAAACTAAACTGGTCACTGATTTTGATAAGTTTTGCGCCAGGCGCGATAAGATCAACGGAATCAGCAGGCGATTTAGCAGGTTGTGTTCCCAGCTTATCGTTTATTCGTGACTGTGACGGCGAACCGGGAAAATTGAACAGCAATGGTAAAAACTGCAGGTACAAGAATATCTGAAACATAACACAGATCGTTTGCTGCAAACTAATACTTTACTTTGAAATTGTTAAAAACACTTGAATTTACATTCGACCAAAAAATCCCTTAATCAAAATCATTATTTTGGTCAAATAAATCTTTAATAATATGCGTACCTTCTTCCTCGCAACAGGCATTGCGGTTCTATTGATTTCTTCACAAGCGAAAGCGCAGGACAGGAACGACACTACTAATGCGCCGACTGCGATTTTGACCGGGCTTTATGCGGATCCACATATTGCACAAATTGGTAAAAAGTTTTACATCTACCCAACCACTGATGGAAGTACAGGATGGAACTCGATTTCCTTCTCAGTATGGTCATCTTCTGATCTTCAGTATTGGACCAACGAAGGCGAAGTGTTTAACGTGGCAAGAGATCTTACCTGGGCAAAAACCAAAGCCTGGGCACCTGCAATCGCGGTGAAAAATGGTAAGTATTATTTTTATTTTTCTGCCGATGGAAACATTGGGGTTGCGGTAGGGGATCAGCCGCGCGGTCCTTTCAAGGATGCACTCGGCAAACCGCTTGTTGCGAAAGGCCAGTTGCCCGGACAGATGATCGATCCTATGGTTTTTACGGATGACGATGGGCAGTCATATCTCTATTTTGGCCAGGGAAATTGTAATGTTGTCCGGTTGAACGATGATATGATTTCATATGACAGTCTTGCGATCAAATCTTTCAAACCGCTGGGTTATAACGAAGGCGCATTTATGTTGAAACGCCAGGGAAAGTATTACCTGATGTGGTCCGAAAACGATACCCGCGACCCGCGTTATTGTGTTGCTTATGCCACTGCTGACAACCCGCTGGGCCCCTTTACAAAGGCCTCAGGGCTGCCCATCCTGAAAGCAAAAGGGGTGGTGCGTGCCGCAGGACATCATTCAGTGGTGCAGATTCCTGGTAAAGATGAATGGTACATCGCATATCACCGCTTTAAGATACCAGGGGGAAATGGTTATAACCGCGAAACCTGCTTATCGCCGTTGCGTTTCGATGAAGCTGGCAATATTCTTCCGGTAAACGTTTTTGAAAAGGTAAAAGCGGTTAAGATTAAATCATCACAGTTGAAATGATTAGTCGGAATTGGGATGTTTGCAGATCTTCCAGTACTCAATTATCTGTTTAAACATTTCGGTTAGCTCCTCAACACTATTGGGTTTTATAAAGTAACCCTGTACCATCATAAGGTATGCGGCAGCCACCGATGCCTGGTTGCTACTTGTTGTCAGAAACACAAAAGGAATACTTTTCATCCGCAGATAATCATTATCCTGGATGCGCTTTTTGAAATCGATTCCGCTCATCCCGGGGAGATTTATATCTGATATGATAATAAGCGGCTTTTTGGGAGTTGTTTCCAGGAACTTCAACGCGTGTTCAGCATCATCAAAAAAGATGATTTCGTTTTCTATTCCAAGCTCCGTCAGCGTACTCACGTAAAACTCGACATCGTCTGAGTCGTCTTCTATGATAATAATTGGTCCTTTAACACTCATCGGTTCAATTTTGATGGCAGCAGGTCATCCGCCCATCTAAAGTAAATGTTTCAAACCAAACCTGTAGTTTGTTTTTTTGCCCGGTTACGGACAAAAAAAAAGGATCAGCCATTTCGCTGATCCTTCCTGGAATAAAATGATGTTATAAACCTTTGCTGATCCCCAGCGCCTTATTAGCCGGACAAAAGCCGGAAACGGCCCGCAATACCAGTGTGGCCCCGGTTCCGATCTTAACCCACTTTGCTATACCACTTGATTTTTTATCTTTTAAAGCCAACCCTATCAATGCCACGCCACTAACAGCGGAAATAATTCGACCCGACTTAGTTGTGTTCACATACTGGTTATTTGCCAGCAAATCCATTATTGCATTCATGATAAAAATTTTTTTGTCATTTAATACCATACCATAGCAATTGTCGTGCGCATGGTGTACAATGCAATTGTGTAGAAACCTGAGGAATCATGTACCATGCAGGCGATTTGTGCTGTTGTTAATCCGCCGGATATTTAAAAACATCGCAATACCTTTGCACCCGGACAGCCTGTACGGCAGACAACTTCAAATTGGCGGATCATGACAAAGAGTATCTACATCACATCTATTGAGCCGTTCACCGGCAAATCTGTTATTGCACTTGGCCTGGTAAACATGATTCTTGCCCAGACAAAAAAAGTCGGCTATTTCAAACCCGTTATTTCGGCTGGAAAACCGGGGCAAAGAGAACTGCATATAGACACCATTCTTGATCATTTCCAGTTGCCCATTCCCTATGAAGATACTTATGCTTTTACCCGTCAGCAGATGCTGGATCGTGATAGGAAGGAACTGATCGGAACCATTATCGACAAATATAAAAAGTTAGAAGACGAATACGATTTCACCATTATCGAAGGAAGTGATTTTTTGGGAGAAGGCACGGCGTTTGAGTTCGAATCAAATATTTCTATTGCCAGGAATCTTGGTGCACCGGTGTTACTTGTACTGACCGGTGAAAATAAAACCACCGCACAGATTGTTACTTCAGCACTTAATGTGCTTAACAATTTTACTTCGCGGGAAGTTCAGGTGATAGGGGTAATAGCCAACAGGGTACATCCCGCCCAGGTTGAAGATGTGCGAGCCTTATTGAGAAACCAGCTTAACAGCGATATCCTGGTTGCTGTGATCCCTTATGAGAAAAGTCTCCGCAGCCCTTCAATGAAAGAGATCAGGGATACCCTGGATGCAAAAATAATTTTTGGTGAGGAACTGCTTTCGAACCAGGTCGATAACTTTGTGACTGGTGCAATGATGTTGCCCAGCTTTCTGAATTTTATCCGGGAGAATTGTCTTATTATAACGCCCGGTGACCGTGGTGATATGATCCTGGGAGCCTTGCAGGCTAATCTTTCTACCAACTACCCCAAGGTTGCAGGTATGGTACTCACAGCCGGCATAGAGCCCGAACCTTCAGTGCTGCGGTTGATTGAGGGCCTTCAAACTGTAATACCAATTGTCGCCGTGAACAAAGGCACTTTTGAAACCACTACAGCTATTGGCGCTATTCATTCGCGTATCAGTGCCGACAATAAACAGAAGATCACCCTTGCTATTGACACCTTTGAAAAATATGTGGATATTCAGACGCTTCAAAACCGGCTTATCAGTTTCAACCATGAAGGAATAACGCCACACATGTTCCAGTATCAACTGGTAAAATGGGCGCGACGCCAGAAAAAGCATATCGTGTTACCCGAAGGCAATGATGACCGCATATTAAAGGCTGCTGCACGGTTGATTGCGCAGGAAGTTGTTGACATAACCCTGTTGGGCAATTCAACCGAAATTGCCACTTCGCTGAAACGGCTTGGATTAAACCTTGATATCAGCCAGCTCAATATCATAGATCCGGCCACCTCAGACTTGTATAACGGGTATGTTGAAACGCTTTACGAACTGCGCAAACATAAAAATGTGAACCAGGAAATGGCGAGAGATCTCATGACTGATGTTTCCTATTTCGGCAGCATGATGGTTTATAAGGGGCAGGCAGATGGCATGGTGTCCGGCGCAGCTCATACAACACAACATACCATACGTCCGGCTTTACAATTCATCAAAACAAAACCGGGAGTATCTATCGTTTCATCTGTATTTTTTATGTGCTTACCAGACAGGGTCGCCGTGTTTGGAGATTGTGCTGTTAACCCGAATCCTACTGCCGGCGAACTCGCGGAGATTGCCATTTCTTCAGCCGACAGCAGTGCGAAGTTTGGAATTGAACCCCGGATCGCTATGTTATCTTACAGTTCGGGCAGCTCGGGTGAAGGAGAAGATGTGGAGCGGGTGCGCATTGCAACCAGTATTGTAAGAGAAAAAAGGCCGGACCTGAAAGTTGAAGGGCCAATTCAATATGATGCGGCTGTCGACCCCCAGGTTGGAAATCAGAAAATGCCCGGTTCCCCGGTGGCCGGCAAAGCCAGCGTACTGATATTCCCTGATCTCAACACCGGAAACAATACGTACAAAGCGGTGCAACGGGAAACAGGAGCGTTGGCAATAGGCCCGATGCTACAGGGTTTAAACAAGCCGATCAACGATCTGAGCCGCGGGTGTACCGTGGATGATATTTTCAATACAGTGGTAATTACTGCGATCCAGGCGCAGGACAGTTTTTAATTCAGGACCTTATGAAGATTTTTGTCATTAACGCAGGCAGCAGTTCGATAAAATACCAGCTTTTTGATATGCCTGCTACGAGCCCGGTTTGTACCGGCCAGGTAGAAAATATCGGTGGAGCAGGAACCGCAAGTCATCATGATGCAATGGAGCAGATACTGGCAGAACTATCGCATCCGGAACGTGGTTGCATCGGGTCCGCCGATGAGATTGAGGTGGTGGGTCACCGCATCGTACATGGGGGCGAAGCGTTCTCAGCAGCTACAATCATCGATGAGCCTGCGCGTGAAAAAATTCAATCTTTATTCAAGCTTGCGCCGTTACATAATCCTGTTAACTATCTGTGTTTAACGCTCGCAGAAGAAAAGTTTCCTGCCGCGCGCCATATTGCCATTTTCGATACAGCTTTTCATACGACCCTGCCACCTGAAGCGTATCGTTATGCAATACCCGTTCATCTTTATAAAGACGAAAAGATCAGGGTATACGGTTTTCATGGTACGAGTCACAAATACGTCAGCGAAGCGGCATCAAAATATTTAGGGTCTGTGCCTGAGCGTTTGATAAGTATCCATCTTGGTAACGGCAGCAGCATAACAGCTATCAGAAATGGTAAGTCTATAGATACAAGTATGGGTTTTGGACCGCTTGCAGGGCTGATAATGGGAACAAGATCAGGTGATATCGATGGCTCTGTTATCTTCCATTTGGCCGAAAAGGTTGGGAAAAGTATTGATGAGATCAGAACGTTGCTTAACCGCGACTCAGGGATGAAAGCGCTCGGAGGCAGCAATGATATGCGGGTGTTGAATCAGAAAGCAGAAGGTGGCGATGTGGAAGCACAACTGGCACTTTTGATGTATGCTTATCGGGTAAAAAAATATATTGGCGCTTATGTGGCGGCTATGAATGGGGTAGAGGCGATCATTTTTACTGCAGGGATAGGCGAAAACGATGCACTAACACGTGCACGTATATGCGAAAACATGGACTATCTTGGTATCATCATTGATAAAGAAAGAAATCTTGCATCGGGTAAAGAATTACGCGAGATTCAGCATAATACTTCAAAAGTAAAAATCCTGGTAGTACCAACAAATGAAGAGCTCGAAATTGCACGGCAGTGTTACCATCTCGCGCAATCTTGAGCTTTTCATTCGTTGAGCATTAGTGTAACGTGATTATAGCAAGGTTGTTTTAACCAATAAATTGCTGATTTCTTTCTCCAATCCATCAGGGAGTGTTGCTGCATCATCATCAAGGGCCCTTAGCGAAACTGTTTCAGAATCCCAGGCATACAGGTGACCCTCGTCACCATTGATTACGATGCGATAACGTTTCTCATCATTAAATGTCTCGGGTGTGATACGAACCTGGTAAGGAATATTATCAACAACCAGTTCGAGGTTTTTCGCGGTATTTTTTTGTGTAGTATCTGGCATAATACTGAATTTTTGAACCATACATGGTTAAATAATTATGCCAACGCTCAGCCAACGAGCCGGTCGAAAAGCCGGCTTAAGGTGTCTGCAGGATTAACGCTTAAACCAGGATGAACCTTCGATGTCTGCAGGATTGTGCTGCGTGTTGCAGTTAACCATCTGAAACGTTCTGGTACATCCAGTTTTGCAATGGGCCCACCTTTTTTGTCGCCTTTGCTTATCAACCCGAGCGAGTTGAGCGACTCTTCTAAACACTGAATGTCTGCCAGCGGATCAAGTGCCCTGATCTTATCGGGGTTGAGATGATACCGCACACCAAGATACCGGGTCCTTTTGCAAAACAGGATGATGCCAACGTTCACAAACTCTTCGCGTTCTACCCGCGGCACCACCCTTATCACTGCATATTCATATAAGTGTGTTTCGTGCATCCTGTGCTTCTTTAAGAAATATTTCTGAGTGAGCGATCCTGGTGTTGAGGAACTGTCTGTACACTTCCCGCATGGCTTCGGGCGATTGATCCGGTTCGGCAGCTGAAAGCCAGTCATCCGGGATAAGTTGCACGATATCTGAAATGGTTGCCGAAGTGATTTTCTCTTTCATTTGTTTGTCTGCCAGTTCAAGTGCTGACGCTTGTGGCAGCAATACGTGATCCTTTACCTGCACAAAAGGTTTTATTGCATGTGACTGCCAATTGGTCCACGAATGATGAAAATATAAAGCTGCTCCGTGATCAATGATCCAAAGCTCCTTGTTCCAGAAAAGCATGTTTGTGTTTTTCGCTGTCCTGTCAACGTTAGTAAGCAGGCAGTCCAGCCATACAATAATGGAAGCAAGCAAGCCATCGATCTTATTTACGACGGGGTCAAAAGAGATGGCGCCGGATAGAAAGTGCAAACCTAAATTAAGGCCGACACTAGCCTTAAGCAGATCCTGTATTTCTTCATCGGGCTCTGTTCTGCCAAACGCGCTGTCAAGATTTGCGAACACTATTTCAGGAACCCTGAGGCCTGCGGCCCTGACAAGTTCACCTCCAATCAGGTCCGCTATCAGCGCTTTTGTTCCCTGGCCAGCGCCGCGAAACTTTAGCACATACATAAAACCATCGTCAGCTTCGGCAATTGCAGGCAACGACCCGCCTTCACGCAGCGGCGTGATATACCGTGTAACCATTACCGTTCTTAATGACAAACTCATAAAACCAGTATTCGGGGTACAAGATATATCTTTACTTTTTATTCTTAAGTATGTGATCCATTACTTCTCCCCACTTCATAATATCCTCAGTTGAGCTCCCATCGAGATCGGTCCAGTTACCGGCTTGATCTTTTTGCAGGCGAAAAGTTTCTTTAAGTATTTCGACTTCATACCAGCTTTTATTTTGTTTTTGAATCTGGTATACGAAGTAATCAATATCTGTGTCTTTAATTCGCCATGACTGTTTGGCGAGCAGTTCTTTCTCCATACTCATAATTTTAAGGGATAAATTATCAATTTTCATACTCGGTGCACCTTATCAGCAATGAGTTGGTTTCCTGATCTTTGCCAACTATGATTGAAGGCCTGGTTTTCATTTTTTGTTGTATCGCTGCGGCCATTGCATACAACATGCACAAACTTACTGCTGCGGGAGCCGTCGCCGGTTCACTTTTAGCAATAGCCTTGTACCTGGGTGCAGGCGGCCCGGCGATCCTCTTTATGGGTGTTTTCTTCATCCTGGCGGTGTTGGCCACATCATGGAATTCCTCGCGGAAAATTAAGTCGGGTCTCGCGCGACCCGGTGATGGAACCCGTGACATTTACCAGGTAATGGCAAATGGTGGAGCTGCTTTCATCGTGGCGCTGCTCGCTATGCTATGGCCAAAACAGGAGATGTACCTTTTACTCATAGCGGCCGCATTCTCTTCCGCTGCTGCTGATACCATCTCATCTGAACTTGGTTCTCTGTATGGCAGCAGGTTCGTAAACATTCTGAACTGGAAACATGGTGCGCGTGGCCAGAACGGTGTGGTGAGTATAGAAGGATTGCTTTTTGGAATTGCCGCCAGTATCATTGTCGCATGCTGCTACCTGGCAACAGTTCCCGCCGGGCTTTTTCATTTCACAGTGATAGTGCTGGCCGGCACCATTGGAAACCTTACTGATTCGCTGTTGGGGGCAGCCTTTGAAAACAAGGGAATGTTAAACAACAACCAGGTTAATTTCACTAATACTGCAGTTGCTGTGCTATCAGCATGGTTGATGACCAGGTAAAAAAATTAAACTATTCTTTCCTTCATCGC
Source organism: Bacteroidota bacterium (assembly GCA_023416995.1). GTDB lineage: Bacteria > Bacteroidota > Bacteroidia > Chitinophagales > Chitinophagaceae > DATHKG01. The sequence goes on from JAEZGI010000077.1 coordinate 160,397, forward strand.
TTTTGAAACTACTTCTGTCAATGAGGCTACGTGCAGTTTCTCATATATCTTTTTAACGTGACTACGCACAGTTTCATAACTGATCTTAAGTTTGTCTGCAATCATTTTATATGCGAGGCCATCAACAACACAGCTCAGCACCTCTTTTTCCCTGGGTGTAAGATTATAATCAGTAACCGCTTCCGGAACTACATAGCGAGACATCTCCTGCATTTTGTTCAACATCTTGCGTGCGATAGAGGGACTCATCGGTGCACCACCATATTGCAACTCTTTAATTGCATCAACCAATTTCGTGTTAAGATAATTTTTCAGGAGATAACCTGAAGCGCCCGCGCAGATCGAATCAAAAACACGATCATCATCTTCGAAAACTGTTTGCATGAGTATCTGCACGTTAGGAAATTCTTGTTTAATGATTCGCACTGCCTCAATACCACTCATCGCCGGCATTTCAATGTCCATTAATACAATATCGGGCTTACACTCCTGCACATCTTCCTTGCAATCCAACACATGGCTAAAGGAACCTACTACTTCAAAATCGGGATCAGTGTCCAGCAACATGGAGATACTCTCCCGGATGTTCTTATTGTCATCAAAAATCGCGATGCGAAGACCCATAATTTATTTTTATCAAGTTAACACGATTGCTGTTTGACAGGCATCCCCAAATCAGGTGATAGGAAATTCAAGTTTTATTGTTGTTCCGTTACCCGGATTTGAAAACAAAACAAATCCACCTTTAATTTCTTTGGCTCTCATTTGCATATTATTCAAACCGTTGCCCGAAAGTGAATGTCGGATCTTGTTATCGACAACCAGTTTATCGAAACCCGCGCCGTCGTCAGTTATGACCATTTTTATCCTGGCTTGTTCCATTGTGATAGAAACATAGAAGTTCCGGCAGTCAGCATATTTTAATGCATTGTTAACCGATTCCTTAAAGATCAGGTAGAAGTTTTTTCTTTGCGTCATCTCAAGCGATACTTGTCGCAGAGCAGGGTCAACATCAAAATGCAAAATGATATTTCTTGCTGCGAGCAGGGGTTTTGCGAAGGACTCCATTCGTTGAAGTATGACGCTCATATTATCGTTTCGCGGGTTTATCGTCCACACGATATCACTCATCTCACTGATCATATTACTGGCAGTTTCGCTGATTTTTCCCAGCGTATCTTTCAACTGATCGTTTCTGTTCTGCTCCTGGTAAATTTTAGCCACCTGGCTGTACACCCCGATACTGCTGAGTGTCGAGCCCACATTATCGTGAAGGTCCTGCGCGATCTTGTTCCTGATTGCCTGCCTCTTTAAAATTTCGTTGATACGATACCGATATATAGAATACACAAGCGCCGCAAGAGTAGTTGATGCTAATAGGTAGAACCACCAGGTTTTCCAGAAAGGAGGTGTTATGATGAACTGAAGTGGTGTGTCCAGCTCGTACCATACTCCTGGCATATTCGTCGCTCTTAACCTAAAAGTATACGAACCGCCTGCAAGATTTGAAAAGCTAACTTTGTTTTCAGTACCGAGATCTGTCCAGTCTGGCTGAAGACCTTCCAAACAATATTGGTATTCAACCGGTGTATTGTTGTCAAACTCAGGCGCGGCATATTCAATCGTAATATAATTCTGATCATACGCGAGTTGCAGATCTCCATTGTTGATGAGATGACTATAGGATTGATTATGTATGCTGAAGTTGGTAATGTAAACAGGTAAAGGGGAGCGGTTTTCGGCAATCGTTGCCGGATCAAAGGGGATAAAATAGTTGGTGCCGGTTACATACAATATGCCCTTACTATCTTTAAAAATCTTTCCGCTGATACCACCTGTATTTTCAACATCGGGTAATGGAAAGCTTGTGTAAATTTTGGTTTTTGGATCATACCTGTCCACGTTACCATTGCTAACCATCCACACCCTGTTAAATTTATCTAACTGCACACTTTCAAGCAGGTTGTTGCTTTCAGGGATGTGGGTAACGGTCTTTTCGGTTGAATTATAATAGTGCAGTCCTCCGCCGAAGGTGGTGATCCAGATGTTACCATGTTGGTCTTCTACCATATCGGTAACATCGTTATTGCTTAAACTGGTTTTAGCCGGGTTGTTTTTATAGAACGTAAAATAGTTTTTCTTTTCTTCCTCCCACATACCAAGACCCGTTTTTGCCGTTGCAAGAAAAAGTTTACCACTGGATGGGCTTTTATACAATTTTCGAATCAGGTTATCGCGCAGATTGAGGGTCTCGATAATATTTGCCGATGTGTCCAGTCTTGATACCCATTTTTGTTTTGACCAGATATAGTAAGCAAGAAAATGCCCATAGGGTGAAACAACAAGCGCAGGTTCGTCAAATAATGTATCCTCACAAATAGAAACGATCTGTGACCGGATGATCTGGTTTACCACGCTGTCCTTATCGGTATTTGGTAATTGGGTTAGTTCAAAATTTTGCTCATTCAGGCGGAACAGCGAATAGTTGGTACCAAGAAACAGTTCGCCCTTGCACGACCTGTAAAATTTGGTTGCTTCAACCGTTTTTCCTTTGAAATTAAGCGACACGTGCATGAATTCACCACCTATACCGGGTTTGATGAATATGCCTTTGTTGGTACCTATCCATAATTTGCCACCCGGCGATTCAAAAAAATCAAATAACCTGATCGCTTCCCTGTTGTCATGGGAAAGGAAATGCTGTCTGAATTGTTGCTGCCAGGGGTTACTGAGGCTGATACCCCGATCTGTGCCTATCCATACCAGCCCGGAACGATCGGTAAAAATGCAGTTGACGTGATTGTCTGCAAGACTCCCACTTTTGGCCGGATCGTGCTGATAATTCGTGAATGTTTCAGTAACCGGATTGAAGATCTGTAGTCCCATTGTCTTTCCGCCCATCCATAACTGCCGGTTGGTATCTTCCGCGAAAGCAAGGATCTCATCCGGTAAAAAGTCTGATCTATAACGGTTACCAGTATACGCAGTTTTGGTGTTTTGAGATGCTGTGTATTTATATAGTACTCTGTCCCAGGAACCGAACCAGGTATTATGACGGCTATCTGTGAAAAGCGAAATTACGGTTACGTGCGGTAGCGTTTTATTATAAAGATCTTCATACCTGCTATCCATCGAAAAACTCAATGTACGTGGGTTCAGGGTTAATAATCCTCCGCCCTGGCGGCCCGCCCAGATTTCATCCGCCTTTCGTTTGGATAGGGCAAGGACGGTTTTTGTCCCACGATTCACTGGTGACAAAAAACGCTCTGTTGTTTTATCGAACCTCAGCAAATAGAATCCGCTTGTTGCCAACCAGAGAAAGCCGTCATCATCCTCAACAATTTTATTTATCAGGTTAACAGGTATTGAATTGCTGTCGCCAGGCTGGTGACGATACTGTCGGAACTGCTGCCCGGATGGAAGCCGGTAATCATGTCTTGTTAAACCTCCATCTGCGGTCGCTATCCAAAGTACACCCTGCTTGTCTTCAAGCAGATCTGTTATTATGTTTCCCGAAAGGGTTGATGAGTTGCCAGGAACATTTTTATAAATTACAAAATGTTTTCCATCATACCTGTTTAATCCATCGTTGGTTCCTATCCAGATAAATCCACGGGCGTCCTGTTTAATACAGTTCACTTTGTTGTGCGACAGACCGTTTTTTGTAGTGATGTTTTCAAAATGCAATGAAGTGCGCTGCGCGGTCACAACGCGAAGTATGAAGATCTGAAGGCAAAACAAGAAGAGTAGCCTCATAATTAGCCTGGTTCTCACATAAATTTACCTAATCGTTGGGGTAATGCAGTGGCATTCTTTACCGATTGATGGTCACTTTTATCGTCTTGACTATTTTATTTGCGCCTCGGGTTCCGCATAGATAAAATCATCCAGCACAATAAGGTCATCAGGTCCGCCCTGCGATACATCTGCCTTACCGGAAACCAACGACCCCGGGTGACTTACTTCTATGCGCGTTATTTTTTCTCCGTTTTTAAAATAGATGCCGAGAAAAGAAAATGTGCTTTTATCATTATGCGCAGGTATAAAAAATCTCCCGAGACTTCTGCTTTCATTGAATAGCTCAAGATAACTTTCGTTGTTATGATCCACATCTGAGAATACAGCGCCGAAGCCGGCTACTCCTGCCTTTAGCGCTTTACCCGGTACCTGGAATCCAACTTCCCATAAATTATTGGATATGTTAGCAAACACATTGGCGCCGCTAAATGCTTTGAAACTACCGGCAGCCAGTATATTGACCTCTTCAAAGCTTTTTTTACTCACAGCAAAAGTGCCGGCCCTTGAAGTATAAACCAGACCTCGTTGACGTGTTGCTACGGCGCTGGCGCCAACCGGGTTAAAAAAATCTTCAGGCAGAGGTTTGCCCAGCATATCTTCCGGGACCCCGTCCCAATTAACCTCCCGTCGCCCATCAGTCGCTGCACCGCCCGTATTGAGTGGTCCAAGCAAGGAGCGGAAACGATCCATGCCTGCCTGTATATCGCCATTGACAGCTATTACCTCGACAGCTTCTTTGTTTTCATTGTCTTTGTTGCAGCCCGCTATAGCCATCATCATCACTGCCATAAAAATGTATGCGCTTTTCATCTCTTGTTTTGATTCAAAATTGAATAAAGTGTATTGAAATTTATATCACCTAAAACGGTGATATCTGTAAAAACAATCTTCCCGAAGGAAGATTGTTAACCTGACTGACCACACTATCCACACTTAACGAATTTGTTTGGGTTCGTCATAAAAGAAGTCGTCATAAGCGACGAGGTCTTTTGAACCGCCATCACTGATATCTTTGACGCCAGCTGCCAAAACCCCGTTTCCTGCTGTGATTTTGATCCTGGTGATTTTTTCTTTCGCAAAATGTACCCCGAGAAAAGAAAAGGAACCTTTGTCATTGCGTGGTAAGGCTTTGAATACGCCGAGTGATTTGTTTCCGTTATAAAACTCAAGTGTTGTTGAGTTTGCGACATCCACATCCGAGAATACTATACCGAAACCATGTACAAATGCGTCTGTATTGGTTCCCGGAATTTTAAATGCGATTTCACTGATTGTTGAACTGGCAGAGATTAATTGTTTCTTTTTACTGAACGCCTCGAATTGTCCGGCGTAAGAAGGGTCAAGATCAACGAAAGAGGAGCTGTCGATACGGATGGGTGAACCATTTGCCAAATACACAAGTCCTCTCTTGCGGCCATTTGCCCCCGCCGGGTCAGTAAGGTTGAAGAAATCAAGCGGAAAGTTGTTGTTGTTTGTAAGATTTGCAGGAACACCATCCCAGTTCACCTCTCTTCGTCCTACAGTCTGATCCGGAGTGGTATTTAATGGCTCGCCAAGCATCTGTCTGAACTGGTCAATTACACCTACTAAGGAACCTTCGTCTCCGGCAGCTTTAAATTCTTTGCTTTCGATCTGTGGTTTGCCAGGCTGATCAGGTTGATAATTATCATCGTCTTTGTCGCAGCTCGTAACGAGCAAAATGGCGGACAGAATTGCTGATAAGGTTGTCTTTTTCATTGTTTGTTGTTTGTAGTGAGTGTGACTTTTTTCTTTGCAAAGATGTCTTGCAAATCATGAGGGCTAAATGCCCGATACTGTTAAAAGTCCTCACTACAAACGGGGATGTCAGACGGGCTGGTAAACCTTAAGTTGTTCTATCTGTTTTCGGATAATTCTTCTTTTCATGAACGATGGTGTTATATGGCTAAGGGTTTTAAACAACCGGTTTAGTCTGCCTGGTATGATAACCATTTTACCTCTCAACAAGCCATCGATCGCGATCGGTGCAACATCTTCAGGATTCATCAGCGACAAAAGACTGATTTTTGTACCCGATTTGTTAAGCATAGTCTGGGCAGGATTAGTATTAATGCCACCCGGGCACAACACACTCACGGTTATATTGTATGGTGCTAACTCCGCAGCAAGACTTTTCGAAAAAAAATAGATAAAGGATTTTGTTCCTCCATAAACCTGCTTCAGCGGAATAGCAAAAAAGCACGCGAGGCTGCTGACATTTAAAATATAAGATCTGTTGTGTCGCCGCAGCAGTGGTAGAAACGCATGTGTCAAAGCAGTGGTGGCGATAACGTTTATACGAATCTGTTTTTCAAAAAAGCAACGATCGGCAGATTCAAAAAGTTGTGTGTTTCCAAGGCCGGCGTTGTTGATCAGCATGTTAATTTCAATGCCAGTTTGCTGAACGATCCGCAAAAGCGATCCTGCACTGTCAGGAGCTGTAAGATCCTGGTCGATGGCTATTACATCAACATCAAAATTTTTTAACAGGTAGTCGCGTACCTGCTGCAGACCTGAATCTGGCAACGCAACAAGTATAAGATTCATATTTCTGCGGGCACATTCAATAGCCAGCGCTTTCCCTAATCCCTCACTTGCCCCTGTAATGAGGGTGTACGGCCGATTTTTCATAAAGCCAGTTTAATATGCTGAATAGTCTTTTGTATGCCTTCCCGAAAACTGGTTACCTGGTAACCCAATTCATTGATTGCTTTTGAACAATCAAACGCAGCATTCTGCAAATAACGTTGTGCGGCTTCGGGCGTGAAAGCTGGCGGAGCACCTGTTAGCTGGTGTTTAAGTAATTGAAGGTATCCCCATGTTTTCACAGCTGAAGCCGGTAGCGGAAGTAATCTTGTTTTTCCAACCTTTTCTTTAACGATAGCAATAACATCTGCGTACGTAAGGTTTTCACCCCCGGCGATATATCTTTCACCACTTCGGCCATGTTTCATGGCCAGTATATGGCAGTTCACAACATCTTCAACAAAAGCGTAGTTTCCAATAACGTGTGGTATACCCGGCATAAGTACGGGCCTCCCTTTAAGACATGCAATGAGCATTTTTGTAATCATATTAGCATGTGTTACCGGGCCGGGTCCGTAAACGCGCGATGGATTCACTATTACTGCCGGTAAACCTTGCCTGGCATACCCACGCACCATATTTTCTGCCAGTTGTTTTGAAAGATCGTAATCATGATCATACGCTGTTATTCTTGGGTCCGACTCCGTTAGCGGCGTTTTTAATGAAGGGCCGAAAACTGCACAACTTGAGGTGTATACAAGCTTCTGAACGCCATGTCGCCTGGCCGCTTCCAGCACATTTTTTGTCGCACTTACATTTATATCATAAAATGTTTTGCGTGTCGGCGCCCATAGTTTTGCATAACCAGCAATGTGATATACCTGTTCACAACCCTGCATTGCTTTGTGAACCACCTTTTCGTCGGTGATATCACCCTTATAGATACAAATATTATCAGGCAGATCAGTTGCCTGTGGCTGGCGTATCAGTGCATTGACTTCATGTCCTTCTGCAACCAGTTGTTCTGTAAGCCTGTGACCGATAAACCCGCTTGCACCGGTTATAAAGATTTTCATTATAAATGGTTTTGAGTTATTGTGGTTTTATAAGATGCATTTCCATTGTATACATGGTACTGTGCACATCCACCCGTGAACAAACGCCGTTCGTATAGGTATAATAGTTATAATTGCCATCGGGTAATAACATCCTGTATGTATGCGGCTTCATCTTTTTTATTGGCAGAAAACGTTGGTAATTGTCTGAATAAACGCTCGTGGTATTTACCGGTTCCTCGAAGTAAAGACTCATAACATTATATGTAATTGCCTTGTGCGGAAGTGTACTGATCTTCCCTTCCTTTACAAGTTCATAAGCGTTGTTCAGGGACCTTGTTTCCCGGATTGATTTTTCATTTCCGTTTATCACACGTGAAACGGTTGAGTAAGTCAGCCGGCCGTCATGAAATACCGACTCCTGCGAGGTTTTAACGCGGATGGAGAAAATGAATCTTGCTTTGATATCGGAATGCATCTTATAATAAAGCCTGTTTCCTTCCGTTTCCCGGTCTATGTTTACGGTTCCTACCGCCTCGCCTTTATATTTAACCTGGTAAACTGTACGTTGTTGGGCAACAACAAATAAGGTTGAAAAGATTAGTGCCAGGGTGATATTCATTTTATGCAGCATGTTCAACCTGTTTTGTAGTTGAATGAAATTTGTTGATCCGTTTTAACAACAATGGCCGGTATTTCCTAAACATCATAATAAGAAGGCCGATTATCATATGCTATGTTTTATCAATGACAGCACAAGCAAGTGCCACCCCTATGGTCCGACCGTCTTTTTCTATTTTTTAACAATAGATCGCTTATCACGATAACTACAATAATCATGTCACGGCAGCCGACCAGGTCGTTCTCCCCGGAGCATTTTTATATGGAGCAGGTCAAAAACAGGTAATTAATAGCTAATTCCTGCGAAGGATGATCAGCGGGATGGCTTAATTTCATTTCCAACTACAATAAATACTTTCATAATGTTATTACTAAGAAATTTGTTTTCTCTTTGTTGTTGTCTCTTTTCAACAACCGTCTTTACCCAAACACTCCCTCCCTATAAACCTTCGGCAGAAGAGATGCGGATGCGTTATAAGAAAGCTGAAATAATGGACAGCGTTGCCAGGAACAAGGTGTTTAAGACAAACTTGCAGGCTAACTGGCAGGCAGATGGCGAAAGTTTCTGGTATAAGAACATACTTCCGGATTCCGTTACCGAGTACATCCTGGTGCATGCAGGGAAACGAACCAAACAACCGGCTTTTGATCACACCAGGCTTGCAAAGGCATTGGAAGCCTTTACGCCCGGCGCCAAAGATCCCCACCACCTGGTGATATCAAACATTTATTATGATAAGAGCGGAAGAAAGATGCGGATACAGGTAGATGGTAAATGGCTGCTTTGCGACCTGGGTAGTTATAAACTTGATACCACCCCGGCCCCTGTAGAATACATTGCCGCGACTTCTGTAACGGCAAGGGGCGGAAACCGTTTCAATACTTCTGGTGATCTGAATTCGATGGTACGCAGGGCAAGGGCCTTTCGGTCAGATACCATTTCTCCTGATAAAAGCTGGCGCTCTTTTGTTCGTGGTGGCAATATCTTTCTGAGCCCTGTCGCCGGGGGAGAGGATATTCAACTCACAACGAACGGCTCTGCTTCAAAACCTTATGGTTATGTCACCTGGTCACCTGACAGTCGTACGGTAGTGGCTTATCATATCAATCCGGTTGTTACCAGGCAGGTGCATTATGTGCTTACATCCGCCAGCGGCACCCGTGGTGAATTAAAGTCACGTCCCTATGCTCAGCCCGGCGACGAAAATACTTCGTTTGAAATGTTTGTGTTTGATGTTCCGGAACGAAAGCAAACCCGTGTGAAAATTGATACAATCGATTTCTCCGGACCGCCACTATTAACCTGGCGGATGTCCGATAACAACTACTTCACCTTTGAACGGGTGGATCGTGGTCATCAACGATTCAGGATCATAGAAGTGGATCGCCGTAACGGCAACGCAAAAGAGCTGATTGATGAAAAAACCAACACCTTCATCTTTGAACAAAGAATCTTCACCCATTATCTGAATGAAACAAACGAACTGGTATGGGTAACCGAAAAAGATGGCTGGCGGCACATGTATCTCATGGACATGCTTACCGGCAAAGAAAAAAATGCTATTACAAAAGGGGAGTGGGTGGTGCGTGAAATTGACAGCATCGATCATAAGAAAAGAGAGATCTGGTTCCAGGCAAGCGGCATGAACCACGCAGAGGATCCCTATTTCATACATTATTATCGTATTGGTTTTGACGGCAAAAATCTTATAAAGCTTACCCGGGATAATGCCAATCATCGGGTATCGTTTTCGCCGGGCAGGAAATATTATATCGATAATTACTCGCGCGTAGATATGCCGCCCGTCATAGAATTGAAAAGAACTGCTGATGGCAAAAAACTAATGGAGCTTGAACGTGCTGATATTACTAAGTATCTCGCAACGGGTATAAAACTGCCCGAAGTGTTTGTTGCGAAAGCGCGCGATGGCAAAACTGATATATGGGGCATCATCTTCCGTCCAGCCAATTTCGACTCCTCCAAATCTTATCCCATCATTGAACAGATCTATGCCGGTCCGCAGGGTTCATTTGTACCGAAGAGTTTTGCCGGTTACGGAGAAACACAGAGCCTTGCAGAACTTGGTTTTGTGGTTGTACAGATCGATGGAATGGGAACCTATAACCGCTCCAAAGCGTTTCATGATGTGTGCTGGAAAAACATTGCTGATGCGGGCTTCCCGGATCGAATCTTATGGATGAAGGCCCTTGCCTCGAGGTATCCGTGGGCAGATACAAGCAGGGTGGGAGTATACGGAACGTCAGCAGGCGGGCAGAATGCTGCAGGTGCTGTATTGTTCCACCCCAATTTTTATGATGCGGCTGTGTCTGCCTGTGGATGTCACGACAACAGGGTCGACAAACAATGGTGGAACGAACAATGGATGGGTTATCCTGTAGGCAAACATTATGATGAACAATCAAATGTAACCCACGCGCATAAGCTGCAGGGTGCTTTGTTCCTGATAGTGGGAGAAGCTGATGAAAATGTTCCACCGGAATCCACATACCGTGTCGCAGATGCACTGATTAAGGCAGAAAAATCATTTGAATTTCTTGCGGTGCCGGGGCTGGGCCACAGCGATGGTGGACCCTATGGACGTAAAAGAAAACGCGACTTCTTTGTAAAGCAGTTATTAGGAGTGGATGCGCCGTCGAGAAACACCGCCGGCAACTAATCATGTTGCCGAAGACTTAACGGATATTGGCGACTTATTACCGTATTTTAACTCTACGCCCGATTTCTTTTGGAAAGAAGGGTTAAAATGCTGTAAATTAAATGCTGATTGATCATTCCCAAACTGCTCTTTATGAAAGTATTGCCGTTTACTATACCGCCATCACAGGATAAAACCATCCTCATCGAGGAGCAGATCCTTCCGCATTTTTATCCATACCTGCATCGGCATGAAGAGATCCAGCTTACCCTGATCCTTAAGGGCCAGGGAACCTTGCTCGTGGGAAGTATTATGCATCATTTCCAGGAGAACGAAGTGTATCTTATCGGAGCAAACATTCCACATGTTTTTAAAAATGATGCATCTTATTTTGCACCGGGTAACAGTGAGGGTGTGCATGCACTGACTATCTTTTTTAATACACGCGGTAAGCTTGCTTCCCTGTTCAATTTACCAGAACTAAAATCTGTGTATTCATTTTTCTCGAGTAACTATAGCGGTTTTCGGGTGCCGCAAAGTTCATTTGCAGATATATCGGGCAGAATAATGAGTATTCAGTATTCAACCGGGCTCGATCAACTCATGCAGTTTTTCCAGCTATTACGTTCGTTAAGCTCATTGGAAAATATTGACGCGCTGGCACCCGATCTTCAACTGGAACCATTCAGTGATTATGAAGGAGTGCGTATCAGCAATATTTACAATTACATTATGCAGAATTACAGCAGGGATATAACACTTGAAGAAGTTGCTGCTGCTGCATACATGACACCACAGGCATTTTGCCGGTATTTCAAAAAACATACACGTGTTACCTTTGTAACTTTTCTTAATGAGATCCGAATCAACGAGGCTTGCAAAAAGCTGATAGAAGGTAACTATGCCAGTGTTTCCTCCGTAGCTTATGATTGCGGGTTTAACAGCATCACCAATTTCAACAGGGTGTTTAAGTCAACTACCGGGAAATCACCCAGGCAATATCTGACGGTGTTTTTAAATAACGTCGCGAACTAAGCCAAAGCCTGGCGTATATCTTCGATAGCCTTAACAGTTTTTGGGATGGGGTCACCAAGTAATCTTGCGCCATTATCTGTTACCAGGAAATCTTCCTCGATGCGAATACCACCGAATGATCGGAAACGATCCAGCTGACCGTAGTTGATAAAGGCTTCGTTGCGTTTGTCTGCTTTCCAGATATCCATCAGCGCCGGAATAAAGTACAGTCCGGGTTCTACCGTCAATACAAAACCGGGTTCAAGTTTTCGGCCAAGCCGCAGCGACTTCAACCCAAATACAGTTTGTTTTTTGATCGTATCGTCATAACCAACATAGTGCTCGCCAAGATTTTCCATATCATGAATATCGAGCCCCATCATGTGTCCAAGTCCGCATTGAAAAAATAGTGTGTGAGCATGGTTTGCTACTGCTTCTTTACTGTCGCCTTTCATCAGTCCGATCTGTTTTAAACCATCCACAAGCTTCTCACAAGCCAATAAATGAATATCAAAATAAGTCCTTCCCGGGGCCAGTGCCTCAGCAGCCTGTTCCTGCGCATGCAGTACAATTTCGTATACTTCTTTTTGAAGAGTAGTAAACCGCTTGTCTATCGGAAATGTTCTTGTCAGATCGCCCGGGTAGTGCATACGTGTTTCTGCGCCGCAGTCAACAAGCAACAATTTTCCCGGTTCAATCGCCCTGTCGGTATAATGTATATGTAAGGTTTCCCCGCGTGTGGTGAGTATGGTGGGAAACGAAAGATTACCGCCTTCCGCAATTGCAATGGCATGTAGCCGTGCTGCAACAGCTGCCTCTGTCTCACCGGCGCGCGCCGTTGACATGGCTGCCATTTGCATGGCGTTGGTAGTATTTACTCCTTTTTCGAGCTCGGCAATTTCCTCCTCTGTCTTTATTGACCGCATTGAAACAATAGCCTTGATCAGTGCCACCGAAGCACCTTTTGAAACCTGGATAGGTGGCCTGGCCAACAACTCCGCAATAAATAAAAGTTGTTCCGGGCGATAAGGAGGAAGATAATGTACGTTCATAGTATTCCCCGTAACATAGGAAGGCAGCGCACTCAGGGGCTCCGACTTGTCAATGCCCGATCGTGCCGCGAGTTCGGATATTGCAGGAAGCGGACCTTGCCAGATTACATCGTCAATGCCCGCATCGTTGCCAAACAGTACTTCAACATCATTATCGATGTCGATCAGTAGATGCAGACCAGCAATATCCAAACCACAATAATATAAAAACGAACTGTCCTGTCTGAAAGGGTACCAGTTATCTTTATAATTCATACTGCTTTCAGTATTGCCTGAGAGCAGTATGATGCCATTCCCGATTATCTTTTTTAACCTCCTGCGTCTTTCAATGTAAGTGCTGGCTGTAAACATCAGTTGTTTTTGTTTTATGGTTTTGTATGGAATAACCCGTGTGCCTGTGCAAATCTTTTACTTTCCTGTTCATATACGGCTATACGATGTGTGCGTACCTTGTTAGCTGTAGCGCTTGAATCGCCCTGGGTTTGCAAAGATACCAGTATCGAATTTTTTTCAGGCATATGACAATCTATACAATTCACCTGCAGTTGTTTGGTACGGTTTGTTTGTAGTTTGCAAAATTGCGGAGTTGAAGGTTTATGACAACTCATACAGGTTACTGAAAAAGCTGTTTTGTTTTCTCTTTCATCATTATGAGGATCGTGACAGGTGGTACAGGTTACAGTTCCACTTTTTTGATAGCAGGCGCTCGCTGTCAACAGCTGCAGCTGATTGCCATGTACATCAATGCTATCGGGCGACTGAACAACCGGCGGCGGTTCCAGAAAGTCGGCGAGATCGGTACCTGGCCGGAAATAAAATGGCGTGCGTTTTACTTCACGAATGCCTGAATGACAAATACTGCACATATCTATCTGTTGTGTTTGTGTCAGGGAAGAATAAGGCACCAGGTACTTTGAGGTTTTCACACCGGGTGAGTCTGTATGAAACGCAACATGTTTCAGCGCAGGTCCGTGACAGCGTTCACAATCTATTCCATAAACCACCTGGTTCCGATTGAAGCGATCAACGCGAAACTCCCCGAAGGCTTCAATCGCGGTTCTTTTGATATAACTCGAATGACATTCAAAACATCCCACCGGGATGTTGCGATCGAACCGGATCTGGTGCGCGGGATAGTTGGGACTGTTGGCCCATTTGCCGGCAGGTATAAAATAAGAAACCGGTAATTGATATACCTTGTCATTCAACCAATATAAAAAAGTTTGTGCCTTCCGTCCGCTGCCAATCACGATGTCAAACGGCTGTTTCTGTACAAGACTGTCGCCTTCCCAGGCAGATTGATACACACCAGATTTTTCTTTTGACATCACAACCCTTGCTGAACCGGTGTAGTGGTAAGTGTTGGAGTCAGGATGAAAACTACCGGCTATGTTATGGACAAAAGCTGGCGAAGATGTGTTCGCATGAGCAGTATGAAAATAAGATTGTTGCAGATCCCCATGACACCCTGAGCATGCGGCCGCACCGGCGTAACCGTTCTGCCGCGGGTCGCTCGTTGCAGCGTCCTGCAAACACTGTGAGAATAATGTTGTCATCACAATAAGCAGTAATACCGATCCATATAGTCTGAAATTTATTCGCACCATACAAAATTCGTCATATATTGTTCCGCAGGGCTATTTTACGACAAAGCAGTTAAAATACGTAAACAATAAATTAAATAGGGAAAAGATATACATCAAACCGTGCCTTATTTTTGGGCACCCAATAATCAAATTATAAAATATGAGAAAAGTTCCATGGATGGGTGTGTACCCGGCAGTTCTGACACCATTTAAGAGTGATGAAACAATTGATTATAAGACCTTCGAGCTGAATATCGCTGCACAACTGGATGCAGGAGTTGACGGAATTATTCTGGCAGGATCTCTTGGTGAAGCCAGCACACTGACCAATGAAGAAAAGATAGAATTACTCAAACACTGTGTGGCCTTTGTAAAGGGCAGGGTTCCAGTGGTATTGAATATATCAGAACAGTCTACCGCTGCAGCGGTTGCTGCCGCAAAAGCTGCTGAAGCAAATGGCGCAGATGGACTGATGTTGCTTCCGCCAATGCGTTATTATGCTGACGACAGGGAAACCGTCACGTTTTTTAAGGCAGTGGCTTCTGCAACTTCGCTTTCCATTATGATCTATAATAATCCTCATGATTATAAAATCATGACAACCCTTGAAATGTTTGCAGAACTGGCCAAACATCCCAACATCCAGGCGGTTAAAGAATCTACCCGTGATATCACCAACATCACAAGAATGATTAACCGTTTTGGCGATCGTTTTAAAATCCTGGCGGGTGTGGACACGCTTGCCTATGAAAGTTTATGTGCGGGCGCAGACGGCATCGTTGCAGGACTTGTGGATGCCTTTCCCCGTGAAACGGTGGCTATATACCGACTAGTAAAAAATGGTTATCACCAGGAGGCACTTAAGATTTATCGCTGGTTTATGCCGGCTCTTGAACTCGACATCAAACCAAAACTGGTACAATATATCAAACTGGCCGCTGCTGCTGCCGGCATTGGAACGGAATATGTACGTGCACCAAGACTTGTTCTTGAAGGTGCTGAAAGAGAGGCGGTACTTGAGATAATCAACGAAGCTATCCGTAACAGGCCCGAACTACCTGACTATCTGAATCTGCAACCAGCAGAAACATTGCAGCTCGCCTGAGCATCTCAATGAAACCTATATAAAAGCTGCCCTTACCGGCGGCTTTTTTTATGCCCTTAACAATAGTTACACCAACATGATTTGATTAAGTGTCAATCTGGTTAATATTCGTAAAATCTTGGCTAAAATGCTCCGCGATTACTGATCACACTCAGAATATCTTTATGCTGCTCCTTAGAATCATTATTGCAAACTAAAAGCTACTGCCTTATGTCAAAGTTATGGGCAATGCTGATGACGTTAATCTTTTTTAGCGGAACAGCCCTCGCCAACAATCCTGCTGACAAAAATTATTCTGCTAAAATACCGGTCAGCGGAACTATCACTGATGCACAAACGAAGGAACCTCTGTCCGGTGTATCAGTAGTAGTTAAGAATACAAGCAATGGCACCACTACAGATGCACAAGGTAACTTTACGCTCGATGCACCTGTTAATGCTACACTTGTTATTTCAAGCACGGGATATGGAACACAGGAGATTGACGTAAAGGATCAATCGCCAATTACAGTTCAGTTAAGCAAAAGTGCTGGTAACCTCGATGAGGTAGTGGTTGTAGGTTATGGTACGCAGCGACGTAAAGAACTCACCAGTGCGGTTGCAAGTGTTAAATCGGAAGACTTTACCAAAGGTTTTTCAAGAGACGCGGCGCAACTGATACAGGGAAAAGTGGCCGGTGTTTCCGTAGCTACAACCAGCGGTGCACCAAACGCAACCACACAAATTTCATTAAGAGGTGCAAACAGTATTCTTGGAAGTTCTACACCACTTGTATTGATTGATGGGGTTCCGGGCGCATTAAATACAGTTGCGCCGGAAGATATTGAATCAATAGATGTGTTGAAGGATGGGTCAGCCGCAGCCATCTATGGTACAAGAGGCACCAATGGTGTTATACTTATTACTACCCGCAAACGCCAGGGAGGCAACCGACCGCCAACCTTGAACTATGATGGCTATGTAACTGTTCAGAGTATCGCCCGTAAGATGGATTTTCTTGATGCCGCAGACTATCGCCGGCTCATTAGCCAGGGAGTGAAAGGCTTTAACCAGGACACCGATCCTTCCGCACCGGGCTACTCACCATTGGCAGGAACCAATGATGAATTTGGTGCCACAACCGATTGGTTCGAAACAATCACCCGTACGCCCGTCAGTCACACCCACAACCTGACCTTGCAGGGCGGAAACAGTCAGACCAATTATACTGCTTCAGTCAACTTCCGCGACTGGCAGGGTATTTTTCTGCGCTCAGACAATAAGCAAACCGTTGCAAGGCTCGATGTAAACCATGCTATGTTTGACGGTAAGCTGAGATTTAACCTGAACGCAATAAACAGGAGCAGGAAAGGATATGATCTGTCGTATAACTATGCATACAGGCAGGCACTTATCCGTAACCCGACTGAACCCATCAGAACACCTTCTGGTGAATGGTACGAGCGCAATGTTTACATGTATGACAACCCACTGCGCACCATTGAGGAAACTGAATCCGAAGGACAGTTTTCAGAACTTCGTTTAAGCGGAAGCGTTATTTTCACTCCAATAAAGGATCTTAATTTTAAATTGTTGGTCGCAAACAATAAGAGCAACAATCTCTCCGGTTATTATGAAACCTTCGATCATAAAAGTTCGGTAAATAATAACCGGCCGGGAACTGCTTCACGTGCATCTTCGCTTAACCGGGATGATCTGCTCGAGTTTACCACTGATTATTCAAAAACCATTAATGACCACAGGTTCAGTTTGCTTGGCGGATATAGTTACCAGTATTCGGTAGCTGAGGGTTTTTCTGCCTTCAACTCTAATTTTACATCTGATCTGTTTACATGGAACCGTCTTGAAGCAGGTGATGCTATCGCTTATCTTAATACCAATGCACCCTACGGAGCAGTAGGTATGAACAGCGATAAAGAAGATTGGAAGCTTATAGGTTTCTTTGGAAGATTGAATTATACTTTCAAAGACAAATACCTGTTGATGGCAAGTTTGAGAAGAGAGGGTTCTTCAAAATTTGGTACCAACTATCAGTGGGGTAATTTCCCGGCGGTGTCGGTAGGATGGCGTTTAAGTAAAGAAGATTTTTTAAGCAATGTGTCTGCGATTACAGATCTCAAACTGCGCGCAGGTTACGGGGTAACAGGCACGATCCCTAATAATCCATATCAATCACTGGTGTTGTACAACCTCGGAGGTCGTATGTTGTATAATGGATTATTTATCCAGTCTATTGTTCCCAACAGTAACCCCAACCCCGATCTTCGTTGGGAGAAAAAACTTGAATGGAACCTGGGTATCGATTTTGCTTTATTCAATAATCGTGTCAGCGGTAGCATTGATGCTTATCAGCGTGATACAAAAGATATGTTGTATAATTTCAGTGTACCGGTTCCACCGTACCTGAACTCAACCTTACTTTGGAACGCGGGCGCTATACGGAACAAGGGCATCGAAGTATTGATAAATGTTGTGCCTGTTCAAACAAAGAACTTCGACTGGAGCAGCAATGTCACCTTCTCTTTCAATTCTAATAAATTGTTGTCTTTGAATGGTCCGCCGAATTCAAGTGCGGTTGACTTTTTTGCAGCCGGCGCAACCGGAGAACCGATTCAGGAAGCGACCCATCGCAATTATGTGGGAGAGCCCATCGGCGGATTCTATGGATACAAAACAATTGACATCGCTCCTGATTCAACATGGATCATCGAAGGAGCAGATGGAAAACCCAAGCCTTTACGCAATTCTACACCATCAGACAAAAAGATACTTGGTAATGGTATTCCACGGAACATCCTGGGATGGAACAATACTTTCCGATACAAGTCATGGGATCTGAGCATTAATCTTCGTGGTGCATTCGGCTACCAGATCATGAACTTTCAGCGCATGTTCTATGAGAACCCAAAGATCAATCAATACAACATGCTGAAGAGTGCATTTGATCCTGTGTATGGTAAAACACCAATCTACGCTGACCTGGCATATGTATCTTATTATATGGAACAGGGCGACCATATCAAGATTGATAATCTGAGTCTTGGATATTCTTTTAAAGGTGGTAAGTATGTGAAAAATGCACGTGTGTACCTGGCCGCCCTTAATCTTTATACTATCACAGGTTACAAGGGAATTGATCCTGAAGTGAATCGTGTAGGACTTTCACCGGGACTTGATGAAAGAGACAAATATCCCACAACGCGTTCATTTACTGTTGGCGCTAACTTTTCGTTCTAACCACATAACACAAGTAATATGAAACATATATCAAAATTACTCATCACAGCATCTGTGGCTATCCTGTTGCTATCGGGTTGTACAAAGTTGGATGAAACGGTTTACGATCGTATACCCGAAGATCAGTTCGTTCCGACTGAAAAAGACATTCCTTCGTTGATTGCACCCATTTATACAAACCTGCGGCCAATGGTGGCCTCATGGCACGGTAACTTTGACTTACAGGAAGAATCTGCTGATGTGATTGTTACCCCCGTACGGCCAAATGGCTGGTTTGATGGCGGAACCTATCAGCGCATGCACGAACATAAATGGAACGCTGTTCAGTCGCAGCCAAACAATCTTTGGAACAACTGTTATCGTGGCATCAACCTGGCAAACCGGGTGATCTACCAGATAGAATCGGGTCTTATACCTGTCAGTACCGGCAAGGAAAATCTTGTTGCAGAACTAAAGGCTGCCCGTGCATTTTATTATTATAATCTGCTCGACAATCATGGTAATGTGCCAATTGTTACTGACTTTCTTGATGTAACCACACCAAAACAAAGTACAAGAAAACAGGTATATGATTTTGTTGTGAAGGAACTCATGGACAACATTCCATTGCTTAGTGATAAGGCCGATAAACTTACCTATGGCAGATTCAACCGATGGGCCGCGAAAGCAATACTTGCCAAAGTATATCTCAATGCGGAAGTATATACCGGAACGCCTGAGTGGCAGAAATGTATCCAGGAATGTGATGATATCATTGCAGCTGCGGCAGGTAAATATATTCTTGAGCCCGATTATAAATCACCCTTCAGGACGGAAAACCAAAACTCGAAAGAGCTGATCTTTACTGTACCATATGATGAGATACAGGCAACGGAATTCAATATGCATATGAAAGGACTTGATCCGGTACAGCAGTTTGTATTCAGCATGTCGGCCCAGCCATGGGGTGGTAGTGCTGCCGTACCACAGTTCATTGATACCTACGACCCGGATGACAGTCGTTTGAAGGATACCTGGATCATGGGGCCACAAATAAACGCAACCACCGGTGCGGTAGCCATTGATTACACAAAACATTTAAATGGTATTGCTTTGTCGGGAAGCAACCAGGGTTATCGTTTGGGCAAATATGAAATCAAACAGGGCGCAAGATCCGCGCTGAGTGTTGACTTTCCGATTATACGATATGCAGATGTATTGATGATGAAAGCTGAATCGTTGTTAAGGAGTGGCTCTGAAATTGAAGCGGCAGTAATTGTTACCGAAGTTCGCCAACGTGCCTTCCGTGCCAATCCTGCCAAAGCGGTTGTGACGGGTGCCCAGTTAAAATTGGGAAGTGTGTACAACTATGGTTATTACAATTCGGATGGTACCGTGTCTGAAGTTCAGGGAGGAAACGATATTCCATTTGGAAGATTCCTTGATGAGCTGGGATGGGAATTCGCTGCAGAGGCGCGCAGAAGGCAGGATATTATCCGTTTTGGTGTGTTCCACCGGAAGACCTGGTTCAATCACCGGCCGAGTGCCCCTGAAAAAGCTTTGTTCCCTATTCCCGAAGCAGAATTGATTAAAAATACAAACCTGGCGCAAAACACAGGATACTAAGAATCTCTGGTTAATTTTCGAGCAGTTTTTGGTAAACACAGGACCCATGGCAGTGGGTCTTTGTGTTTTTAGAAGGTACCTGTAGCAGACTTATGGTTCACGAAACGGAAGAACGATGTCGCCTGGATTCGTTTTGCAGCACTTAATCAGCCGATTTCTTTTCTTCAGCATTTTCTATATCGCCTGCATCGGGATGAAGCGGCTCCTGTTCAATTTCGGCGTTGGCTTCGTATTGCAGATGTATATAGATGGGAAAGTGATCTGAGTTAAAATTTTTCAGCCTTCGCATTGATTTGAGTTTGAAATCGGGAGATATAAAAGCGTGATCCAGCGGAAACCGCATAAAAAAGTGATGTGCATGAAAGGTGTTATAAAAGCCGCGGCCGCGTCGCGGATCAAGCAGCCCGCTCATTTTTAAAAACAATTCAGTGGTGTAGCTCCACGCTACATCATTTAAATCGCCAATCACGATAACAGGGTCCTTACATTTTTTAACCAGATCAGCCGCCAGCAATAGTTCTTTGTCGCGTTCAGTTGATCTTGGATTTTCATTCGGAACCGGTGGGGTAGGGTGAAGTGCTATGAGACGTACCTTCTGCCCATTTATTAGCAGGATGTCAGTATGAATAGATGGAATATCAGCTTCCACCAGGTGTTTCACCTCGGGATTTAGCAGTTCCAGTTTCGAGTATAGCAGCATCCCATACGTGTTTTCCAACGGTACTCTGACATGGTGCGGGTATCGTTTCTCAATCTCCCGGGTGCCTTCATCCCAGCGTTTATTGGTTTCAAGCAATAACACAATGTCAGGGTCAGTTTTTTCGATCTCCCTGAGACATCCGCTGATGTTTGTATTGTCCTGGAATACATTTGCAATCATGACCGCGATGCTTTGGTCAGGCAGATCTTTTTCGGCTGCAAGCACTTGTTTTTTTGCAAGAATGGTAAACGGAAAAATCTGCACAGCCAGGTACACGAGATTGAGACCAAGTAACCCGGCCAGGATCCATTTCAGGTCATTGCCTGGTTCAAAAACCAATAAAACCAACACAAGAACAGCGATAGATAGAAAGAACTTTTGCAGTCTCGGGAAATCAAAAACACGGAATATCCAGTATTGATTATGAACCAACGAGAGAAATGTGAAAACTAAGAGCAGTCCTGTTAATACAATCAGTGCAATATCCATATGTAAATAATCGATTCGATCGCGGAGTTTCAACAGTTAAGCAAAACCCGGAATATTTTATCAGCGTTTATAGATTACAGTTTAAGGATAAGCGCATAAATGTAGTTATTCTCCTGATTCGTAGGTTTTTTCGCCTTCCCCTTTTAATTAAATTAGTTTAGGCCGGTAGTACAGGTATTACGATACAAAACTAAAAACATCTTCATTCAAAAATAAACTATGGAGCTTCGAATGGCCTGGATGGTTGCAAGGTTATTCAACTTCGGGCGTAGCTGGCACCAGGGTGGATGCTGCGAGTGATTTTGCTGATCCGGCTTCTGTCTTGTTATCCAACACGGGTTGACAGAAGTTTTTCCCACGTCCGAAGATATCGCCGGTGAGGAACCATCGGTCCTGTTCGGGAGGAGTGTCAATCAGGGATTCTCCGTATTCAGATATAATGTAAGATTTCCCGTAACCCATTGCTTGTAGTATGGTAGGAAATATCTGTGCATGCGCATAACCGTCGCGATATGGAACAAAGTCATTTGGGAGAAAACCAGCGCGATCAATCAGCAACAAGGGTACCTGGCCCTCCTGGCTGGTCGCATTATAGATAGAGGCGTGGCGCATCTGGTAAAGACCTGCGTCGTGATTCTCTCCATGATCTGCTGTGTAGATCACAAGTGCATTGAGATCCTCTTTATCGAATGCAGGCAAAACGTTATTCCAAAACCTGTCAACGCTCCAGGAAACTGCCCTGAGGTAATGTGTGGATGGAGCATCATCGTTATTAAATTGTTCTGGTTGATACCAGGGTGGATAGCTCAGTTTATAGGGCCAGTGGGCCCCCGCTTTATTGATTACAATAAATGACGGCTCATCATCATTGATCAATTCAATTAACCTGTTTCCAAGTATGGCATCGCGGTCATATACCGGCAGATCGGGGTTGTTGACCTGCGGCTGGTATAAGTAATCGATATAGTCAAAATCTGCGTTTGTAGTATAATTATGCAATTGGCCAGTTACCGTTTGTGCATCTAACAGGTGTGTACTATAACCTGCGTTTTTAGCAAACTGGTAAACCGAAGGACGTTTAAAGGCTGTGAAGCCATTATCAGGAAGGTGTTTTTGTTGAAGCCCTGATATAAGGGCAAGGTTCGATCCTGCGCTGAAGTTTGTATATGAACCGGCAATGCCAAAGTTCGTGTAGGCATTGCTGTTATTATGAAGAAACTTGGTGGTGGGCAATGGATACCCGTTGATAGATAACAAACCACCTGAAATACTTTCGTCTATTATAAGCACCACATCGCGGATACCCGTTTGTTTTTTTGGAACAGCCACCGCGCCGCGCTCCCAGCGATCTTCAGGGGTGGCCGCAGCGGCGGCGATCAGGCTGCCCGGCACCCTGTATGGTGCTGGAAAAAAGTCGAACATCCCGAGCGAAAGCAGCGCTGCAATTACCACCACCAGGTTGACCGGCACTACCCAGCCCGCCCGGATTTTTGGCAACACAGTAAGTGTGCGTTTGATGAGAATAAAACAAAATCCGGCGGGTAAAAAAGCCGCAAGAAAAATTAATCCAAAACTGGATATGGCACCAGGCGCATAACCGGGATTGTTTGTTATGTTTATGGCATCAGGGAAAGAAAATGGAAATGCGCTCATCAGCAGGTAAACCAGGTCGGTGTAGATCGCTGAAAATAGAACAATTTCAGCAGCAACCCTGGTAACCCGATGTATACTGGTAAGCAGCAGGTAAATAGTTAGCCATGCCAGTGCATAAACAACAATCAGCAACAACAAGGGCGGGGTGTCATCATCCTGCGCATACACCATTAGCCTGATATCTGACAAAATCATCGCAACAACAACAGCCATACCGGGGATGAACCGTTGGCCAGTACCATCCTGGTTAAACTCCATCATAAAGTCCCGGCAAGAATATAAATGTTAACGTACGCATGTTCACTTCTTCACCAGGTTGATTTCGTTATCAAGTTCCGCAGGTGTGAGACAGCAGCAGATTTCTTTTTCATCTCCCGGCTTTCTGATATTTATATAAATCAGATGCCAGCAGATTTCCTCCACTTCGATGCGGGGGCTTTAGCAACTTGTTGAAATTGTTTCCGTGGTGAGCAGTCTACAGGGGCTGTTCTGCATAATAGGTAATGTTCATATTGCGTACATCCTGATACTTGATGATAAACCTTTCACCTGGGATATAATAGTAGCGCTCGTCGATGGATTCAGTAAGAGCGTTGTCGGGAACGAGCATGTCCGAGGCAACCCCGCCTGGTTTTACCCCCTGGTCAACATGATGCTGCGGATCATTTGTTTCATCACGTGAAAGCACCCGCCGGCGAACATCTTCCATATGTAATTCCTTGATTCCACCATCCTTGTCCAGCCAGAAATCGGTTAGAAAACCACGGTAAATCAGTGTGTCATTCCGAGTTTCAAGCACCACGTCCAGCCACACCGAAATTTCTTCCTGCAGATCTGTTTTTGGCTTAAGGATATCATACCATTTGTTGTAAATACTCAAAAGGGGATAACGTTTATATAATTTATGTTTCAACACCATTTTTCTGAGCCAAAGAGCCGCAAAAAAATTGAGCAGCAGATTGATAAACATATAAATAAGGAAGGCGGAGAGATAGTCGTTCAGCCTATTAATGTTCTTCGCTGTATTGCTACCGATAAGCAGGTTGAACAGAAACTGGTAATCTATATTATGACCAAGCTGATGAAGTATGATAACACAAAATGAATGAAATATAAATGCGGGAATAAGCGAACTATAAATTTCCTCGAGCGTGGTGGTGTTTATATTGCGCCGGGAATAAGGGCTTGAAAGATAAGTGATGCGGAAAACGATGCCGGGTACAGCCAGGAGGAATACGATAAGAAAGCCTATGGCCAGGCTCATTTTTCCTTGAGGCTTACGCGTTTAAGTACCAGGGTTTTACCGTTGGGCAAAGCGCCATTTACACGGATCACATCCTGGTTTGGATTCCGGTTGCTCGCAATGATGGCCGTGGTCAAAACTTTCGCAGTTTTTGCACTTGAAAGTGCCTCTCGTACCTGTGAACCCATTGATGCCTTCATACACACATAGTTATATAGCGAAATTAAATAAAATTTCGGCAATTGGCAAAACCGTCCTTTACACCCGGTTACCGCTAACCTGCCTGTCTGAAACTTTAAATTGAGCTTAAATAAAAATATTAATTCACATGCTGGCTGCTGCCAACCAGAAAATATTTTTAAAAGATGTTTGCGGCGCCAGAAATTTTATTTTAGCTTTGAATTACAAAGTACTTTTAATGAAAGAAGAGCAGGACTATATTGATGACATCAGGCAGATGCGCACCATCATGGAGCGTTCGTCAAAATTTATGTCACTTTCAGGGCTCGCGAGTCTCATTGCCGGTTTGTTCGCCCTGTCCGGGGCCTACATAGCCTGGGCGGTATTTAATTACAAAACAGCGGCCCTGCAATCTGACCCACAAGAACAATATAGTGCCTATGGTGTGGCTATGGTCGTATTGATACTCTCAGTGACAACAGCTTTATTATTATCTCAGAAAAAGGCAAGGAAAAGAGGGGAGCGTATATGGAACGCAACAACAAGAAGGCTTTTGATCAGTACGTCCGTTCCGCTTGTTACCGGTGGGTTACTCATCCTGATCTTCATTTCCAAATCGCTGACCGGTTTGGTGATACCATGTACATTGATATTTTATGGGCTGGCACTTTATAATGTCAGCCGGCTAACCTATGAGGAGGTGCGCAGCATGGGTATCATACTGATAATACTGGGTTTACTTAGTGCGTACTTTATAGAGATTGGATTGGTGCTATGGGCGCTTGGATTTGGAGTGGTTCATATTGTTTATGGCATCTACCTGCACTTTAAGTACGAACGATGAAGCTGACAATCGAAAAATTTCATAAGGCATTTGAAAGCAGGATACGGCTCGGCATTATGTCAGCGCTGGCTGTAAACGACAACCTTGACTTTAATGCATTGAAGGAATACCTGGACATTACAGATGGTAACCTAGCCAGTCACCTAAAAGCGTTGGAAAAAGAGGTCTTTATTGATGTAAACAAAACTTTTGTGGGCAGGAAGCCCAACACGAAGTATTTTATGACAGAAGCAGGAAGAATAGCTTTTAATAATCACCTGAAGGCGCTGGAAGATCTGATAAATCAAAATGCGAGGAATAGCGGCTGATTTTTTTTTGAGCTTCCACTTTGTAATTCAAAGTACTATCAAACTCTAAATATTAAAACCGCAATCATGCAAAACGAAATCCTGGGTTATCTGGACAACCCGCTTCAACTAGAAAAATTATATCGTGCCAATAAGCACGAGTTCCGACGCGATTTTATTGAGCTGTACCCACAGCTACAAGGCAATGCATTAGCAGATTACTGGAACATCAGGTTGAATTATGCAACCGGATCCAACGCTTGGGTGAATAAATCAGACCTGACTTTTTTGGTTATTGCTTCGGCAGTTGCCGGCATCATCGCAAAATTGCCCGCTATATTATCGATTGATGAAGAGGTGTTTTATCCAAGAAACGTCGGTTTTATTTTGTTACCGTTACTCGCCATCTTTTTTGCCTGGAAAAACAGGCTTTCGGCAGGCAAAGCTAC
Source organism: Bacteroidota bacterium (assembly GCA_023416995.1). Lineage (GTDB taxonomy): Bacteria > Bacteroidota > Bacteroidia > Chitinophagales > Chitinophagaceae > DATHKG01. The sequence goes on from JAEZGI010000077.1 coordinate 186,516, forward strand.
ATTTATAGCAGGAGCCATGTTAACCGGTTTAATTTTTATCAATATTATACCGGGCGACCATAATAGTGATACGCTGGTGCTTTCATGTATTCACGTGGTGCTGTTTCTGTGGTGTCTTGTCGGTGTAGCTTTCGTTGGCGATTTCCGAAGTTTGACGGGCAAACGGCTCGAGTTTCTTAAATACAATGGTGATCTTGTTGTGATCACAACCTTGATCATTATAGCCGGCGGTATTTTGTCGGGCATCACGATCGGTTTGTTTTCAATTATCGGATTGCAGATTGAACGGTTCTATTTTGAGAATGTTGTCATCTTTGCGGTCCCTGCTGCTCCGATACTTGGAACCGTTCTTACAAGGGCGAATCCTCAACTTGTTGGGAGGATTGCGCCAACAATTGCAAGAATATTCAGTCCGCTTGTGTTAGTTATGCTGGTTATCTACCTGTCGGCAATGGCGTTTTCACGCAAGGATCCCTTTAATGACCGCGAATTCCTGATGGTATTTAATATTCTGCTTGTAGGTGTGATGGCCATCATCTTTTTTTCTGTCGCAGAAAAGTCAGACAAAACTCCGGCTGAACGCTGGGTGCTTTTTTTCCTGTCTATAGTAACGGTGGTCGTAAATGGAATTGCTTTGTCTGCTATCCTGTTTCGTATAGCCGAATGGGGAATCACTCCAAACCGGGCTGCAGTTCTGGGAAGCAATGTTTTGATTCTGATCAACCTGGTGCTGGTTGCTGTACAATTGTTCAAAGTGGTTACACAAAAAATCAGTTTGCAATCTGTCGGTGCAATCATTGCCCAATATTTGCCGGTATATTTTGTTTGGGTTACGATCGTTACCTTCTTATTCGGCGTCATTTTCGGTTTTTAATCTACATTTTTGTTGTGGGTCAATTGCGTTGGCATGCTACCTGGCATAATGTTTTTAACAGCAACAGAAAAACAATGTTATGGCAGACAACACACAAATCCGCGACGAGCGTGACCGTTCAAGAGTGTCAGCTAGCGAGAGCTATGAATTATCGTACCTGGAAGAAAAGCTGGGTAAATCACGCGAAGAAGTAAAAGCTGCAATCAAAGCAGTTGGTAACGACAGGGACAAAGTAGAGGAATACCTGAGATCAAAATAGTTGCGTTACGCTCTACCTTCACATCAAATTGATACGTTTGATGTGAAGGTTTTTTTATGTCCCGGAATTGCTTCAGCCCCAGGTTGATCTTCTTATAGATTGTCTTTAGGCCAGCTTCATCAATTGAAAAATAAAGATCAGGTAGGGCATGCCTGCTCCATTTAAGATATCTTCGGCGCTCATTGGTTAAATTTACCGGCCCATTATTTTGCAATTGTAAATGAATGCGATGAAGTATCTGTTTGCAGGATTTTTTTTCAATTTTTTATTGGCTTTGGCAGTTCATGGCCAACACCAGGTTTCTATAATCATCACCGGCGATGACGAACCATTGCCAGGCGCTTCTGTGTTTTGGAAAGAAAAACAACTTGTCAGGCTGGCTGATACTTTAGGTAAAGTGACATTCGTGGACCTGCCTGATGGTTTTCAAACTTTCATTGTCACCTTTGTTGGATACAAAGAGAAAACTTTCTCATTAAAGCTCCCGTCATCTTCGGGCGAAGCCATTATCATCGGTTTGGAAGCTGAGAACGAAGAGGAAGAGGAAGCTGTAATTGTTACTGCAACGCGTACCAGTCGAACCATTTCTGATATACCCACCCGCACAGAGGTGATTTCGGGAGAAGAACTTTCGGAGAAAGCCAATATGAAACCGGGAGATATCCGGATGTTACTGAATGAAAGTACCGGGATACAGACGCAACAAACTTCAGCAACATCTTACAACTCCGGAATTCGTATCCAGGGGCTCGATGGCCGCTATACGCAGATCCTTCGTGATGGCTACCCCCTGTATTCGGGTTTTTCAGGAGGGCTCTCGCTGCTACAGATCGCACCTTTGGATCTTAAACAGGTCGAGGTTATAAAAGGATCGTCATCTACTTTGTACGGTGGCGGTGCTATAGCGGGACTGGTTAATCTTGTTTCCAAAACACCGGTTGATGAACGGGAATTGAGCTTTGTCGCAAATGCAACCACGGCAAAAGGACTTGACCTGAGCGGATTTTACAGTGAGCGATACGGGAAAGTCGGACTGACGGTATTTGGTTCCCGCAACAGTAATGCAGCGTTTGATCCTGCCGGGATCGGCCTGACTGCGATACCGGAATTTGAACGTTATACATTTAACCCCCGGATATTTTTATATGGTCAAAAAACAACCGCGGATATAGGTGTCAGTTATATCTCCGAAAAGAGAACCGGCGGAAGTATGAATTATATCAAAAACGGCGGAAGCGGATTTTACGAAAGAAATAACTCCGACAGGTTAACTGCGCAGTTTGGTATCGTTCACCGTCTGAACGAAAACGCCACCCTGCAGTTGAAGAACAGTTACAGCCGGTTCGACCGCCTGGTTGCCATACCCACATATAGTTTCGATGCGTTACAACAATCATCATTTTCCGAACTTACCTGGAACAGGAAAGGAACAAAAGCCGACTGGGTGATAGGTGCCAATGTATTAACCGATAATCTAAGGGAACAGCCGGTTGCTAATAGTGCAGTGAGAGATTACAATTATACTACTCTCGGCATCTTTGTTCAAAACGCATGGACATTGAATGAACTGTTTATGTTTGAAGCAGGACTTCGTGCAGATTATATCAATGGACTGGGAACTGAACTGCTTCCAAGGGTAGCATTGATGTATAAGATATCATCGCGCTTTACAACGCGAATTGGTGGTGGCTTTGGATATAAACCACCGACGATTTTTACAGAGGAGGCGGAACGTTTACAGTTTCAACAAATCTTACCCGTTCATTTGAACAGCGCGCGTAACGAACGTTCTAAAGGCGCAAATTGGGACATCAATTACACCACGAATATTGGCGCATTAGGGTTTACTTTCAACCATCTTTTTTTTATAACCCGGTTAAATCACCCATTGACACTTATACCGGGAACCAGCAACAAATTGCAGTTTGTAAACTCAGACGGCTATATTGATACCAGGGGCATGGAAACAAATCTTCGGTTGACTTATAATGATTTCAAATTGTTTATTGGTTATACCTACACGGATGCAAATACATACTTCAGCGATAAACGCCGGATGCCATTAACGGCAAGATCCAGGTTAAATAACGTATTGATGTATGAAGTAGATGAGAAGTGGAAAATTGGTCTGGAAGCTTATTATTACAGCCGGCAACAACTGACAGATGGAACTTATGGAAAACCTTACTGGATCACGGGGTTGATGATTGAAAAACTATGGGAAAAATTATCGATTTTTATAAATTTTGAAAACTTCACCAATACGCGGCAGACAAGGTTCGACACAATATTTACCGGAAGTATAGAGCAGCCCTTGTTTCGTGATATCTATGCACCTGTCGACGGTTTTGTTATGAACGGCGGGGTGAAGATCAGGTTGTAAAAAGGTTAAAGTATAAACTCAAAAAATAATCGTTACAGATGAAAAACCAAACAAGTCAAGTATTTACCTCCGGGGAGATTGCACAATACCGGTCCGAAACTACCGGCTGTCGATTTGTAAATCACCTGAACAATGCTGGAGCAGCTTTGATGCCGGATATTGTTTCGGATACCATCAGGGAATATATACTGCTGGAAGCGGAAACCGGAGGATACGAAGCAGCGGCACTAAAGCAGTCTGCGATAACGCAGTTTTACGAGGAGGCTGCACTTTTGCTCAATGCTGCTCCATCTAACATTGCGTTTACGTCCAGCGCAACAGACTCGTTTGCACGTGCACTTTCATCTGTCACCTTCAAACCTGGAGACGTTATACTGACCGACCGCGACGATTATATCTCAAACCAGATTCAGTTCATGGCTTGTCAGAAACGATATGGCGTGCGTATAGAACATATACGGAATGCCGGGGGCGGTGGCGTTGACCTGGACGATCTCCGCGTGAAGTTATATCAGTTTCGACCAAGGCTGTTGGCGATAACACATGTACCCACCAATTCAGGACTGATCCAACCCGTGGAAGAGATCGCCGCCATATTCAGGGAGTATAAAGCGGTACATGAAAACGATACCTGGTATATCCTCGACGGCTGCCAGTCTGTTGGGCAAATGAAGGTAGATGTGCAGGCGCTGGAATGTGACTTCCTTAGTGTCACCAACCGGAAGTTTTTACGTGGCCCACGTGGCACAGGTTTTCTTTTTGTTTCAGACAGGGCTTTAAACGCCGGACTTGAACCCCTGTTTATCGATATGCATGGCGCAGAATGGATTGAACCAAATGAGTATCGCCCCAAGCCAGGCGCGATTCGGTTTGAAGACTGGGAGTTCGCCTATGCATTGGTGTTAGGTAGCCTTGAAGCAGTGAAATATTGCAGAACAGTAGGGGAGGACCGGATCAGGAAACAGGTTTCATTTTATTCAGATTACCTGAGGGCACAGCTAGCCGGTATTGACAGGATTCGTGTACTGGATCGTGGTCCTGCATTAGCTGCGCTTGTTACGTTTCATGTAACTGGTTCGGATGCGCGATATATTGTGAATGAATTGAAGCAACGGAAGATCAACTCGGTCCCAAGCTTCCGGAATTTTGCATTGCTGGATTATACCGACAAAGGGGTTGACTGGGCCGTGCGTGTATCGCCACATTATTATAATACACAGGAAGAACTTGACCAGTTTTTATCTGCAATTAAGGAAATCATCCGGCAGGGGGTGTGAATTCATCTACGGATGTAGGGCCTTCCCCGGCTGATTTTTTCACTACGGTGATTTGCCCATTCAGTTCCAAAACCACCGCCCGTACTTCGCTGACCTGCTCCAGGCGGTTTGCTCGCATTTCGGCGTAGATCTCACTTTCAGTGATAACTTCTTTTTTCATGGCTTCACGCAAAAACACGCCATCATAAAATAACAGAACAGGTTCGGAGTTGATGATTTTTTCGCCTGTCTTGCTTCTCATCGCCAGCCAGGCAAGAAGATATTGCAACGAAATAATAATGACAAGGGCTAATGCACCTTCTGCCAGGGGCACCTGTTTAAGTATCATGGCTGACAAGGTTGACCCAAGTGTAACGGTTACAACAAAATCAAACGCATTTAATTTTGACAGGCTCCTTTTACCAGATATGCGTATGAAGATAAAAAGTACCACGTATGATAAGGCCGCACAAACGGCAACGTGATAAATTCCTTCCCAACTGTCAAAAAATAAGTGACTCATAAATCGTTTTCGAAAATGTCAGCATTTTCGTGCCAGTACTGAAGGGGAGTAAGTTTATTTTCAACATTCTTCACCGGCTCCGTAACTTAATCGCAGGAACTCACCAATCAAAACCAGTATTAAACGGAGCCATATGGAACAAAGAAACCGGGTTACTTTACGTCGCAGAAGAGAATTTATCAGTTTGATGGGCGCCCTGGCCGGCACATCGCTGCTGACTGCTATTCCCGGAGTAGGCTTTGCCGCCACGAAAACCAACCTGACTGTACAACAGGTGATCGATCTTATATTGAAAGAAGTACCGAACGCACGAACCCAGAACACGGTGGATAAAATCAGGTCAGGCAGTGCTGAACAAGTGGTGACCGGAATTGTAACTACCATGTTCCCAACCATCGAAGTCATTGAAAAAACACATAAGGCAGGTGCCAATTTCATCATCGCTCACGAAACGCCGTTTTATAATAATGCTGATGAAACTGAATGGCTGAAGGATGATGATGCTTACAAGTACAAAGTGGAATTATTGAACAGGTACAAGATTGCCATCTGGCGGTTCCACGATAACTGGCATGCACACAAACCCGATGGAATAGCGATGGGCAACTTAATGAAGTTTGGATGGGAAAAATATTATGATCCGCAAAATCCGAGACTCATCAGCTTGCCCCAGCCGATGACAGTAAAATCAATCGCAGAAATGGCCAAAAAGAAGTTAGGTATTTCTATGGTTCGTGTCGTTGGAGATATGAAGCAGCAGTGCAAAACCATTTACCTCGCATTTGGGTATATGGATCCTAAAATGCAGATCCCTGTAATTCAAAAGGTGAAACCTGATCTGATTTTAAGTGGTGAGACCAGGGAATGGGAGACAGTTGAAAGAGTGAGAGACGGGCTCGCAATGGGTCAAAAAACCTCGCTGCTGGTGCTTAGTCATTCAGTGAGTGAAGAAGCAGGTATGGAATATCTTGTTCACTGGCTTCAACCCAAAGTCGGTGGGCTCAGGGTGACCAATATTCCATCAAACAATCCTTTCACTTTCGTATAGACGAAATTGTTGGTTTCCTACAATTGATCTAACAATAAAGATTTGCATTAACTTCAACGCCATGAACCAGAACAAAATACTTATACTGACAGGCGACGCCGGAGAAAGTTTTGAGATCCTTTATGCTACTCACCGTTTAAAGGAAGCAGGTTATGAAACGGTTATTGCTGCCCCTGCCGTTCGGTTATTGAATATGGTTATGCATGATTTTGAGCCAGGTTGGGATACCTATGTTGAACGCAAAGGTTATTTATTGGAGTCGCAGATATCTTTCGATGAAGTGAATCCCGACGATTACCGTGCGGTCCTCATTCCAGGTGGGCGCGCGCCGGAATATCTGCGCAACGATCAACGGGTGATCAACATCACAAAAGCGTTTTATGACAGTGGTAAATATGTGTTTGCAATCTGCCATGGTGTTCAGATACTGGTTACTGCCGGGCTTGTTAATAATAGAAAGATTGCCTGCTACGAGCATGTAAAATTTGAAGTAGAAAGCTGCGGTGGTATCTATGTCTCGCCCGACCAGGCGGTTCAGGACGGCAAGGTAGTTACCGGCAAAACCTGGCAGTCTCAGCCAGAGTTTTATAAAATTGTTTTTGCCTGTCTGCAGGCTGAACAAATTTCATGAAATTAATTTTTGGTGTGATGCCGGACTTACATCGCACTAATAACTTAATCTTCCTGTTTCTACAATTATCCGTTAGTTGTTAATGTTTATTAACGACTCAACCTTATCTATCCCTCTCTTCGATCCCAGGTGGCATAATTTTTTAAGTTGGTTAGCAACAACCTTTTCGAATGCTGTCCAGCCTGAAAGAATTTTGGTACAGGACCACCCATTGGGAAACCTGGCACTATCATCTTAAATACATTCCGCTTTATCCGGCCTGGATCTGGTATTGCATCAGGGCGCGGTCATTTTGGTTCTTCACCCCGTCAAATCCAACATTAACGTTTGGTGGCTTTGAAGGAGAAAGTAAACGCGAAATGTATCAACAATTACCTCCTGGCAGTTATCCTGAAAGTTTGTTTGTTTCGACTGATCTGCCCTTTGATACACTATTGCAACAAATTGATGATGCTGGTTTGAAATTCCCGGTAGCAGTCAAGCCTGATGTTGGTATGATGGGTTTTCTGTTCCGGCGCATAGAATCAGCTGAAGCTTTGAAGTTGTATCACGAAAAGATGCCGGTAGATTACCTCGTGCAAACACTTGTTGATTACCCGATTGAAGTGAGTGTGTTTTATTACAGACGTCCCGACCAGGTATCCGGTACCATAACAGGTTTCATCAGGAAAGAATATCTGCAGGTTGAGGGCGATGGAAAAAGTATGCTGTCTGAATTGATAGAAAACCACCCACGCGCAAAACTTAAACTGGATGAACTGAAAGCAAAACATAGTAACAGGCTTAATGAAGTGCTTCCAGTAGGACAACGTTATTATTTATCGCTTGCACTAAACCTTAGTCGTGGCGGAAGACTTATAAGTCTCGAACATGAGAAAGATGAAAGATTGCTTCGTTTGTTTGATTCATTGAGTCACTATAATGGCAACTTTTTTTACGGAAGATATGATATCAAATGCAGTTCAATCGAGGACCTGAAACTTGGAATGAATTTTTCGATCCTTGAATATAATGGGAGTGGGGCAGAGCCGCATCATGTTTATGGCAACGGTAACAATTTGTTCCAGGCGTATCGAATTCTATTACATCACTGGAAGATGCTTTACACGATTTCCAGCTATAATAACAGGAACGGCCATCCGTACTGGAGCTTCGGCCGTGGATGGACTTTTCTGCGAAACGCAAAAAAACATTTCAGGTTATTAAAACAACTGGATGTTGAGATGCCTGTGTTTAATTAGGAACTATTTACGATAATTGATTTAGTGTTATGGAATTTTATGTGGAAGGACAGCAGAAAGTTGCTGAACAAAAGGAACAGCGTTTTATTGATCATGTAGGAGATAAGTTATTTCCCTGTATAGCTGCCAGGTCGGCTTTGAATAATAATCAGATTCGGTTTATACATGCAACGCATATTGCCTGTCCGCATGATGATCAAAGAATTTTGCAGGAATTGTATGACTTCACCGACAATTACCGGAAAAATGATGAGACTTTTCATTCCGCAGTGGTATTATTTGATTTGCCGGGAACCTTGACTGAAGAACAATTTGATCACTTTATGTGGCAACGGCTGCAGGCGTTACATGAGCTTGATAAACAAAGTTTCGATTACGATCATCGTGTTGATCCTGACCCATCTTCAAAAGACTTCAGTTTTAGTTTAAAAGAAGAAGCTTATTTTATAATTGGTATGCATCCTGGAAGTGCGCGACCCGCACGCCGATTCGCATGGCCGGCGCTCGTGTTTAATCCACATGCACAATTCGAAAAACTGCGAAGCGAAAACCGATATCAGAAAATGCAGACAGTCATACGCAAACGTGATCTTTCGTTTTCCGGTAGCATCAATCCAATGCTATCTGATTTTGGCAAGTCGTCGGAAGTTTATCAATACAGCGGGAGGGAATATAGGGGTGACTGGAAATGTCCGTTGAAGATCTCTCAAAAAAATTCTCGCAACCCTAACACCTAGTCTTATATTTAATTCATGAACATCATTCAACCAAGAACGGGCACCGGTTTCATATTAAAGAAAGGGCAATCGTTAAAAATCATCGACATAGAAGGCGAGCAGGTCTCGGATCTGATGTGTTATAACCTGCATGATAAACAGGAGTATCTTTCATCGGGAAGAACGATTGACTATGCCGGGAAGATTTATCTTACCACGGGTGATCCTTTTTATTCCAACCGAAGTAACGAAATGTTCACCATCATTGAGGACCAGGTTGGCAGACATGATTTTTTATTGACTCCCTGCAGTGCGGAAATGTTCCGTAAACTGTATGGTCATGATCAACCGCATCATGGTTGTTTTGGTAATCTCTGTATGGCACTTGAACCTTTTGGAATAACGGGCGACCAGGTGCCGGTCACCTTCAATGTGTTTATGAATGTAACTGTTGATTCAGCTTCCGGAAAGGTAGACGTATTGCCACCATTGAGTAAAGCGGGTGAACACCTCATCATTAAAGCAAGTATGGATTTAATTGTTGGACTAACGGCCTGCTCTGCGGGTATGTCAAATAATTTTAAGTTCAAGCCGATCGGGTATGAAATACTCTGAACCTGGTGTGCGGTTGCTCAGATAAACGTACGTATGCCTGAGGCATTGAACTCCTGGCGAAATTCTTTCGGGGTGCAGTCTTTTTTCTTTTTAAAACTCCTGTTGAAATTTGAAAGATTGTTGAAGCCACACCGATAAGCGATCTCCTGCACACTGTGCGTGGTATCGATGAGCAGGCGGGAAGCATGTCCCAGGCGAATTTCGTTCACAGTATCAATAAAAGTCTTGCCGGTACGGGTTTTAAAGAAACGGCTAAACGAAACCTCTGTCATTCCCGATATACGCGCCGCTTCAGTTAGCGTTAATTCTTTATCGAAATGTTCATTTATGTAATTCATTACCTTTTCAATCCGCCTGCTGTTGTATGATAGTGTTTCGTTTCCCCTGAATGAAATATCAGATAGTGTGATCGGGTTGCGTGAAATAGACAGATCATGCAGGATAGACATTAATTCCAGCACGGAATCAAATCCGGGCTTTTGGGCAAGTGTCCTCAGCCGCGGAGCTAAGGTTTTTGCCATCTCCTGTGAAAATAAAATGCCTCTGAATGAACGTTCGAACATGACACGAATCGCTTTCATTTGGTTTCGTTGCAAAAATTTGTCGTCAAACAAGTCACGGTGAAACTGGATCGTTATCTCTTTTATTTCACGGCTTTTGCATTTATGTGTGAACCAGCCGTGCTGCAGGTTTGGACCAATTAACACAAGTTCCCAATCATCTATAACGTCGATATGATCGCCAATTACCCGGCGTGCTCCCTTTGCATTATTTATAAAATTCAGTTCAAATTCTTCGTGATAGTGTAGGGGGAAGTCGAATTCCTGCTTGCGTCGATAAAAGATTGTGAAACAATCACCGGGAGTAAGCGGGGTGATCTCACGAAGCAGTGATTCTTTCATAATTAAAGAATTTTGATCAAACATCGGCAAATTACGGTTCTAATAAAATAGTCTTGAGGGAAAAATATGTCAGGAGTTAAAATTCTATATGATCAGCCATGGTATTGAATAAAACGCGATTTCTCTTGAAATAATACAAGATTAAGATAAAATAGTATTAGTCTTAATTGTGTCAATGACTATATATTTGGTGAAACAAGCTGCTATATGAGAGAACGTCTTCGACTGCGGGCCGCGCTTCTGCTGCTCTGCACATTCCTCACCATTTTTGCTTCGGCCCAAACCCGAAAAATCACTGGCACGGTTAAAGACAACCTGGGTAACCCATTGCCGGGAGCGACCGTAACGCTGAAGGGTACTTTGATAATGGCAACCACAGATGTTGCCGGAAATTTCACGCTTACGACTTCCGGGAACGAACAAATTGTAATGGTCAGTTATGTAGGCATGCAGACCCGTGAAGCAGAAATCGGTAAAGACAACACTGTTACGGTATCGCTGGTGAGTGCCGATGGTGCTTTAAGTGATGTGGTAGTGGTGGGTTATGGCAGTGTGAGAAGGTCCAACCTTACTACTGCTCAGACTTCCATCAGTTCAAAAGAAATTGAGAAGACCGTCAATACTACGATCGAACAAGCCATACAGGGCCGTGCATCTGGCGTATATGTCACCCAAAACTCCGGTCAGCCCGGTGGTGGTATCTCGATAAATATCAGGGGTATCAGTTCCATCAACGGCAACACAGAACCTCTTTACGTTATAGACGGCGTTCAGATACGTGGGGGCGGTACGGCTAATTCATCGAATCCATTATCCTTCATAAACCCCAATGATATTTCAGACATTCAGATCTTGCAGGGGCCTTCGGCAACAGCTATCTATGGCTCACAGGCTACAAATGGGGTAATACTTGTAACAACAAAGCGCGGTAAGAGTGGTGATTTCAGGATCAATTATAATGTTCAATACAATATTCAGACTCCACCAAAAAGATTTGAAGTAATGAGCCTGCCGGAGTATGCACAGATGCAAATCGAATACAAGGCAATCGCCGGGGGAACGGTAAGAGAAGAATTGCTTGACCCCTCAATCCTTGGCCCGGGGACAGATTGGCAGGATGAGTTGTTTAACAATGCCGCGATGCAGAAACACCAGTTAAGCGTTAGCGGCGGAAGTGATAAAACAACTTATTATATGTCGGGCGAATATCTCGATCAGCAAGGTGTTGCTGAAGGCTCCGGATTCAAACGTTATAGTTTCCGGATGAACCTCGATAATAAACCAAGAGAGTGGCTCACCATTGGTGCCAACCTCAGTTTTAATCAAACAAATGAAAGTCTCACTACGAGCCAGGAAAACGTGATTGTAAGAGCAATCCAATTAAGCCCTGAAGTACCGGTTAAAAATCTCAACGGCGAATGGGGCGGGGGTGATCTTACCAATCCGGCTCATCAGTTTTCCCCGGTTAACCCAATCGCAATTTCTAAGCTTGTAACCAATACGAATACCAGGAGGCAATTCCTGGGTGGGCTGAATCTGCAATTCAACCTTGCAAAAGGACTCGTAGCAAAAACATCATTAAATACTTCAGTTGGCCAGGGCGGTACCACCTTATATACACCAACCTATGCAATCGGCTGGTCGGTGAATTCAATCTCCTCTCTCACCAATGGCACCAGCGAAAATGTTTATTGGAACTGGAACCAGTTGCTGGAATACAACCGCACATTCGACAAGCACAATCTTGGGTTGATGGTAAGCCATGAAGCACAAGCCTCCAAATGGAAAAACGTATCTGGCACAAGAACCGGATTTCTTACTAATGATATTTTTGATCTGAATGCGGGCGATGCAACTACCGCTACCAATAACGGTGGTTCGGGCAATTGGGGTATGGAATCCTATCTTGGCCGTCTTACTTATAATTACGACAGCCGTTATCTCTTAACTGGAACAATTCGTCGCGATGGTTCTGTAAACTTCGGACCCGAAAGAAGGTGGGGTACCTTCCCCTCGGTATCTGTTGCGTGGAAGATATCCAGTGAGGAGTTCTTCAAAGTGGGCTTCATCAGTGATCTCAAACTGCGTCTTGAAACAGGTTTAACCGGTAACCAGCCGGGTGGTAACGCTGCGGTATATGCGCCCTTAAGCGCTGGCGCCACTCCGTGGGGAACAGGGTTCCTGCCTTCGATTTATCCAAATCCGCTTTACCAATGGGAAGAAACGAATACCCGGAACATTGGTCTGAACATCGGTTTTCTAAACAACCGGATCACAATAGAGGGTGACTATTACAAAAAATATACAACCAATCTGTTGATGGATGCTAGTTTTCCCTGGTACATGGGAACAACAGGTACGGGTTCTGTGAGGCCACCGACCGTGAACGCAGGTAATCTTGAAACCAATGGCTGGGGACTCACAATTAATACTGTCAATGTAAATAATACTGATTTCCGTTGGGAAACAAACCTGAATCTCTCACAGTTCAAAAGTGTAGTGAAGAGTTTAAATACTGAAAATGCCTTTTTTGAAAGAAGCTCCTGGTGGTTAAATCAACAGGATCCGTGGACACAGCGTTCGGCTATCGGACTTCAGCCCTGGTTATTCAGAGGTTATAAAACAGAAGGGATTTTTACCAGCCTTGAGGAGATAGAAAACAGTCCGGTGCCGGTTGATAACAACGGTCAGCGCCGCCCAACTCAGCAGAATGGTGGTATCTGGATAGGTGATGTTAAATACACCGATGTGAATGGCGATGGACAGATTGATGTGAATGACAAGACTTATATCGGTAACCCATGGCCGAAACTGTTCGGTGGTTTTACAAATACGTTTTCTTACAAATCATTTGATCTGAGCATTCTGATCACGGCCACCTATGGGAATGATATTTATAATTTCACTGCCTGGGAAAATTCCAATCCAAACAATATCAACCTGGGACGGAACATGCTGATTGAAGCACTGGATTATGCGCGCGTAACTATGGACGGCGCGGGTAAACCGACCCTCATCAATCCGGGAACGAAGGTGCCACGTATTATCAGTGGTGCTGATGTAAACGGAACCTATGCGCGTATTACTGACCGTTATGTGGAGGATGGTTCTTATATACGCTTTAAAAACATCTCATTGTCGTACAATGTGCCAGTAGAAAAGCTAAAGCGCGTCAGCTTCATCAAAGGTGCCCGCGCAACTATTGGTGCACAGAATATTTACACTATAACAAAGTACAAAGGCTTCGATCCGGAAGTGGGTGCATATGTGGGTCGTGATGCTTCAAACACTAACCAGGCGATTGGTTTGGATTATGGTCGCTACCCGTTGACTCCGATTTATACATTTAGCCTGAACGTAAACTTTTAATGCCTTAGTCATGAAAATAAACAACTATAAAATATCAATCCCTGTGCTGGGTCTTTCCCTGGTGCTGATGTCAGGTTGTAGCAAAAGTTTCCTGGAAAAGCCGCCGATCGATGCCATCGTAGATGCTGGTTTTTACCAGTCAGATGAGCAGGTAATGGCAGGAACCGCTTCATTATACAACCGTGTGTGGTTCGATTACAATGATAAAGCCTATTATAACCTTGGTGATTTCCGTTCCGGAACCACTTATTCTGCATACAATGACCGGGGCAACGTGTTGTTCAACACAACGGCGGAGAATGGTGAGAATAACGCCTCCTGGCGCGCCTTCTTTAACGTGGTTACGCAATCAAACCTGACCATAAGCAATATCAATAAATATGCAGGTGAAGCGGTTTCGCCATCGGTCAAAAAAATGGCGATAGCAGAAGCAAGATTTATGCGGGCACTGGCATATCGTTATCTCGTAATGAACTGGGGCGAGGTGCCGGTAATCACCGACAATATTGCACTGCAAACAAGCCCTCTTGATGTGCGCCGAAACACGATCCCAAGTATCTGGCGTTTTATTACCAACGAAATGCGGTCACTCGCTGAAGATTTACCACTCGCTTCTGCCCAGCCGGGTCGGGTGAACCGTTGGACCGCTGAAGGTATGCTGGCCCGCTTTTATCTCACACGTGCAGGAGTTGAAGCTACAGGACCCAATGCACGCAATCAACAATTTCTTGATAGTGCAAGATATTATTCACAACGCGTGATTACACAAAGCGGACTGAGTCTGCTTCCCAGCTATGAAGATCTTTTCAGGTATCCCTATGATAACAATAAGGAGTCCTTATTTGAATTGCAATGGGTGTATAGTCCTGGTAACTGGGGTGTACAGAACAGTATGCCATCATACCTGAATTTCAGCAATGATATTGCGAATGGTGATGGATGGGGAGGGGACAAAAGCGCTACCTGGTGGATGTTGAGTCAATACGAAGGCATCCAGGCCTTTGGTGATACAATGCTGCAGGGACGTACCCTTGACCAGCGTCTGAAAGCAACCTATATGCTTCCGGGCTTCCATTATCCTGAGATCACGCAAACCGTTCCGGTGACCGTTAATCCCGCCGGTAAACAAAAACTTGTTGTTCCCAACACAGGCGGTGATGTGAACTTTGCATCCATCAAAAAATATGTGGTGGGGAAATCAGAAGATGTTGGCGGTGCCCAACAACAGGTTTATCCCAATAACACCTACATGATGCGACTCGCAGAAATGTATCTTATTTATGCAGAAGCCGTACTTGGCAATGATGCTTCAACCAACGATCCTACGGCGCTTCAGTATTATAATGCGGTTCATACCCGTGCAGGTCTTGCCCCAAAGGCGGCTACTGACCCTGTGTCTGGCAACCCTACGCCTCTTACCTGGGATGAAATCTTCCGCGAACGTACTATCGAATTTGCAATGGAAAGCATGGCATGGTATGATCTGGTGCAGTTGCATTATTATAATCCTGACAAAGCTTACCAGATATTGAATAACCAGGATAGGGGTCTTTTCAACATCAGGACCGATGCCTGGCCCAATACGACCAACTGGACATTCAAGAAGACCACCTGGGCGACTGCTGATAGAAAAGTGAATGCCAATAGCGGAAACTTCCGGCTGCCAATACCTTCTGCAGAACTGAGCCAGGCACCCAATTTAAAAGAACCTGCTGTTGAATATCCATAAGTAAACAATGACAAAACTCAACGAGGAATGAAAACTTCTAATAAAATAATAACACTGATTCTGCTGCTGGTTGCTGTTTCCAGCATCTTCACTGCCTGTAACAAACACAATAGTTCGGGTGAGCCAAGAATCGAATATGTACGTGTTACCGCTCCGGCCTCATCAGATTCATTACTGATAGGCGCCGCCCAGGGTAAACTGATCGCCATCATGGGACAAAACCTTGGTGGCGCGGTTGAAATGTGGTTCAATGATCAGCCTGCAACACTCAACCCCACCTTTATCACCAATACATCGATCCTTGTGAACGTGCCTTCCCGCATACCGCTTGAGATTACGAATCAGATCAAAATCATTTTCAATAACGGACGCACGCTGCAACACAATTTTGAAGTACAGATCAGCAAGCCGGCAGTTGATAATATGCTTTCGGAATTTGTAAATGAGGGAGAAGTGGCTACCATCCGGGGAAATTATTTTTATGAACCCGTTACCGTAACCTTCACTGGTGGTGTTACCGGAACCATCGAGGAGGTGACTGACACGGAGATACAGGTTCGTGTGCCCGCAGGTGCAGAGTCAGGGCCCATTACTGTAACTACTAATTTTGGTGAAACAAAGTCGAACTTCTGGTTCCGCGATAACCGAAATATGTTTATCACAAGCGATCCGTATGAGGGTTGGTGGAACGCGAGCTATGTGGTGACTGATCCGGCAGCCGGTGATCCTCCCAAGATCAATGGCAATTATATCCGCTTCAACAAAGCGATTGGCGGATGGAGCTGGAACGAGGTTGCAGGTGGGCCCGCGGCTAATATGCCAGTGCATAGTAAGAACATCCCTGATGCCGCCTTGTTGACACCAGAAGAATTCAATCTGAAATTTGAAGTGAACACAATGAAGCCATACAATTCAAACATGTTAAAAATTAATGTGGCATTATCAAGTGAGGACAACAATGCATATCAATGGAAGCCTCCTTATGATACTAAAGGGAAATGGCAGACGGTGGTTATACCTTTCGAAGAAGTAATTGCGAGTTATGCAGTAAGGCCAGCCGTGAACCCTGCAGGATACTGGACACGTCTTCTTTTCCATGGCCCGGGTGATCTTGATGCCGACATATCTTTTGATAATTTCCGGGTGGTACCAAAGGTTGCGAAGTAATGCTGGGTATAACCATCCCATAGTTAAAGTCTCCAAAATCATCAGAAACTAACTACTAACTGATTGCTATGAGTCAAATAAAATACTTCAGGATACTCGCGTTATGTGCGGTTTTCGGACTTTGTCTTTACTCCTGTAAAAAAGATAAAGATAAAGGCACTGACCATGTGCAGCTCTTAAATTTCGGTCCAACCGGGGCCAAACATGGTGATACCTTACGGTTTGTTGGTACAAATCTCAGCCAGGTAACCGCGATACAGTTTACAGGTAAGGATGCTATCGTAGGCAAAAGCAATTTTATTCAGCATAATGATGAACTAATACTGTTATCAGTGCCGCCATCTGCCGAGAAAGGTATGGTCATGTTGAAGACGCCGACCGGAGATATAACATCGAAAACATCTTTCAATCTCAACCTGAAGACGACAGCCAGTATTACGAGTATGACACCTGCTGCACGGCCGGGCGAAAATATCACCTTAAGCGGTAACTACCTGAACTGGATCACCAGGATAATATTCAACCAGAATAAAGTGGTAACAGTTTTTGTTAGCCAGTCATTAAATGAATTGGTTGTCACGGTGCCGGAGGATGCCCAAACGGGTCCATTGACCATCACTTGGGGTGGAACAGACTCTGTTGATATAGAGACGGCAGACACTCTTAGAGTTGCTTTACCCGTCGCTAATACTATAACGCCGAATCCGGTTAAACATGCGCAAAACCTGACCATCACGGGTTCCGATCTGGACCTTACAAAAAAACTGATCTTCCCTGGTGTTGATGCACCAGTAACCGAATTTGTGAGCCAGTCGGAAACAGAATTGGTGGTAAAGGTTCCCGGTGCCGCGACCAAAGGGATTTTAAAATTTGAAGCGGCTTCGGGTGTTCAAACCAGTTACGATACTGAGCTTGTGTTATCAATCCCTTCCGTAACAAATCTGGCTCCGAATCCCATTGATCCCGGAGCAAATCTGACTATCACCGGAACCAATCTTGATTTGGTCTCTTCTGTTACATTCGCGAACGCGCCGGCTGTAACTTCATTTGTAAGTAAGTCACCCACCAACTTAGTTGTAAAACTGCCAACCGGTGTGGCTCGCGGAAAAATTACACTTGGCGTGCTGAATTCAACAGTAAAAGTGCTTAGCGATGCCGTGTTGGAAATCACTGGCAGCGCACCTCCGCCTGCTATTTCTTTTCCAATTTATAATGATGCTGTTACTCCAAACTGGAATGGCTGGATCGGGGGAGGATGGGGAGGTACTTCTGACAGGGCGAATATAACTCCCGTGAGAGAAGGCGAAAAATCAATTAGAATCACTTATGACGGCGGTTATGGCTCACCGTTACAACTTGGAGGCGGCAATGTTGATGTGAAAAATTATTCCGTGTTTAAGCTTTCGGTATTCGGCGCCCCTGGCAGCACAGGTAAAAAAATTAATATCGGTATCAATGGCGCTGATTCGCCTTACACGATTACAATTGAGGAAGGCAAATGGGTAGACTATGAAATTCCGCTGTCAACACTCGGGCTTTCTGCAACTAAACCATTAACTGAAATCTGGATCAAAGAGTCTAGCGGAACAGGCGGGTTCACGGTGTTTGTTGATGCATTAGGATTGAACTGAGTGTCTTGATGAATTTACAAATACTTGATATAGCCATCATCATCACTTACCTGGTCACCATGGTAATGTTGGGTTGGTTTCTAAGAAAGAAGGCGAGGGCCAACAAAGAAAGTTATTTATTGGGTGGCAAAAAGCTGCCCTGGTACATGCTGGGTTTGAGCGATGCTTCTGACATGTTTGATATCAGCGGCACCATGTGGATGGTTTCACTTTGTTTTGTTTATGGTTTAAAAAGTATATGGATCCCATGGCTCTGGCCCGTATTTAACCAGGTATTCAACATGATGTTCCTGGCAAGATGGTTGCGCCGATCCAATGCAAATACCGGTGCAGAGTGGCTGGCTAGTCGCTTTGGTAAGTCCGGAAAAGGAGTAACCGGTTCGCATAATATTGTGGTTGCATTTGCATTGATCGGCTGCCTCGGTTTTCTGGCTTATGGGTTTATCGGCCTGGGCAAATTCATTGAGATTTTCGTGCCCTGGAACCTGATTCAGCCTTATGTTCCATTTGATCTGGGGCCGGGATACGTTGCTCATTTCTACGGCATCATCTTTACCTTATTTGCGATGTTTTATTCGATACTTGGCGGTATGCATAGTATCGTCCTCGGCGATTTCATTAAGTATGCCATCATGACCATCGGCTGTATTTCCATCGCAGTTATAGCCATGATTCATTTGGATGGCAATACCTTGAAATTGCCTCCAGGATGGGACAGCCCTTTCTTTGGATGGAACCTTGATATGGATTGGTCAGGGATCGTTAATGATGCCAATCAAAAGATTTCAGACGATGGATATGGTTTGTTTGGGATCTTTTTTATGATGATGTTGTTCAAGGGTGTTTTTGCATCTGCAGCCGGACCGGCGCCCAATTACGATATGCAGAAAATTCTTTCCACTAAATCACCTACAGAAGCTTCAAAGATGACGGGTTTTGTTTCTATTGTGTTATTGCCTATCCGGTATTCAATGGTAATAGGCTTGACGGTACTCGGACTGCTTTATTATGACCAGTTAAATCTTTCCGACGGGCAGGGTGGGACTGATTTTGAACGGGTTCTTCCTGCGGCAATCAATAGCTTTTTGCCTGTTGGAATACTTGGCCTGGTACTCACCGGATTGCTTGGTGCTTTTATGGGTACCTTCTCGGGAACACTCAATGCAGCACAGGCATATATCGTCAATGATATTTACCTGAAGTATGTAAACTCTGATGCCTCAAATAAAAAGATCATGACGATGAACTATCTGTCAGGGATCTTAGTAGTAGCAATGGGAGTAGTGTTCGGATTTTTTGCGAAAGATGTCAATGATATTCTTCAATGGATCGTGTCTGGTTTATACGGCGGATACATTGCTGCTAATGTGTTCAAATGGTACTGGTGGCGTTTTAATGCAAATGGTTTTTTTTATGGAATGCTCACAGGTGTGGCGGGTGCCCTTGTCTTCTCAAGATTGTTTTCCGGGATCACCTTTCTTTATTATTTCCCGGTTTTGTTTGGTTTGTCCATTCTTGGTTGCCTGATAGGTACCTATACGGCGCCGCCTACTGATGAAGCAGTACTAAAAAAGTTCTATACAACCGTAAAACCATGGGGTTTTTGGAAGCCAGTGCATGATAAAGTGGTAGCTGATAACCCCGCATTTCAACCAAATAAACGATTTGGATTGGATATGTTTAACGTAGTCCTGGGCATCATCGGTCAATTGTGCCTGACTGTCTTACCCATGTATATCGTATTGGGTATGCAATTGCCCCTGGTAGTAACACTGATACTGATAACTATGATTGTTTTGATATTAAAGAAAACCTGGTGGAATAAATTGAACGAAGACAAATCAGATGACACCGAGCCACAACGCATCAAACTTAAGGAGCATGAATACTCAATTTGACGATAAACTGAAGCTTTTGCAAAACGAGCACTGTTTCTTGCTGGAGAGGGAAAACCTGAAAGAAGAATCAGGGAACGGAGTTTATGATCGTTATAAATATCCTGTATTGACAGCGGGCCATACGCCGGTATTCTGGCGCTACGACCTCAACAGGCAGTCGAATCCTTTCCTGATGGAACGTATTGGCATCAATTCAACTTTCAATTCAGGAGCCATCAGGTTGAATGGCAAATATTATCTTATTGCACGGGTTGAAGGTGCCGACAGGAAGTCATTTTTTGCTATTGCGGAAAGTCCGAACGGTATTGATCATTTTCAGTTCTGGGAATACCCCGTTCAACTGCCCCAAACGGAAGTGCCTGATACTAACGTGTATGATATGCGGCTCGTGCAGCATGAAGATGGCTGGATCTATGGTTTATTCTGTACTGAACGACGTGACCCCAATGCCCTGCCTGATGACCAGTCATCCGCTGTTGCGCAATGTGGTATAGTACGTACTAAAAACTTACGCGACTGGGAGCGTCTTGCTGATCTGAAAACTCCATCTCCTCAACAAAGGAATGTGGTGCTGCACCCGGAGTTCGTAGATGGTAAATATGCATTTTATACACGACCGCAGGATGGTTTCATTACCACCGGCCAGGGTGGTGGAATAGGATTTGGACTAAGCGATCAAATGGAGGAAGCGATCATTACAGATGAAATCGTAATTGATCCGAAAATCTATCATACCATTTATGAATTAAAAAACGGTCTTGGGCCTGCACCGATAAAAACCAGGCTCGGTTGGCTTCACCTGGCCCATGGAGTACGGAACACCGCTGCCGGTTTGCGTTATACCTTATATCTTTTTATGACGGATCTGCACGATATAACCAGGGTGATTCATAAACCCGCGGGTTATTTCATGGCGCCACAAGGCGAAGAACGGGTGGGGGATGTTTCAAATGTATTGTTCAGTAATGGATGGATCCTTGACGAAGATGGTACCATCTTTATTTATTATGCCTCTTCTGACACCCGGCAACACGTGGCTACAAGCACCGTTGAAAGATTAGTTGATTATGTGGTTAATACACCGCAGGATGGTTTCACTTCGAAGGCTTCAGTTGAAAATTTATTACAGCTCATTACTGCGAACAAGGCTGTAATGGCTAATCAGAGTGATTCAGAAAATCTTCTGCAGGAATATATGGAAACAGGTAATTAAGTTCGCGAGCGTCATCATTTAACATGCCTGAACAACTCAGTCAATATAAGTTCGAAGTAAGTACGGAGTTGGAATCCATCCTTAGTTACTGGATAGCAAATACACCGGATGAAAACAGGGGTGGATTTATCGGACGCATTACGCATGCTCACGAAAAACACTTCAACGCACCCAGGGGCTCTGTTCTAAACAGCCGGATATTATGGACTTTTTCTGCCGCATTCAATTATAAGAGGGAGGCGGTACACCTCGCAATGGCACGCCGGGCCTTCGATTATTTCATTCAATATTTCATTGACCGTAGATACGGTGGTGTTTACTGGACCGTTACTGCTGAGGGTGTTGCCATGGATACAAAAAAGCAGATCTATGCGCTTTCATTTGCAATATATGGGTTAAGTGAATATTATTTAGCCTCCGGGGATGAATCAGCCCGCGAAGCTGCCATTCAATTATATCATGATATTCTGAAACATAGTTATGACAGCCGATTTGGTGGTTATATTGAAGCTCTTGGACGCGATTGGAGTCCAATAGAAGATCTCCGGCTGAGTGATAAAGATGCCAATGAACGCAAGAGCATGAATACGCATCTTCATCTATTGGAAGGTTTTACAAATCTTTACCGCATCTGGCCCGATGACTCTTTAAAAGAAAAACTTTATGAATTGGTTGGTCTATTTATGGAACATATCATTTCGAAAGACACTTATCATCTGCAATTGTTTTTTAAAGATGATTGGACCCCGAGATCCGGTGTTATATCGTATGGGCACGATGTGGAAGCAGCCTGGCTGATACAGGAAGCTTTGAGTATATTGGGGGATAAAAAGTTGTTGGAGTATGTTAAAGATTATTCGGTTAAGATCGCAGAAGCAGCTGCGCGTGGACTTGACAAGGATGGTGGGCTATGGTATGAATTTGATATCGACAAAAACCAGCTTATAAGAGAGAAACATTGGTGGCCGCAGGCGGAGGCGATGGTTGGTTTCTTTAACGCCTGGCAGTGTACGGGCGATAAAAGTTGGTTGTCCAGGTCTTTGCAGAGTTGGGATTTTGTAAAGCGATATTTGAAGGATAAGTTTGGCGAGTGGCATTGGGGTGTCCTGGTTGATTATTCGGTAATGGATAAGGAGGATAAAGTCGGTATCTGGAAATGTCCCTATCACAATACCCGGGCTTGTATTGAGATTATCCGTCGGATCAATGCAATTGAAAAAAAACAACTTCTAAAGTAACGATCTCATTATAGAAGCATCCAATCTTAGTAAATATGAATAGACGAATAGTTTTGTTTTTCTTACTCAGTCTGACATTTGCCATTGCAAAGGCCCAACCCGTAAAACAACATGGCAAGCTGAAAGTTGTGGGAACACAACTCACTGACCAAAATAACAAAGCAGTCGTGCTGCGGGGAATGAGTTTCGGCTGGCACAACTGGTGGCCGAGGTTCTATAACAAGCAATCGGTTAGCTGGCTGGCAACTGATTGGAAGTGCAATGTGGTGCGCGCAGCAATGGGTATTGAGCCACAAGGTGCATATCTGACAAACCCGGCACTGGCCATTGAAAAGGTCGAATCTGTTATTGAGGGTGCTATTCAGTCGGGTATTTATGTTATCGTGGATTGGCACAGTCATAACATAAACACCAAAGATGCCAAAGACTTCTTTAGCAAGATTGCAAATAAATATGGTAAGTATCCAAACATCATTTATGAGATCTTTAATGAGCCGGATGAAGAATCATGGATGGATGTAAAGAGGTATTCTGAAGAACTTATTGCTACCATCCGCGCCATTGATCCCGACAATATCATTCTTGTAGGTTCACCTCATTGGGATCAGGATATACATATTGTTGCTGCAGATCCCATTAAAAATGCATCTAACATCATGTACACCGTGCATTTTTATGCGGCCACGCATAAACAGTTTCTGAGAGACCGGACCGCCGCAGCTATCGATAAGGGGATTCCGGTTTTCATTTCGGAATCCGCCGGTATGGAAGCAACGGGCGATGGTCCCATCAACGAAGCGGAATGGCAGCATTGGATCGAATGGTGTGAGGAGAGAAAAGTCAGTTGGATCGTTTGGTCTGTGTCTGATAAAGACGAGACCTGTTCTATATTGAAAAAGTCAGCATCATCAACCGGTGGATGGAAGGAAACGGATCTTAAAGAATCCGGGATAAAGGCAAGATCGTTTATCCGGAAATTCAACAAATGATGAACCAGCTATCATCCACGTGTCTGCATCTTAAATCAATAAGCCAAATGAAATTCTTATCTGTCCTGGCAGGAACTGCTTTGTTAGCTTTTGGCTCTGCCAGGGCCCAACAGGCAGACCTGGTTGACAAGCGGGCCACAAATGAAACCAAAGCCCTATACCGCAATCTGCACAAGCTTGCGGAGAATCATACCTTGTTTGGGCATCAACATGCCACCGAGTATGGTCATGGCTGGCATGGTGATGCTGATCGTTCGGATGCAAAATCAGTTACTGGTAGTCATCCTGCCGTAATTGGGATCGACTTTAATACCATCACTGATGGGAACCCAGGTGCTTTAGAACGTGGCCGCAGGTTTTTGAAAAAGATAGTGGAAGATACTTATAACAGGGGAGGTGTGGTTACCGCTGCCTGGCATTTTTCCAACCCCGTTTCCGGTGGTGGATTTTATTGGATTGATTCAATATCAAAGCCTGCGGTAAAATACATCATACCCGGTGGACAGGCACATGATCAGTACAAAAAAATTCTTCAGGGAATCGCCGATTGGGCCAGGAGTCTGAAAGGAAAGGATGGCCGGAATGTTCCGCTCATCTTTCGTCCATATCATGAATTTGATGGCGACTGGTTTTGGTGGGGTGCGGGTCATTGCACAAAAGATGAGTTTACTTCTCTATGGCGTTTTACGGTTACCTATTTGCGTGATAGTCTCGGTGTGCACAATTTCATATACGCATTTTCGCCGGACAATAAATTCTCAACTGAAGAACAATTTCTTGCCCGCTATCCCGGTGATGAATGGGTTGATTTGGTGGGCATGGATAATTATGGCGATATGGGCCGTGATGGCCGATACAATCTTGAAGCCGCGATCAAGAAATTAAGTATCGTTGATGGCTATGCGCGGAAAGCCGGAAAGCTTGCCGCCTTTACAGAAACCGGTCTTGAATCAATCCCTGACACTGCCTGGTACACAGAAACCTTGCTGAAAGTAATGCGTGCAAAAGATATGCGTTTATGTTATGTGCTTGTTTGGCGCAACGACAGGCAAAGCCCTACACACTACTATGTGCCTTTCCCGGGCCATCAGAGTGTGCCGGATTTCATCAGGTTCTATAATGATCCATATACCTTGTTTGAAAATGATCTGAAGGGAATTTATAGGTAAGAGCAGGTAGTACTCACATAGCAAGTAGCGCCTCAGGATCTCTTAAAATCTTCCCAGGAACCACTGTATAATACTGCATGCAGATTGATAACACCGTTGCATGACTTACTTCTGTCATCATGAGTTTTCGCCGTTGCAAATGTTGTCAGAAAGCTATCGCACATCTTTAAACATATTCAAGCAATTTATATATTAGGTGTAAATAATAAATTACTATAGACGACGTTTTTTTGACAAATCCCCGTACCCTAATTTTTCAATATATGATTATCAAAAAAAACGTTGCAAAATTTTTGCTTGTATCCCTGATCGCTGTTTCATATTTTTCCTGCACTAAAGAAGAGGTAATTGAAGGAGACAATTCATGCTCCTTTACGCAATGGACCGGCACCGGCAGTTGCGCTAATGGGTATCCCGTTTATACAGGTAAATGTGCGCCTGCAGGATACCCTTTCTATAACACAGCAACTGATTATTGTTACACTTCCTGTAGTGCTGCTTATGAAGCCAATCCAAGCGGTTCGATATATCGTTCAAATGAGAATGGTAATACCAGTGGCAGTGGCAGTGGTAGTGGAAGCGGTAGTGGAAGTGGAAGTGGTAGCGGTACTCCCAGTTGCGCATCGTGGAATAGTTCTGTTTCAGTAACCACTTCATGGATTAATAACTGTGGCAGCAAAGACGATCTTTCAGTCAAGGTTACAAACAACTCACAACAGAAGTTAGCTATTCGGATTGCGATCAAAAAGAAAAACGGAGTATGGGATTGTGGTTTGCAATATGGTGTAGCATCCGGAAAGACTTCCACATATTATTCCTGTCATGCATCTGGCGATTATCGTGTTACTACAATGTTGCAAACCGATAACGATAAAGGTTGCAAGTTCCCGACTTGTGGGCAATAATAAAGTTGTATCTGCGGGATGCTGTTTCGCATGTGCTAATTTGATAAAAGAAGTCTCATCGAATGATGGGACTTTTTTGCGCTTAACCGTGACAGTGATTCAAACCTGTTACGGGATGTTTTGTCCCGCCGGCTTTGAGAGGATTGTCGATGAGGGCCAGAGCCCGTCTTAAAATCTATCAATCCATGGCGTAAGTTTTTCAATAATCATTTCGGTGCTCTTGCTGAATCTGATGAATGACCTGTCTTCCGGGTGAGCCAAATATAGTTCGATGTATTGTTTAACAAACAACAGCGGATCATTCACTATAATCGCGGCGAGACCTTTCGCGCCTTTATACTTTACAATCATTCTGGCTATTTCGCATCCCATTGCATAACCAACTTCATCATATCCTGTTGTGAAGACGATATTATAGCTGGTTCCATACGAAGTAGTGCTATCATGGAACTGCTTGTAAATTAGTGCGTCGAATAAAGCAAAGTTTTCTCGCCTGCGCTCGTCATTTTTTCTCAACAATGCCTGTTGTGATTTTGTGAAGTCCCCGGCATTTTTAATTAACGACATGTCGCCAACAAAGTTTGCTGATCCTTCGGACCAAAGGTTAGAAAACAATTGATACGATGCCCGAAAGCGGTTTTCGGCACTGGCCCCCTGTGGTGTTTTCCTGGTGTCTTGACCCGCATCCTGCAAGGAATGATATAACTCATGGGCAACAAGATATTTCAGACCCTCCAGATCGCTCCCTATCTGTTGAAGTGCAACATTGAAAGTCGGATCTCCTCCTGTCGTAAACCCGAGCGCACCACCACCAACAAGAAAACACGCACGGGCGCTCGCTTTGAGCGTATCGGGAACATAAGGCCCAATGAGTGCCTTCACATCTTCCAGGAACCTTTTTTCATTTAAAGACAGATAAGTAATGAGTTTTTGTATCTCCGGAAGGCGGTTTTTCACGTCTTTCCACTTGTAATGGTCATCGCCCTTAATGTTGCCGGTTTCTATGATTTCTTTGAGAGTCGCTTTAAATTTGTCTTCTCCTGCACCGCTATAGCCTTTAACTTTTGCAATAAGTTTATTATTGCCGGTCATGGCGGCTACCCGTGATATCTCATTGGTGTCAGCTTTTTTTGAGCTCATCAGCTTTACGATAGCTTGCGCACTTTCAAAGTCCACACTCACCAAAACATTATCATTTGTTGATTGTGAATACAGCTTTTCGAAAGAAAACAGCGAGACGATAAAAATAACGACAGGCGCTAGTGACTTCTGAACGATCGTATTTGGTTTCAAATTGATGCAGTTTTTTTTATTAAGATAATTTTCAAGATACCATTGTCGCGGGTTGGTTCATTAAAAAATTTAATATCAAAACGATCGTTTGGCGAATGCCTTTAGACACTCCAGGCCGCTTTGCGAAAATCATCCTGCCAATGTCGGTTCCGTCGTCGCATGCGTCTTCTTTTTTACCGGGTTGTTTATAGCTGTGGTAGCTGTGGAGTGGCAATGATCAAAAAAAAATCCCGCAATTCGCGGGACTTCTGTTTGTTTGTCTTCGACTTAATCAGCCCATTGAACTTTGGGCGAGCGGTAATAATCAATTCCCATTGCCTTCCACATTTTCGCATGGTTAGCAAGTCGGCCCTTGTAATCATCCCAGTTTCGCGCTGACGAAGGTGTCCATCCAATTTCTGCGACACCCGGAAGTCGTGGAAACACAAGGTATTCGATATCGTCCATCGTCACTACCGTTTCCGTCCAGAGTGGTGCTTCAACACCCATGATATTCTCACGCCCGATACCTGGCACAAGCTTCGCGGGATCCCATTGATAGGATGAATCAACTTCGATGTAAGCAGCCCAATGGAGCCCGATACGTGAAGTTGAGTCATACTGCATGTCGAGATACGCTTTCTTAGAAGGTGAAAATAGTATTTTGGCGCCCTTGTCAACAGCCATCTTTGCATATTCCGCGGAGTGCCAGTATTGAACTATAGCTTCTGCGTCGACATTTCCCTGTGCTGTTTCTTCCCATCCCACCATGATCTTTCCGTTAGCTCTAACAATTTCCTTGAAGCGATTAATGAACGTGATATAGTCCGGTTTTTTCGTGACCGCCGCTTCATCACCACCTATGTGGAAATACGGCCCGGGAGTTATTGCAGAAATTTCGCGAATCACATCATTGACAAACTTAAAGGTCTGTTCCTTTTCCAGGCTGAGGGTACTGAATCCAACTTCGATGCCGGTGTGAGGGATGCCTGCGATCGGTCTGGGTGTTTCCCCGGCTTGCAGGCTCATTGAAGGGCTTGGAAGCAGTTCATTGCGATACGAAACCAGCGCCGCGTTTGTGTGACCAGGCATATCTATCTCCGGAACAATTGTAATAAACCTATTCTGTGCATAAGCGATAATATCTTTGTATTGCTCCTGTGTATAGAAACCACCTTTGCCGCCACCAACCTGGCTTTGGCCACCGACTGCCGTGAGGTTGGGCCAGGATTTAATTTCAATGCGCCATCCCTGGTCGTCACTAAGATGCAAATGAAGAATGTTAATCTTATAATAGCTCAGCAAATCGATGTAACGTTTTACATCTTCGACCTGTATAAAATGACGCGCAACATCGAGCATGGAACCGCGCCACGCATACTCAGGATAGTCAGTGATCTTTCCAGTTGCAATTTCCCATTTGTCGCGCTCTGATTTATCATCCTTGTCAGCGATCATCTGGCGAAGGGTCTGCACGCCATAGAATATACCGGCGGGTTTGTTCGCGGTAATCTTTATTTGTTTTTCATCAATCTGCATTTCATATCCTTCGTTTCCCAGAGAAGATGGTCCACCACTGAGAGAAAGAGTAATAGTGTTCCCTTCATTGCCGGTGCCGGTGCCAGGATTCAGGGAGAGGCCAGTCACAGTCTTGAGAGTTTCTGCGAGATAATCTGCAATACTACCAAGGTCTGAGGATGTGTAGGCGACGATTGTTGTCTCGCTGGTAAGTATAAAACTTTTCCCAGTGGCGTTTGCCGAGACTGGTTTAGGAATGACGCGTCCGAAGGCAAGCTTTGCTTCTGCGGATGTCTCTTTGGAATTCGAATCCCCGCAAGAGGCAGTGAGCAATATAAGAGCAATGAACGCTGCACAGGTAAACTCCCTGCGTAAGTAAAAAAAATGCATAGTGTCGTATGTTTTTTAGGAAACCGAATGTAAAGAAAATAATTCTTCACTATCATTGTTTTAGTGACTCCCGATTTACTCACCAGAATTATGATATTATTTCACACTTACAAAAACAAAGAACCGGCAAATATCTTGTTTCATCGGGATCATAGCCGTTCATTATAGCCGTTCTGCATTTGATCAATGATGAATTGATGACTATAAGCTGGCCGGACGCTCTCAACGTTTCCTACACTCTGCCAGTCCGCTGGTATATATAACAATGAGAGGTATTGGCCATAATTTGCGAGAAAGAAAGTGAATTCATATGTTTCACCTTCATACCTGAATGACAGCTTATTTTTGTCGCCGAATTCCCGCACGATTGCACCTTCCGAACCTAAGAGTACAACAAAACTTTCAAAGGCATGGAGATAAACCTTTATGTGCTTAGCTGATCCAATTGAAAAGACAGTCGTGCCCCATTTTATTCCTGAAGTATCAAGGATTAATAACTTTCTGTCAACTGACCGAAGCGCGAATGGAGACCTTGGTGAAATGGCCGAAACTATTGGAAATCCGAATACAAACAGCCCTAAAAATATTATGGCAGGGGAAGTAAGATAGGCGGATGCCATAAAGAAAACTATGAAAACGATAATATACCCGACAAGGATACCCCGCGCATAAGTACGATATCTATAAACGGTCGTTTGTAATTGCACGATGACAAGTATATAGCAAAGAAATCACGAAATCAATACTGCGCGGCGATCAGACTCCAGCCTTTTTATTGCTGGTGCAGGCTACACCGGATGTTGGATGAAGCTACGCGGAAAGGATAGATGCCTAATCCGGATAGTGTTGCATCAAATCATCCTGCCAACTTCCAAATATCTAAACATCCGGGTAACTGAATAACATGGCGATCGGTGCAGTCTCATCAATACTCAGGTAGGCACCCATATTCTTTTCAAACCGCAGCCATTCTGTAGCATGATCCCGTTGATCCCAGGTGGTATAATCGCTGATGTGATTTTTGTTTTGTTGTTGAAGTTTTTTGCCGTCAATCTGATAAAGTCTACCAAGCACATGACAGCTGATCGGATGATTATCCAAGTGCTTCTTTTAAAAAAAGCGCGAACTCTTTGGTGAGTTGTGCTCCTTTCATAACCAGATCCCTTTCTAATAAATGCTGCGAGTTGTGATTGGGTGTGTCGAAAGTGTGTCGAAAAAAATAAACAAGGGTTCCAACATTTTAGCTGAAACCCTTTCCTGTAGTGTGGCCGCGTCAGGATTCAAACCTGAAACCTTCCAGGTCGTAGACCGGATGCTCTATTCAGTTGAGCAATACGCAAAAAAAAAGTCCCATCATTCGATGAGACTGTTTAAGTGTGACCGCGTCAGGATTCAAACCTGAAACCTTCTGATCCGTAGTCAGATGCTCTATTCAGTTGAGCTACGCAGCCGGATTTTTGTGAATCCCTGATTTGCAACGCTTCGCGTTAGCTGTTGTTGTAAATCGGACGGCAAAAATAATGCAAACAACTTTATCTGCCAACTCATTTTATCAATTGCACATCAAGTTTTTTGAAAAAATGTCCCTCCCGATAGCCCAGATCGGCATGATTAATAATGCCAACGCACAAAAGCCTCCACCGCCGCATACTTCGTTAACCCCAGCTTCGCATACAAATCCGCCGTTGCCGCGTTGCGGTCCTCGGCACGCTGCCAAAACTCCCTGGTATCAGAACCCTGGAATGGCACCATATCTTTCTGCGACTGGTGAATAAAAATGCCAAAACGTTTTTTCATCACCTGGTCAGGGCTCATCGGGATCGCCATCTCGATCTCACTGATATCCCATTCCTGCCAGGCACCCTTGTAAAGCCACATCCAGCATTCTTCTACCCAGGCATCACCAGCCGCACGAATACGACGCAGGGCTTCGAAAACGATATCCAGGCAAACCTTGTGTGTGCCATGCGGATCGGCCAGATCACCGGCAGCAAATACCTGCTGTGGTTTAATCTTTCGCAACAAAGCCATCGTCAACTCCACATCTTCTTCGCCCATCGGCTTTTTTTCGATCGTTCCCGTTTCATAAAACGGCAGGTTCATAAAGTGATAATTATCCTCGCTGATACCTACATAACGACAGGTTGCCTTCGCCTCACAACGACGGATCAATCCTTTGATCGCGCGGATATCCGGCGTGTCTACCTGGTTGGTTTTTTTACCAAGCAGGTAAGCCCGGGCCGTATTCAACAACTCGGTCGATTTAGTGCTCTCCATTCCAAACAACTCATCGAAACCAACCGCGAAGTCCATAAATCTTGTGACAAACTCATCTGTCACCGCGATGTTCCCGGAAGTCTGATAGGCCACATGCACATCATGTCCCTGGTCGTGTAAACGTTGAAAAGTACCACCCATCGAAATGATATCATCATCAGGATGCGGTGAAAAAATTACCACGCGTTTAGGGTAGGGCTGTGAACGCTCAGGGTGATTTGGTAACAATACATTTGGCTTACCACCTGGCCAGCCGGTAATACTGTCACGCATCATATAATACACCTGCAGGTTGATCTCGTAAGCATCGCCTGCTTCTACCAGCAAATCGCTCAAACCTGAATCCCTGTAATCATTATTCGTTAAGCTCAGCAACGGCTTGCCAAGTTTCAAAGACAGGCCAATAACCGCTTTACGAATCATCTTCGGCGTCCATTCGCATTCGCCGGTGAGCCATGGAGATTTAAAACGTGTAAGCTCCGCTGCAGAAGGTTCATCCAATACAAACAAACAATCATTGTGCTGTTGTAATAATGAAGCTGGTATCTGTTCTGTAACCTGATCCTCCACTGCTTTCTGAACCACAGGCGCCTTACCCTGGCCCCAGGCCATCAGCAAAATGCGCTTAGCTTTCATAATGCTGCTGATACCCATGGTAATTGCCAGTCTTGGTACCTGCGTAATATTAGCAAACTCATAAGAGTTCGCAATCCGGGTACTGTTATCAAGCGTCACCAAACGAGTACGCGAGTATATACTTGAGCCCGGCTCATTAAAACCGATATGACCATTGTTACCTATACCCAGTAATTGCAGATCAATGCCGCCCAACTCTTCGATCTTTTGCTCATAGGCCATACAATAGGCCTTGATGTCTTCTTTTTTAATCTCCCCATTCGGGATATGAATATTCGCAGGATCAATATCAACATGATCCAGCAAATGAAACTTCATAAAACGATTATAACTCTGCAAAGCATCGTTGTCGATCGGGTAGTATTCATCCAGGTTAACAGTAACCACATTTTTAAAACTCAGGTTCTCCTCTTTATGCATCCGCACAAGCTCCTTATATAATGACTTGGGACTGGACCCTGTCGCCAATCCAAGCACAACTCTTTCACCTTTTGCCTGTTTATCCCTGATCAGATTAGCAATTTCCCGGGCCATAAATGCAGAACCCGTCTTAATATCCGGATAAATCTGGACCGGAATCTTTTCGAATGCGTCTACCATTTTCGTTTTTTTGTTAGAAGTTTGATGCTTTGAATTGCGAAATTAAAATCAATTTGTTGAAGTGTTATGAAATTCTATGAATGGTTTCAAAAATCATCATTCGATAATAAAACATAAGGCATGTTTTTCCTTAGTTTTTGCGAGATAACCTTTAGGCAGTGTTACAAGAAGATTACCATCGCGGGCACTCCACTTCAATTTACCGTTATAACCAGCCATCCTTACCTTTTTTCCCGCAGCGGGAACAAACCCCGCGATAGTCAGGTTCTCCTTTACCGGGATACTGTCTTCTAATAGATAATATGCATATTGTTTATTGCCATCTTTACTTTGAGTGAAGTAAGTGTTACCGCTTGAGTACGGGGCGAAAGATTTGCTGTTATAGATACCTTCACTGTTTACATTCATCCATTTACCAATCTCTTCCAATCGTTCATACGCAACCGGGTCCCAGTCACCATCAGGGCCGGGACCGATGTTTAATAAAAAGTTACCACCGCGCGATACAACCTTAACCAGTAAGTGGATCAGTTGATGCGCCGATTTGTATTTGTCGTTTGGTACATAACTCCAGGAATCACCCATGGTCATGCAGGTTTCCCATGGATAACTCAACGGTTCATGTGGTACTTCCTGTTCAGGTGTGGTATAATTTTCAAACTCACCAGGAACGCTGCGATCCACTACTATCAAACCCGGCTGGTGTTTTCTTGCCATCGTCGCAATACGGCGCATATCAATATCCTGATCCGTTTTGATACCTTTCTGCCATTCAACAGTTGTGTCAACGGTCGATAACGGTCTTACCCAACCGCCATCTAACCATAGTATATCCATCTTACCATAACCTGTCATCAATTCTTCAATCTGGTTATAAGTAAAATCCTTAAAGGCTGTCCATTTTTCGGGATACTTTGTGGGTTCATAGTTTACATTCCGGTCTTTCGGCGGCATGTATGGCCACCAGTAATCTTTATTGTGCCAGTCAGGTTTTGAGAAATAAGCGCCGGCCAGGAAGTTTTCTTTTCTAAATGCATCGAATATCTCCTTTGCTATATTGCTTCTTGGGTTGGATGAAAATGGCGTTTTAGGATCGGTGATTTTATAGTCTGAAAGTTTCGTATCAAACATATTAAAACCATCATGGTGTTTAGTGGTAAACACCACGTATTTCATACCTGCTTTTTTTGCAGCGTCTGCCCATTTTTCCGGGTTGAATTTAACCGGGTTAAAAGTAGTCTGCAGCTTCTCATAAGCTTTTACGTATTCAAAGTAGTTGCCTGCATGCGGCCCCCTGCGTTGTGTCCAGCCTTCATCTTCCGGGCAAAGGCTCCAGCTTTCAACAACTCCCCATTGGCTGTATGTGCCCCAATGCATAAACAAACCAAATTTCAGATCCTGCCATTCAGCCAGTTTTTTAACTACCAATGGATCCGTTGGTGCTGTGTACTTGTATTGGGATACAGCAGGATTGATCATTAATGAAGTCGCCAGCAATGTCGCTGCAGTCGCCTTTTTCACAAGAGTGCTGATGGATTGAGATTTCATTCTATGTGTAAATTTAATATGATTTGTTAACCTGCATCGGGTTGCAAGGGCCACGAAGATCGTAATACTTAATTCGTTTTGCAAAGGTTTCCAACCCGTAATAGCAAGGCCGGGCCGTTTTAGTTAATCACCCGCAAAACCATATTGCCATGTACAGCACAAAAAGAGTTAATTTCCTCATTTGGCGTTAATTTTACGCGGTATACTGTGTCGGAGCTTTAAATTTAGCGAATGTTCATCAACCCTTATCTTACATTTTATGCATCTCCATAGAGAACTGATTGAAAATTTTTATAACTCGTTTGCTGCATTGGACGCCGAAGGTATGATTTCAAACTACCATGAGGAAGTTGTGTTCTGGGACCCTGTTTTTGAACAATTGGATGCGTCCAGAACCGCGGCGATGTGGAGGATGTTATGCAGTAATGCGAAAAATTTCTCATTGGATTTCCGGGATATTAAGGTAGGAGATGAATATGGTTCTTGTAATTGGGTGGCCATGTATACGTTTTCAAAGACCGGTCGGCAGGTGATCAATGATGTTCGCGCTCACTTTAAATTTCATGACGGAAAGATCGTTGAACATATGGATGACTTTGATCTTTGGAAATGGAGCAAACAAGCGCTGGGAACACCAGGTTTATTGTTTGGTTGGACACCATTTTTACAACGCAGTATCCGGAAAAATGCAAAGGCTAGTTTAAAAAAGTATATAAAAGAGAATAAATCAGCAGCAAATAATAATGGAGAATAATATCAGTCAGCAAAAGAGGCGATCGTTTATTAAAAACAGTTTATTGGGTTCCGCGGGTTTGTTCATTCTGCCTGGTGAAAATGTACCTTCTCCTTCAAAAAGAAATGATCCTGTTGTAATATCTACCTGGGATTTTGGACAGGCAGCCAATACCGAAGCCTGGAAAACTTTAAGTACCTATGGACGCGCCGTAGATGCGGTAGAAAAAGGAGTGATGATCCCTGAAGCCGATGTGGCCAACCAGTCTGTCGGTTATGGTGGTTTACCTGACAGGGATGGCCGGGTTACGCTCGATGCCTGTATCATGGATGATTTGTATAACTGCGGATCGGTGATGTGCCTCGAGCACATAAAACATCCGATCAATGTTGCGAGACTGGTAATGGACAAAACCCCTCATGTGGTACTTGTCGGTGAAGGCGCACTTCAGTTTGCACTTGCAAACGGATTCAAACAGGAGAACCTGTTAACCGAAGAAGCGGAAAAAGCCTGGAAGGAGTGGTTGAAGACTGCCGAATACCAGCCAATCATGAACATCGAAAATCAATTATATAAGAAACAGGATGTGCCAATGCCTGGTGGTCCCGATAATCATGATACCATTGGAATGCTTGCTTTAGATGCAAATGGTAATCTTGGCGGAGCATGTACAACAAGCGGCATGGCGTATAAGATGAAAGGAAGGGTAGGAGATTCGCCAATTATCGGTGCCGGTTTGTATGTAGACAATGAAGTAGGCGCAGCGACCGCTACGGGCGTAGGTGAAGAAGTAATCCGGATAGTGGGCTCGCATCTGGTAGTTGAACTAATGCGCCAGGGGCATACCCCGGAACTCGCCTGTAAAAAAGCAGTCGAACGGATCATTAAACGAAATCCCAAAAAAGCACGCGAAGTGCAGGTCGGATTCCTTGCTTTAAACAATAAGGGTGAATACGGTGCTTATGCCTTACAGAAAGGGTTCACGTATTCTGTAAAAAGTGGCAAAACTGATAAAGTGTTTAACGCAAAATCTGTGTACTAAGATAAATCATCGGAAATGTTTCTTGAAGTTTGTGCATTCAATATACAATCTGCCATCATTGCTGAACAAGTCGGGGCAGTGCGTGCGGAATTATGTGATAATCCAATAGAAGGTGGCACCACACCATCGTACGGTGCGATTTACCGGACCCGAAAATCAATTTCAATACAACTATATCCGATCATCCGTCCGCGTGCAGGTAGTTATTTTTATGATGATGATGAATTTGCGATTATGCTGAAGGATATCGAAATGTGTAAACAACTTGGTTGTGACGGCATTTCGGTTGGGGTTCAACGTAAGGATGGTACCATTGATGCTGATCGGCTGAAAAAGATCGTTGCACTCGCATACCCGATGGGTGTTACCTGTAACCGCGCATTCGATGCCGTACCCGATCCGTATGCGGCACTGGAAGCCATCATCGATGCAGGGTGTGAGCGAATACTCACCAGTGGTCTTAAAAGCGCGGCCCCCGATGCTACTGCTGAAATAAAAGAACTTGTTGATAAAGCTGCGGGCCGTATTGTTATTATGCCGGGTGCGGGTATCAATGCCACCAACATTGAAAAAATGATCCGTGAAACCGGCGCAACGGAATTTCATACTTCCGGACGCAGAAAATTGCGCGATGCAGCAACTGCTGAACACGAAGTGCTCTATCAAAATCCAGCTATACTCGATATAGGCAATGTATATGTTTCATCAGCCGATGAACTTTCATCTATCGTGCAACAGTTAAGAGCTGCAGCGGCTCGTGAGATGTAGAATATAATTCCCATCGATCTTTAAACCCGTTTAGTATCTGAATGTGGCACTTATTTTGGAACACTTAAGGTATTGTCTCACTAAGACGTTCACTTAAATTTTCCATTATGAACAGATTATACAATAAGAGCCGTTCAACATTATCAATATCAGTAATTGCATTAGTGACTTTATTTGCCGCCTGTAATTTTGATAGCGATAAAGATTATAAGTCTGAAGAGCGCGATGGTGCTGTAGATACTGCTCAACGTGGCTCAGATTACTACCAGCAGCACCATGAAAGTAATCCGCCGAAAGATGCAGTACCACAGAATGATAGCTTTCAGCGAAATACACCGAAACAAAATGATTCGTCAGTAAAGAAAGATTCATCTCGTGGCAGCAAATCGGTATCAGCAGTCAGGCCAACAAAACCTGCGGCTTCATTGTCGGTATTTAAAGCTGATTCAAAGCAAAAGGATAACGAAGGCGTTTATGTAGATACTGATGTGATGCCCGAATTTCCCGGCGGTAAAAAGGCGATCCAACGTTTTATCAGCAACAATATTCGCTATCCGCAGGAAGCAGTGGCCGATGATGTAGAAGGAACTGTGCAGGTTACTTTCGTGCTTGATGAAAATGGCAGGGTCGCAAAAGCCGAAGCTACCAGCGATAATATTGGCTACGGATTGGAACAGGAAGCGATTCGTGTGGTTAAACAAATGAACGGTTGGAAACCCGGCAAAGTAGCAGGTAAAAATGTTAAAACCCGGCTGTCATTACCAGTTGTGTTTTTAATATCTTAAGGAGTAATAAAACCCATAAAAAAAGGATGATCGCAAAAGCAATCATCCTTTTTTTTATACAACAACAGTTTGTTATTCAACCTTTGTAATCTTCATAACATTCGTTGGTAAATGCAGGTCCACCGGGGTACTTCCTGTGTTAACCACGATGCTGCCTTCCTGCACAAATCCGCGTTCTTTAAGGATTTCGATCTGGTCGTGAATGATCTCATCAAGACTTTCTTCTTCATTATAGAAAAATGCGCGTACGCCCCAGCTTAAACTTAATTGGTTAACCAGGCTACGTTCTTTTGTAAAAATATACAGCGGGGCTTTAGGACGGTAACTGCTAAGCATAAACGCTGTATAACCGGATTGGGTCATACCAACCAAAGCATCTGCCCGCACATCGCTTGATAACTTACATGCGTTATAACAAATAGCATCACTTAAAAATGAAGGAGAGTGTGGCTGTGGTTTCAGATCTTCTTCGCGGTTATAACGATATTCTGTTTTTTCCACTTCAAG
The DNA here is from genome assembly GCA_023416995.1 of Bacteroidota bacterium. GTDB lineage: Bacteria > Bacteroidota > Bacteroidia > Chitinophagales > Chitinophagaceae > DATHKG01. The sequence goes on from JAEZGI010000077.1 coordinate 224,348, forward strand.
AATGATCTTACGCATCGTTTGTACAACAAGTGCGGGGTGTTTACCAGTAGCGGTTTCGCCGCTCAACATCACGGCATCCGCGCCTTCAAGCACAGCGTTGGCGACGTCGGTGATCTCACTGCGGTTCGGTTTTACGCGGTCAATCATACTTTCCATCATCTGTGTTGCCACAATCACAGGTTTAGCACGGTGAATTGATTTGCGAATGATATCACGCTGCGCCATCGGCACCTTTTCAACCGGTAACTCAACACCAAGATCGCCGCGAGCAACCATTACACCATCAGATTCAACAATAATGTTCCGGAGATCAGTAAGCGCAGATGGCATTTCGATTTTAGCGATAACCTTTGTTTTGCTTTTCTTTTCTGCCAGTCTTCTTTTCAGATCAACTATATCTTCAGCTTTTCTTACAAACGACAATGCAACCCAGTCACATTCTTTTTCAATAATAAATGCGAGGTCAATGATGTCCTTTTCTGTCATAGCAGGCAAAGAGATCTTGGTATCCGGAAGGTTCACGCCTTTTTTAGGCAAAAGAAGACCTCCATAAGTAACACGCACTTTCACTTCACCGGCGGGAGTTATTTCTTCAACAACCACTTCAAGTTTGCCATCATCAATCATGATCTTGTTTCCCACTTCAACATCTTCATGCAGGTTGGGGTAGGAGACATAGATCTTTTCTTTTGTTCCTACTACCTTTTCTTTTGATGTAAAGGTGAGGATATCGCCGGGTTCAATCAGTAACGCATCATTGCCAATTTCACCAACACGCAGTTTTGGTCCCTGCAGATCGGCAAGGATGGAAATGCTATATGGTTCTGTTTTATTGATTTGGCGGATATGATCGATGATTTTTGCTTTGTCTTCGTGGGTTCCGTGAGAGAAGTTAAGACGGAAAATGTTTACCCCTGCCTTTACCAGTTCGAGCAGCTTTTCGTAGGTGTCGCAAGCGGGACCAACGGTTGCTACTATTTTGGTTCGGTGCGATGAGTGCTGAATGCCTGCCTCTTTATCCATTTCGCCATAAATGTATTTCGAAAGATCTCTTGCCATGGTTTAGTATAGTTTATCAGAATTAATTAAATGAACTTAATAAAAAAAAAGAAGTCAAAATCGCGTGCCCCTGAAAAGGTTGATTTTGACTTTGTGGTTAGCTTGCCAGGATCTTCACAATTTTGATCCATTCCTCACTGATGCGCTGCTTCGATTTTACGGCACGCTCAAGTGAAGTATAATGCATCCTGTTGTTCATGATCCCTACCATAACATTGTGGCGTCCTTCGATAAGGCATTCTACGGCTGAATAACCCATACGGCTGGCGATCAGCCTGTCAATACAGGTTGGTGATCCACCGCGTTGAATGTGTCCGAGGATGCAAACCCTTACATCGGCTGCGGGCATACGTTCTTTTACAACTTTCGCAACTTCGTTGCCACCGCCGAATTCGTCTCCTTCGGCCACTACGACCATATTCACGAGTTTTTTTCTTCTTTCTTTTTCCTGGAGGGATAGCACAAGCGCCTCGATATCGGTTTTACGTTCCGGGATCAGGATATGCTCAGCACCGGTGGCGATACCGCTATGCAATGCGATGTATCCGGCATCCCGGCCCATTACTTCAATAATAAAGAGCCGGTCGTGTGCATCGGCTGTATCGCGGATTTTATCAATCGCTTCCACTGCAGTGTTCACGGCAGTGTCAAAACCAATGGTAAAGTCAGTACCGGCGATATCTTTATCGATCGTGCCAGGCAGACCAATACAGGGGATATCAAATTCGCGGCTGAAAATATCAGCACCTTTGAAAGAACCGTCACCACCGATTACAACAAGTCCGTCGATGCCCAGTTTTTTCAGGTTATCGTATGCTTTTTGTCTGCCTTCAGGCTGAAAAAAATCTTTGCACCGTGCAGTTTTCAGGACGGTTCCACCGCGTTGAATGATGTTGGCCACGCTTCTTGAATGCATTGGTACGATGTCGTTTTCAATCATACCAGCGTATCCACGCATAATTCCAAATACTTCCATTCCATTATAAATTCCCGTTCTCACCACGGCCCTGATGGCCGCATTCATGCCGGGAGCATCACCACCCGAAGTCAACACTCCAATTTTAGAAACCTTTTTTGCCATGTATTCAACTCAGTTAGTAATTATTTAAATATTCTCAAATTTGAGATACTCATCTTTGGTTTTTGTTCAGTTCAAATTTAAGCAAGCCGCAAAAATACGGTTTTGTTTTTGATACACAAGCAGATCACAACAACTTGAAAATTTAGTAACCTTGCGTAAAAATCTGAGCGCGAGCCACAAATAAAGAACTGTTATGAAGATACTTGTAACCGGAGCTAATGGTTTACTGGGCCAGCACCTCGTGGGTTTATTGCTAAAAAAGGGTTACGAGGTCATAGCAATCGGACGTGGTGAATCCCGGTTGCCATTTAATGCTTCGGAGTACGCGTACTACAACGTAGATATTGCTACCGAATTGTCGGTTCACGAGGTTTTCAGGAAAGAACGCCCGGAGGTAGTGGTACATGCGGCCGCAATGACCCAGGTAGATGAGTGCGAACAGAACCAGGAGTTGTGTGAGCGTATCAATGTGCAGGGAACCTCGCATATTGTGGTTAATGCCGAAATGTTCTCCCGGCACCTCATTTATGTGTCCACCGACTTTGTTTTTGACGGCGCTAAGGGCAACTATGCGGAGGATGACGATTTCGGCCCTGTAAACTGGTACGGTTTTACCAAAATGCAGGCCGAAAGCCTTATAGAAACCTGCGAAATGCCGTGGAGCATCGTGCGCACCTGCCTGGTGTATGGTAACACACTTACCGGCACCCGTTCAAACATTATCAGTTGGGTTAAGGACAATCTCTCAGCATCAAAACCAATAAAGGTAGTTAGCGACCAGGTGCGGACGCCCACTTACGTGGAAGATCTTGCTGCCGGCATTCTTCTTATTATCGCTAAAAGCGCCGAAGGTACTTTCCATATCGCCGGCCGCGATGTGCTTACCCCCTACGATATGGCGGTTAAAACGGCAGACTGGTTTGGGCTCGATAAATCGCTGATGACGGAAGTAAACGCCTCTGTGTTTAGTCAACCTGGCCGCCGGCCTTTAAAAACAGGTTTTGATATATCTAAGGCCCGGGCAGAACTTGGTTATGAGCCAATTTCTTTTGAAGAGGCGCTTGCAAAAATGTATAAAGGTTCCAACCCGAACGGACAATAACGAAGCTAAGGAGAGCCTCACCCGGGTATGTTTTGGCGACTTTATCGGGCCTTCTTTTTTTCAGGAAGATGGATCTCGGCAATCATACAACGTGCACTGCCACCGCCGATCTTCTCAATGATTGTAAGCGGCGCATGTACGATCCTGCACGATCGGGATATCTTCTCAATCTGTTCAGGCGCCAACGATTCAAAAGCACGGGTTGACATTACCAGCAGTTTTTCCTGCTTGTTGTTATGCAGTTGCAGCATGTTTCCTGCGAACTCATTCATCTGTTCGACACTGATAGAAATTACTTCTTTACCTGATTGATGGATCACCTGCAGTAAATGATTTCTTTCTCTTTCATCATGAACGGTGTCGGTTGCAAGGATCACAAAATCGTCTGCCACGCTCATCATTACATTGGTATGATAGATAGCCGTTTCATTTGGATCAGTGGCATGAAACACGACCGGTCTGTATTTCATCATTGTACAAAAACGTTCAAGCACGCGCATGTCGGTTCTGGGTGAAAGACACGCATATGCAATTCTGTTTGTACGGTCAAGCACCATACTACCGGTACCTTCCAGGTATAACTGGTGATCTTCGAAACCACTAAGGTCTATCCTGCTCGTAATATCATAGTGTTCAGACAACCACGAAAGGATATGTGGTTTGCGCTCCAGTCTCCGGTTAGGTGCATGCATCGGGTAAAGACAAACGGTGCCATCATCATGCAGGGAGATCCAGTTGTTTGGAAAAATTGAATCCGGCGTTTCCGGATCAGGCGTATCATCAATGATAGTCACATCAATTCCTTCGTTTTGAAGAACCGCAGTAAAATGATCAAACTCTTCCCGGGCGCGTTTCTGAACATCCGGTTCATCGTCCCGGAGCTGGAAAGCATTGGTTGCAGAAGTTTGTATGTTGAATGAAAAGTTAAGCGGCCGGATCATCAATATCCGCGAAGTCGTTTGCATCTGTCTGCACTTTTTTATAGGTCATCTCTTAATAACGGCATGCTCATACAATGAAAACCACCTCTTGCCCTTGATAACTCGGCAGAGGGCATCACAATCAAAGTATCCCGCAAATTATCTATATCCAGGGTTCCGTTTTCACATCCTTCTATCACATCTTTTGCTTCGATCACTGAAAATCCATTTGCACGGAAAGCTTCTTCAGTTTTATCGTTTCGGTCGTAACCAAGCACTACGCCTTCTCTTAATGCAAGCAGGTTACACGAGTCGGTCCATTGTTCTCTTGCGTCAAACGGAAACTCATTATTTCCTGAATAAATGAACTTAACCTTCTCTGTGCATCCAAGGTCGTTTTCACTGATATCGCGAAGCAGGTCCTCCAGGTTATCAAAATATTTTGGATTGCTGACGTCTTTGCGACGAAACTGCATGATGCGCAGTTTTTCATCTTTATCTTTTTTATTGCCCAGTAACATTTTGCGGACAGCGTCGGAATTTTCGTGTTTAACTGCCTTCTTCGAAAAATTGCCGAGCATCACCCACACGTTTTTCTTTACCTGTGTAAAGACCGTGTCAATGTGCATATAATCCCGTTTTTTCGGGATACGGATGATGCTGATCTTTTTGACAATATTCTTCTCAAACAAAATGTTGATCGCCTGGTGAGCGGCTTCAAGTGTTGTGCGTTCACTGATGCCGATAAGTATATGGTCGCGTGTAACAACCATAACATCGCCACCTTCAAAAGTTACTTTCTTGTCTTCTGAATCGTTGCCTGGTAACAGGAAGTAGTTATAAGTTTCAGGTAATTCGATAATATTTTTGCGGTACTCTGCAAACATCGGGTGATTGAAGAAGATATACTTCATCAACAATGCTTCCCTTATACGTGCCTGTTTGGCGGGTTTGTTCAGCAGGATATACTTGTCTATCACTATACCCATATCACGGGTAAAAATCAGGTTCGGGACAGGAGGAAACAACATGTTGTTATCGCTGATGGATCCGCAAATGAAAATCTTTGCGAGTTCAGCAGGAGGAAAATCTTCCAGTTGTTGTTCTACCTCATACGAACAGTTTTCAATAGCACAAACTGAAGCAACCAGTTTAAGTCGTATTTCGCGGTCCTCAAGTATTTCTGCAAGTAGCCACTGTAACTCGACCACCTGTTCGGAACGGAAAAAAGATTCATGATTTGGTTTATAAAAATCGCGTTTGTTTTCCGGTGCATCTATCTCGTTTAAACGTCCCTTGATTTTACTTTTGTCTAAAAAGTAAAGCAGGATTTTGGTATACATGTCGTATTCCTCGCGACGGATCGTATCAAGATGCACTATGTCTTCAAATAACCAGTCCTGTGCTTTGGAAGGCACTACCTTACCAAGACCGCTGTCAGGGCTATGAACCAAAACCCGTCTTAACCGACCTATCTCCGAAGTAACCTGTATCTGTGAATTGTGCTGCATAATTTCCAGTAAAAATATAAAGGCGTAATCATGACATGCTCATCATTTGATGAGAAGTCTGCAGGCTAATCAGTGCCTGATACCGCCACGAACGCGTGAAGTATATCTATTGCATTCAGAATAGCGAAGATAAGACTTTAAAGCCGTTAAACGAAGCCGTACCCATATCATAACCCTTATGAAATTCATAATAATTTGGCTGTATTTCTACTATTTTTGAACATTACATCATTAAACGGATTTTATGCATTTTAACTTATCGGAAGAACAATTGATGATCGTGCAGGCAGCCCGTGATTTTGCGCAGACCGAATGTTTACCCGGCGTAATTGAAAGAGATGAACAACAGAAGTTTCCGAAGGAGCAAATCAAAAAACTGGCAGAACTCGGTTTTATGGGTATGATGGTAAGTCCTGACTATGGCGGTGCAGGCATGGATACGATCAGTTATGTGCTCGCGATGGAAGAGATCAGCAAAATAGATGCGAGTGTAAGTGTGTGTATGAGTGTAAACAATTCACTTGTTTGCTGGGGACTGGAAAAGTTTGGGAATCACGAACAGAAAACAAAATACCTTACTCCGCTGGCACAGGGTAACAAAGATGGTGAGTTATATATTGGGGCTTTTCTTTTAAGTGAGCCGGAAGCCGGAAGCGACGCCACTTCGCAGCGCACACTGGCCGAAGACCGGGGCGATCATTATTTGTTAAATGGTGTTAAAAACTGGATCACCAATGGTAACTCCGCTTCAGTTTACCTGGTGATGGCGCAAACAGATGTCGCTAAAGGCAGCAAAGGTATCAATGCTTTTATCGTAGAAAAAAACTGGCCGGGTGTAACTGTAGGGCCAAAAGAAAATAAACTAGGCATACGTGGCAGCGATACACACAGCATTTCATTCAGTGACGTGATCGTTCCAAAAGAAAACCGGATAGGAGAGGATGGATTTGGATTTTCTTTTGCAATGAAAACACTTGCGGGAGGACGCATTGGCATTGCATCCCAGGCGCTGGGTATTGCCAGTGGCGCCTATGAACTTGCTTTAAATTACTCCAAAGACAGGAAAGCGTTCGGTAAAGAAATTATGCACCACCAGGCAATCCAGTTCAAGCTTGCTGATATGGCTACGAGGATCGAGGCTGCAAGATTATTGTGTTTACGCGCTGCCTGGGACAAGGATAACGGCAATGACTATACGCTAAGTAGTTCTATGGCCAAGGTATATGCCTCAGAAACCGCCATGTGGACCGCTACCGAAGCTGTCCAGGTTCACGGAGGTTATGGCTATGTGAAAGAATATCATGTAGAACGTTTGATGCGTGATGCCAAAATCACACAGATCTATGAAGGAACCAGCGAAGTTCAGCGCATCGTTATCGGCCGTGCCATTCTTAAATAAAGTTTTCTATGAGCGTTATCCGTCTGGAAGGGGTTAAAAAAAAATACAACGGTACCTATGTATTGCAGGGTATTGATCTTGCCTTTGAAAAAGGCGCTATTATTGGCTATATCGGACCCAATGGCGCAGGTAAGAGCACAACAATCAAGATACTGACCGGCATCATCGGTGATTTTGAAGGTGAAGTAAATGTTCTTGGTTTTGATGTTCGAAAAGATCCGGTTGCTGTAAAACAACAAATCGGTTATATCCCCGAAAACGCCGCTTTATATGATGTGCTGACACCATCCGAGTTCCTGTCTTTTGTGGGAAAGTTGTATAAGCTTGATGAAGCACAGACAAAAAAGAAAGCGCTTGAATTACTCCGGTTATTTGAGCTTGCCGATAAGCGCGACGTTCGTATGAACAGCTTCAGCAAAGGCATGAAACAAAAGGTGCTGCTGATCAGCGGCCTGATCCACAATCCTGAAATTATTTTCCTGGATGAACCACTTAGCGGGCTTGACGCAAATGCCGTGATACTTGTAAAAGAAATCTTATCGCAACTTAAAACTGCCGGTAAAACCATATTTTATTCCTCTCATATCATGGATGTTGTTGAGAAGATCAGTGACAGGATCGTGATCATTAATAAGGGAGCAGTGATTGCCGATGGTACCTTTGAAGAACTGAAAGAGGCCGGTACACATGGGTCACTTGAAACCATTTTCACTGCACTTACCGGCAATGAAAAACATCTCAGTACTGCCGGCGAATTTGTTGACATTATGAAAAATCTTTGAGATGGGTAAATGGCTGCTTCGGGTACTGAAACTTTTCACTCCCTTGTTCCGGCGACAGGGCATAGATACTGACCGGCTGTTCGCGATCGTTGAACTCAAACTGATGATGGATACACGCCGCGTGTATATGAGCTGGAAGCAGGGGCAACAGAACGAGAATAAAAACCATCTTACAACGGTTTTGATCCTGTATACGCTGTTCGGGATTTTTATGAGTATGGCGGTGTATCAACTCCCTACACTGGTCACCGGGATGATCATATTTCATGCTTACGTGATCTTTATGATGGCCATGACGCTGATAACCGATTTTTCAGCTGTGTTACTCGATACAACAGACAACCAGATCCTGCTTCCTCGACCCGTGAACAGTAAGACCTTGTTTTTTGCAAGATTGATCCATGTACTGCTTTACCTGTTTCAGTTCAGCATTGCAATCTGTACATTTCCTTTGCTTGTCGTCTTTTACAAGTTTGGTGCGCTGGTGGGTTTAAGTGCAATCATAACTTCACAACTAACCGTGGTAATCGCTGTTTTTTTCACCTATATACTCTACCTGCTGATGTTGCGGTTCAGCACTGAACAAAAGGTGAAAGAAATTGTGACCTATTTCCAGATAGTGATGACACTTCTGTTTACGGTTGGTTACCAGGTTATTCCCAGGATGATTGATCTGAACGGTGCCATCGCAACATTTAATATATCGTGGTATTCTTTTCTTTTACCGCCCGTGTGGATGGCGCTTGCATTAGAAGCCGTGCATGAATTCAATTTTGATGTGGTGCATCTCATCATGATTTTGCTTGCCATCCTTGGACCGGTCATTCTTTTCCGGGTGATGAACAACTATCTTTCGCCTGCTTTTTCGCGCCAGTTAGGTAATCTTAGTAACGATCCACAGAAAAAACAGGCGGCTATCGAAACAAAACAGGAGAAAAAGAGTTTACCCGATATCTTGAGCAGATGGCTTTGTCCCGACTTAACAGAACGTGCAGGTTTTGGACTTGCCTGGATGATTACAGGCCGTGACAAAGGTTTCCGCCTGCAGTTTTATCCAACGCTCGGTTATATACCTGTGATTCTTTTTCTTGTGCTTTTCAACAGGGGTTCTGTTGAAGAACAAATCGCATTGCTGCCTTATTCCAGTAAATTTCTTTGGCTGATTTATCTTCCGCTTTTCACGGTGGCAACAGGGCTGCCGATGATCGCCTTTAATGAAAATTATCAGGCTTCATGGGTTTATCATAGTATGCCGGTTCAAAAACCAGGTTACCTGATTTCCGGGGCCATTAAAGCGATGGTGGTAAAGTTTTTTGTACCCTTCTACATCCTGTTTTTGTCGGCAGGCGTATTTATCTGGGGTGCGGCTGTACTGGACGATTTTTTGCTGGGCCTCGTAAACAGCCTGGTAAGCCTGGCCACCCTGGCAATACTGTCAACTCATTTCCTGCCGTTTTCCCGGCAGCCCAATGTCAAACAACAGTCGGGGCGGTTTATACAGGTGATATTGCAGGTGCTGGTGGTAGGGGCCCTGGTGCTGGTACATTATTTTTTGCTTGAAAGAACTTACCTGATGTACGCGCTCACACTCGTGGCACTGGCAGTGTTGATTATACTGGTAAAGAATTTGCAATCACTCAGGTGGAATAAAATCTCGGTATAAAATGGCAATAAATTTAGCAGCTTACAAGGAACTGATGGAACTGTCATCACAGAAAAATATTACTGTGGTTGCTGTTTCCAAGAATAAACCAGTCAGTGATATACAGGATTTGTATGATATCGGTCATCGTGACTTTGGCGAAAACTATGTGCAGGAACTGATCCAGAAACAATTGCTGTTGCCACAGGACATTCGCTGGCACTTCATAGGCCACCTGCAAAGAAATAAAGCAAAATATATACTTCCCTTTGTTTATATGATCCATGGTGTAGATAGTTACCAGTTACTGGAAGAAATTGACCGCCAGGCAATCAAAAATGAGCGACAGGTAAAATGTTTATTGCAGTTGCATGTAGCACGTGAAGCTACCAAGTTTGGTTTGAGCCTTGAAGAATTGTTACGTATCGTTGATGATCTTCCAAAACTGGAATTGATCAACCAGTTAAAAAATACTACCATCAGCGGCCTAATGGGCATGGCGAGCTTCACTGATGATAGCGAGCAGGTGAGAAGAGAATTCCGTTATCTTAAAATGGCTTTCGAAGAATGTCGCAAAAGGATGGTGCGCAGTTCCGAATTTGATACCTTAAGTATGGGTATGAGCAGTGATTATAAAATTGCATTGGAAGAAGGCAGCACCATGGTTCGTGTTGGCAGCATTTTGTTCGGTGAGCGCGATCCCCTCTAAGTGGTGGTTTAAGATTTTATATTTAATATTGGGAGCACCATCATCATTTATCGTTTAAAGCATACGAATGAAAGCAATCTCCCGTGTACTCACCGTCGCCATCTTATATAGCGGAACAACCGCGGCGCAGTCAAACTTCACAGCAATTGCCGACCAGAAAGCAAAGGCCCTTCTGCCGCAAACCATCGAGTGGCGCAGGTATTTGCACCAGCATCCCGAATTATCGAACCGTGAAGTAAAAACGGCTGAATACGTTGCCGACCATCTGAAAAAACTGGGGCTCGAGGTGCAGACAGGGGTTGCTAAAACCGGTGTTGTTGCTATATTGAAGGGGGGGAAACCTGGCCCTGTCGTTGCTTTGAGGGCGGACATGGATGCATTACCTGTCAAAGAGCGCGTGGATGTTCCATATAAATCAACTGTTACCGCTGAATATCTGGGCCAGGAAGTGCCGGTTATGCATGCCTGTGGCCACGACACACATGTCGCAATGTTGATGGCAACGGCCCAGGTGCTTTCAGAAATGAAAAAGGATTTGCCAGGCACAGTTAAATTTATCTTTCAGCCCGCAGAAGAAGGAACGCCTGGAGATGAAACCGGCGGTGCACCTTTGATGGTGAAAGAAGGTGTGATGGATAATCCTAAAGTGGATGCTATTTTCGGTATTCATATCAATTCAGCATTGGAAGTAGGGAAGGTGCGTTATAAAAGCGGATCTTTTATGGCTTCCTCTGATTGGTTCACGATCAAGGTCAAAGGCAAACAAACACATGGCTCAACACCATGGACGGGAATTGATCCCATTGTAGTGGGCACACAGATCATTACTGCGCTGCAAACCGTAGTGAGCCGTCAGTCAGATCTTACGATAGCGCCGGTGGTGATTACCATCGGTAAGTTTCACAGCGGGTTAAGAAATAATATTATTCCTGAAGAAGCGGTGCTTGATGGCACGATACGTACGTTGGACAGTAAGATGCAGAAAGATGTGCATGAAAAGATCCGTCATACCGCGATCAAAACGGCAGAAGCTGCAGGCGCTGTGGCAGAGGTTAGCATCGATACCAAAACGCTGGTAACTTACAATACCCCTGAGCTGGTAGATATGATGTTGCCGTCACTTGAGGCTGCTGCCGGAAAAGGTAACCTGCTCGCAGGCACCTGGACAACTGGTGCTGAGGATTTTTCTTTTTTTGGTGAAAAGGCTCCCTCTTTTTTCTTCAATGTGGGCGGCATGCCGAAAGGAACTGATCCGGCAGTGGCGGCTCCGCATCATACACCTGATTTTATGATCGACGATAGCCAGCTTGATGTGGGTGTAAAGGCTTTCTGCCACCTGGTATTTGATTACGCCCGGTTATCCGCAGCAAAGAGCCAGGCGAAGCCTAACGCTTCCAAAAAAGCATTCTGATAAAAAAGAAAAACGGTTTGCGGGATAACCGCAAACCGCTGAAAAACTTACTGTTTTTTTGTTTCCTTGAGCCAGGTATCTTTCAATGTAACAGTGCGATTGAAGATCATCCTTTCTTCAGAACTCTCTTTATCCAGGCAAAAATATCCTTTCCTGATAAACTGGTAACGTTCGTCAAACTTAGAGTTTAGCAATGCGGGCTCTGCATAAGCCGTTGCGATTACCTGTAATGAATTCGGGTTGATATAATCTTTGAAATCGCCATCCTCGTTCGATGGATCCTCTGCATTAAATAAACGATCATACATCCGGATTTCGCAGTTTACCGCTTCACGGATGCTTACCCAATGAAGTGTTCCCTGTACCTTAAGTCCGGAAGTGTCATTTCCACTGCGGCTCTCAGGAAGATAACTGCAATGTATAACCGAGATGTTGCCGGCTTCATCCTTTGTAAATGAGTCGCATTTTATGATGTAAGCGCTTTTAAGACGAACCATCTTACCAGGCGCAAGACGGAAGAATTTTTTCGGCGCTTCTTCCATAAAGTCTTCCCGTTCGATATACAGTTCATTACTGAAGGGTATCTGGCGCGTTCCTGCTGAAGTATCTTCAGGGTTGTCTTCAGAATCAACCATTTCGGTTTGGCCGTCAGGATAGTTAGTGATGACGAGTTTTACCGGGTCGAACACCACCATTCTTCTCAACGCAATGCGGTTGAGGTGTTCGCGAATGCAGAATTCAAGCAAAGAAAAATCGATCATATTATCGCGTTTGGCTACCCCGATTTTATCAGCAAAAAGGCGGATGCTTTCAGGTGTAAAGCCACGTCTGCGAAGCCCCGAGATGGTAGGCATACGTGGGTCGTCCCAGCCTTTTACATGACCATCGTTAACGAGCTGCAGCAACTTTCGTTTGCTCATTACCGTATACGTCATGTTGAGTCGCGCAAATTCGTATTGCCTGGAAGGGAAGATCTCCAGTTGCTCAATCAGCCATTCATATAAGGGCCGGTGAGGTATAAATTCAAGCGTACAAATGGAATGAGTTACTTTTTCAATAGAATCACTTTGTCCGTGCGCAAAATCGTACATCGGGTAGATGCACCATTTATCGCCGGTGCGGTGGTGATGGGCATGTTTGATGCGATACAAAATAGGATCACGCATGTGCATGTTTGGCGAAGCCATGTCAATCTTTGCCCGCAGTACTTTTTGCCCGTCTGCGAATTTCCCGTCGCGCATGGCTGCAAACAAAGCGAGATTTTCATCAATTGACCTTGACCGGTAGGGACTATCTTTCCCCGGTTCAGTTGGTGTGCCTTTAAGGGCGGCTATTTCTTCACTGGTGCTATCGTCAACATAAGCCAGTCCCTTGTTGATGAGCTTAACAGCAAATTCGTAGAGTTGGTCAAAATAATCTGATGCGTACAGTTCTTCGGCCCATTCAAATCCCAGCCACCTGATATCGTCCTTGATGCTTTCAACATATTCAGTGTCTTCGGTAACAGGGTTGGTGTCATCAAACCTCAAATTTGTTTTACCGCCAAATTGTTTGGAAAGACCAAAATTCAGGCAGATTGATTTGGAGTGCCCGATATGCAGGTAACCGTTAGGTTCGGGAGGAAACCTGGTAACTATTGATTTGTATTTACCGTTCTGCAGATCATTCCCGATGATCTCCTCCAGAAAATTAAGTGACCTTTCTTCTTCTTTATTGCTGTCGTTCATGTTCCCTTCAATTGAGTGGGAACAAATTTAGAGCTTTATTGTCAATGCGGTTGTGCCCCACTCAGGTTGAGTTAAAAAAAGGGGAGCTGTACTCCTACAGCTCCCGAACCAAAAAACAATTCCTATGAAATAATTGCGAATGTAAACGACGCGGAAAAGTTGTGCTACTATATTCGATGATTGTGCCTAAAAAGCCGATGAGTGCGGAGGAAACAAAAAAATAAGCCGCACCAGGGTGCGGCTTAAAAACCACTAAAAACTTAATTAAAAAAAATCAGGGTAACATATCCGGATCAAAACTACTTTTCTTTTGACATCATAAAGAAACTCTTCGGTCAGCAGATTGATAGTTTCGACGGATAGCCTTTATCTTTCGATAAACGATCAGGGCAAATGCTGCTGTCGCTTTTATGATTTACACAAAGATTGCTTTCGTCGGTCTGCAAGCGTTTTGATCAAACGGCGAAAGAAGTGCCGCAACCACAGGTTTTACTTGCATTTGGATTTGAAAAGCTGAATCCGCGGGCGTTCAGACCATCCTGCCAGTCTATTTCCATTCCTGCCAGGTATATGCTGTGGGATTTATTTAAAAGAAATTTAAATCCATCTATCTCGTGCACGTCATCATTTGCCTGCTGGTGATCAAAACCAAGTATATAGCTCATGCCCGAACATCCGCCACCTTTTACACCAACGCGTAACAGCTTTGAATTATCAAATCCCGGTTCACTCATTAATCTTGTAAATTCTGCTATAGCCTTTGGCGTAAACGTCAAAGGAGAAGTCGCTGTCAGTTCCATACTTCAAAATATTTGACTGCAAAAATAAGCAATTCCATTAAGATGCGTTATTGCAGCTACCGCTACCGGTTTCAGTACGGTCCACAATCCCTATTTTTGTTAAACTTAAAATGTATCTATGTCGTTAACCAGCACTCAGTTGATCTGGCAACTTCTTATTGCTTTTGCCATCGGAGGAACTCTTGCATTTCTTTTCTGGAAACAACGCCAACAGGCAAAGGCCGCGGCCGTAAAACCAACCGGTGCGGGTACGGCACCCGATAACAGCACCCGCCAGCTTCAACTGCAGGCTTATGAGCGATTAATCCTGCTTACTGAGCGTATTGCCCTGCCAAATATTATCAACAGGCTCAACCAGCCTGGTGCCGGGGTTCGTGATATGCAATCTTTGCTGACCCAGCAGATGAAACAGGAATTTGAATACAATGTTACGCAGCAGATATATGTAACGGCTGAAGCCTGGGATGCGGTTCGCAATCTCAAGGACCAGAATATTATGATCGTTAACCAGGTTGCATCTTTTCTTCCGGCAGATGCAAGCGGACAGGATCTTGGGCGCGCGATACTCGAAATGCTGGCGCAGAACCCCAAAGCCACACTTCATAACGTGGTTGCTGATGTACTAAGTTATGAGGCAAAAAAACTGATGTAAAAACGCACTGTTCAGCATTTTTTTAGTGAAAAGAAATTATGACCCAGATTAAGCGAACAGATGCAGGTATAGAAATTAAACCGGTATACGGGCCCGGAGATGCAAAAACAGATCCGGGTAATCCCGGTGAGTTCCCTTTTACACGTGGCGTACAACCTGATATGTATCGCGGGCGGCTTTGGACCATGCGGCAATACGCGGGTTTCAGCACTGCAGAAGAAAGTAATAAACGGTATCATTATCTGTTGTCGCAGGGTGTGATGGGGCTTAGTGTAGCCTTTGATCTCCCAACACAGATCGGTTACGACAGCAACCACCCGCTGGCAGAAGGCGAGGTTGGCAAGGTTGGCGTAGCGATCGACACAATCGAGGATATTCAGACCCTGTTTGCGGGAATCAAACTCGAACAGGTTTCAACTTCGATGACCATCAATGCCACAGGGTTTATCCTGCTCGCATTTTATATTGCACTCGCCAAACAACAAGGCGCGGATCTCAAAAAAATAACTGGTACCATCCAGAATGATATTCTGAAAGAATACGCTGCCCGGGGAACTTATATATATCCGCCAAAACCATCGATGCGGATTATCACAGATATTTTTGAATACTGCGGCCGTGAAACGCCAAAGTTTAATACCATTTCTATTTCGGGTTATCATATCCGTGAGGCCGGAAGTACCGCCGTGCAGGAAATTGCGTTTACGCTTAGCAACGGCAAAGCTTATGTAAAAGCGGCCATTGAAAAAGGACTTGATATCAATGTATTTGGCAGAAGATTATCATTCTTTTTCAACGCCCATAACAATCTATTTGAAGAAGCAGCCAAATTCAGAGCAGCAAGACGCATGTGGGCAAAGATTATGAAAGATCTTGGTGCCACGGACCCCAAAGCAATGATGCTCCGTTTTCATGCGCAAACCGGTGGCAGCACGCTCACCGCACAACAACCATTAAATAATATTTCGAGAGTAACGCTTCAATCGCTCGCAGCCATCCTTGGCGGCACGCAATCGCTGCATACCAATGGTTATGATGAAGCTTTGAGTTTACCAACTGAAGAAGCCGCGGCCATAGCACTTAGAACCCAACAGATAATTGCTTTTGAAAGCGGGGTGCCGGATACCACCGACCCGCTGGCGGGTTCATACTTTATCGAATCAATGACTGATGAAATTGAAGCCAGGGCGCAGGAGCTGATCGCGGTAATTGATTCGATGGGTGGAAGTGTCAGCGCTATTGAACAACAGTTTATCCAGGAGCAGATTGCAAAATCTGCTTATGAATATCAACGTGCCATTGAAACCGGTGAAAAGATCATAGTAGGAGTGAACCGTTTTCAACAAAGCCAGGAACAGAAAATTCCTGGTTTCAGGATTGACGAAAGTATCCGTCAGATACAAACGGAAAAACTGGAAGCATTCAAAAACAACCGGGATCCGGCAAAATGCGACAACCTGTTACAACAACTAAATGACGCCGCTTCCGGGGGAGATAATATCATGCCAGTTGTTATTGAGGCCGTGGAACAAAAATGTACACTAGGTGAGATAGCAGATACACTTCGTGAACTCTGGGGTGAATACAAATAGTTGCTTGATCCTTATTTTAACAATGCCGGTTCCATAGGCTGAACCGGCATTACTTTTTTAAAACGACATTGCTGTTTTGAGTGCATCCTAAAAAAAATGCCGGTTTCACATCGCGAAACCGGCATTTTTATTTTATGCAACGCTTTATTTTGTAAGCGCTGGTTGTTTTTCTGATTTAACCGTTGGAGCGTTAGCATCAGCTTTGCCCAATGGTTTGTTACGTGCCAGATCCACCAGCATCGGAGCCGCTACAAAGATAGAAGAGTAAGTACCGGTTACAACACCAATCAACATGGCGAATGCAAAACCTCTTGTTACTTCACCACCTACCAGGAACAGGATCAGGATAGTCAGGAACACCGTGAAAGATGTCATAACTGTTCTGCTGAGTGTCTGATTGATGGCACGGTTTACGATCGTGTGTGAATGTTCACCCTTCATTAACCTGCTGTCTTCCCGGATACGGTCGTATACGATCACGGTATCGTTCATTGAGAAACCGATAACGGTCAGGATCGCCGCGATAAAGTGCTGGTCAATTTCAAGCGGGAACGGAACGATGTTCTTGAAGTAAGAAAACACGATCAACGTTACGACCACGTCATGCAACAGTGCAATGATGGTACCCATTGAATACCTCCAGTCGCGGAAACGGAGGAAGATGTACAAAGTAATCACAAGCATTGACCAGAATGTTGCCCAGATGGCACCTTTCTGAAGGTCATCCGAAATGGTAGGATCAACTTTTTTGGTTTGCTCGATATACTTGGTTGTTCCAAATTCCTCAGCAGTTAAACCTGCAGGCAGGAAAGGTTTCAAACCTTCAAACAGTTTTGCCTGTACCTGCTGATCGGCAGCGATACCTTCCTGGTTGATCAGGTAATCAGTAGTGATATCATATTTGCTGGATGAACCGTAGGTTTTAATAACAGGTGATGATTCAAAGGTCTTTTCCAAAGCTTCGCGCAGTTTCTCACCTTCCTGCGGTGCATCGAAACGTACAATATAGCTACGACCACCACTAAACTCAACACCGTATTTGAAACCATTGAAAAATGCCCCGATTCCCAATACCAGGATCACTGCAGAGATCATGTAGGCATACTTACGGTATTCGATGAATTTATAAGCAGCGTGACGGAAAATTCGTTGTGAGAAGCTTGTGAAATATTTAAAGTGACGACCTTTTTTAGTGTACATGTCTGTGATAAGTCTTGATACCAGGATACCGGTAAACAATGACAGTAACAGACCGAGAATTTGTGTGGTAGCAAAACCAAGCACCGGACCAAGACCATAGATTGCAAGAATAATTGCAGTCAGCAAACTGGTGATGTGCGCATCCAATACCGGTGGCAAAGATCTGCGGTAACCGATTTTAACAGCCTGGTCGTGTGTATTACCTTTTGAAAGTTCTTCTTTAATTCTTTCAAATATGATAACGTTTGTATCCACTGCCATACCGATGGTAAGTACAAGACCCGCGATACCTGCAGCGGTCAATGTGGCGTGCATAGCACTCAGTATACCTACAGTAAACAGCAGGTTCAGGATAAGCGCAATATTAGCAACAATACCGCCTGTGTTGTAATAGATGATCATCAATGCGAAGATCACGAGGAACGAGATCAGGAACGACATCAGACCGCCTTTTACAGCTTCCTGTCCGAGTGTTGGTCCAACCACCTGCTCCTGTACGATCTTTGCAGGTGCATCAAGTTTACCCGCTTTAAGGATATTGGCAAGATCCTGTGCTTCTTCAACCACGAGTTGTGTATTGGCACCGGAACCACTTCCCATTGTAATACGTGAATTACCACCAGAGATTTTGTCGATCACATTTGGTGCAGAATACACGATATCGTCCAGAACAATCGCAATAGATTTTCCTTTGTTCTTTTCTGTCATACGCTCCCAGGTGCGTGCACCGGAATTCGTCATGCTCATGGTAACATTCACCTCGTTGGTGATCTGGTCAAATTCCTGGCTTGCATTTTCAATGGCATCACCTTCCAGTTCTGCACCTTCCTTACCAGGAATTGTTTTGATGGCGTATAATAAAAGAACGTTTGAAAGTTTGCCTTCGGCATCGCGGTCCTGTTTGCCCCAAAGGAATTTCACATTCGCAGGGAAGTTATTTCTCACGGCGGGAATGCGAAGATATTCGTTCACTTTGGCAGTGTCTGCAATACGGGAAATACCAATGTATGGGTAAACATAATACTGGCCGGTCTGTGGATTCTGTTGTGGTTGAATCGGGTTCAGGATCCGGAACAATGGGTTAGTACCTGCTGTGGTATCAACCTTAGCTGAATCGGACACTTCTGTTGTTCTATTGGCTGAAGCCAGGTAGGCGTCAAGTGATTTATCGGCATTTTGTAAACCCTGTGACAGGTCAGGGAAAGTGTACACTTCCCAGAACTGCAGATTAGCTGATGATTGAAGGAATCTTCTTACACGCTCGGGATCAGTTGCGCCTGCAAGCTCAACGGTAATGATACCCTTGTTCTCATCAAGACTGATATTAGGCTGAGCAACTCCAAACTTGTCGATACGACGTTGGAGTACCTGGTAGGTTTGTGCCATACCTGCATTCGCCTGCTCGCGGATGTAGTTCAGCACCTGGGCGTCTGAAGCTGTGATCGTTAATTTGTTGCGGTTGGTGTTGGCAAAATGCGGAGCGAGGCTGGCTCCGGGATTTTGTGCACTGTATGCAGCTCCAAAAAGATCAATAAAGTTTTGATCGCTGTTAAGTTTTCTTCTTTTAGCTTCTTCGATAGCAGCTAATAATTTGGGATCCTTAGGGTTGTTGGATACTCCTTTAATAAGACCGTCAAGCGCGATATCAAGTGTTACGTTGATACCTCCCTGTAAATCCAGGCCCAGCAGCAGTTCGCTTTCTTTGGCTTTCTGATAAGTGTTTCCCCACCAGGTAATCTTTGTGTCACGGGTACTATCAAGAAGATCTGCATAACGCTGGTTTACCAGTGTATTGATAGTGTCTTTGTACAGTGCCTGTGCTTCTTTGTTACCGGCGTATTTTTGCTCGGGGTTCGGATACAATCGTTTAATCTGTTGTTCTGCTTTGGCCTTCATCGCTGATTCGTGCTTATTTACGAACCAGGTGAAGGATAGCTGGTAACCGGAAATAAGGATCAGCAGAACAGCAAAAATACTAACCAGTGCTCTCATCGCAATTGTTGTTTATTTTTTAAGGTTGGCAAAGATAGGGTTTTCAAAAGAAGAAAATCATTATGTGACCCGGGTTTACCTGCAATAATAAGGTATGTCCGGCACATCCGGTAGAACGTAAATCCGTGTTTTGTGGTATCTGGTGGTTAAAATTTAAGAAGCAACGTTTGAAGTCTGATTTCGTTCCTACATTTGCGTTCTTCACCAAAATAAAGTAAGCCGACAATGCAGTTATCTTCCCGATTACAACGTTTCAATGAACCGGAAACATTAAAAATGGCCAAACTGGGCCGCGAATTACGCGCGAAAGGTATCGATGTTATTGACCTAAGCCTGGGTGAGCCCGATTTTGACACTCCTGAATATATTAAGGAGTCTGCGAAAAAAGCCATCGACGAAAACTGGAGCCACTACACACCGGTAGCCGGCTATGCCGACCTTCGCGAAGCCGTATGCACAAAACTTAAACGGGATAACAACCTTGATTATAAACCTGAAAATATACTGGTTTCAACCGGTGCCAAACAAAGTCTTGCCAATGTAATTATGGCAGTGATAGATAAAGACGACGAAGTGATCATCCCCACACCATTCTGGGTAACTTATTCAGAACTGGTCCGCATCGCTGAAGGCACACCCGTTTTTATCAGATCTTCTATCCAGAATAAATATAAAATCACACCCCAGGAACTGGAAGCTGCCATCACTCCAAAAACAAAGTTGTTCATGTTCTCTTCTCCCTGCAACCCAAGCGGTGCGGTGTATTCAAAAGAGGAGTTGCATGGACTTGCCGAGGTTTTCAGGAAATACCCTGATATCTTCATTCTTTCTGATGAGATCTATGAGTATATCAACTATGTAGGTAAACATGAAAGCATCGCCCAGTTCGATGACCTGAAAGATCGTGTTATTCTTGTAAACGGACTCAGCAAGGGTTTTGCAATGACCGGCTGGAGATTGGGTTACATAGCAGCCGATCCGGCAGTTGTCAAAGGAAGCGAAAAGATCCAGGGCCAGTTCACCAGCGCAACCTGCTCTATCACACAACGCGCGGCGATTGACGCGCTGACCGGGGATCTTACGCCTTCAAAACAAATGGCAGAAGAATTTACCCGCCGCCGTAAAAAAATGCTGGAACTGATGGGACAGATCCCGAATGTTACCTGCATAGAACCCGAAGGAGCTTTTTATGTATTTCCGGTGATGAAGGCTTATTATGGTAAAAAAGCAGGTGATCAGACCATCAACAACTCTGATGACCTGTCTATGTACCTTTTAAATACTGCGCATGTATCAAGTGTATCAGGAAGTGCATTCGGAGAGCCCGACAGCATCCGGTTGTCATTTGCCAACAGTATGAAGAATATAGAAGCAGGAGTGGAGCGTATCAGCAAAGCGCTGGCTGCTTTACAATAAATCGGTTTTGGACCTGTTGAGGTTTTTTAAAATGTTCAACATCCAAACGGAGGGCTGTCACGGAACTGATCCATGGCAGCCCTTCTTATTTTGAACCGGGCAGGGACCAAAAAAAATTCCCCGCCATTCTCAGGCAGGGAATCTCGGTCATTTAATCTTCGGCAGGAGTTTGAAACCGGGGTTAATCGGTTCCTGGGTTAACTTCTACGATTGGCAGAATACGGGGTTAGTGCTTCTGCGTAAGGGTTGTTTTAAGGGCTAACTAATATCAGTTAGTGTTGGTTGTTGGTTAGTTTTGGTTCTGAAACGTCGTTACTACAGTTGGGTTTAGGGGTCGCAATTAGTTTTGGTTCAAAACAACGGTTGGGTTTAGGGGTAACAGTTAGTTTTGGTTAAAAAATCACGGTTGGGTTTAGGGGTTGCAATTAGTTTTGGTTCAAAATTTACGGTCGGGTTTAGGGGTAACAGTAAGTTTTGGTTCAAATCCAGGTTTGGGTGGTTAGTTTTGGTTCTATTGTTTCAGGGTTTGAGTTTTTCAGTTTGGTTCACTATTCACTGCCTCGGGGTCGGCTATCTAAACTGAAATTTCCAGGTTGGGTCGGGGCGCTACTGTTCTTTTTCCTCTTTTCTATCTGTTTGTAGCTGCTTGCTTTTGTAAAACAAAGATGCAACATTAATTCAGGTGGAACCATCAAACTTGTCGTGCAATTGTGTTGTGTTGGATAAAGATTTAGGATTCACTAAGTAAAATCCCTTAGTGTTTATCTAAATGAAAACTACAAGGTGGCAACCATGTCTGAAATCGACACAATTACCACCCTGAGAAGCTGTTTCTTTCGTAAATCAGCGTGCTAACGGGTAGCCTTACCGCCTTTGCGGCTATCCACCGCAATGCTGTATTTACCCTGGCCCTGTACAATCCAACGTACCGTCACAGTGCCCATTCCCGGAATATTTTCAACCTCCAGTTTTTCAGGGGCGTTCTTTTGTTCCTGGGTAATGTTCAGATCGCGGTTTTGAACCACCATGCCCGCAACTACCTTTACACCCGAAATACTTACATAGTCCGGCCGCTCGATCTTGTACTTCAGATCCTGGCTGGAATGTGTCGGCATGATGCGGTTGTTGGCAATAACTGCCGTAATCTCTTTCAAACCACCACCGAGGTCTTTCTCCGAAACGGAATCAATGCTGAGTTTTGGGGTATGATAACTATGGTATATGGTAAACGCCATGTTCCTGTGCGCATCGCTTTCCAGTAAAAAACCCGGGTGTGCACGTCCAAAGTTTTTCTTGAAACCGCCAATTTCTATCTTACCATATTGTGGATGGTCGAACTCGTGCCATTCAACAAATGCATCCCTGAACAAGAGGTGACGGTTAAATTCATTGGCCGCATTATTCTGAGGATCACGTGTTGCTTCTTTATGAAACATCAGGTACGGTGTCCATAATTCATTTGAATAGGTGTAGATGCCACGGCTGCCATAAAACCAATCGAGCTCGCCACCATAAGCAGAATAGAGATCCTTGTATACTACCAGGTATTTATAACCCGGAATTAGTTCTTCGCCCTTTTTTGCAATAAAATCATACACGCGAACATCCTGTGCATTATAGGTTCCCACATCTTCCTGACCGCCCGGTCCCCGCAAAATCATACCACCTGAATTATGAAAGGATTGCGCCGCAGCAATGTTTGGATGTTTCATTACAAACTCCATTACCGCCCGGTTTTCAGGTAAACTAAAAGGATATTTATATGCGCCGCCCTGAATATAATTCGGCTGCCAGCCCCATCCCCAATCACGGTTCGGATCGTATTCAAAAGTGTGTCCATCTTCGTTTACAAGTCCGTCACCATCGTTATCGATTCCTTCAAGACCAAGTAGTTCGTATTCACCTTTTTGATCAGCCGGTACCGTGATCATTCTTGTAGGATCATTTGGGTCGATGCGAAGATTTCCATTAGGGTTTTTCCGGCGCATGTACACAATCTCATTATCGCCGTCCAGGTCATCATAACCATCTTCATTCACGAGCCCATCGCGATCATTGTCAACAGGTATAACCCCGGATCTTGGCGAGCTGGCAGTATTCCCCTTATGGATATAACTGTCGCGGCCATCAGGGTTTATAGAAGGAATAATGTAGAATACCTTATCCGCCAGTAGCTCCTTTATAAATTTTGTGTCACCATAACTTTCAGTGAGATACCATGCAGTATACATCGCGAATTCGGCACCCTGTATTTCATTCGAATGGATGTTTCCATCGATATACATACCAGGTTTTGAATCGGGGCTGCCTTTTTTATAATCAGTGATTACAAGGCACCACAGATCGCGGCCCTCAAAAGATTTACCAATTGATTCAAGTTTCGCCAGATCAGGATAAGCGGCGGCTATTTTTTTACAGATCTCAGTGATGCCTCCATGGTCATAATACTTGTTCCAGGAGATAGCCACTTTTGGGTTTGCCGGCGAACCCGCAGCTTTAAAAATCTGATCAGCACGCTGTGCAATTACGGATACAGGAAGTAATGCAACGAACAGTGCTATTATATTAATCTTAATAAATTTCATCTTAATGATTTTTATACCATTCCTGGCATTACAGTTTGATGTCGGTTTTGCTGGTTCCTGCCGTTGGTGCGCCTGCTTCGAGTGCAACAGTGCCGGTGCCTTTTATCAGCCAGGTAAGTTGTTGAGACTCCATAGGCTGGAGACTATTCAATAACTGGACTTTTTTACCGCTCACCAATTGTTGCCCTGTTGATAGTTTCAGGTTGATGTTCACGCGTTTCAACCAGTAACTTCTTTCTCCTAAAGCCGTCGCTGTTGGCAGTGAACCTTTATTCACGATATCGGCTGTTACACGGGTAAGCCCATTGTTGAGCTTTTCGGCACGGATATTAATGATATCAATCTGCGGCTGGAGACCTGCCAGCCTGATAAGAAAAGATGTATGTTTTGCAGTGATCTCCGGAACAAGTTTTATTGGAGGATTCATCAACACAAACGGATCAATTCCTCCAACCTCAACCTGCTGGCCAGGAAAGTCGGGATGTTGTATTGGCTTCCACTCCGTGAAGGTGCCGTTAATGCCCTGCTGTGCTGCAAATCTTAAGTAGTTGGCCACCGGGTCGTCAACACTGAGCGTTTTTTCTTTTTTTGCAGAATCCGCTTTTGCTTTGGGAACAAACCATCCAGGTGTGCTGAACGAAAATCTGCCAAAATGAAAATAACCCCATGACATAAAATCTCCTCCACCCGGGGTCGTCTTCGGGGCGTCTTTCATTCCCGTGGTTTTATTATAAATATCCGATACCATCGAATTTACTTTTGAATCGGGTTCCAGGTATCCCGCAACAAGCCGTTGACCAGCGGCGGCCGCGTTGAACGGCACTGGCGCAGACAAGTTGTTGTCTGGGCCAAAGCTCACCACAGCGTATACATTATAGGCATCATAAAGGAGATCAAGTAAGGCGCGGGTCTCTGGTTCCGATACCGGAAACTCACCCGATCCTTGTGTAAACACCGGCGGTTTATAAGAGAGGTTCCTGTTGAACCATACACCTCCCGCACCATCCTCATTGAACTTACCGTCACCATCGTTATCGCGTCCTTCTGAAAAAATCATGTGCGTACCTTTCTCGCCTTTGGAAAGATCTGCTTTGATCATCACGCGTGCATCATCAGGGTGGGGAATATGGGTGCCAACAGGAGAGGCAACACGCATCCAGGTGATTTTTCCATTGCCATCAAGATCATCATATTCATCTTCACCGTCCTTACCATCCCGGTCATCATCCGTAGCTTTTGCATTGCCCTGGCGTTCGTATTTCAGCTTGCCGAAATACTGCTCCATGGCGTCAGGACTCATGTTAGGAAACACATAATAAGTCGTAGCGTCCAATACCTTTTTTACGGAATCAGAAATAGGGCTTCTTAGCAGTTGTTCTGCAAAACCAATGGCCAGTTCAGTCCCAAGAAGATGATTGCCACTTACACCGCCGACCACTGCTATAGCTGGTTTTGTGACGGCACCGCCTGTACCGATCGTTAACATCCAGATATCTTTACCGCCTGAGGTTTTTGCGATAGATTTTACCTGGACCAGGTTAGGATTTGCTTTTGCAAGTGAATTGATTCGTGCCGTTTGTTGCTGGTAGTTGCTGTAGTCAGACTGGCTCAGCGCTGGCACATAAAATGCCAGTGCCAGCGCGCATGCAGCTAGTAGTTTGGTCATGAAGAAATTTTAGGGAATAAATATAGGGAATTGCAAACAATGCAAAGAGGATGGCAAAAGTTGATTGCATAAACTTCAAACAACTAATTGGGTTACTGCAGGAGAGTATATAAGATCAACGGGCGGTGAACCGTTGATGCAATTGGAGAATTTGCGGAATCAGCAGTTGTGCCTCATCGTTATAGATAACAAAATCGCAAAGTTTCATTTTAATGCTTTCATCGATTTGTTTGTTCATTCTTGCAATCACCTGTTCACGGCTTATGTTATCGCGTTTCATTGCACGGTGCAATCTTAAAGGATATGGGGCAGATACACCAATCACATAATCGAGTGTGGCATATGAACCGCTTTCAAACAACAAGGCGGCCTCCTTGACCGCATATGGGGCTTTTTGATTTTTGATCCAGTTATCCGCATCGCGAAGGGTCGCCGGATGAACGATGGAGTTGAGTAGCTCAAGTTGCCTGGGCTCATTAAAAACTTTCGCGGCTATATAAGCGCGGTCCAGTACATCGTTTTTATAAGCGGCTTCACCAAAGGCATTGATGATTGCTTCCTTTACACCAGCATCAGTGTTCATGATACTTTTAGCTGCATCATCAGCATAATATACCGGTGCGCCGAGAAGTGCAAATACTTTAGCAACTGTACTTTTGCCGGAACCGATACCTCCTGTTATGCCAATTTTGAGCATGAGTAAGTGAAATTTTCTCAAATATAATGGTTGGCGAAGCTGCAAAAAAAAGCCGGCACGAGGCCGGCGTTTCAAAAAATCTTATTTGATTATTTAGCAGGAGTTGCAGCTGCTTTATTGATATTTTGTGTCCACTCCATCGAAATGGCACTTTTCTCAATCTTCATATAACTTCCCGGGCTGGTTTCCAGCATAATGGTATTGTCTTCATTAACCTTGTTAACGGTTCCGTGAATTCCGGCAATGGTTACAATTTTATCGCCTTTGTTCATATTTTGCTGGAACTGTTTTGCAAGTTTTGCTTTTTTGGCTTGTGGACGAATCATAAATAACCAGAACACGAGAATCATCCCACCCAATAATACTAACTGAAAAGTTCCCGCGGATCCGCCTCCCGGAGCCTGTAAAAGAATCGCTAATGATGTCATTGTATTGTTTTTATGTTGTAACGAGCTGCGAAATTAGGTAAAAAAAGGGCATTACGAGCCGCTTTTTGCTTTGTTCACCATCACATTAAAACTCAATGTGTGCTGGCTGTTATCTTTTGTATTAGCTGTTACGATGATCTCTTTGTATTGTTGCCCTTCGCGTCCCTGGCTGTCAAAAGCTGCTGTAATTTCAGCTTCTTTGCCCGGTGCAATAGGTTCTTTTGGATAGTCCGCCACGGTACAACCACAACCGGGGGCCACTGATTGCAACACTAACGGTGATGCACCAGTGTTTTTCAGACGAAAACTGATCTGAAGTTTTTGTCCTTCATTTATGGTACCCAGTTCTTTTTTTGGTTCGATCCATTCGATAGTGGTTAGCGAATTCGCTGAAGCCGGCGCTGCCTGCGCATCCTGAATGTCATTGTTTTCCGCTGATGATTCGGAACATGCCGCAAAAGCGCCTACCATTAAAACCAGTAACAGTTTTTTCATAATGTGTGTTTTGATTTATTTGTAAGCAATTTTATGCATCTTCTCATCCTTCACCAGGTCTTTGTGAATGTTGTCAAGTATTCCATTTACAAAGTGCCCGCTCTGTGGTGTGCTGTATTCTTTCGCCAGGTCAATATACTCATTGATGGTGACCTTTGGTGGGATGGTTTCAAAAAACAAAAACTCACAAACCCCCATACGCATCAGGATCATGTCTAGTGCCGCAATCCGCTCAGGGTCCCAGTTTTTTAATTTGGGTTTAATATGTTCAAGGGTAAGCTCTTTTTTGTCAAGACAGGTCTCCAGAAGTGCTTTGGCAAACCGCCATTTCTCAGGACTCACCAATTGCTGCAGATCGGCCCCTGCGGTTTTGGCAATGAAGTTTAATACCAGCAGGTTCATCATCTCACCATCATCATCCCAGTTATTAAAATGTTCTTCAACAAAACTGGTGAAGTTGTCGTTTGGCAACATCAGATCCGTGAAAATATATTCAAGTATTTCCTTCTCTGACTTTTTGTCGCGGGCCGGTACGCTGATATATTGTTTATACAGATCGGTTTCTGAAAGCTGCAGGTAAATCTTTTTTACCAGCTCGGGGTTTGCCATGTACTGCGGCTTATGATCTTTCAGCGCCTGCACATATGAAGGATGTTCCAGGATCTTCCAAAGAAATTCGTTACCGGCAATCTTTGTGTTTACGCTAAGATCCTCTGCTGACGGCAGGTGTTTCGATGCGCGGTTGCGTGCATGGGTTTCAGAATATCGCGCTACTTCGGTTAAAAAATAAACCAGGTAAATAAATAATTCGCGGGACTGATCAAATTGTTTCTGTAATAATTTAACGGGCTCACCGGGTTTCAACTGTTCCTCCAGGGTCTCAATCGAATAAAGCATTTGCATCACCTTCACCCTGATATTTCTTCTACTGATCATTGTAAGAGCTTGAATTGAAGCTGCAAAACTAGTAAAAGGGATCAGGATTATCAATGATTATTTCAGCGTTGCAGGGGTTTTAACAGATATAAAATTACCTGGCAACGATCCTGAGCACGTCGGCTACTGGTTTTCCTGCCGGACCGGTTTCGCCCCGCGGATTCAGAACCACGCGTACCTTTAATTGGTGAACACGAAACTGTGATGGCAAATTTATAGCCTGGAATGAACGGTTATTTTGCGTGGTGAGCAGCCAGGCTTCAGAACTACAGTTTTGTCCGCAGGCTACCTTTACTGCCGTAACGATAGCAGGGGTGGGTTCTACCGGAGGGCCAGCCACCTTTTTTGTACAGGAAGAAAATATAACCAGGAGGAAAATACATGCAGTTGCCGTGGTTTTCATGGTTCGTTAGTTTGGGTATGGATTACATAGGGAACGGACGAAGGGGGTAAATTATTCTGCGTCCGGCAAAAAACCGGCTGAAAAAATGACAAATGGGGCAAGCTTGCGCTATGATTTTGAGCGGTTTGCTGACAATGCTTGCACTGAGTCTGCAAAATTGACTTTTAAAACACAATTGGTATAGAATTCGCCTACCTTTGCCAGCCTTCAGACAAAAAGGCATCATCATTTACATTTCCACAATTCACTAAATCAAAAATTGATAATTATGGCTAACTCAAAGACTGCCACACCAAAGTTAAATGTTACCCCGTTGCACGACAGGGTGATTGTGAAACCAGCAAAAGCGGAAGAAAAAACTGCAGGTGGTATCATTATACCAGACACTGCTAAGGAAAAACCGCAACGTGGAACCGTGGTTGCAGCAGGTCCCGGAAAAAAAGACGAACCAG
Source organism: Bacteroidota bacterium (assembly GCA_023416995.1). Lineage (GTDB taxonomy): Bacteria > Bacteroidota > Bacteroidia > Chitinophagales > Chitinophagaceae > DATHKG01. The sequence goes on from JAEZGI010000077.1 coordinate 253,005, forward strand.
TTACTGTGAAAGTAGGCGATACAGTATTGTATGGTAAATATTCCGGTACTGAAATTCAGATCGAAGGTGATGATCTCCTCATCATGAGAGAAAGCGATATCCTCGCAATCGTTTAATACAGATTATTAATCTGCCATTCGCTGCTCAGGCGAAAAAATAACATTGAAAATTAATAAATAATAATACAATCATGGCTAAACAATTGTTCTTCGACATCGAAGCCCGTAATAAAATGAAAAGGGGCGTTGACGTCCTTGCAAATGCCGTAAAGGTTACATTAGGTCCAAAAGGACGCAACGTAGTTTTGGAGAAAAAATTCGGTGCTCCCGCTGTAACAAAAGATGGTGTTACTGTTGCTAAAGAAATTGAACTGGAAGATCCTATCGAAAACATGGGTGCCCAGATGGTAAAAGAAGTAGCTTCAAAAACTGCTGATATAGCAGGTGATGGAACTACAACTGCTACTGTACTTGCACAGGCTATCATCGGTGAAGGTCTTAAAAACGTAGCTGCGGGTGCCAACCCAATGGACCTGAAACGCGGTATTGATAAAGCCGTTATCCGTGTGGTTGAAAATCTGAAATCGCAGTCTCAGACCGTTGGTTCTGATGGTAAAAAAATCGAGCAGGTTGCTACTATCTCTGCCAATAACGATAACAATATCGGTAAACTGATTGCCCAGGCTTTCAGCAAAGTAGGTAAAGAAGGCGTTATCACTGTTGAAGAAGCAAAAGGTACTGATACTACAGTTGATGTGGTAGAAGGTATGCAGTTCGATCGTGGATATGTATCTGCTTACTTCGTTACCAACAGCGAAAAAATGGAAGTTGAATTGCAGAACCCATACATCCTTATCTATGATAAGAAAGTATCTGCAATGAAAGATATTCTCGGAATTCTTGAGAAAGTTGCTCAAAGCGGTCGTCCGTTGCTGATCATCTCTGAAGACCTGGAAGGTGAAGCACTTGCTACACTGGTTGTTAATAAACTCCGTGGTACACTGAAAGTTGCTGCTGTTAAAGCTCCGGGTTTTGGTGATCGCAGAAAAGAAATGCTGCAGGATATCGCTATCCTTACTTCAGGTGAAGTAATCAGCGAAGACATGGGTCACAAACTGGAAGCAGTTGAACTGAAACAACTTGGTCAGGCAGCATCTGTTACTATCGACAAAGACAACACCATCGTTGTTGGCGGCAAAGGTAAAAAAGAAGCTATCCAGGCACGTGTTAGCCAGATTAAAGCACAGATCGAAGTAACAACTTCTGATTACGATAAAGAAAAATTACAGGAACGTCTCGCTAAATTAAGCGGTGGTGTTGCGGTTCTTTATGTTGGTGCTGCTACTGAAGTTGAAATGAAAGAAAAGAAAGACCGTGTTGATGATGCGCTGCATGCAACAAGAGCGGCAGTTGAAGAAGGTATCGTACCAGGTGGTGGTATTTCATTCATTCGCGCTATCGAGTCTCTCGAAAAACTGAAAGGTGCAAACGAAGATGAGAATACAGGTATTGCTATCGTTAAACGCGCTATCGAAGAACCGCTTCGCCAGATCGTTGTAAACAGCGGTATCGAAGGTAGCATCGTTGTTCAGAAAGTGAAAGAAGGTAAAGCTGATTTTGGTTTCAACGCCCGCACAGAAGTTTATGAAAACCTCTACAAGGCTGGTGTAATCGATCCAACTAAGGTTAGCCGTATCGCTCTTGAGAACGCAGCTTCTATCGCCGGTATGGTTCTCACTACAGAATGTGTTATCGCAGACAAACCTAAAAAGGAAGAAGCGCATAACCATGGTGGTGGTGCACCTGATATGGGTGGCATGGGCTACTAAGAAAAATAAATGCGAGGGTTCCGGTGTTGCGAAATGCCGGTTTCCTGAGCTTCATAAAAAAACCCGCCTGGTGAATCCGGCGGGTTTTTTTATGAAAGGCTATTTCTTGTTCCGACTTTCGGTGCCGGGTTGTTAATCAGCCTGAAAGAATATAATCATTAAGCTTTTTTCAGTTCTTTCAATTTGAAGTTTTTCCATCTCACTTTGATGCCTCCGCCGTCGTGGATCTGCAATGCGATAAAGCCTTTGCCCTGGCCGATCTTTTCGTCTTTAAGATTCACCATCTGGTGACCATTTAACCAGGTGGTAACCTCATCGCCAACAACACGGATCTTCATCTTGTTCCATTCGCCTGTTTTCAACCATTTTTCATCTTCTGGTTTTGGTTTCACGATCCAGCCACGACCATAAGATTCATAAATGCCACCGGTATTATGATTCAGAGGAGCGACTTCTACCTGCCAGCCACTGATTTTTACTCCCTCGATACCTGAACGGATAAAGATGCCACTGTTACCATTAGCCTCTTGTTTAAATTCTACCTCCAGTTCAAAATCCTGGTAGTTTTTATTAGTGGAAAGATAGCCATACTGTTTGTCAGGCCCGCTCTCACACACCAGTTCTCCGTTTTCGACGTACCATTTTTCAGTACCGTGGATGGTCCAGCCAGTCAGATCCTTACCATTGAAAATTGACGTTGATTTCTGTGAATAGATAGCCAGCGACAATACTATACAACAGCTTAAAAGAAATACATGCTTCATAATGAAATTATTAAGGCTAAAAATAAGGAATTTAACCGCTTTTAAAATTGATGTTGCTCTTTTAAGAAAGCTTTCAGGAATAAGTGAGTTGTTGAATCAGGAGTTCATGCATGGGATAACTATTGGTAAGCGCAGCTGCACTTGCCAGTTCAAAATCTTCAAATGAAAATCCCGGTGCCACCGTACAGCCGGCCAGGGTATATGCGCCGCCGCCCGCAACCCTTGATCCAAACCAGTTACCTGCCCGGATCACTACCTGCAGGTGTTCATTTTTATCGAGGTCATTTCCGAGACGATGGGTGATGAGTTTGCCGTCTTGTTCTATTTCAAATATTTCGAGGGTATCCCCTGCATAAAAATGCCAGGTTTCATCACTTTTGATTTTATGGAACGCAGAAAACTGGCCTTGCTCCAACAGGAAGTAAATGTTTGTGGCAAATGACCGGCCTGCAGGAAACAAAAGGTTGGTAGTTCCCGGATGTACTTCCTGTGACCTGTAAGTCTCGCGGAAATAACCTCCTTCCACATGTCTTGCCAAACGAAGTTTATCTATCCAGTAAGCAGCGTTTCTTTGCATCATTTCCAAAGGAGTTATTGTGCAATTGAAACACGCATTTCTTTTCTGCCCCAATACCATGCATTCAATGAATCTTTGATGCGGGAAGTATCTGCAGCTGTACCCGGAAGATCCACATAGATCATAAAGCTGGTTGAATCGGCATTGGTTTGTAACATCATTCGTGGACTTACCAGTGCAAGCTGGTTTATTCTTTTCAAGGCACGGGTTTTTGTAACCGGTACTTCAAGTACAAACCGGTAACTGCCGGGTTCGGAAGTAACGGCCGGTGCGACAGGGGTTGTGGCCGGGACTGAAGTTGATGAATCCACAATGGTAACCAGGCTATCCTGTTTAACGGGTGGTGTTACTTCCGGCTCGCGGTCCTCAATTGCAGCGGGCATCAGTGGCTCGGTATTGCGGTTATAAAGGCTGTAACCACCCCAGATCACGGCAGCAAGACCAAGCGCCAGTACCACCCCAATAAGTGCCTTACGGCTACTGTTGTTATCGGGTTCTATCTGCGAATAACCACTGTCAAATGCGGGACGTTTTTTTGCAGTTTTTTCGCCAGGTTTGTCGCCTTCCAGCCTTTCAATAATGGGCGTTCCAGGAACAAACTCATAAGTTCCTTCCCGAAGCTTTTGAAGTGTACCAATACCCTCCAGGAAAAACGGCTTGCCGATATTCAGCAGAAGTTTACCGTCAGAAAGGTAGGATTCGAGATCCGACTCTGCAAGCGGCCTTATCTTTCCTGTGTGAATGCGGATGAAGTCAATAAAATCGTCATCCGGTCGTGCAATATTCTTGTGAGTAAAATGAATATACTGCCCAAAGTCCAGCACATTTTTATCATGAGCGTCAGGTACCGTGACTGAAGGGTCGATCTCAAAACTGCCTATACCTGGCAGATTCAGTTTTTTGTTTTGGTAGAGATATTGGGCAAAAACAGCCGATAATTTCAAATTGCGGATTTTAACCACAAGTTAAATATAAATTGCTGATATCGGCAGAATTACGGGATAGTAAATTACTATTGCTAAATTTGCGGCGCGATGGATAACGAACAACGACAACATTTTGTGGAGTACTGGGAAGCAAACAGGGAGCATGAAGGTAAATTGTCAACGCAACTATTGTTCGGCATACCGGTTGGTTTGTTGTTTGCCGTTCCGGTACTTGTAATATTAATCAGCGCTAAGTTATGGTACAAGCGCGCCGACATGGCGGCTAACACCCAGTTGAGCCCGGCTTTGATCATCATTGCCGTTGTTGTAATAGCTGCTTTTGTCGCGGTGATATACAAACGGCACCAATGGGATATGAAGGAACAACAATATCTTGAATTCAAAGCACACCTCAGTAAGGATAAGGATGCTAATAATAACAATCAAAACAAACCAGAAGGATGAGAAATTTACTGCTCGCAATGATAATGTTTGCAGCAACCGTTAGCGGATGTAAGAAAAAGGACAGTTGCCCGGAAGACAATCGTGTTGCACCCGCCACCGAGGCACAGCAAATAGAAGAGTTTTTATCAACAAATTCGATTACTGCGACGCGGCACAAAAGCAATATGTATTACCAGGTTCAGACTCCCGGGAGTGGCGGTTCTCCAAATGTCTGTTCAACCATCCGTGTAAGTTATCGGGGCACATTAACCAACGGGGCTGAATTTGATAAATCAAGTGATTTCGTATATCGTTTGGGCGGCTTGATCAGCGGTTGGATCCAGGGAATTCCGTTAGTGCAGAAAGGCGGCAGTATCCGTTTATTTGTACCCCCAAGTCTTGGTTACGGATCACAAGATGTTAAAGATAGGGATGGCACGGTTAAAATCCCTGGCAACTCGATCCTGGTATTTGATATAACCTTGATGGATTTTCAGTAATCATCACTAAAAAAAACGCTTGCCACACGAAGCCATTTCAGCATTTGATATGTTCAAGATCGGCATTGGCCCATCCAGTTCACATACGCTGGGCCCATGGCGGGCTGCGCAGCGGTTTGTTCAAAATCTTGAAGGCAGTGGCGACCTTAACAAAGTAAGCGCAATAAGTGTGTTGTTATATGGTTCACTTGCTAAAACCGGTATCGGGCACGGCACCGATATAGCAGTACAACTTGGTCTATGTAATGACGATCCTGTTACATTCGATGTTTCGGAGGTAACACCTAAAATAAATCATATTGCTTCGGCACAACAAATACTACTTGGTGGTAAGCACCAGGTAGTATTTGATCCAAAGGAAAACATCCGCTTCCTGTTTACCGAATCATTGCCTTTTCATCCGAATGCGTTAACCTTCCTTACCACGCTCACCGACGGGCGGCAACTGGCAGAAACTTACTATTCAATAGGTGGGGGATTTATCGTTCGCGAAAACGAACCCGTATTAACAAGAGATGGCATTGAACTGCCCTTCCCTGTGGATAGCGCCGATGATCTGCTGCACTGGTGTCGTCGCACAGGCATGCCCGTTAGTGATGTTGTAATGGAGAATGAAAATACCTGGCGGCCGGAAACTGAAACAAAGACCGGGTTACTCAATATCTGGGAGGTGATGAAAAATTGCACTTATCGCGGTTGTCACAGTGATGGCACATTACCCGGGGGACTGAACGTTACGCGCAGGGCAGCAGCCTTAAACCGCAAGTTAATAGCAGGGCAGGTTTATGATAATTATGATAGCTGGATAGAAGCCATCCGGAAGGGCGGCAATAACTTCAAATACACATTAGACTGGGTAAGCTGTTTTGCTTTAGCCGTGAATGAAGAGAACGCATCTTTTGGAAGGGTAGTGACTGCGCCAACAAATGGAGCAGCAGGAGTGATCCCCGCTGTATTACAGTATTATATTATTTTTTGTGACGGATATCATGCTGACAGGATCATCCAGTTCATGTTAACCGCCGGTGAAATAGGCAGCATATTTAAAAAAGGAGCAACCATATCCGCAGCGATGGGTGGCTGCCAGGCGGAAGTAGGCGTTTCATCAGCTATGGCCGCCGCCGGTCTTACAGAAGTTCTTGGCGGAACGCAGCGCCAGGTGCTCATGGCTGCCGAGATTGCCATGGAACATCATCTCGGTTTAACCTGTGATCCTATCGCGGGCCTCGTGCAGGTGCCCTGTATTGAACGCAATACCATGGGTGCGATCAAGGCCATCACCGCCTGTCAACTCGCCTTGCAAAGCGCACCAGACTTCGCCAAGGTATCGCTTGATGGGGTAATCAAAACCATGTGGGATACCGCAAAAGACATGAGTTTTAAATACAAGGAAACCTCTGAAGGCGGGCTCGCGGTACACATACCGATCAGTCTCAGCGAATGTTAGCGTTCAGGTACAAGTAAACCTGTTGCTTAGCCAACTACGCTCAGTCAACGCGTTGTTAAAGCGCGCCCTCCGTGTTTAATCACGCTCAGTCAGCGCATCCTTACGTTGTTGTTCGGCTTCCGCCTCATCTGCGGAAATGTCATTTAAAGGGGGCTCGCCATCGTCCTCATCATCGTCATCTTCTTCGTCCAGCAGATCAAACTGGTATCCAACAGTTTGGTCAAACAATTGGTAATCAATCGGAAGATTTTTAACCCCTGCCAGGTAAACCATCGCAAAATTCAGGTCATACAGGTCATCATCCGTTAACCAGTCTTCAGCCGTGGCCCGGATGATCCATTGATACATACCATCACTTTCTGACTGATCATCTACCAGTTGCAGGAGTGAGTCTGCAGGAATGCTGAAGCGGTGAAGACTTTTACCCCGCCATTCTATTCCTGATTCTGTTACGTTCCAGTTACCAAATTTCATATAGCAAGTTTTGAAAAGACCGGCTCAATAAATGTGCCGCGCCATACGCTGGTGTTTGAACACGTTTTATTGCCCGGTGATCGCAGAAGATATTTTTCCCGCTTATGCGTTGTCAGCGTGTGGATTCCGCTACCCAGCGATTTGTGTCGGCACAAGGGCAAGAAATATTTCATATATTCAGTCAGCGAACCAATCCCGATCTGCTGTATGAAGAGAAGAACTGCTTTAAATACCCTCGCGCTTGCCACCGGCAGCCTGATTACCCTGCCGCTCTGGATGGGAGCTTGTGGCATCACTGATAAATCCACGCATCTTTCGGGGTTCAGCAATGATCAGCAGAAAACACTTGCGAGTCTTGTAGATACCATTATTCCTTCGGGGAACGAGATAGGCGCTTTATCAGTCGGGGTCGATAAATATTTACAAAAACTGTTTGATGATTGTTATGAGCAGCCTTTCTGTATCAACCTCAAAAAAAAGCTTGATGAACTGGAAGTATCCACAGATCTATCACATGGTTCGAAATTTTCCGAAGAGTCGAAGGCGATCCGCGAACAGGCTTTCATTGCCTGGTTAGATAATCCTGAAACAAAGGAAACAGCCGCTTTGATTAAAAATGAAACAATCAAAGGTTTTAGTACCTCGCGTGAAGTGATGGTCAACTATCATGGATACAAAGTGGCGCCTGGTCACTATTATGGATCAGTAAATGTAAACTCCTGATATATGCCAGGCGATAAAACCAATAAGGAGGCCCGGACCTTTGATGTGATTGTTATTGGCTCAGGAGCAAGTGGTGGGTGGGCGGCAAAAGAATTTTGCGAGAAGGGTGTCAGAACCCTGGTGCTTGAACGTGGTCGTGATATCAAACACAGTAGCGACTATACAACCGCATCCAAAGCACCGTGGGAGTTTGAATACCGTGGCGCCGTTTCATTACAACAGCGAAAAGACTTCCAGGGTGCAAAGTTTTTACGGGCAGAGTCCCTTCCTTTTATGCTCAAAGACGATGAGCAGCCCTTTGTCCAGGAAAAACCTTTCCGATGGGTGCGCGGTTATCATGTGGGAGGCAAATCATTGATGTGGGCCCGGCAAACACAAAGATGGAGCGATTTTGATTTTGAAGGACCGGTACGTGACGGGTTTGCAACCGACTGGCCGATACGTTATAAGGACCTCGAACCCTGGTACAATCATGTAGAAACATTTTCAGGAATAGCGGGTAATAAAGATGGATTGGAAGAACTGCCGGATAGTGTGGTAATGCCGGGATTTGAATTAAGTGCAGTCGAAATCCATTTCCGCGAAAGTCTTGCAAAAAACTACAAAGGGCGGCACCTGATCCAGGCAAGATGTGCGCATCTTACCGATCCCCAGGCGATTCATAAAGAACAGGGAAGGGTTAAGTGCCAGCACCAGGCAATGTGCAACAGGGGGTGTGTATATGGTGCATACTTCAGCAGCAATGCATCCACGCTTCCATGGGCGGCTAAGACCGGCAATCTTACCTTAAGACCACATTCGGTGGTTCACTCGATTATCTATGATGAAAAAAAACAAAGGGCAAGCGGTGTTCGCGTTGTTGACGCAAACACCAAAGAACTCGTTGAATATTATTCAAAGGTGATCTTTGTAAATGCGTCGGCACTAAACACAAATGCTATTCTGCTCAATTCAACTTCTTCGCGTTTTCCGAATGGGTTGGGAAACGATAATGGACTGCTTGGTAAATACATATCCTGGCACAATTACCGTGGAAAAGGCAGCGCAGAATTTGAAGGCTTAAAAGATAAGAAAACAGATGGTCGTAACCCGAGCCATTCTTACGTGCCAAGATTTCAAAATTTAAGAAAACAGGAAACGGATTTTTTAAGAGGTTATGCAATTGGTATTGGCAGCGGGCGTGGTTTCAACACAGACACAAGTGTGATAGGCGATCAACTACGTGAAAATATTCTTCATCCTACTCTTGGCAACTGGCGCGTCAGCAGCTGGATGATGGGAGAGTGTGTACCACTTGAAAAAAATCATGTGCGATTACATGAATCATTGAAAGACAAATATGGAATTCCGCAACTCGTTGTGTCATGTGAATGGAGCGATAATGATGAAAAGATGGTTGACGACTTTGTAAAAGAATGTACGGAGATGTTTAAAAAAGCAGGCTTCACCAACATCAAAGTAGAAGATACCAAATCTGATCCCGGTGCGGACATTCACGAGATGGGTGGTGTGCGCATGGGAAAAAGTCCGGCCGACTCATTGCTCAATGCCCATAACCAAATGCATCATTGCAGTAATGTTTTTGTTACAGACGGGGCATGTATGACCAGCACCGGAAGCCAAAACCCAACACTTACCTTCATGGCGCTTACTGCACGAGCGGCTAACTTTGCCATCGACGAAGTAAAAAAAGGAAACATTTAAACCCCGCATTTAATATCAGACAATGAAAACAACAATCATATTTGCGTTTGCAATAATTCTCGCTGGTTTGAGTCCCGCTACCGCGCAAAAAGGAAAGCCGCTTTACACGGCACCATTTGGTGTGCAGACATACACATTCAGGAAAAGTTTTCCGGTCGATGTAGAGAAAACGCTTGATACCATCAAAATGATGGGTTTTACAGAGATTGAAGGAGGTAGCAATCGTATGTCGCCGGAAGCATTCAGAAAACTTTGTGCAGATCGCGGCATCACCATACCATCAACGGGCGCAAGTTATGAACAACTGGTAAGTGCGCCCGATTCAGTGGCGATGACAGCCAAAGCGCTTGGAGCGCGTTATGTGATGTGTGCCTGGATCCCGCATGCCCGCGGTGCATTTTCACTTGATAACGCAAAAAAAGCTGTTGAAGATTTTAACCGGGCAGGCAAGGTTTTAAAAGAACAGGGGATCACACTTTGTTATCACACGCATGGCTACGAATTTCAACCTTACGAGGATGGAACACTGATGGATTACCTGATCAAAAACACGAACCCTGAATATGTTTCTTTTGAAATGGATGTATTATGGGTGCAGTTTGGCGGCGGCGACCCCGTTAAACTTCTGAATAAATATGGCGATCGCTGGAAGCTGATGCATCTAAAGGATCTTCGTAAAGGCACCCCTAAAGATCTTACGGGATTAACTTCACAGGAAAATGATGTTGCGCTTGGTACTGGCGAACTTGACATTCCCGGAATTCTAAAAGCTGCCAAAAAGATCGGGATCAAACATTATTTTATTGAAGACGAAAGCAGCCAGGTAAATATACAAGTTCCCCAGAGCATTAAATATCTTAAAAGTCTTAGAGAGTAAGGTGTAGATATCCAGGTCCGGTATGGTCATCCCGGTTCGTGTGATCTGGCTAGTACGCGTGAATTTCTTTATATAACGTGTCTCTTTCTACAGGTGTTCTTTTTACCTGCCTGATCAATGAAACGAGCTGATCAGTGCTCATTGTCGGGGTCTGTTCCTCTGAACCAGCCATTGAATAGATTTTTGTCGAATCATCAATGGTGCCATCAATATCATTCACTCCAAAAGAAAGTGTAAGCTGTGCGTTTTGCCGGCCAAGCATCGGCCAGTATGCTTTAAGATGCGGGAAGTTATCCATGTATAACCTTGCAACAGCATACATCTTCATATCCTCGATGATACTGCTTTCAGGCACACCGCTCATCTCGTTGTCTTTGTTACGGAACTTCAGCGGAATAAAAGTGTTGAACCCACCTGTCTTATCCTGCAGACTACGTAAACGTTCCATATGATCAATCCTGTGTTCATATTTTTCGATATGACCGTACAGCATAGTTGCATTTGAATGCATACCCAGTTCATGTGCCGCCCGATGAATATGCAGCCACCCTTCAGCATCTACTTTATCACTGGCAATCTGTTCCCTGATTTCAGGATGGAAGATTTCGGCTCCTCCACCGGGTAAAGAATCCAGACCCGCTTCCTGCAGGTACTTCATACCATCCTCGACGGAGACCTTCGCTTTGCGGAACATATAATCAAGTTCAACCGGGGTAAATCCTTTGATATGTAAATCCGGCCGGTGTGCTTTGATCCGGCGTAGCAGATCTGCGAAAAATTCCAGTGTCAGTTTTGGATGTACACCACCAACAATATGCACTTCAGTAACCGGTTGTCCATCATATTTTTTCACGATGTCGAGCATCTGGTCGGTAGTAAGTTCCCAACCTTCTTCCCGGTGGGCATACAGTTTTGAATAAGAACAAAACTTGCAGGAGAAAACGCAAACATTGGTTGGCTCAATATGGAAATTACGGTTGAAATATGTTCTGTCGCCATGAAGTCGCTCACGCACCATATTTGCTAGTGCTCCCAAAAACGGCAGACTGCCATGTTCAAAAAGCACCAGGCCCTCTCCCGGAGTTATCCGGGTATTTTCGATGATTTTTTGTGCTATGTCTGCTAACGCAGGATTTGGTTCTGCTTTAAGGATCGCTTCAAGATTGTTGGTCATGTATTATTCGGTTCATTCACAAATCGTCTGCAAAGTTAAGTACAAACGTACTTCCCATTGCATCAACATACGTTAAAGAAGATCGTCGGCTTGATCGCTACGATAATGCACCGGCAATGCAGCCACACATCAAACAGGCAATGGTTCCACCTAATAAGGCACGAACGCCCAGTTCGGTCAGGTTTTTTCTTTGCGATGGCGCCAGCTGGCTGATACCACCGATCTGGATCCCTATCGATGCAAAATTTGCAAAACCACACAATGCGTAGGTGGTAATAAGAATGGACTTAGGGTCCGCAATGGTACCGGCGGTTTTCATCTGTCCAAACGAAACATAAGCGACAAATTCATTGAGTATCGTTTTTTCACCGAGCAATTGACCCACGGCCACCATCTCAGTACTATTCACTCCAATGATCCATGCCACGGGAGAAAACACATAGCCCAATATCAGTTGCAGTGACAATGAATCATAACGTCCGGCTGTCATAGCGGCGATATCATCGTTAATATTGAACCAATAGCCAACAGAGCCAAGGATCCAGTTGCCCAGATACATCAAAGCTGTAAATACGATCAGCATGGCACCCACATTCACGGCCAGTTTCAGACCGTCCGTGGTTCCCAGTGAAATGGCATCAAGAAAGTTATCGCCGATCTTTTCGCGCGGCACATGTAATTCGCGGACCACGTTCTCGGTCTGCGGAAATAATATCTTCGAAATAACGATTGCTGCCGGTGCACTCATGATTGACTGGCTCAGCATGTGTAAGGCAAAAAACTTTTGCTGGTCAGGGTCATCACCGCCAAGGAATCCAACATAAGCGGCCAGTACACTACCTGCCGTATTGGCCATGCCGCCGACCATGATACAAAGTATCTCTGAGCGGGTCATCTTATCCAGGAAGGGGCGGATCATCAAAGGAGCCTCTGTTTGACCAAGGAATATGTTGGCTGCCGTTGAAACACTTTCAGGACCTGAGATCCCGATCTTTTTCAACATCCAGGCAAACACATATACTATCTTCTGAAGAATACCCAGGTAGTACAACATGGCTGAGAGCGCCGAAAAGAAGATGATGTTTGGTAATACCTGGACCGCGAAAATATAGGCCCAATTGCCGGAGGGATCAGCCAGGTTACCAAATATGAATTCGATACCCTTATGGCCAACATTGATCAGTTCAACAAATTTTTCGGAGAGCCAGCCGAAAATGACTTTAACGAAATTGATTTTCAACACGCCAAGTGCAAAACATATCTGCGCAACTATACCGATACCAACAAGTTTCCAGTTAATTGCCCGGCGGTTATTGCTCAGCGCATAACATACAAATAACAAGAAAAACATCCCAAGCAGGCCCCGCAGCAGGTTGTCAAATTCCATAATCAGTTAAGTTTTAAGATACCGTCGGGGGTGCTGGTTTGCCACACTCCTGGCTGATTTGCAAAATAACAATCCAAAATCTACAAATGCCAATAAAAAGTCCCGTTCAGACGAACGGGACTCAATTTATCAGGAAAAGTTTGTTTAAAACTTCCTATATAAGTATTTATCTCTATGGAACGGGATGTTCCAGATGCTCAGATATGTTGTTCGATCTTTTTAACGAAGTTCGATTTTGGCTGGGCACCCACGAGTTTATCAACCACTTTGCCACCTTTGATAAACAGGATAGCGGGGATAGATGTGATACCGTAATTAACAGATAGCTGCGGGTTGTGGTCCACGTTCACCTTTCCGACGTTTATTTTTCCATCGTATTCTTTCGAAAGTTCTTCAATTACCGGCCCGATTGCACGGCATGGTCCGCACCATTCTGCCCAGAAATCCACTACCGTAAGTTTATCAGAAGAGATTACTTTTTCCTGGAAATTTGTGTCATTAAATTCTGAAGCCATAGTTTTATTTTTAAGTTGTTATGTTAATCAGCCGTCCTTATTAGTTTTCAAATTTACGTCCAAGTTTTATTTTCCGACCGTTTGACATTTCCACAGATGTTTATACCTGTTTCACGGAGCCTGTACAGACAAATCGGCGTTTTTTCAGTTCAGCAAAGTTGGCATCGTACTTCTAATCAGGTTGTTACAACCTGTACTTCCAATTCCTGCTTATCGTAAAGGTAAGCAGCCAGTTCGTCATTCATCTCAAACCCGCTTTCCATCGAGTACATGGTGACGCGTGCCTGGGCCTTCGGATCAGAAATATTAAACTTAAGACCGGTGCGGCCGGGGTACGTTTTAACATTCTTTTCCAGGAAACTCACCAGTTCCTCATCAAGGTGCCGGGCTTCCACATCAACTATAACCTGTTTTGTCAGCAATTGTTTAATACTTTCAAGCAGAATTATCTTTTCCACCTTAAACTCATATTCGGTTTTATTATACCTGGTCTTAAAGCAGCCGGTAATAAAAAGGTTTTTACCTTTTTCGAGGTAAGCAGCAAAACGGGTGTAATCATCGCTCCACAACATCATCTCAGTTTTGCCGGTATAATCTTCAATCACAAAAGAGCCAAACTGCCGGCCGGTTTTTGTGAGCCTGTGCTGCGCATCAACCACCAAACCAGCGAGTCTGAAAGTTCGGCCGGGGTTAGGTTGTAACGCGATAGCGTCTTTGATCTCGTTAAATTCGCCTAAACGGGTGATGCCATAATGTTTGATCTCGAAACGGAAATTATCCAGGGGATGCCCGCTCATAAACATACCGGTAACATCTTTTTCGTGATCCAGCAGTTCCGTTAATGGCCATGGTTCGCAGGTAGGGATCTTTGGTGGCGTTACTTCGGGCATGGCCAGATCGCCAAACAAAGTGTTTGAAGCACCGGCAGAATTCGTCTGGAACTGGTTTCCAAAACGGATGATCTTTTCCAGGCCAGTGGTATTATCACCCTGCGGAACATGAAAATACTGCGCCCGGTGCATATCGGTGAAACAATCAAAAGCTCCGGCATATACCAGGCTCTCCAATGTCTTTTTATTCACGGTTCGCTGGTTGACCCTTTTGATCAGATCAAAAGCATCTTTGAAGTGGCCATTAGCTTCCCGTTCTGCAATGATGCTTTCAACGGCTGCTTCACCCACACCTTTCAACCCGCCAAGACCAAAACGGATCTCGCTTTTGTCATTTACTGCAAACCCTTTTTTCGACTCGTTGATATCCGGTCCGTAAACTTTTTGTCCCATCCGTTTACACTCTTCCATAAAGAAGGTGATCTTTTCAATGGCACCGGCGTTGTTAAGCACCGCGGCCATGTATTCGGCGGGGTAGTGCGCCTTTAAATAAGCGGTCTGGTAAGCAACAAACGCATAACAGGTAGAGTGAGATTTATTAAAGGCATATTGTGCGAAGGCTTCCCAGTCGGTCCAGATTTTCTCAAGTTTCGCGGTATCCGGGTATTTGGCAGAAGCGCCGCTGATGAACTGAGCTTTCATCTTATCGAGCACCGACTTCTGCTTTTTACCCATTGCTTTGCGCAACACATCCGCATCGCCTTTTGAGAAACCTGCGATCTTTTGCGACAGCAACATCACCTGTTCCTGGTACACCGTAATACCGTAAGTTTCTTTCAGTATTTCTTCCATTTCCGGCAGATCATAATTGACTGCCTGCCGTCCGTGTTTACGATCAATAAAGTCGGGTATATATGCAAGCGGGCCGGGGCGATACAAAGCGTTCATCGCAATGAGATCATCAAATTTATCCGGTTTCAGATCGCGCAGGTATTTTTGCATACCCGTACTTTCAAACTGGAAAGTACCATTGGTTTCACCTTTCTGGTATAACTCGAAGGTCTTTTGATCATCAAGGGGTATTTCATCAATCGCAATGCTGATTCCATGATTCTGCCGGATCAGTTCAAGTGCATTTTTGATGATGGTCAGTGTTTTCAAACCAAGAAAGTCCATCTTGATAACGCCGGCGTCTTCAATGATGTTTCCTTCAATCTGTGTGACCCATAAAGGCGAATCCTTGGCTATGCAAACCGGGATAAGTTCGGTAAGATCCCGCGGTGCAATAATGATTCCCGCCGCATGGATGCCGGTATTACGCACCGAGCCTTCAAGTCGTTCTGCTTCATGAAGCACCTGGCTCTCGAGACTGTTCGTTTTATAGATTTCACGGAGCTTTTTTACATTCTCCATATCATCTGCACCAACACCATCTTTTTCTTCAAGTGATTTTTCACCTTCTTTTGGATTCAGTGGCGCATGCAACACACGTTTCAGTTCAATGCCCGGGCGGTCAGGAACCAGTTTGGCCAGGCCATTCGCATCGGGCAGTGGAAGATCAAGTGCGCGCGCAACATCTTTGATGCTCATTTTAGCAGCCATGGTACCGTAGGTAACAATCTGTGCTACCTGGTTGGCCCCATACTTCTGCACCACGTAATCAATTACCTTTTGCCGGCCCTCATCATCAAAATCAGTATCGATATCGGGCATTGACTTACGATCCGGGTTAAGAAACCGCTCAAACAGCAGGTTGTATTTCATCGGATCGATATTGGTAATGCCTACACAATACGCGACCACGCTTCCCGCTGCAGATCCACGACCCGGTCCGACAAATACTCCGAGCTCACGACCTGCTTTGATAAAATCGCTTACGATCAGGAAGTAACCGGCAAACCCCATCGTTTTGATGGTATGCAGTTCAAATTCGAGACGTTCTTCTACCTCAGGGGTTATTTCATTGTATCGTTGTTTGGCACCGAGATAGGTAAGGTGTTTCAGAAATTCCCATTGATTAAGATTGCTGTCGTTATGTACTGCAAACTCTTTCGGAATAGGGAAAGCTGGAAGAAGAATGTCTTTCTTTAAGTTCAATACTTCCACCCGGTCAACAATCATGTTTGTGTTGTCGATCGCCGCAGGCAGATCATGGAACAACTTTTCCATTTCATCTTTGGTCTTGAAATAGAACTGATCATTAGGGAACTTAAACCGACGATCTTTGAGAGATACATCATCGTTTACAAAGTCATCATAACCTGGTGTGCTTTTCTTTTCACCTGTATTGATACAAAGAAGGATGTCATGCGCGTTATAGTCATCACGATCGGTGTAATGACTGTCATTGGTAGCGATCAGCGGCACATTGTATTTTTTACCAAACCTGATAAGTGCCTGGTTAATCACCTCCTGTTCTTTCATATTGTGCCGCTGCACCTCGATGAAGTAATCTTCACCAAATATATCGAGCCACCATTTGAATTCTTTTTCGGCAGCTTCTTCGCCATCGTTTAATATGGCCTGGGGCACATGCGCACCAATACAGCAGGTGGTAGCGATAAGTCCTTCGGAGTATTGCTGGATGAGTTCCTTATCTATACGAGGGTATTTGCTGTATAAACCTTCAATATAACCTAACGAAGTTAATTTTATCAGGTTGCGGTATCCGACCGCATTTTTGGCCAGCAAAACCTGGTGATAACGACGATCTTTCTGCTCCTTGGTAAAGATTTTTCGGTGACGATCGGCAACCACGTAGAATTCGCATCCTACGATGGGTTTTACCTTAAGTGAACCGTCATCGTTTTTATGTTTATATGCTTCCGCAACAAATTCAAATGCTCCAAACATATTACCATGATCGGTAATAGCAAGTCCCGGCATCCCGTCCTTAACAGATTTCTTATATAAACTCTGTATGGAAGCGGCTCCATCCAATAACGAAAACTGTGTGTGCACGTGGAGGTGTGAGAACTTGGGCATTTGTAGCGACAGAAATTTAGTGCCTGCAAATTTAACGCATCACCGGGAGCTTTGAAGATGTTCCTGGTACTGATTGTAAATTTTAACCTGCTGCATGGCCCATATTTTGTTGACACTTTACTACCACTTCAAATCAAAAAATTGCAATATGAAACTTTCAGTAGCACTTATCAGCGGTTTAGCAGGATCCCTGGCACTTACAGCCTTACACCAGTTGTTAAAGGGCCGGGTGCGTAACGCCCCAAGGATGGATAAAATGGGGGAGCAGGCGCTGGGTAAAATATTATCAGGTGCAGGTCAGACGGTTCCTGAAGAAAAAAAATTATATAAAGCCACGCTGGCGGGTGACATTGTAGGTAATGCGCTCTACTATTCGGTGGTTGGTACGGTGCCTGGCAGCCCGGTGCTTACGGGTGCAGGACTCGGGCTGGCAGCCGGTGTTGGTGCATTGGTGTTACCAGAGAAAATTGGTTTGAACAAGGAATACTCAAACGCCACAACCCAAACCCAGGTATTGACAGTTGCCATTTATCTTGCAGGGGGATTGGTGGCAGGTCTTGTTCAGAAAAGCATAAAATCGGGCGGCGATTTTGAAGTGCCCGAGAAGTGGGCAGAACTGCCGTTTTTTAAGCTTTTTAACAAATCTTAGCCTTAACTTCGCGCGTTCTGTGCACGAAACGATAGACTTTGAAAAAACTGACTGGACCTCTTCTCGCGATTGTTATTTTATGTGGATGTTCTTCATCTAAAAAATCCTCAGCCAATAGCTCAGCCGGCAGTGACGCAGATAAAAAGAAAATTCCTGCATTTGTAGCGGACCATCCGGCGCCGCCAAAAGAAAAAGCCAAAAAGGGTAGTGGTAGCACCTTAAAAGGCAACAGCGAAAAATCTATAGCTGCCCTGCAGTTTAAATATGCCATTCTGCTTGATGTACCGGTTGAGGAGGTAGATGATGATCAGATGTTTTCTTTTATCGACTCGTGGTACGGTACGCCTTATCGTTACGGTGGTTTCTCGAAAGATGGTATAGACTGTTCTGCTTTTACCCAGACCTTTTTTACCAACCTTTATCAGCTTTCTATTCCCCGGATTGCGGCGGAACAGTTCAACCAGTCAAAAAGGATCTCCAAAAATCAGCTCAAAGAAGGTGACCTGGTGTTTTTTAAAACCAGCGGCAGATCTATTTCCCACGTAGGTGTTTACTTAAGAAACAACAAGTTTGTACACGCCTCTACTTCCAATGGTGTGATGATCAGCGACCTCAACGAGGATTATTTCGCGAGACGTTACGCCGGCGCTGGCCGGATCAGATGATCTAAAGCTTGCTTATCTTTTGCTGAAGGGCAGTTTGGTTTTTAATGTATTCCATACTGGTACGATATCCGGTGATAGTTTTAACAACAACACCCCGGTTAAATATAAAGCCGCAAACAAACCACTGCGTAATAGGATCCAGCCAAAACCAATTTTGTCATGTAGCAGATAATGGCAAACGGCATAGACAACAAGGCCAAGTACAATCGTCAGTAAGGTTTTGGAATTAAAAGGTTGCATATTGTATTTTCTCAGCAAAAACGTATAACGGATACCGTTATAGACCGACAGGGCTATCAGGTTTGAAATTGCGGGTCCGATAACACCCATTGATTTTGTAAGAAAGTAATTCAAAGGCAGTGTCAGGGCAAGCAATATGATCCCTGTAAAAAACTCAAAGCGCCATTGGGTTGAGGTGCCAATGATCTGGGCGTTAACCCCGGTACCCAGATCCATGATGCGCATGAGCCCGATAAACAGAAATACATTTTTTGCATCGAGGTATTCTTTTTTCAGGCCAAATGTAAAGATGCCATCAGTGAAGTTGATCCAGATCAGAACAAACATACCTGTCGCAAAAATCAATTGATTAATAGACGAACTGTGATAGATGCGTCTGATCTTATCAAAGTCTTTGTCCTTCCAGGCCCTTGATAAAGGCGCAATAGCTGCAGCAATCACTCCACGTTGTGGTGCCTGTATAAGACTCGCAATATTTTGTGCCAGGGTATAAACGGCCGCAAACGCAAGGCCGTTAGGCATCACATGGGCAATAACAAGTGTGTCGAATACATTGGAAATATTAAAAATCAATCCTCCTCCCCAGATAAAGGCAACTAGTGTCGCTATCTTCTTTCGGAACTTTTTTGTCACCTTACTTATGGAAAAACTAAAATGGATACGTTTGGTTAATACAAGGTAAGCCATCAGTATCACCGCGATGCCCAGGTAGGTGAAAGCATAAAGTTTTATGAACAGATCAAAAGAAGAAATGATGCCTGCAAATGAAAACACGATAAGAATGGTAGTAAACAGCCTGAACAAAATCTCACGCAGAAAATTTGTTAACACTGTTTTTCTTAACTGCCAGGCAAAAGCTTCAAGTACAGAATAAATAGTGAGACCGCACCCAAACGGAAACAACCAGTAATAGTAGGTTACAATTTCCGGGGAAGTTCTTACATATCTACCAATTACAAAGTCTTTGAACACGAGCCCTCCTGTCAACGTCATCAAAAAGCCCATGAAACTGATGAACAGGGCCCAGGTCATCATATCATTTTTATCTGGCGCGGTATGCTCCTGGTAATAAGGATAGAACTTATAGATATAGGTTTGCATGCCGAGATGTGAGATCGAAAACATAATGTTTGCGATCGCTATAAACAACCCGGTTAAACCATATTGCTCCTGGGTAAACCCGCCCTCTTTTGTAAATAGGTAAGTGTTCAAAAATCCGAGCGCGAACCCGAAATAAACCACGAATGATGAAATAATACTTTGCCTCCGGATACCACTCATGAATCGTGATTGTTGTTATACATGTTTCACTAATTAATAAATTGATTTAATATCAACCTGTTTTGTGGTGATGTAGTAATTGGAATCGACTGCGATGCCTTGCGCAAACTCTGGTGAGAGTTTACCGGTCTGCCAATCCGGCGTGGGAGTAATTATCTGTGTTTTGCCACTGCCTGATATTTTCACCGGCATGTTGAAGCCTTTAACACAGTTGGTCCAACGGTAAGTAAGCTGGCCTTTGTCAAGCGCATATTCAAGGACGGGAACATTAGTTGTACGCAGGTATTGATCAAAAATCTTTGAAAAGTTTTTGCCTGCTTCACGGCTTATGTAGGCTTCCACATCTTTCGAATCAACCGTCTTGTGATAAAACTCTGAGTTGAGCCCACGTAATATTTTCCTGAATTTTTCATCGTTACCAATGATCTGCCGGATGGTATGCAACATGTTTGATCCTTTATAATACATATCGCCGGAGCCTTCCTGGTTAACACCATAAATGCCAATAACGGGGATGTCGTTTTGAATAGCCTTTCGGGTTCCGATTACATATTGGTTGCCCGCTTCAACACCGTATTCGCAGGTGGTAAACAATGTTTCAGAATAAGCTGTAAAGCCTTCATGCACCCACATATCTGCAATATCGTTTGTGGTTATATTGTTTGCGAACCACTCGTGACCGCTTTCGTGTACGATGATGAAATCCCATTTCAACCCCCAGCCACTGCCAGAAAGATCACGACCGCGATAGCCGTTCTGATAACCATTGCCATAAGCAACGGCACTTTGGTGTTCCATACCGAGATGCGGTGATTCAACCAGTTTGAATCCATCTTTATAAAATGGATATGGCCCGAACCAATGTTCAAAACATTTCAGCATTTTGGGTACCTGTTGGAATTGTTGTTTGGCTTTTTCAAGATTTACATCCAAAACCCAGTATTCAAGATCCAACGTACCTTTCTCGCCGGCAAAAGCTTCTTTCCAACTAACATATTTGCCGATATAAGGAACAATATTATAAATGTTGATGGGGTTAGTTACTTCCCAGGTATAAGTGGCCAGTTTTTTTGCAGCTGATTTTGATTTCAGTTTTCCATTTCCCACTGCCACCAGGGTATCCGGTACTATCATTGTCAGAGTGGCTCCCTGGTCGGGTTCATCACTTTGGTGATCTTTGCAAGGGTACCACACGCTGGCGCCCAGCCCCTGGCACGCAACGCTCATCCAGGGCGCACCTTTGCTATCCTTTCTCCAGATCCATCCGCCGTCCCATGGTGGATTGCGTGCTTCTTTCGGTTTGCCGCTGTAATGTGCACGGATGGTGAAGTTGCCGCCGGAGAGCTCCTGTGGAAAATCTATGTGCCAGGCATTGCCCTCCGGTTCAATGTTGAGTGAAGCTCCGGATGATAGTAGAATCACACTATCCAGTTTCATAGGAGACTGCAGATCGAGCTGTAGTCTGCGACCAGGTTTCAAAATTGCTGCGGTGATCTGCGACCATCCGCGGATTTCTTTTTTATTAAAATCGGGTTGAACCTGTATGTCATATTTTAACACGTTCCACCAGGCGCGTTCGGGTCCGATGGTACCACGCAAAGTGTCCTGGCGGGTAAACCCTTTTTTCTTATTAAGCGGCTGTGCGATTGTTGCGGCTCCATTTAAACAGAAAAGGATTAACAGGAAGAAGTGAAATAGATGTCTAATTTTAAGCCCTTTAACCATGATACAGATTGATGAATTATATTGAGCGCATTGTTTGAAGATGAAAGGTATAAATATTTCTTTTTGGGCATCCATTTTTTGTTCATTGCTGCTGTCTTGCTCCGGCCCTGAAGGTTCCGGGAAAATGATATTCCGTTACAACGAACAAACAGGTATTGCTTCACTCGATCCGGCATTTGCAAAAAATCAATCTGTAATGTGGGCGGTGCATCAATTGTTCAATACCCTGGTGGAAACGGACCAGCAACTCAATCTGGTACCATCGCTGGCTTATCGTTGGGAGGTGTCTGAAGATCGAAAAACTTACACCTTTCATCTAAGACAGGATGTGTTTTTTCATGACGATGTGGCTTTTGCCGGGGGTAACGGAAGAAAGATGACTGCGGAAGACGTTACTTATAGTCTCCGTCGTCTCATCGACCCTGAAACCGCCAGCACAGGTGCCTGGATCTTTAATAATCGCATCCATCCAGATAACGGCTTCGAAACCGTTGATGATTCTACTTTTCGTTTAAATCTCTTACAGCCGTTTACACCTATACTTGGGTTGCTCAGCATGCAATATTGTTCAATTGTACCGCGGGAAGTGGTATCAAAGTACGGTAAAGACTTCCGGCGACACCCCTGTGGCACCGGGCCGTTTCGTTTACAGAGTTGGGAAGAAGGACAGGCACTCATAATGGTCAAAAATGAAAAATATTTTGAACGCGACAGCGCCGGGCGCCGGTTACCTTATCTCGATGCGATCAAAACCACCTTTTACGACAATAAGGCAACCGAGTTTCTTTTGTTCCGGCAGGGAAAACTTGATTTCACAAATGACATTGATGCGTCTTTCAAAGATGAGGTGCTCAATAAAAACGGACAGTTAAAGGAGGAATGGAAAGGCCGCATCAGGCTTTCAAAACATCCCTATCTTAATACAGAGTACCTCGGGATATTAGTGGATAGCAGTGGCTCCTTTGGTAAACAATCGCCGCTTCGTACTAAAAAGGTGCGACAGGCTATGAATTATGCCATAGACCGTCGCAAAATGATGTTATACCTGAGGAACTCTATTGGCATTCCTGCAGAATCGGGTTTTATTCCGGCAGGGTTACCTTCTTATGATTCCTCACTGGTACGCGGGTACCGGTATGATCCGGCAAAGGCAAGGGCATTGCTGACAGAAGCTGGCTATTCTGCCGGTAAACCGCTGCCGCAGGTAAAGTTGCTTACTGTGCCGATTTATGCTGACCTTGGAAGTTTTGTTGCCCGCCAGATGGAAGAAGTAGGAATTGATGTACAGGTAGAGGTTATCCAAAAGAGTTTATTACTGGAGCAAACGGCTAAATCGCAGGCGTTATTTTTCAGGGGAAGCTGGATCGCTGATTACCCTGAAGCCGAAAATTACCTCAGTGTGTTTTACAGCAAAAACCCGGCACCGCCCAACTACACACGATACAATAACCCGGTTTTTGACAGACTGTACGAACAGGCTATACTCGAAGATAACGACAGTACGAGGTTTGCGCTGTACCGCAGAATGGACCAGATCGTGATGGATGACGCGCCGGTTATTCCGCTTTGGTACGATGAAGTGATCCGTCTTGTACAGTTAAATGTCCGGGGATTTGAACCCAACGGCCTGAACCTTCTTGAACTGCGGTACACGTCTAAATAAAAAGGTTGCCACTTCTCAGCAGCAACCTTCTCATTCACCTTAATCACCCTCAATCATGTGCCTGCGGCACGTCATCACCACTAAATAATTCCAGCAACCCTGCTTTATTTTTTGAGTTTGTCCTTAAAAACTTTTTGAAATTTTTCCATTTTGGGTTGGATCACGAACCGGCAATAAGGCTGACTGCCATTGCGGTTATAATAATTCTGATGATAATTCTCTGCCACATAAAACACGCTGGCAGCAGTTATCTCGGTAACTATCTTGTTATCAAATGCCCCACTTTTATCAAGCGCAGCTTTGTACTGCGTAGCCTTTTCTTTCTGCGCGGCATTGTGGTAAAAAACTGCACTCCGGTATTGCGTACCCACATCATTGCCCTGGCGGTTGAGCGTGGTGGGGTCATGCGTTTCCCAAAATACCTCAAGCAATTCATCGTAACTGATCTTTGCAGGGTCGTAAACCATCTGGATCGCTTCCGCATGGCCGGTAGTACCATCGCAAACGGCTTCATAAGATGGATTTTTTACATGACCGCCGGTATAACCGGAGGTAACCTTCAAAACACCATCCAGTTGTTGGAAAATGGCTTCTGTACACCAGAAACAACCATTTCCAAAAGTTGCTGTATCTGTTTTTATGTCTGCAAACTCGCCTGTAAGGGAAGCCGTGGCTGTAAACCCTGAAGTGACTGTTCTTCCCGGGTCATTTTGTCCGCAGGAAAACAAAGCCACCAGGGAAAGAAAAAATCCTGACAGGATTATATACATGTTAGATTTCATTTTCATCAAACTGTTGGAATTGCAAGGCACTTCTAGAACAGAGAATGCTGCTTTCCGGTTGCAGGAAGATAGGCATTTATAATACTATTAACAGCGATTGAAAAATGCTTTGCATCTGTCAGATTGCCAGCTAACCGGTTGTGGCCCGATATTGTTAACTTTGCCCGCTAAAAAAGGAATAAAACACAGATGATCAGAGCTTTCCCGGATTCGGCATTGGTGCAGTTGGAGTTTGACAAAATCAAGGCGTTGTTGGAGGCACATTGCCAAACGGAATATGCCAAAGAGAAAAGTCAGTCGCTTCGCATCCATACCCGTAAGGAGTTTATTGAGCTGCAGCTTAACCAGAGCAATGAATTCAAAATACTGGTTCAGAACGGGCAATATTTCCCCCTGGATTATATACTCAACCTGGCAAAAGAGCTAAGGTTGCTTGGCATTCCCGGTGCGTTGCTGACCGGTGAACAGTTTATGGATATTCGTAAACTTGCGGAAAATCTTCAGAGCATTTTCCGATGGTTTGATAATGACCGCCGTATAGCCCATCCTGCCCTGGCAGAAGTGATACGGGATACTTATTATGAAAAGCAGATCATTCATTTCATAGACCAGGTACTTGATGAAAGTGGCCAGGTTAAAGACAATGCCTCTGATGAACTGGCACGGATAAGGCTCAGTTTATATCGTCGTCGAAATGAGCTGCGGAAAGTGTTTGATCGCATCATCCAGAAACTTTCAAAGGCGGGTTATGTGGCGGATATTGAAGAGGCTTTTTTAAACGGAAGAAGGGTAGTAGCCCTGTTTGCGGAACATAAACGCCAGGTTAAAGGTATTCTGCATGGTGAAAGTGATACCCGGAAAACCTCGTTTATAGAACCTGAGGAGACCATTGAACTTAACAATGAAATTTACACGCTCGAAAGTGATGAAAGCCGTGAGGTGTATCGCATACTGCGCGAACTGACATCCCGGCTTTCGGCATTTGCTGACCTGTTAAAAGCTTATCATACGGTTCTTGGCGAATACGACTTTATCCGCGCGAAGGCAAAGCTGGCTTTTGATATGAACGCCAACCTGCCAAGGTTGCTCGATAAGTCGCATATACAATTAGTAAATGCTTACCATCCGCTGTTGTTATTGTATAATAAGAAAAGTGGCAAACAAACCTTTCCTGTAAACCTGACCCTTAATGAGAAGAGCAGGATACTGGTAATCTCCGGACCAAACGCCGGCGGTAAAACGGTTACATTGAAAACGGTTGGTTTATTGCAACTGATGGTACAAAGTGGTTTGCTGGTGCCTGTGCAGGATCATTCAGAAATGGGCATCTTCAAACAGGTAATGATACATATCGGTGATACCCAGAGCCTCGAGTTTGAACTGAGTACTTATAGTTCACACCTGAAGAACATGAAACATTTCATGGAAACCGCGAACGGCAGAACCTTGTTTTTTATTGACGAATTAGGAAGTGGTAGTGATCCGAACCTGGGTGGTGCATTTGCAGAAGTGATCCTGGAAGAACTTGTTAAGAAACATTCTTACGGCATTGTTACCACACATTACCTCAACCTGAAGGTGATGGCAAACAAAACACCCGGAATTGTAAACGGCGCAATGGCCTTTGATGAAAAAAATCTTTTGCCCATGTACCGGTTGATCATCGGTAAGCCAGGAAGCTCATATACTTTTTCGATTGCAGAAAGGATCGGTCTCGATCAGAAACTGATTGACCGTGCGCGCGCACTGGTAGATGAAGATCATTTCAGACTGGATAAACTGCTGAACCGGACGGAGCAGGATCTGCAACATATTGACCGGGAGAAAAAAGACCTGCAAAAACTTGTAAAAGAAAATGAACGGCTGAAGAAAGAAATGGAGGTGTTTATCAACAAGGAGAAACATAACCAACAAGTAGAGTTGCTGCGTCATCAGAATAAGATTACCGAAGAACGGCTGGCCTATCTGAAAGACATGGAACGCAAATTAAAACAGATCGTGTTTGACTGGCGCAAAGCAACAGAGAAGGACAAAAAAGATGAACTGATCAAACAACTTCAACACTTATTGTTTAAACAAAAGCAACAGCAGTCAACTGAAAAGGCAAACAAAAAGATCAGTTCAAAATATGATTTAACACCGGCTGATATTGTGGTGGGTCAAAAGGTACTGATGAAAAAAAATCACCAGGTTGGTGAGGTGATGGAGATAAAGGGAAAAAAAGCGGTGCTGAAACTGGGATTGATACCTATAACGGTTGAACTGGCGGATCTTGTGGCAGTGACAGAAAAGAAACCGGAAACAACCTAACAACAGTTCTTTGCTATAAAAACAAAAGCCTGCATTTGCAGGCCTTTTGTTTTATAGTCGGTTTAATCTTGTTTACATACTTGAATGGAGATAGTCTTTTAGCTGGGAGATGGTTTCCTGTTGTGAAAGGATCGTTTCCTTTACTACATCATTGATCGATATAATTCCAATGATCATGTTATGATCCGCAACAGGAAGGTACCGGATGTTTTTATCTGACATCAGTTTCATACAAAAGTCTATCGAGTCATTGGGAGTTACCCTGGGCAGATCGTTCGACATAATCTCCGAAACCTGGGTGTCGGTAGAGGATTTGCCCTTCAAAATTACTTTACGGGAATAATCACGTTCAGTCATAATGCCAAGGTATTGTCCGTCAGACATAACCATCACCGATCCGATATTTTGATCGGCCATGATTTTAAGTGCCTCGAGCACTGTTTCATCGGGCTTTACGGTAGTAATGTGGCTGCCTTTTCTTAGTAAGATGTCAGATACTTTTTTGTTCATAAGAATCGTTTTGATGAGCAATCGTATGGAAATTACTGAAAATATGTTGGAAAATCAAGATTGTCTATCTGCCAAACGATTCAACTGACCAGGTTTTTATTGGAGCCGTTTTTTCTCGAATGCAGCTTTCAAACCCTCTAGTGCCTTCATATATGCATCATGGCGCGCGAAAACGAGTGGGTTATAGGCATCGCCTGGCTTACGAAGCTCATGCAGATTAAATTGACTTGCATGAGAAGCCACCCAAAGATCAAATTGAACGTTTCTCATTGAAGACAGGGTTGCTGCAAAATCCTTTTCGATGTTGGGGTATCCGGATATTTCGCTGAATTTACGATCGCTGATGATTGTTGGCATGTTTGCAATCAGCACCTTGTAGGAACGGGCCGAATCTTTCACATTCAAAAGATAACTACATGAACCCATCGTATGTCCCGGATGGTGAAGCATTTGCATTGCCGTGTTGCCAAGCCGGATATTATCACCATGTCTGATAATCTGATCAACCCTCAGCGGCACAAATGCGCTTGAGCTGCCGCCCATCTCATAATCCGATTTGCCTCCATCTTTCATTACACCTGCTTCCGCGGCATTTGCAAATACCCTGGCGCCCGTAGCTTTTTGTATAGCAGCCATTGCACCGACATGATCGTAATGAGCTTGTGTGGTAAGCAATATGCGGATGTCATGGTAGCTGAATCCGAGTGATTCTATACTTCTTTTTATAGCTGATTCGGAACCGGCGACACCTGTGTTGATTAATATTAAACCCTCATCTGTTTTAACCAGGTAACAAGCCAGGTCGTAAGTGCCTACATAATACAAGTTACCCGCAATACGAAATGCAGGATAGGGTTGGGTCCATTCTGCTGGTTTTTTTGCAGGTTCGCGAACATCCTGTGCGGTGGCTTCTGTAGCGAAAGAGATTGTAATGACAGCGAATAGATAAGTTAGCATCCGCTTGTTGAACGAAGTTGTCATGGTAGATGTAAGAGTTGTGTTGGCTTTCAGGTTTATGTTAGCTATTACCGATATGGCTACAAGATATACCAGGCTGGTTAATTTTTTTGGGCAGATTCTGTTCAACTTTACATGGTTAATCAAAAAAATTAATCATGAACAACGCAATTGATAAGATGGTAGTTGTAATTACCGGCGCAAGTAGTGGAATTGGCAGAGCCATTGCACTTGACCTTGCAGGTAAAGGTGCTAAGGTTGTGCTTGGCGCGCGCAGAACTGAGGAATTGAAGAAGATAGTAAAAGAGATATCATTGAGTGGTGGTGAAGCAGTTTATTCACCAGCAGATGTAAAACAAAAAGAAGATGTCATTCGCCTGGTTAATCTTGCACTTGAAACATACGGCAAGCTGGATGTGATCATCAACAATGCCGGTATTTGCAGGCTTTCAAGGATCGATGAACTGGACGTGCAGGGATGGGATGAGATGATTGATATAAATCTGAAAGGTGCGCTGTATGGAATGGCTGCAGCGATTCCCGTTTTTAAACGGCAGGGTTATGGTCAGATAGTAAACATCATTTCTACCTCAGGTCTTAAAATTGTTCCACTGCAGGCTGTTTATGCGGGAACAAAAAATGCATTACGTACCATTGCCGAGGCTTTCAGACAGGAGTCGGACGGGAAGATCAGGATTACGGGGATTTCACCTGGCTATGTGAAAACAGATTTCGCCAGTAAAGGGGTTGCGACTGAGGAATTGAAACAAGAGGTATCAAGGAATGTTGAAAACATAGGGATAAGCGCACAGTCAATTGCGGATGCGGTTGTTTATGCCATCACACAACCAATGCATGTCGAAGTAGGGGAGATCGTTATCCGACCGGCAGCACAAAACTGAAAATAGCATGAGCCGACAATCGGATATATTACATATTAACAGCATCTCTGAACTAATGCGTGAACTTGGTTTTCCTGCACCATTGCACCCGTTGGTTGCGCTTGTTGACTATGAAAATACAAGGGTGAATACGCCCGAACCAGGCCGGAAACTGACCATTGACTTTTACAAAATATCATTTAAAAACAAGTATCAGGGGCGTGTACGATACGGCCAGGGACACTATGATTTCGACGAAGGTGGCCTGGCATTTCTGAAGCCAAAACAGGTTGTAACTACACCTGGTGATACAAACAGTTACGAAGGATTTGCATTGTATTTCCATGCAGATCTTCTCCGGAATTATCCACTCGGTAGCACTATATCCCATTTCGGTTTCTTTTCCTATGATGTTTCCGAAGCGTTGTTTTTATCGGCTAACGAGAAACAGATTGTGACCGGAATATTTGCTTCCATTTCATCTGAGTTGGCTAACAATATTGATCAGTTCAGCCAGGATATCCTGGTTTCACAAATTGAATTGTTACTCAATTTCAGCAAACGGTTTTATAATCGTCAGTTTATAACGCGGAAGACAATAAATCACGGTATCATTAATGCGTTGGATAAACTGCTGGACAACTATTTTCAAAACAACATCGCTTTAAAAGAAGGGTTGCCTACTGTGCAGGAGCTTTGTCGTCAGTTGAATTTATCACCACGTTATTTAAGCGATCTGCTTGGTTCATTAACAGGGCGAAACACGCAACAGTATATCCAGGATAAGATCCTTGAGCAGTCCAAAGATTTGCTTTCCACTACGTCAATGTCGGTGTCAGAGGTTGCTTATACTCTTGGGTTTGAACATCCGCAGTCATTCATCAAGTTCTTCAGATCGAGGTCAAACATGACACCGTTGAAGTTCAGACAGTCATTTGATTAAACAATCAGTGGCCACTGTTGTTTCTGCTAAGCTTTTTTTACAAACTCTGATTTAAGCGCCATCGCTCCGAATCCGTCGATCCTGCAATCAATATTATGATCACTATCAACCAGCCGGATGTTTCTTACTTTGGTGCCGGCTTTGATACTTTGTGAGGTTCCTTTAACGGGCAGGTTTTTTATCGTTACCACTGAATCACCATTTTGAAGTACGTTGCCGTTAGCATCTTTCACTATAAATGCCTGGTCGGTATCGTTGGTTTCGTTTGGGTTCCATTCATGTCCGCATTCAGGACATGCCAGCAAGTCATTTATTTCGTAGGTGTAAGTCGATTTGCACATCGGGCAGGGAGAAAGCTCAGCCATTTCTTATGATTAAAGTTTTGCGCAAGGTAAAACTTTCTTCTGTCATACTGGTTGTGACTGGCCGAAGCCTTGTGCAACAACTGCTTTATAATAAATATTTTTTTGACTTTAGTTGATTTTTTATTCCCGTTTATACTGTTGGTAACGCCCCACCATCAACCGCGTAATTAGTACCTGTGATATACCTCGCTTCCGGAGATGCCAAAAAGGCTACAAGGCTGGCCACTTCTTCAGACTCACCCATTCTGCCTAAAGGAACACCGAGTTTGTCCATTATTCCTTTAAACGCTTCTTCAGATGTTATGTTTGATGATTTTGCAAGGTTATCAATGAACCCAAGCATCAGCGGTGTTTTCACGACACCCGGTGAAACTACATTTACCCGGATTCCCTTTGGTCCCAGTTCGCTTGCCAACGCTTTGCTATAAACATTCAGAGCAGCTTTTGCAGAAGAATAAGACATGGTCATTTCCCAGATAGGTAGTTTGGCAGCGCCTGTAGAGATGTTGATAATGCTTCCGCTTCTTTGTTCAATCATTGTTGGTAGTAAAGCCTTGTTGATACGAACGACAGACATAAAATTCAGTTGCCAGTCATTGTTATAGTGTTCATCAGAAAGGGTGCTGAAGCCACCACCGGGACTTAAATTTGAACCCGCGTTGTTCACGATGATATCTATCCTTCCATATTTATCCAGTAACTGTTTTGCGATTGCTTCTGCGCTTTCGGGTTTTGCAAGGTCC
>JAEZGI010000008.1 GCA_023416995.1 Bacteroidota bacterium
CTTCAAAAGGCAGACATTGAAAAGCTGAACCTGGCGCAGGATATTCCTTTTATCCTGAACCAGACACCGTCGGTGGTAGTAAATTCAGACGCCGGAAATGGGGTTGGCTATACCGGTCTCCGGATACGCGGTTCAGACGCTACCCGTATCAACATGACGATCAACGGCATTCCTTACAATGATGCTGAATCACAAGGTTTATTTTTTGTGAACCTGCCCGATTTCGCCTCTTCTATCAACAGTGTGCAGATCCAGCGGGGCGTGGGTACTTCCTCTAACGGGGCAGGCGCTTTCGGCGCGTCAATGAATTTCAGCACCAGCGAAGTGAACCCCGAAGGTTATGCGGAAATAAATAACAGCGTTGGCTCATTCAATACCTGGAAACATACCGTAAAAGCCGGCAGCGGTTTGATCGCTGATCACTTCACCGTTGATGCCAGGCTATCCAGGATATCAAGTGATGGATTTGTAGACAGGGCGAGCAGTGATCTTTCATCTTTCTATCTTTCCGGCGCTTATCTCACAAAGAAGTCGGCGTTGAGACTTAATGTGTTTTCTGGTAAAGAAAAAACTTACCAGGCCTGGAACGGTATCCCGGAAAGCATGCTGAATACAAACCGTCGGTTTAATTCATCCGGCACTGAAAAGCCTGGTGCTCCCTACGACAACGAAACTGATAATTACCAGCAAGACCATTTCCAATTGCTGTTTAATCATGAGGTTAACAGCAGGCTCACCTTTAACACTGCCTTTTTTCTGTCGAAAGGGAAGGGCTACTACGAAAATTACCGTGCAGGGGAAGCATATGCAGATTACAACTTACCCGATTTTATAACAGCCAATGACACACTTACTGAAACGGACCTGGTAAGGCAGTTGTGGCTCGACAATAGTTATTACGGGCAGGTACTCTCCGTGCAATACAAAGGCAAAAAATCCTCTTTAACCGCAGGCGGTGGCTGGAACAGGTATGATGGTCACCATTTCGGTGAGGTAACCTGGGCCGCAGCGGGCTTTCCATCGAAATACCGCTGGTACGATCTGAATGCATATAAGACTGACGTAAATGGTTATGCGAAATACCAGTTAACTGTATTACCAGGGCTTGATGTGTTCGCTGATCTTCAATACCGCCGCGTGTTGTATGATCTTGGTGGATTTCGCAACAACCCTGACCTTCAGATCCGTAACACATACAACTTTGTAAATCCGAAAGCAGGTGTTTCTTATAGCCGCAATAATTACCTCTTATATGCTTCTTATGCAACGGGCAATAAAGAACCCAATCGTGACGACTTCGAAGCGGGTGCGGCCGAACAACCCAAACCGGAAAGATTGCATGATTTTGAGTTGGGTATTGAGAGAAAAACCGCCCGTTACAACTGGAGCGCCGTTGTTTATTACATGTTATACAAAAACCAGCTTGTTCAAACCGGTAAGATCAATGATGTTGGCGTGCAGACCAGAACAAATATACCAGACAGCTACCGGCTGGGTATCGAGTTACAGGGAAAGGTATTGTTAACCGACTGGCTCAATCTGTCAGGCAACCTAACATTGAGCCGCAACCGAATCAGAAATTTTACAGAATACATTGATGACTATGATGCAGGTGGACAAAAAGTTATTGATCATGGGGAAACTGAGATTTCGTTTTCACCGGCTATAACCAGTTTTGGCAGCATTAACCTGGTACCGGTGAAAAATATGGAGATCAATTTCTTTAGCAAGTATGTAAGCCGTCAATATCTTGATAACACTGAAAACAAAGCCCGAAGTATTGACGATTATTTTGTTCAGGATGTGCGGTTATCCTACAGTCTGAAACGTTGGCTGGCGCGTGAAATCAATCTGAGTGCACAGGTGTTTAATGTATTCGATCGCAGGTATGAATCAAATGGATATACCTTCAGCTATTATTATGATGGCGCACTGACAACGGAAAACTATTATTATCCGATGGCGGGCACGAACTTCATGGTAGGTTTGAACATAAAACTATAAAGACCTGGTCATCGCAAATAAAAAAACGAACCGGCAATGGTTCGTTTTTTTATTTGAGTAAGCCCGAGAAGCAGGCATATCAGGATAGATTTTTTTGTTGCCAGCCAAGCATTCCACCAACAAGGTTTTTTGTGTTGGTAAAACCCATGTTTTCGAGGATCATGCAAGCCTGCCCGCTGCGTCCGCCACTCCGGCAATAACAGATCACTTCCTGGTTTTTGAGATCCTCAAGTTCGGGAACATCCATTGACTGAATTTTACCAAGCGGGATGAGTTTGCCACCAATATTAAATTCTGCATTTTCATGGGGCTCACGTACATCCACCAGGTTGATATGCTCGCCGGCATCCAATCTCTTTTTGACCTCTTCTGCAGTTATATTTTCCATATTTATATATTTAGAAGTTTAGTAATTCGCTGCCGATGAATCTGCGGGTCGCACCGGTTTGTTGACACCAAGGAATATATCAATCGACTGACCTTGCCTGATCCGGATCACGCGGTTATCTGGTGTCATTCTTTCGGGGCGTTGCAAATAAACGAATGCATTTGTTGAATCGCGTACATCCTGGTCGAAGATGGTGGCTCCCACTACCAATCCGTTACCTTCAAGAAGTGCCCTCGCCTGCTCGTAAGTGAGCCCAACCAGGTCAGGAACTGCGAACTCATCCTGTCCCAAACCCGAACCCAGCACTAATGTTATTTTGCTTCCCATTGATATTTTAGCACCCGGTTTTATCGGGCTGCCGTTATATAACTGATCAAGAACGGCATTTTTAGCGAAATCGTGCCGGTACACCGTGTCTTCCAGTTGCAGTCCGTACTGCTTTAGCGCTACCTCTGCACTCCGGAAGGTCATACTCATGAAATTTGGCATTTCAATGACCGGGGGCACTGAGCGGTTGATGGTGAGGTATATGGTGCGGTTCACTTTAACCACGGCATCGGCCTCGGGAACCTGGCGCACAACCGAATTAGCGCGGGCGGTATCCACATACACCGAATCCTGTAATTCAATATCAAAACCTTTTTCTTCGAGAATGCGCGTGGCTTCAGCATAATCTTTCCCCGCTACAGACGGTACAGTAACAGTTTCACCATGTTTGGTGAGAATATCCAGGTAATTTAAAAAAAGGAACAATACAAGGAACACCAACACAAGGCTGATCAGGATATGTACCCAAAGCGGTTTGCCGCTGATAAATTTAAACACAGGCTGACAGAATTTAAGTGTTTTATCTCCGGTTGAAAGTAAATCATTTCCGGCTCAAAGCATCTTCAATGAGAGAACTGTAAAAATCTTTTAACGTCCAGCCCATGGCACGCACCTGCTGGGGTACGATGCTCGCTTCACTTTGGCCCGGTACCGTATTGATCTCGAGCATGTATGGAGCATCTTTGTCCTCGTCGTAGATGAAATCGATCCGGACCACCCCGCGGCAATTAAAAACCTCGTACACCTTCCGGGCAGTGGCACGGATGCGCTCCCTCATGTGATCATTTATTTCAGCCGGAGTAGTTTCTTTGCTCTTCCCCTCATATTTTGCCTCGAAATCAAAAAAAGCTTTATCTGTACTTACTTCCGTTATTGGAAGAACGATGATTTCTTTCGTGGTTTTGAAAACGCCCACAGTAAACTCCCGGCCACTGATATACTCTTCAACCAGGATCTGGCTGTCTTCTTTAAAAGCTTTTTCCAAAGCTCCGGCCAGTTCATTTTCCTGCATTACCTTACTCATGCCGATGC
Source organism: Bacteroidota bacterium (assembly GCA_023416995.1). Taxonomy (GTDB): domain Bacteria; phylum Bacteroidota; class Bacteroidia; order Chitinophagales; family Chitinophagaceae; genus DATHKG01. The sequence continues at coordinate 3,752 of JAEZGI010000008.1, forward strand.
TGCTACCACCATTATTTGGCTTAACAAACAACGGCAGTTTCAGCTCTTTCAGAATTGACTGCGGTGAAACCGGGGTATGGTTGAACAAATGCATCGACCGGGCGACATGTATTCCCGCAAAAGCAGCAACAGCAACGGTATAGCGTTTATTAAATGTAAGTGCTGAAGTGGCTGCATCACATGAAGTATAAGGTAGCCCCATCAGATCAAAATAACCCTGCAATCTGCCGTCTTCGCCCGGAGTGCCATGAATGCCTATTAACACCGCATCAAAGCGAACATGTTTCCCATCTGTGACCAAGGAGAAATCATCTTTATTAACAGCAGTCTTGACTCCGTCGGCCCCTTCGTACCACCATCCACCGGGAGTGATATCAATTTTATAAACGTTGAATTTTTCCTGGTCTATATTCTTTTCTATCGTCACTGCGCTCTTATACGATATAACTGACTCGGTGGAATAACCACCCGTAACAAATGCGATGGAAGGCTTCATAAGTATGTCTGTTGTGCCAATATTAGAGATTAATTCTAAAATATTCAAGGGTTATATGATAGCACTAATAATAAAGGTGAAGGAATAATCTCCCTTCACCTTTCTACGACGGGAAATATCACCCGCCAAATACAGTAGTCTTGCAACTACTTTCACTATTGTGATAGCTGAAAGTTAAACAATTTTTCAGATGTGGAGGCGCTCTTTTTTTGCAAGCAATTCTTCAACTGTTTCCACATACATTTCGTCCGGCACACAACAGTCAACAGGACAAACAGCAGCGCACTGGGGCTCTTCGTGAAAACCCTGGCATTCTGTGCATTTATTCGGAACTATATAATAAGTATCAACGCTTATTGGTGAATGACGCTGGTCGGCCTCTACCACAACACCATCGATTAATGTAAAGGGACCTTTGATAGAAGTGCCATCAGCGATGGACCATTCCACGCCACCTTCATAGATCGCATTATTTGGACATTCCGGTTCGCATGCACCACAGTTTATACATTCGTCTGTAATTTTTATCGCCATGCTATAAATAGATTTTTAAAGTTGATTGCAGTTACTTTGCAGGACAAATATACGGCTAGATGGACTTACAACAACGACTAAATTTGCTGGTACAACTAGGAGAATATATCCTGTCCGCGCCTTCTTCATGGCTTTCCGCCAAAGAAAAAGCGTATCGTGAGAACAATTGGTTCACACCTGAATTCATTGATAAAAGTGCTTCTGCCATTGCCTTAAATTTTCTATCACAGAATAATCTAAGCGCTCTTATAAATACATACAATATACCTGCCACCAAAAATAATCCTGCCAATGTTGGAATTGTAATGGCCGGCAACCTGCCACTGGTCGGTTTTCACGATTTCCTGTGTACATTTCTCGCCGGTCATCATCAAACCATCAAATTGTCTTCAAAGGATAACGTGCTCTTACCGCATCTTATTGAATGGCTGATAGAAAAAGCACCGGAACTGAGGGACGAAATCAGGTTTTCAGACATGCTTAAAGGCTGTGATGCCTATATAGCTACGGGCAGTAATAATTCAGCCAGGTACTTTGAATACTATTTCTCAAAATTTCCTCATATCATTCGTAAAAACCGCACGGCAGTAGCTGTGGTTACGGGCCATGAATCAAGTGAGGAACTTGGTTTACTTGCTGATGATGTGTACACCTATTTTGGCCTGGGCTGCCGGAACGTAACAAAGATTTATGTACCTGCCGGTTACAATTTCGAACAACTGCTGCAGGCTTTCAAAAAGTATAATTATCTCTTCGACCACCATAAATACAAAAACAATTACGATTACCAGCTCGCCCTTCTTCTCCTGAACAATAAATTTTACATGACGGATGGTTCGATCATCCTCCAGGAATCTGAATCAATCTTCTCGCCGATCAGTTTGTTGAATTACGAATTTCACGCCGACCCGGTTTCCCTGGTGCCCGAACTAAAGGCTAACGAAAGTGTACAATGTGTTGTTGGTGCGGGCGGTGTTCCGTTCGGTAGGGCACAGCAACCCGGACTGACAGATTTTGCAGATGGCGTTGACACGCTGCAATTTTTACTGTCGTTCTGAAATTTTGACAATCGATAAAGTTGTTAAAGATTTCCACAGCTTTATTCGAAATCTGACAACTCCTGCCATCAAAACATTGATATTGTCTGCGTTTTGCCTTAATTTGTACCACCAAGTACGAAGACCTTAGTAAATTAATTGTTAAACAAAACAGGTGGTGCCACCTTTTACAATTGCGATGCGTTAATTTACCAGTGTATAGGCATACAATTTGAAAACAAGTAATTTATAAAACTACAGAGAGATGAAAATGAAACAGATTATTGCTGTGGTCTTTATCAGTGCTGTGACAACCGTGTTAACCATGTGGGGTTACCGTCACTTTGCTGTAAAGGACCAGTATGTTTACCAGGGTTCATCTAACGATTCTGGCAAAATACCAACTAACTACGCTAAGTTTATGGATGGTTTTGATGCAGGCGCGGCGCTTGATTTTACTCCTGCGTCGTCGGCAGCTATTCCTGCAACTGTGCACATAAAAACAAAAACAAATCGTACTGCCTCTAACAATCTTCCGAGGCGAAATCCTTTTGCAGATTTGTTTGATATGGATATGGACTTTTTTGGCGAACGTTCCCGTTCTTTACCACAAAGTGCATCCGGTTCAGGGGCCATCATCAGTGAAGATGGATACATTGTCACCAACAACCACGTTGTAGCGGGTGCCGATGAGATCAATGTAACGCTGAGCAACAAAAAAAGCTTCAAGGCGAAAGTGATAGGCGCTGATCCGGCAAGTGATCTGGCCGTGATTAAGATCGAAGCCAAAAATCTTCCTTTCCTTGTTTACGGAAACTCTGATGAGGTAAAGGTGGGCCAGTGGGTGCTTGCTATCGGTTATCCGTTAACGCTCGAAACAACCGTAACCGCTGGTATCGTGAGTGCAAAGGGTCGTACGCTCGAAATTAACCGCAGACAAAGTGATGCGCCGGTCGAATCGTTTATTCAGACTGATGCTGCAGTGAACCCGGGTAATAGTGGTGGACCACTTGTTACTACTGATGGTAAGCTGATTGGTATCAACTCTGCGATCGCCTCTCCTACCGGTGCTTATGCAGGATATTCATTTACAATTCCTGTAAACATCGTTAAGAAGATTATTTCTGACCTGATGAAATTCGGAACCGTTCAACGCGCTTACCTCGGTATTGAGTACGCTCCTGAGAATGTTCCTGATGAAATAAAAGCGCGCGATGGAATTGAATTTGGTGAAGGTGTGTATGTTGTTAATGTGCGTGAATCGGGTGCCGCTGTTGCAGCAGGTATCAAGAAAGGCGATGTGATCACCAAGGTAAACGGTGTGCCTGTATTAAATGCAGCAGATATGGTAGGACAGATTGCCACTTATCGTCCCGGCGATAAGATCAATATTACCTACAGAAGAGGTGGAAAAGAGATCACTGCTCCGGTAACGTTGAAAAACATTTCAGGTACAACAGAGATAGTTAAAACCTCCGCGATAGATAAGCTTGGTGCCAGCTTTAAAGATCTGAGTAAAGAAGGCGCCAGGGAACTTGGTGTTGCAGGTGGTGTGGTGGTAGCAGAGATCAAAGGCGGCATCATGAGCAAAGTAAGAGTTCAGGAAGGTTACGTGATACTTAAGGCAAATGGCAAGGAAGTAAAAAGCGTTGACGAATTTGCAAAAGTTATCGATGGAGCTTCCGGAAGTGTTAAGCTTGAAGGTATGTACCTCGGATATGAGGGAATTCATACAGTGGTGATCAACCTCTGATCCGGTAAATAAACTAATAATAAAAGCCTAAGCAAGATACCATTCTGCTTAGGCTTTGTTTATTCTACGAGGGTATTAATCAGTTGCGTTCTTAAATCTAAGTAATTTTTCGATCCTGCAACTGAAATTACCCACTCTCATTAATGTTTGTGATTAGTCAATACCAGGGCGTCCCATGGACCACATTCGATTCTGATACTTCCGTCAAAATTAAAAGTTCGTGTATCCAGTACACTTCGGAAATCGCCTGTTACCAGTCCCGAAGCGATTTCAACGCTGATGGTTTCGGGCGAAAGGTTGATGGCAACTAACATATCGGCGTCTCCTGCTCGTTTATGATAACAGGTCACTTTATCCGGATGATTTGTTGGCACCATATCAGGGCTCGTTAATGGGTAACCGGTAAAAGCAGGGTGTTCCTTACGGAACTGGTTCAGCGTTTTATAAAAATCATGATTTTTGAAGCTTGTTCCAAAGTCCAGCTGATCTTTATCAAAAAACTTTAATCGTTTGGTGTTAGGAATTTCCTGACCGCTGTAAACGAGAGGTACCCCGTTCCATGTATAAGTAAAAACGGCAAGGCCCCTGGCCGCATCACCGTACTTTTCAAACTCCGTTCCGTTCCAACTGTTTTCATCATGATTGGTGGTAAAAAACAAGTGGCGGGAACCACGGGGATATTGTTCATCGTAGATCTTAAGCACCAAATTCATATCCCGCAGACTGGTTTCCTTTTTAAAAAAGCTCTCTGTACGGTGCATCCATTGCCAGGCATAGCCCACATCAAAAACATCATAATAATTGGGATCATCCGATTCAGCGAGCCAGAATAGTGGTTTTATGGCATCCAGTTCAAGCCTTGTGTTCCTCCAGAAATCGTGAGGCACAATATGCGCCATATCACATCTGAAACCATCCAGATCGCAGGTTTGAAGCCAATATTTCATTGCTGCAACCATTTCACGGCGCATGTTGTGATCGTAGAAATTGAGATCAATTACATCTTCCCAACCATGCGTATCATAAAATGAACCTTCTGTGTTCTTTTTGTAAAACCCGGGATTCGTAACGGTCCATTCATGATTCCAACCGGTATGATTCGCCACCCAGTCAATAATTACCTTGAAACCGCGATCGTGTGCCTCCTGTACAAGATCCTTGAAATCATCGAGAGTTCCGAACTCGGGGTTAATTGTATCGTAGCTTGAACAGGCATAATAACTACCAAGTGTGCCATGTCTTTTTTCAGTGGCAATCGGGGTTATCGGCATGAACCAAAGCGTTTCAACGCCCATCTCTCTCAATCGGGGCAAATGCTTTTGAAACGCTCTGAATGTACCCTCGGGGGTATACTGACGCACATTTACTTCATAAATATTTGTATTCAAACTCCATTCTACAGGGGAAAACTCTTTGTTCATCATAGTGTCAGGGCTTCGTTCAAAAATAGTGTAAGATTTCTTTATTTACCGCCGGGGGTGTTGATTTGATAACAATCTGCATCAATTATAATACCCCCGCCGGAAATGTGGAGAGTACCGGCTTTGAACACCGTTTCGTAACTTTGCAACGATATCATGAAAACATTTAATGTTCCGGTTCAATACCGTAGTCCGTTGATTTCGGCCATCAAAAACAGCCGTCGTAAAGAAGATAAAATGAAGCGCGACTTCAGTCCCACCCTGTTGGACCTGGGGCCCCTGCAGATCTACGTTGCGCGGCATTTTGGATTTTGTTATGGCGTTGAAAACGCTATTGAAATTTCCTTCAGGACCATTGAAGAAAACCCTGGAAAAAAAATCTACCTGCTCAGCGAAATGATTCACAACCCGCAGGTAAATGCTGATCTTAAACAAAAAGGAGTTGAATTTCTGCAGGATACCGGCGGTAAACAACTCGTGCCCTTCAGCCAGCTACAGGAAAACGATATCGTGATCATCCCGGCCTTTGGCACAACACTGGCCATAGAAAAAGAACTCAGAGCGGCCGGTATCGCCATTGAAAAATATAATACTACCTGTCCTTTTGTTGAAAAGGTGTGGAACCGCAGTGACCAGATCGCATCCAAAGGTTACAGCATTGTTATTCACGGCAAACCAAAACACGAGGAAACCCGTGCTACCTTTTCGCATGCCGCATCTTTTGCACCTTCGGTGGTTATCACTGATATGAACGAAGCGTATAGGCTTGCCTGTTATATTACTGGCCAGGAACCTGCCGAAACATTCTATACAGAATTTGCGGGTCGCTACAGTGAGGGTTTTAATCCTGAGAAAGATCTGCAACGACTGGGTGTGGTGAATCAGACCACACAACTCGCCACCGATACACAGGCAATTGCGGATTACCTGCGTCAAACTATGATACGTCATTTTGCGTTAGACAAGAGCAGTATATCCCGGCATTTTGCCGACACCCGCGACACATTGTGTTATGCAACCAATGATAATCAATCAGCGGTATCCGGCATGTTACAACAGGAAGCAGATCTGGCTATTGTTGTGGGCGGATATAACTCATCCAATACAACGCACCTCGTTGAACTTTGCGAAGAAAAACTTCCTACATATTTTATCCAGTCAGAAGCGGGACTTGTTTCGGACACGGATATCCTGCATTATAACTTCCACGAAAAATTTGAACTGCTTACAAACGGTTATCTGCCACGTACACAACCGGTAAGGGTGCTGCTGACCAGCGGTGCATCATGCCCCGACGCGGTAGTTGAACGCGTAATACAACGTCTCGCTGGTTTCTACCAACAACAGGAGACCCTGGCGCATCTGATTACAAAGTTTGAAGACTTAAGCTGAGTTTAACAAACAGGCTTTGTGTAATCTGTTTCCTGCCATCATCTCTTTAAAAAACGACTCATGAAACAAATTACTTTCGTTATTCTTGCCCTCGCGTTGCTGGTGATTACAGGTTGTTCCACACAGCAAACACAACAGCCCGGGCCGAACGCATCACTTACTAATACTTACTGGAAACTGGCTGACATGAACGGTGAACCTGTTAAAACTCCCGAACGGGCCCGTGAAGTACATCTGAAGTTTGTTGAAGATGGAAAACGTCTGCAAGGATTCGCTGGATGCAACGGCATCGGGGGCGATTATATACTTGGGAAGGACAATAAGATCACATTAAAGATGATCACCACTCAAATGTATTGTGATAGAATGGAGGTAGAAAATTACCTCTCGAATGCAATCAACAAAGCAAACAAATACCGCATATCAGGGGAAAAACTCTTCCTGCTAAAAGACAACGAAACGCTGGCAACTTTTGAGGCCGTTTATCTTTGATGCTACCAGGATAGCGCACAAAAAAAGCGGCTGAAAACTCAGCCGCTCATTATAAGGTAGTTCAGTCTGATTAAACCATCTTGAACGTTTCAAGAAATTTCGTATTGAAATTGCCGCTTATGAAATCTTCATTTTTCATCAGTTGCTGATGAAAAGGAATGGTTGTTTTAACGCCCTCGATAACATATTCGCTAAGTGCCCGGCTCATGGTGTTGATGGCTTCCTGGCGGGTGCGTGCAACTGCAATGATTTTTGCAATCATCGAATCGTAATACGGAGGAATTACATAACCTGCATACACATGTGAATCAATACGGATACCGTGCCCGCCTGGCTGATGCAGATTTGTAATCTTACCCGGGCTTGGACGAAAATCATTATATGGATCCTCAGCATTAATACGACATTCTATCGCATACATCTGTGGTTCATAATTAAGGCCGCTGATAGCTTCTCCGGATGCAATCTTTATTTGTTCCTTGATCAGGTCAAAATTGGTTACCTCTTCAGTAACACAATGCTCTACCTGGATCCTGGTGTTCATTTCCATAAAATAGAAATTCCTGTGTTTGTCAACCAGAAATTCTATGGTTCCCACACTTTCGTAACCAATGGCCGAAGCGGCTTTGATAGCAGCATCACCCATACGCTGCCGAAGTTCCGGCGTCATGAATGGTGATGGAGATTCCTCCACCAGTTTTTGGTGCCGGCGTTGGATGGAACAATCGCGTTCACTGAGGTGACATATCTTTCCATAACGGTCACCAGCAACCTGTATTTCAATGTGACGCGGCTCCTCCACGAATTTCTCCATGTAGATACCGTCATTTTTGAAAGAAGCTGCAGCTTCGGTTTTTGCAGTGTTGTATGCCTTTTCCATTTCATCTTCCTGCCAAACAACACGCATACCTTTACCACCACCACCGGCGGTTGCTTTTAGAATTACCGGGTAGCCAACATCCTTTGCAAGCGATTTAGCCTCGTCGAGACTTGCCAGCAATGACTCTCCCCCGGGAACTACAGGAACTCCCGCAGCTATCATGGTTTCCTTGGCTGTCATCTTATCGCCCATGGAACGAATCTGTTCCGGTGTGGGTCCGATAAATTTGATATTATGTTCCCCGCAGATCTCAGCGAAACGTGCATTTTCTGCTAGGAAACCATAACCGGGATGGATGGCATCTGCATTTGTGATTTCTGCAGCGGCCATTATATGTGGAATATTCAGGTATGAATCTGTACTTGAAGGACGGCCAATACAAACGGCCTCATCGGCAAATTTTACATGGAGACTGTCCTTATCAGCGGTAGAATAAACTGCAACGGTTTTGATACCCATCTCACGGCAGGTACGGATGACCCGGAGAGCTATTTCACCCCTGTTAGCAATCAATATCTTTTTAAACATCTTCAAAGTTTGGATGAACTAAAACGGGCTGTGACTACTAAGGCTCAACAAGGAAAAGCGGCTGGTCGTATTCAACAGGTGAAGCATCTTCTACAAGCACTTTTACTATGCGTCCTTTCACTTCACTTTCAATTTCATTGAACAACTTCATTGCTTCAATGATACAAACCACCTTGCCTGGAGTAATATCATCACCAACCTGCACAAATTGTGGTTTGCCCGGACCTGAGCTGCGATAGAAGGTGCCTATCATCGGGCTCTTAATGGTAATGAGGTTATCAGCAACCGCTTCTGCAGCTTTAGGTTTATCAGTGCCGCCGGCAGAGGCCGCAGCTGGAGCCGCCATTTGCTGTTGTGGGGCGTACGACACCGGCATGGGTGCAGCGCCGGTTATATAATTCTGAGCTGGCTCTTCTTTTTGTTTGATTATAACTTTAAATCCATTCTCCTCTATCGTCAATTCACCAATGTTCGATTTGTTAATCATCTTGATCAACTCCTGAATCTGTTTGAAATCCATCTTTTAAGTTTTTAGTGTCAATTGCTTGGTGAAACAGGGACTAAGATAAGAAAAAGTTTGTTCCACGATGTTTATTGAACATTCAGCACGATTTACCAATCTTACTGATCTGAACGTAGACCAGATCACTACGTCCTGGTTTTGTAAACAGCAGTCTTAACGAAATATTTGAATCAGCTTATTTAACCCTTTCAACGTATTCACCGGTTTTTGTATTAACACGGATCAATTCTCCTTCATTCACAAATAAAGGCACGTTTACAGTAGCACCTGTTTCAACGGTAGCCGGCTTCAGTGTACGGGTAGCAGTATCACCCTTCATGCCAGGCTCGGAGTAAGTAACCAGAAGTACAATTTTGTCGGGAAGTTCTACACTCATCGGAAGTTCGGTTTCCGTATTGATTGATACCATAACTTCCTGGCCATCTTTCAGGAACTGGGGTGCATCCACCATTTCTTCATTCAAAGAAATCTGTTCGAACGTTTCGGTATCCATGAAAGTGTAACCACTATCGTCTTTATAAAGGAACTGGTAAGTTTTCTTTTCAACACGAACAGGGTAAATGGTATCTCCACTGTTCCAGGTGTGCTCAATGGTCCGGCCGTTATCAACGCCTTTCAATTTAGCCCAAACCTTGGCGGCTGCACGGGCAGTTTTATTCTGACCAAATTCTACCACGGAATACAAACTGTTATCCAGTTTAAGGATCAGCCCGCGGCTCATATCTGCTGTTGTTGCCATAAATCGTTGCTGTTAGAATTTAAAGATGAAATATTTTCAGGCGGGCAAAGCTACAGCAAAAACAACAGTAGGAAAAATCAATAATTCTTTTGAAAATCAATCCATTGGGCGCTCACGAGCGACTGTATCCTGCTTCAATTGAAGTTTCAGAACCGGTGATTTTTGTTTTTTCGTGGTGATATGTACCACTCCACCGGCTGCCGAACTACCATACATTTTGGTGGCATTTTCATCCTTGACCACATTGATGCTTTCTATTATATCAGGCTCTAATTCGGATAACTGGGCCTGGCTGCTGAGTTTAACGCCGTCAACAAAAAAAAGCGGTTCGGTTGTAGCGGGCCGGAATGTTACCGATGCAGAAGTTGTTCTTAAACCCTCACGCCCCCTGAAAACATACCTGCCCGTATCAGTTGCTGGCTTAGACAGTCGGATAGTATCGGCCTGAACCACCACAACATCTCCCGTTCTGGCCGGCTGGCTGGAGTCAGTGTTTAATGTAAGCCGGGCCGCTCCGCGCAGCTTCACGGTCGCATTCTTCCCGGCAGTTTTAGTCGCTTTTGTATAAATTCTTATCACGCCATTTTTTCCCCTGTCTCCGTATTGCAACGTGCTTTCACCTTTCAACACATCAACAGAAGCAATGTCAGCACCATCGAGTTGCTCAACATACCGGCGGTCCCGCACGATTTCATCTACGATATACATCACCTTCTCTATTTCCGGTAATTCGATCTCTTTTTGCTGGCCGGGCACTGTATCTACCGGGTTGGCGGACACTGCAACTTCGTAGACTGACGACGAACCGGTTGCTGTAATAACGGTTACCTTTTCAGATGAATCCTCCATTAGCTGCGCAATGGGTGCGCGAAAGGAAAGCAATAAAATCGCGAGCAATGGTAATACAAATGCGAACCGCAAAAGGTGAATTTTTGCACTCCTGATCTTATTCATCATCATGATTCTCTTTTTTAAAAAGGACAGGTTAAACTGGTTGGCTATACGATAAGACGCGCCACCGGCAACCTTCAATAGTAAATACTGATATTCTTTTTTATCAACGCCGTTTTGTAATACCTGTTGATCAGCGATAAACTCAAGGTTCTGACAGATCACTTTCTTGATGAGCCAGGCAGCGGGATTGTACCAGTTGATGATACACAGCAACTCCGCCCAGATCATATCTAAGCTGTGTTTTTGCCGCACATGGATAAACTCGTGTTTGATGATTTCCTGCAACTCGGCTTCGCTGTGCTGATGTTTATTAATAAAGATGGCATTGCCAAACGAAAACGGTACAATGTCTTTATCGACCTGGTATAACTTTACAGGTTGCGACGCGATCAGTGTAGACTGATTTTTCAGCCTTTTGTATGACCAGAATTGCAAACCTAAACGAACCAGCATCACGATCACACCGGTAACCACAAATAATAACAGCCAGGTGCGGTAATCAGATAAATTCAGCCATCCTGCCTCGCTGAACAGTCGCGGATCAATCAAAGGTATCATGTGCACCACCTGATTGTTTGCAATCTCACCTGGTAACAACGGGTTTATGTCCACGAATGGTATGATAAAGGAAATTGCAGAATAAGCCAACAGGAACCACCGGTTCCAGGTGTAAAACGTAAGCGGGCGCAACAAAAAACGATAGAAAAGGTAAACAACACCCAGGCTAACAGACAACTTTACGAGGTAGTTGAAAATGTCTTGCATCAGTTACTTTTAAAACGATAATAAATTGATTACTTCCCTTCAATCATATCAATGATATCCTTGAGTTCCTTAGGACTTAGTTTCTTCTGCTCAACAAAAAAGTTCACCAGGTCCTTATACGAGTTGGCAAAGTAGTTTCTCACTACATTGCTCATATAATCTTTTTTATACTCTTCCTCCGGTAATACTGGTTTATACAGGTACGTGTTCCCCACCAGGCGGCCTTTTATGAAGCCTTTCTTTTCAAGATTTTTTATGGTAGATGCCAGGGTTGTATACGGAGGCCGGGGTTCAGACATGTTGTCAAGAAATGACTTCACATTTGCTTCGCCTACTTTATAAATTACCATCATGGCCTCTTCCTCCTGCTGCGTTAATTTATCCATCCTACGAAGTTTTCGTAAACCTACGAATTTACCGTAGAACGACCAAATTAATTCCTGCTTTGTGTACGCTTGGGCTTTTTTGTGCAAATTGCGCACATGAAAAAACAATTATTGTTGCTGTTGTTGATTGGATGTTTTCAGGCTTTATTTGCTCAGGCCGGTAATGAGCCCCCTTATAAAAGGTTTCCAACGGTGCCGCCATTCAACCTGTTACAGCCAGACAGTGTAACGGTTTCCAAAGAGACCCTGGCTAAAGGCAAACCGGTTTTGATCATGTACTTCAGTCCCACCTGCGATCATTGCCAGCACCAGGTTGAAGACATGATCAAACAAAGTGATGCATTTAAAGATATCCAGATCATCATGGCCACTTATTCACCCATGAATGAACTGGTTGATTTCATGAATACCTATGCGTTGAATCGTTTTCCTTTATTAAAGGCCGGCCGGGATACAAAGTATATGCTTCAACCTTTTTATAAGATTTCCGGATTGCCTTACCAGGCGTTGTATGATAAAAAAGGAAATCTGATCACAACTTTTGAAGGAAACGTAAAAGTGGACCAGGTGCTGCAGGCATTCCAAAAGAAAGATCAGGGCTTGTGATATATCACCCGGTCACCCCTTACCTTTGCTCCGCAAATAATTGATCATTTAATAAATAGTTTCTACATGAAAGTTACCGTTGTAGGCGCAGGGGCCGTAGGTGCCACCACTGCTGATAACATCGCACGTAAAGAGCTGGCAGAAGAACTGGTGTTGCTTGATATTAAAGAAGGACTGGCGGAAGGTAAAGCTCAGGACATGATGCAGACCGCTGCACTTCTTGGATTTGACACACGCATTACCGGAAGCACCAATGATTATTCCAAAACCGCTGGCAGTGATGTGGTGGTAATCACCTCAGGGTTGCCGCGTAAACCGGGCATGACTCGTGAAGAACTGATCGGAACCAACGCCGGTATTGTCAAAACGGTAGCAGAAAACATTCTGAAATATTCTCCCGATACTATCATCATTGTTATCAGCAACCCAATGGATACGATGACTTACCTCGCGCTTACAGCAACGGGTCTTCCAAAAAACAGGATCATTGGTATGGGTGGAACGCTTGACAGCGCCCGCTTCAAGTACCAATTGAGCCAACACCTGGGTTGCAGCCCAGCCGATTTGAATGCATTAGTTGTTGGCGGACACGGCGATACCACCATGATTCCTTTGATAAGATTCGCAACCTGGAACAGTATTCCTGTCACCAATCTGCTTACTGCCGAGCAACAAAAACAAATTGTTGCCGACACCATGGTCGGTGGAGCCACTCTTACCAAGCTCATCGGAACCTCTGCCTGGTATGCGCCGGGTGCTGCGGGAGCCGCTCTTGTTGAAACCATTGTACGCGATGAAAAGAAACTTTTCACCTGTAGTGTATCATTAAATGGTGAATATGGTCAGAAAGACATCTGCCTGGGCGTGCCGGTTGTGATCGGTAAAAATGGCTGGGAAAAAATCGTTGATTTTGATCTCAACGATGAAGAGAAAGCATTGTTCAGCAAAAGCGCTGATGCCGTTCGCAGCATGAACGATGTTCTGAAAACTCTTTGATATTATACAAAGCATACATGATGCAGAGCACCCCAAACGGGGTGCTTTTTTTTTGCCCCGGGGGCATCGTATTTGTAGGTGTGTGGTGTAACACGGACATAACCAGTCCTTAAAACTGAAAATTATGAAACCGACAATTACTACTTCTAAACGACTTGCTGCCAATATATTAGCTTGCTTTGCTATAATAACCGCCATCCCAGCCTATTCCCAGCCGCCGGTACCTCCGGTATTACTCAGTTCGGGGAACAATTTGCGCGCGGAAACATCAGCTAAACTGGCAAGTTTTACAGGCAGTGCTTCCAACGGCGCATACCAGATCACCTGGGAAACTATCATGGAGGAAAATGTGCGACAATATGAAGTTGAATACAGCCAGGATAACCGCAATTTCGAAAGGGCAGGAATTGTAAGTGCAGCAGACAAAAACATGTATGGATTTGTTCACACGGTGGCTGCAAAACCAATTATGTTTTACCGGTTGAAAATTGTTGATGTTAGCGGTAGCAGCGTTTATTCCAATACCATCAGCGTGCATTCCGGCGCCCGTAATGCAGATTTTGTGGCGCCGACTATAATAAGAGATGGCGTTCTCAACATAACGCTGAACAACAACTATAAAAATCTACAGGTTTTTAACAGCGCCGGCATCGAGGTATTCAGAGAGTATGTTGGCGACAGAAGCGGAAACAGGATTGGATTCAATTTACCGGATCTTCCCGCAGGTCCCTATTATGTGAAACTGATCGGCTCAGGTATTTCTATGACAAGCAGGGTAATGATTATGTAGAAAGCTGTAAATTCAGGTAAAGTCAACCGATGCCCAGAGTACTTGTCGTTGCGATTGTTCTGATACCCTTATTTTCAATCGGCCAAACAACGTTGCAACCAATATTTGATGTTGATGAATACCTGGATGGCCTTTCACTTGCATTTTATTCTTCCAGTATACCTGACTCAAACAGGCGGCATTTGATAGCTGACCCTTATAAACAAATTTTCAGGTCACCAGAAACAGGTTTCCTGAATCGCTGGACCTATTATCAGCGAAGCGACAATACCGGCTGGATCGATACGCGTGGCACCGTTAACCAGTTACCTAGCTGGCTCGGGAATTTTTATGCAGCAATGGTTCCTGCCAGCGGTAGTCTAACGCTTAATGACAGCACGAATTTTCCCTACCGTCTGGCGACTGATCCGAGAGCTATGGTACATGTTGGATGGCTGGTGGGACTGGGCCATATAGCGCCGGGGATCGTATCAATGATCAATAAACAATATGAAGAAAGCGGCACCAGGAACTTTATCCTTTTTGGACACAGCCAGGGAGCCGGCATCACTTTCCTACTTCGATCCTACCTACACTACCTGCAACAGGATGGTAGTCTTCCAAAAGATATTATCTTAAAAACCTATTGCAGCGGGGCGCCGAAACCCGGCAACATGTATTATGCATACGACTTTGATTTTATAACGCGGGGAGGTTGGGCATATACCATTGTGAACGCTTCCGATTGGGTTCCCGAAACCCCGTTTTCTGTGCAAACCCTGTCCGACTTCAACACGGTAAACCCTTTTACAAATGCCAAAGTGGTTTTGAAAAAACAGAAGTTACTGGTGCGGATCGCTGGTACCTCTATTTACAATAAGCTTAATCGTTCTACACGGAAAGCACAGAAACAGTTTACCAAATACCTTGGACACCTTGTTTATAAGCAGTCAAAAAATGTGCTTCCGCAGCTCAAACAACCTCAATACAGCAAGGGAAATAACTATATGCGCACCGGCGTTCCCGTTATCCTCCTGGGTGATGACGAATATCACCGCAGGTTTCCTGATAGCCAAACGAACGTTTTCATCCACCATATGTTTCAACCTTACAGTTACCTCGCGAAAAAAATCTATGCTAAAAAGAATGATTAGACGTGCTGTTATTACTTGCGATTCAAACGTTCGTTAACCAGCATGTTCACCTGGTTAAGGTCTATTTTATTCATGCATTTAAAATGTGCCAGCGGACATTTTTGATAACCAATCTTTGAACATGGCCGGCAATACAAACCCTTTACTTCAACAATATCAAATAGCGGTCTGACCGGTTGAGCC
>JAEZGI010000045.1 GCA_023416995.1 Bacteroidota bacterium
TCAGGAGTAACACCGGTTTCAGCAAGCTTCACCTCAACCTGGTTCATCCGCAGATCTAATTCTTCAGCAGCAACCTGAGCTATCGCAGTTCTGATGCCCTGTCCCAACTCCATCTTTCCTGTAAACACCTTTACAGTATCATCGGGTTGTATCTGCAGCCATGCGTTAATTGCAGGATCGCGGCTAAGACTGCGTGGTAATTCATCCTGGATAGGACCAATATGAATCATAGCGGCTGAAGCAGATCTTTCAAGCGTAAACCCTATGGTGAGACAGCCTGCAGTTTTTATAAAATCTCTGCGAATCATACGCGTCCGGTTTTCGTTGCGGGAGAATCGTTACGATCGTTTATTACCTTACGGATGGCGCGCAAAACGCGTGATTGTGTTCCGCAACGACAAAGACAACGT
The DNA here is from genome assembly GCA_023416995.1 of Bacteroidota bacterium. GTDB lineage: Bacteria > Bacteroidota > Bacteroidia > Chitinophagales > Chitinophagaceae > DATHKG01. The sequence goes on from JAEZGI010000045.1 coordinate 411, forward strand.
CGCATACCATCGCGGATCTCAACTTCGGTTGGACTTGGTGTGATCTTTAATAACGACACCGCAGACAAAACCATTCCGTTCAGGCAAAAACCGCATTGAGCAGCCTGTTCATCAATGAATGCTTTTTGCACCGGGTGCAGCACACCATCTTTTTGAAGACCTTCCAGCGTGATGATATCATATTGCTGAACAGCAGATACAGGTACACCGCAACTCGGTTGTGCCACACCGTTAAGTAACACCATACAGGACCCGCATTGTTGTAGTCCGCAGCCAAACTTCGGACCATTTAAGCCGAGTTCATTGCGAAGTACATATAACAGGGGCGTGGAAGCCTCTGCCTGCACCTGTACTTCTTTTCCGTTCACATTTAATTTGTACATACTATCGATTAATAAGCACCCACGGAAATTTAGTAGCTTTCCTACAAATTATTGTTTCATATGAAAGTTACAATTTCAAAACCACTATCTCTTCTATGCCTTCTTCTTATTGGTTTTTTAACATCCGTGTCCGGGCAACAGGGCAAGGTGATCGAGGAACTGACTGTCAAAAGCACCATTCGCGGAAAAAATGTAAAATATGCAGTTTATCTTCCGCCGGATTATGAAACTTCACAGCGTTCTTACCCGGTTGTTTACCTGTTGCATGGTTATACCGACGATCACACAGGCTGGCTACAGTTTGGAGAAATAAACCGTTACGCTGATCAGGCGATCAGGGATGGTAAAATTCCGCCCATGATCATCATCATGCCTAATGGCGATTCTACTTTCTATATCAATTCATCAGATGGGAAAGACAAGTTTGAAGACTTTTTTATTAAAGAATTCATGCCCTCAGTCGAAAAAACTTATCGTATCAAAGCCCAGAAACGGTATCGCGGAATTGCCGGATTATCGATGGGCGGTTACGGCACCCTGATCTATTCACTGAAACATCCAAACCTGTTTGCGGCTGCGGCACCTTTAAGCGCAGCAGTGCTTGATGACAGTGCTATGGTCCGTATTCCGGCCCAGTCATGGCAGCAACCCTGGGGTAAGCTTTTTGGTGCGGACCTTGCAGGTAATCAACGACTGACGCCTCATTATTTTGAAAATTCAATTCTTAAACTGGTTGAAACAAAATCTGTTGAGGACCTGAAAAAGGTGAGATACTGGATCGACTGTGGTGATGATGATTTCCTGATCAAAGGAAATTGCCTGTTGCACATAGCGCTTACTGAGAAAAGGGTACCGCATGAGTTCCGGGTGCGCGACGGCGCACATACCTGGACGTATTGGCGCACCGGTATAACCGACGCGCTGGAATTTATTGGTCAAAGTTTTCACCAATAACCTGGGGGAAGCTGTTCGACGCCTGTTTTCTGCAGGAGGCACAGTTTTCTTTGATATATCAGGGACAAACTCTAATTTCGGCCTTCAATGTTCAAACATCAAACCTAAATTTGACTATCAAACACACATCTTCTAAAATCACGATCATGAAAAGAACATCATTACTTCTTACAGCTGCAATTGCTGTTTTATCATTCTCGGCCTGTACCGATGCGCCGGAATCAGATGCTGCAAAAACTTCAGATGCCCAGGCTGCTGCCACAGCGGCGGGTGAAGCTTATACCGTTGACACGGCTGCCAGCAAGATTGAATGGATCGGTACCAAGGTAACTGGTCATCACCAGGGGTCACTTCCTATCAAATCAGGAACCCTGAACGTTCAGGGAGGTAATGTTGTGAGCGGGGAATTTGTTCTTGCTATCAGCGGACTATCTGTCACAGATGGTAATGATGTTGATGCAAACAATAAACTCAGGGGGCATTTGTTATCACCTGATTTTTTTGATGCTGAAAACCATCCGGAAGGCAAGTTTGTGGTAACAGGTGTTCAACCGTTCTCTGGTACCGTGACAGATAGTTCTGACAAAGCACAGGAAGGCATCAGCAAATACCGTGTTTCTGACCCAACGCATACCATTAGCGGAAATCTGACACTGAAAGGAGTAACCAAAAATGTTACTTTCCCCGCAAAGGTTACAGTAACAGGTAATGGCGTTGAAGCTTTGGCTAAGTTCAACATCAACCGAAAAGACTGGAACATTGTTTATGCCGGAAAACCAGATGACCTTATCCGGGATAACGTACATCTTGGAATTTCGCTGAAAGCAAATAAATAATTAACGGTCTTGTAGGCCGATTGTAAGAAACGTCGCAATCCTGCGGCGTTTTTTGTTTTTATATGACGTGGCCCAATATTTTAACCGGTGATAAAAATGAAATTATGAAACGCCCCGTTCTTTTTGCTTTGGTAGCTGTTGTGATTGCCTGTTCGTGCAATGAACCCATGAATATCACCGCTAACCCCGACGATCATACCACCACGAGTGGCACGATCAATTCCGGCAGAATGACCAATGAATTACCCAGGAAATCTGACAATATGAAAATACCGGATACAATTGCACCTACAAAAGATACGCTTCGCCGCAACTGATAACTTAGTTATAACATCATCCTATGAAATGATCATAATTGTTTAGCTATTATGGTATAATGATTGCCTGTCACAAATCGTTACATTCGGTTAGAATGGTAAATACTTATTGATGGCATGAATCTTAAACCGCGGACAGATCTTACAGAACCGGAAATACAACAAGGATTAAAACTTGTAATCGGGGACGGGCTCGCATCGGAAGCGATGAACGCTTTTACGGCCGGTACCTTTATGGTGGCGCTGGCCTTGCTGATGGGTGCCTCTAACTTCCAGATCGGGGTGATCGCTGCCTTACCAACCTTTACAAACATTTTTCAACTTCTCGCCATCTGGTTGGTTCGGAAATACAATAACCGCCGTGCCGTGAGCGTGGTTTGTGCTTTGCTTTCACGTTTTCCTTTGATTGTGATCGGTGCCCTTGCAGTTTTCGCCCCTGGTTTGCAATCTATTCAGCTCCTGATATTTTTTCTTTTCTTTTATTATCTCTTTGCTTCTTTTGCGGGTTTAAGCTGGAACGCATGGATGAAAGATCTTGTTCCGGAATCGATACTTGGATCCTATTTTTCAAGACGCTCCCGGTATTCGCAAATTGTAAACGTATCCCTGAGTATCATGCTCGCTATCGGGGTCGATTATGTAAAAGACAATCATTCTGACCTGCAACTTTCTGCTTATGGTGTTATGTACGTTGCCGGTGGCATCATTGGTATCATAGGCGCCATCATACTTTCCAAAGCCCCGGAACCACAATCGCACATGTCGCGGGAAAACATTTTTAAACTTCTGCAGAAACCACTGCGTGATCCTAATTTCCGTCGTCTGCTGATATTCAACTCAGCCTGGGTATTTGCGCTGAACATCGCGATTCCATTTTTCTCGGTGTATATGCTGAAGACGATGAATCTCTCCATTTCCTACATCATCGTATTGACCATCATCAGCCAGTTATGCGGAATTTTTACAGTAGGGTTATGGGGAAGTTTTTCTGACAGGTACAGTAACAAAACCATCATTGCTATTGCGGCACCACTTTATATACTTTGTATACTGGCCTGGTGTTTTGTTGGTTTGTACACTACTTTTATGGCTAATCTTACACTGCTTGTGTTGATTCATATCTTCACGGGGGTAGCCACTTCGGGTATCAACCTGTCGTTAACTAATATCGGATTGAAGTTGGCATCGCGCAATGAAGCGATTGTTTACCTGTCGGCTAAGAATATTATAACCGCTTTTTTCTCTTCCGTGGCCCCGCTGATTGGGGGTACAATGGCTGACTTTTTTACCAGCCGCAGTTTGAATATTACTGCTGAATGGACGGATCCAAAACTCAACAAAGTGTTCCGTTTGCTTGAACTGCATGAATGGAACTTCCTTTTCCTGATTGGGGCCTTTCTCGCACTGATGTCATTGCAGTTGCTGACCCGGGTGAAAGAAGTAGGGGAGGTTGAAAAAGATGTTGTGGTTCGTGTGATGCGGAGTACTATCAAATCCAATCTGAAAGATCATTTTATCGTTGGAAACCTTTTAAGTATTCCAGAACAACTTTGGGGAATAATACGTCGCAAACCCAGCCCGGAGGCCCGCCAGCAGAAGATCCGCAATCTGCCTTAGAGTAAGCAAATAAAAAAGCGCCCGTTTTACGGGGCGCTGTATGTTGGTTTTGGTTGGATGTATCCCGAAGTTCAATGATTATACGGCATCGGATAAAGACGAGAAAGTGAAATCCCTGATCTTCATCGGTGGTACTATAACATTGCCACTGCGAACTGGTTTTCCCAGTTCTTCAACATTGTTCAACATAATAATCGGACTCTCATTGAAACGGAAGTTCTTGATCGGGAACTTGATTTGTCCGTTTTCGATATAAAATGTTCCGTCACGGGTAAGGCCGGTAAGTAACAATGTTTGTGGATCCACAGAACGGATATACCAGAAACGGGTAACCAGTATTCCTTTCTCGGTGCCTTTGATCAGATCTTCGACAGATTTGTTACCACCTTCCATGATAAAACTTCTCTGCCCGGGTAATGGCGCTACATTTTTTTGTGCGGCCCAATAGCGGCTATAGCTAAGGTTCTTAACAACTCCCTTATCGATCCAGACTGTTTTTGTTAATGGCAAACCCTCAGGCGTCCACGTGCTACCGGGAAGCTCGGGATTTAAAGGATCGGAGTACATGGTAACCTGCTCATTGAACAGTTGTTCGCCCAAACGCGTGCCACCACCTTTTTTACTCATATAGCTACGGCCCTCATCAGCCTGGCGCGCATCCAGACCAAATGCAAGGTTGCCAAGCATGTCGCTGGCTGCGAGTGGTTCAAGGATAACGGTGTATTTTCCGGGCTCAATGGCGCGTGCACCTGCTGAGCCATTTGCTTTGCCGGCAGCGATCTTACTAAGTGCAAGTGTATCCAGCTTTGATACATCGTTGAATGACTGATCAACATAACCTGAACCGGTTCCTTCCTGGTTACGAACAGTTACAGAAAATGAAACATCGGTAGAAGTGTTGTAAGCAAACAATCCCTTTGAATTCATCACCGAGTTGAACCGGGTGCTGTTTTCAAGAAAGCCTGCCGCTTCAAGTTTAGCTTCTTTGGAAACCTGCAAACTTTTAGCAACCATTTCCGCTCTTGTATCAGGTGTGATACTGGCAGTGCTTTGTATATATCCGATAGATTCTGCAAATGTTTGTGGTCCCAGCAATGGCATGTATTCGGGATTGTCTGGTGCAAGACGCGCCAGCTCTTCTGCGCGTTTTACTACCTTCTGCAGCGATGCGTCATCAAACTCATTGATGGTGGCCGAGCCGGTTTTCTTACCAAATGAAGAACTGATGCCGAGACTCATGGTGCTTTGTTCGCCCGCAGTGGATACTGCATTACGGGCATAACGAATGTTACCGCCATCGCCGCCACTTAGGGAAACGGTGGTTTCGTCGGCTTTGGAAAAGCTCAATACTTTTTTCAGAATCGTCTGAGCTTCATCTTTTGAAATGATTGCCATAGTGAATTATATTTTTTTACCTGTATTGATCACGTTTACTCCATTAAATCTTGTGGTTGGACATCCATGCGAAACCGCACTTACCTGGCCGGGTTGCCCTTTTCCGTCAAAAAAAGATCCTCCTAACCGGTAATCGTTTTTATCGCCAATGGCCGCACATGAGTTCCAGAACTCCTGTGTATTGGATTGATAGGCTGCATCACGCAACATGCCTTCAATCTTACCGTTTTTAATCTCGAAAGCAAGCTGGCTGCTGAACTGAAAATTATAACGTTGCTGATCGATAGAATAGGAATTTCTTCCCAGCATATAGATTCCTTTTTCAACGTTTTTGATCATGTCCATAGCACTCAGTTTTTGACTGCCCGGTTGCAATGAAACATTAGGCATACGTTGAAACTGAACACTGCTCCAGTCGTCTGCATAACAGCAACCCTGGGAAGCTTTAAGTCCAAGTATGTGTGCCTGATCGCGAATGGTCTGGTAATTTACAAGAATACCATTTTTGATGATATCCCATTCGCCGCATTTCACACCCTCATCATCATAGCCTACGGCTGCAAGTGAACCCGGTTGAGTTTTATCTGCAACGAAATTGACATTTTTACTTCCGAAGTTGAACTTCTTTGATTGCCATTTATCCAGTGTCAGGAACGAGGTGCCCGCATAGTTTGCTTCATAGCCCAACACGCGGTCAAGTTCTGTAGGGTGACCCACGGATTCATGGATGGTGAGGAACAGGTTGGTAGGATCAAGAATCAAATCGTATTTACCTGGTTCTACCGGTTTAGCACTTAGTTTCTGTTTAACATGCTCTGCTGCCATCTTTGCATCTTCGAGCATATCATATCTTCTCTTGTATAAAGTGAAGAGACCATCGATCTGTTCATTTTTATCAGGAGTAAGATATTCATAACCCATCCCCATTGGCGAACTCAAAGCCTGGCGTGTTTGAAACTGGCCGCTTTTTGAATCTGTTTTGGTAACCGTAAAGGTTGGCCAGAGCCGATGGATGTCCTGGTCTATATAAGAACCGTCGGTAGATGCAAAGTATTTCTGTTCGTTGATAAGAAACAGCGAAGAATTTACAAAGTTGGCTCCACCTTCCATTGCCGCAGCGTTAACTGCAAGCAGCAGATCAAGTTTTTCTTTGATGGGCACATCAAAACCGTTTTTTTCAATCGGTGTCTTCCAGGTTACTTCACCATATCCTTTCTGGGGTGCAAGCTGAACGGGTTCGGTGAGTAGCTTTGAATTTACCTTTGCAATCTGAACGGCAGTTCTTGCCGCTTTTGCCACACTGTCTTTATCCAGGTTGTTTAGTGCAGCAAAACCCCAGCTTCCATTGGCGATAACTCGGATGCCCATACCAAAAGATTCAGTGTTTGAAATATTTTGAACACGTCTTTCCCTGGTAGCAAGTGATTGATTCAGATAACGACCAATGCGTACATCAGCATAAGAGGCACCCAGCGATTTGGCTGTATTAAGTGCCACATCTGCCAGCTGTTTTTTAAGCGCCCGATCCATCGGATTAAGCGCTTGTTCGGGTGAAATAAGGTTGCCCAGCACAGGCACGCTTTGCAGCATGGCAGCACCAGCACCTAACCCGGAGAGGTATAAAAAGTCTCTTCTCTTCATAATCCGGGATTATATTTTTCTTGCTGTGTTTATAACATTCACTCCATTGAAACGGGTGGTGGCACTGCCGTGAGATACGGCGTTGCTCTGACCTGGCTGACCTTTACCATCATTGAAAGCCCCGCCAAGACGGTAATCCGACTCATCACAAATAGCAGCGGTAGAGTTCCAGAATTCCTGGGTATTGGCCTGGTAAGCAACATCGTTTAACATGCCGACAATCTTACCATTTTTGATTTCATAGAAGTTTTGTCCACCGAACTGGAAGTTATAACGTTGCTGGTCAATCGAAAAAGAACCGTCGCCTATGATATAGATACCTTTCTCAACATTTTTAATCATATCATCAACGCTCAGTTTCTTTTTACCAGGCTGCAATGATACGTTTGGCATTCTCTGGAACTGAACATCTCCCCAGCTTTGCGCATAGCAACATCCCTGACTTGCATTCAGACCGATAATATGTGCCTGGTCGCGGATAGTCTGATAGTTCACAAGGATACCATCTTTAATAAGATCCCACTTACCGCATTTCACACCTTCATCATCGTAGCCAACAGCGCCGAGCGAACCGGGCTGCGTTTTGTCGGCAACAACATTCACCAGCTCATTACCAAATTTGAAATTTTTTGATTTCCATTTGTCAAGCGTAAGGAAAGAGGTACCGGCATAGTTGGCTTCGTAACCAAGTACGCGATCAAGTTCGGTGGGGTGACCGACTGATTCATGAATGGTTAACCAAAGATGCGAAGGATCAAGTACGAGATCGTATTTGCCTGGTTCGACTGATTTCGCTTTCAATTTCTGGTCAGTATCTTTTGTAGCAGCTATAACATCTTCAAGCATGTCGTAACGACCCTTATAACGGGTAATAATACCCGAAACCTTATCAGAAGGTCTCGCATTGAGGTATTCATAACCCATTCCCATCGGTGAACTGATTGATCTGCGGGACATGAACTTACCGCTTGCACGATCAATCTTGGTTACATTGAAGTTGGGATATATACGATGTATATCCTGGTCGATATAAGAACCATCTGTTGATGCGAAATATTTCTGTTCATTCACAGCAAATATCACCGAGTTCACAAAGTTCGCTCCATTGGTTAAAGCGGCATCATTAACTTTCATCAGCAAATCAACCTTATCCTTTACGGGAACTGCAAAGGCATTGATCTCAATTGGTGCCTTCCAGCTCACTTCGCCGTAACCTTTTTGCGGAGCAAGTCTTACAGGTTCGCCCTGGATCTTTGCATTTGCTTTAGCTACTGCAACAGCCTGTGCTGCAGTTTTTGCAATTGCATCTTTAGTAACATTGTTTGTGGCAGCAAAACCCCAGCAGCCATCGGCAATTACACGAATACCAACACCAAATGATTCAGTATTTGCTACGCCTTGCACACGTTTTTCGCGGGTAGAAACAAACTGGTTAAGGTGCCGGCCAATACGGATATCTGCATAAGTGGCGCCTTTTGATTTGGCAGCGTTCAATGCCACGTCAGCAAGTTCTTTTTTTACTTTAACATCGATGCCCTCATTCAATGCCTGCAAAGGATCTATCGGGTTGCCAAGGAGTGAAAATTTCGGGAGCAGCATCGCGCCCATGCTCATGGCGGACAGGTGAAGAAAGTCTTTTCTTTTCAATGTATTTCCTCTTAAATAGTTAGTGAATGGCGGCACCATCAGAACAAAACTTATGAGCGAAACTCAATGCAGGATTAATAAAAAATATGATTAAACCTCAACCCTGAAACTCCGTAGTATAAGTATGTTGATCTGATGCTACCAATAAAAATACAGATTAGCAATCTATGAATTTTTTGTTAACTAAGCACCCCGGCTGAAAAATTTTTCTTCAATCCACAGGTATGCACACGAAATAATAAATATGATAAAAAAATAGATTTTAGGTATTTCCTTTTTAACCTGCCTGGCTTCAACTTCAGTTAGCTTCACGTTATCAACAGTTGCCGCGGTTCTTACGCTGTTTTCTTCAATGGTTTGACGCGCCTGGATTCCGGTCCATTCGCTTTTTGAATAAACATAAAAATGTTTTGTTATGTTATCGCGCGTCGTCACCTGTTGCCAGCCATTTGTATGCGGCCAGAACATGGCACGCCACTCAAATGGCGTTAACCATTGCTGCGTTGTTGTTTTCGGTTGTTGATTTACGTTAATGAGGAAGGGTATGGTATCAGACGTTTCAGCCTTTATTGTTACAGGTGCCCCTGTGTAGGGTATAGCCGGTGAAGACGAGTAAACCTCGTTTTCGGTTTTCCGTTTGGCAACTTCATTAATCAGTGAGGTCCAAAGCTTCCTGTACGCCATGGTATCGCCATGTAGAACCCAACTGTATGTATTATTTAGTGTGGTATGTATCATGCGACCCATACCGTTAATTGCCGCCACCACATAAAGATTGCCCTCATTGTCGCCAAACATTGGTCTCACTAACGAAGTTCCGCTTACATAATTTGGTTTATCCATGTCAAGCACCGGCAGTACCAGTGAGGAGTCCGCCGCGACTAGTTTTACCTGCTGTCTATGGTTTACCGTTGAACCCCTTAAACGTACACCGGCATTATAAATGCCCGGTGTTGTTATTATGCTGTCGGCTTTTACAATGACTCCTAGTCCTTGTTGCTCCACAGCATTCCGCAAAGCGCTTTTCTCTGTGGCACCTAGTGCTGCAAGCGCCGTGGCATCACCAATCACGAGATCAAAGTTGTTCAATAAACCCGTATTCAACCTCCCGGGCATTGACCCTTCCATATTTAATAATTCAGTATGATATTTATCACGGCTGATAGTCGTGCGCAAGGCAATGCCGTAACCCCGGCTGAATAACCAGTTTTTTAAAAACCTGTTTTCAAAATCAGGCGTGCCGGAAAGTACCAGGATCCGAATTGGCGCAGCATTTAATACTGTGAATGGAATCTTTTGTTCCTGTAACAACTCTTCCCCTGCTTTGACAGTTAAAGAATAAACTGCACGTCCAAGTTGTTTGGGCACAGTAGTTAATTCCAGGTTTTGGGTAGCACCTGGTTTTACAACGACAGAATCAAGATGCGTACTGAAACCCTGCAAAATGATTTTTACATTGTTCTGACTTTTATTGAAATACTTACCCTGTACGATCAGCGGTTCACCGCTATTCACTTCACTTTGCCAGGAGATACTGGTGAATCCTGTGGGCATAGATGGCGAGTGATAGTCCAGTGGAAATCCGCGGAGCGCTTCGAGCTCATGTGACGCAAGACCATTACCAAACACGTGAATTGTTTGCTTAGCACCATTCGTTAACGCTGCAACAGCAGGAACAAACTGTGTCTCTTTATCAGCCAGCGTTGCATCAAGTGTATACACCGGAAGATTTGTATGTGTTTTTGTGAAGTTCGCAACGCTGTCAGGATCCGCTCCGGGTGTGACTATGATGATTCCCGCACCTTCTTCGTTGTTAACAATTGAGTTGTAGGTAACACCAACGCCAAGGCAGGCAAGAGAAGCGATTGCAATGACAGAGGCAAGGATTCTCGTTAACAGGTGTGCCCGGTTTGATCGTTTGATGGCTGCCCATACGAGGTAAGCGGCGAGCGCCACCGAACTGCCTATGATGATCAATGTCCACATCATAACTTTGATGCAGATTTAAGATGTAAGAAATACTCCTTCGACAGATTGTTATCCGGTCTTTGCTGTGCAGCAGCTGGAACGGGTTCAACGGATCTTATGAGTTTGTTCAGGGCGTTCCCGACTATTGAAATATCTTTCTCAGTAACCTCGTTCCGTAACAATTTTTTTATAGCTTCAAAAGCAGACAGGTATGATGATGGTTCTTTCGCGGCACTGAGACTTAATTCACCGGCAGCTTCCTGCAGCAGCCCGGTTTCGGCCGGAGTCAATGCTACAGCTGTTGCTCCTTTCATTTTTGAAAGTATAGATAACGACCTGCGCAAACCTGGTACACTTCCGGCGTTTGGTTTATAGGTTTCCCGACGGGATGGTTCAATGATTTTGTCGAGTTCACCTGTCAGTCTTTTTTCTGATGGCTTTAGCGGCGGCAATTTGGTAGATGTTTTTGGCACATACTCTCTTGATTTTTGCTGCAGTTCTTTTAACAGTCTCAAAGCCTTGTATTCATAGGGAAGCGCATCTTTTGCTTTGTAAGTCCGCAGTCTCAACTCTGCCTCCCACATTTCTGCAAGCGTGGCTTTTAATGCAGCCTTGGTTTGAGGATCAAAAAATGTGGCGTCTTCTGCTATATCGTGTTTGTGCGCATACTGATCAATGATCTTATCCGGATTATTAAAATCTTCAATAGCAATCTCAGCATGTCCCTCTTCATGCTCATGTCCCTCATGCTCTTCGTGAGCATTTTCGCCATCGCCTATATTTGTTTCATTTTCTTCACCAAGGAACTTGCCGTAACGCAATCGTAATAACTTCTGGTCAATGCCAAGGTCATTACATTTATTGTTGAAGGCTTCGAGCGACATCGTATCGCGGCCCTTTAGCAACTGCTCTGTTTCTATAATGATTTGCCGCTGACTTCTGAAAAACTCCGGTTTAAGATCCACACCGGTCATCATGCCATCCATACTGAGCAGTGTTGCCGTATCTTCCATTTTTACCGTATAGATATCTGACCTCGCTTCCTGTTTGAAATTATCGACGGCACTTATATAGAAATACAACTCATCACCTGGCTGCATTTTAAGCGATGCTAATGTGATCAGTTTTGACAATTGGTATTGTCTGCGCCCCCCGTTAAAATTTGAAAACATAAGTTTTTGCTCCCTGAACTTTACGGCTTCACCGTTGCCGGTGGCGATAGTTGCGAAAATGACTGTCTGATCAACGGCATAGTCATCGCTGATATTTAATGCAAGGTTCACCCGTTCAGGTTGACCATATTCAATGATGGTAGCCGGTCGTGGCGTCTGTACAGTTATCACAGGGGGTTTGTCAGCTATACTTTCAAGCTGGTAGAATTCAGAAACCTGGTCATCGACCTTAACCTGGTAGTATCCGTTGTTGCGTAAAGTTTTTTCTGTTGTCCAAAGGCCCTCAGCGTTTTTTATAAGCTGTTGGCTGGTGCTGTCATTAAACAGCAGCTTCACGGCTGACGGCTCGCCGGTAATACGCAGGTTCCACGCGATGCGTGCGCCCTGTTCCGCGCGGATATTAAACCGTTGCTGATCACGCGTAGCAGCACCGGTATATTCGGGTGGCTGGATATGTACATGCACCCCTGAAATTGCCGGAAGGATTTTCTCAGGACGTTCAACCCCCGCCTGTTTCGCTTGTTCGAAACCGTTAGATGTAATCTTACCCGCAATCACTGGAAGCAGCAGGTACAAAACATAAGAAATGGCAATACTGATAAACAGTGCAATCACAGATCTTTTGATTTGTTTGTCTGCCGGCCGGGGAACGGCAACATTCAGTAACCGGTCGTTGATTTTTTTAACCTGTAATCTTTCAAGAACCCCCAGTTCATTTGCCGGTTTAAGCAAAAGACCGGTGCTTTCTTCAAGTTCAGGGCTGGCCCGGTTTAAAGTTCTTGCCACATCAACGGTACCAACGCGCCAGCGCTGGTAGATGGATGCAATCATAAAAAACAGCACGAGCGCTATTGGGGCCAACCACCAAAGACCAATGTTGGCAACGAAATGTAGTATCAATACAAGCGGTAAGGCGGCGGCCATACTCAGCAGTGCAATGGCAAGCAGATATTGACGCCGCCAGCGTTTCTGAAGTTCTGTGATCACCAGATTGGTACCGACGCCGCTCATATCCTGCCCGGTTTTTTCTTTATTGAAATTATTCTTTCTGCAGTAAACAGCACGAATGCCAGCAGCCATAACCAGTGCTGAAGATCAACAACATTGAATACAGCCGTATTTTTTTTGATCGTGCTTTTTGCTTTTGAGGGCATGGCATCTGCCAGCGCAAAAGTACGCCCATCAGGCACTGCAGGGTTGTTCAGTATAAGTTGTAACAGCTTTTTAGGGAATTGCGGATTCCATGGCAGATCCGACCACGTGGGATCAAAACGGCTGTAAAAACGATAGGTGCTGTCAATTCTGTCGAAGGAAAGTACCGGGTTCCCAAAACCGTCCTGCCAGGTCGCCGTATTGTGCGCCGTCAATGTATCTACAATAACTTTAAAAGTTTTAATGGTGTTGCCGGCGATGCCACCGTCCGCCTCCCGCAGCCAGGAACGTATACGTTTTGGTGTTCCGGGTACATATATAAACTTGTAACGTGCTTCAGTTGCAATAAGCGGCCGATCGCTCAACCAGAACAACCAGTCTGTACCAGCAAGGTTCCCGGGATCATTCCGGCGAACATTTATATCCATTTTAAAATTGCCAAAACGGGCAATCGCATGTAATGCAGATTGCAGGAAGTGCGCATCCTGCTGGTATTTATCATCGCTGACAACCAAGATCCTGGTAGTTGAAGTGTCGGCTTCGTTTGATTCGCCGACAGTTTTGCGTTGAACATAGGCACCTTCTGCAACTGTCTTCATAAACGCAGCCTCGTATGATCCATTTGCCAGTTGGCGTTTGTTGAAAAGTGTTTCAGTATCATCAGCAGTTTCCATCAGCTTCCAGTGAAGATCGATCGAAACGGTTGGTCTTGGCATCGCATGCCGATCCAGATCCTGGTTATTTGGGCTTGCGAGCCTTGACAAGCTGTTGTCAGTAAAAAGGTAAACAGGGTATTGAGCCGGCAAAACATGATCTGCACGGCTTATAAGCGACCAGTGAGGTTCGGGCCGCACTTTTTTTTGCATGGTATCACCAACTGCTATCGCAGGGAACCCGGCAGTGAAAGCATGCAGTTCGAAGCCTGCCTGCATCAGCGAATCAATAGAAACCTGGTGCCTGCTATAAACCGTCTGCAACAGTTCCGGCTCAATCAATATCCAACCGGTACTGACTTGTTTATTGTTTTGTTGCCAGGCTGCACCTGCCAGAATGAAGGATAAAACAATGATCAATAAACATCTCAATAACAGCAGCAGCCAGTCCGATACCTTCAGACTTGTTGAAGCTTTTTGTGTTACTTCCGTCATCAGTAAAGTGCTGCCAACACGCAGCACCCGGCCCTTCCTGATGTTCCAAAGATGGATAATCACCGGTATCAGCACCGCACTGCCAGCCAACAACCATATGGGGTTTACGAACTGTAACAACTTAAGCCTTTAGTTTATTACGCTGATTAATAAAATCCCGCAACGCTGCATCAACCGGTTCATCCATTACCGTGAGGCGGTAAAAGATATTGTTATCAAGCGCAAATATCTTTTTTGATTCAAGGAAATTTTGAAGACGTTCCTGGTAAGCGTTGGCATCTGCCTGCGGATTGATAGCTACCACCTTACCAGTTTCGAGATCTTCCAGTTCCTGGTAACCTTTAAAGTCAAAGTTTAGTTCGTTTCTCCCGATAACATGAAACGACATTACTTCATGTCTGAGCGAAACAAGTGAACGCAGCAGGTTGCTGATCTCTTCATGCTCTTCGTAAAAGTCGGTCACAAAAATCAGCAACTCACGTTGATGGGCACCCGCAAATATGTCTTTGTAGCCAATTGGTTCAGTAAAGCTTCCCGCAGGTTCAATGGTTTCCAACTGGTAGAAAAACCGCGAAAGATGCTGATGATCTTTCCTGCAGGGCATCGAAAAAAGATCGCCATCCCGAAAAACATAAAGACCGATAGAGTCGCCCTGTTTATGCGCGAGCCATGCAAGGCAAGCCGCGAGGTAGCGGGCATAAACGATTTTAGCAAACGACCCGTCAGTATGTTTCATCGATGCACTTGCATCAATAACAAAACGCACGGATACACTGGTTTCGATCTCAGATTCTCTTATATAATACCTGTCCGATCGCGCAAACATTTTCCAGTCAAGTGAACGGAGATCATCGCCTGGCTGGTAGCTGCGGTACTGGCTGAATTCCATGCCAGTACCCTTAACATTACTTTTATGGATACCGGCCATGAATCCATCAACGGTGGTTTTGGCCGCCAATGACAAATCTTTAATAGCTAATAATACCGCGGGATCGAGTAACGTAGACATATTACTGATTGAAGTGGATGCTTGCCTGGTTTATGCCAGCAGTTTGGCAGTTACCTGGTCAGGGGTGATGTTTTCAGCATCTGCTTTAAAATTCATAAGGATACGATGTCTTAAAACAGGATATGCCATTGCGCGAATGTCATCCTTCATTACTGCATAACGACCTTTTAGTAATGCGCGGGCTTTGGCTGTAAGTATCAGGGCCTGCCCGGCACGCGGACCGGCACCCCATCTTACCCATTCTTTCACGAACGGCACCTCGCTGGTAACGGGGCGGGTTGAACGAATAATATTGCTTACATAACTGATAAGATCATCATTAATACTTACTTCGCGCACCAGTCCCTGCAGTTGTTTTATTTCCTCGCCATTTACCACCGGGTTAACAACCGGTTTGCGACTGCCTGTTGTGTTGGAAAGGATAGCAATCTCTTCTAACGCCGTTGGATAACCGATCTGTATATAAAGAAGGAACCGATCCAGTTGTGCTTCGGGCAACGGATATGTGCCTGCCTGTTCGATCGGGTTTTGTGTTGCAAGAATAAAAAATGGCCTGTCAAGCGGATAGGTTTTACCACCATAGGTTACCTCGAACTCTTGCATGGCTTCAAGCAGTGCAGACTGGGTTTTAGGTGGGGTACGATTGATCTCGTCTGCCAGCACAATGTTTGCAAACAATGGCCCCTGGTTAAACTTAAAAAATCGTTTTCCTGTAGTATGATCTTCTTCGAGTATCTCTGTGCCGAGAATATCGGTGGGCATCAGGTCAGGCGTGAATTGGATGCGCCTGAACGAAAGGTGCATCGCCTGTGAAAGAGTTCGCACCATCAGGGTTTTTGCTAAGCCAGGAACACCTTCCAGCAAACAATGCCCGCCGGCAAGTAAAGCAACTATCACTTCCTCCAGGATCTGATCCTGGCCCACAATCACTTTCTGAATTTCGGTTTTTAACAGGCCCAGTTTCCCGATCAACCCGTCGACTGATTTTTCTGTGACTTCCAAGTTCTATCGTATTAATGAAAATTTAATTAAGTCTGATCTGCGTTTCCCAAATGGCGATGTTATATAGACGTCAGTCTGATCAGTTACATGCGGCAGTCGTTGAACTAATATTGAAAAAAGAAAATTAGCTAAAAAACAGAATGTAAAAAAACAGAAATCCTTAAACAACTTGTTTCAAGAACTGGTATATTGACGTTTTAAGTAGCGAAACTGCATATAGATTATTTTTATCATAAAACGAGTTAATGGCTCAGGCTAGATTTACATTTGCGCGTATTCAATACCGGTCGGGCGACTGGAACACAGATCAGCGGATGCCCTCGAACATTCTGAATTCGTTGATTGAATACACCACTATCCCTGTGAACACTGAAGAAAAGGTGGTGGAGTTAAGCAGCGATGAATTATTTCTGTACCCGTTCTGTTATCTGAGTGGTCACAAACTCGTACAATTTGATACCAAAGAAGCGGCTAATTTTCGTAAGTATGTGCAAAACGGCGGGTTTGTTTTCGTGGATGATTGCAATCATGATATCGATGGGCTTTTTGCCAAATCTTTTGAAGCGCAAATGAGCAGTCTGTTCGGGACGGGAGCACTTAAGAAAATACCAAACAATCATGAGATCTATAGTTCCTTTTTTAAGTTTGAAAAAGGACCGCCCAACACTTCTTTCGAATTAAACGGCTGGGGCGATGATCTTATACATGATTATCTCAAAGCTATAGAAGTAAACGGTCGTATCGGGGTTTTATACAGCAATAAAGATTATGGTTGTGAATGGGATTATGATTTCCGGAACAAACGATTTCTTGCAGAAGATAACACGAAATTTGGAGTGAATATTATCGTATATGCCATGCTGTAAGTGACGGTTGGTGGTTGGGTTGACCTGCTTCGTGAAGATTTCGGCACGCTTCAGCCGAATATCGTTTACATCGTTGTAAAACTTCACATTCTTTGTTGCGGACATCCTAACCCAAATCTTGATACCGTATGAAAACCAGCTTCCTTTCTGTGCTGCTGCTCGTGCAGCAAGCATTGTTCTCACAAACGCTATTCCGGGATATTGCTTTCAACGCCAATGAGCCTACCGCAAATACAAGCGTTCGCAATATCGCCGTGTATCCGGATCAGAAAATCCTGATCTGCGGCGACTTCTCCAATTACAACGGCGTACTTAAACAATCTTTGATCCGGTTGCTCAGCGACGGGCAACCTGATTTGTCATTTACCCCGCCGGTGATGAATGGTCTTGTACATTCAATAGCTATCCAACCCTGGGATCAGAAGGTGGTTATCGGAGGTTCGTTTACATTGGCAAATGGCACAGCGGCAAACGGTGTAGCCAGGTTCAATCATGATGGTTCGCGCGACGCGACTTTTAATATAGGTTCCGGTATTGGCTCAGGCTATTCAGGAGAACTATCTGTAAGAAGTGTGGTGATAGTCGATGATGCTGACCCGTCCAGGCGCAGAATCTATGCCGGGGGACAGTTCCAGGTTTTTAATGGTGCATCCATTGGTACCCGGGGCGGGCTTGTACGATTATTTGAAAATGGCGCCCGGGATGCTGCATATGATCCAATGGTAACTAACGGGCCTGTATATGCGATGCGCGCCGATGCTGACGGGAAGCTCGTGATAGGGGGTGAATTCTGGAACGTTGGTGGTGCTACCCAGGTTCGTGTCGCAAGGATCAATGCCGATGGTACCCGGGATGCAGGTTTCAATACAAACCCATTTGGCCCTTACAGTTCGGTTACATCAGTGGCTATCGATAGCGCGGGCCGGGTATTACTGGGCGGGTGGTTCACACAATATAATGGCCTGGATTATAAACATATGGTGAGACTGCTTCCCGATGGTAAGGTTGATACAAGCTTGCATATGGGATCAGGGTTTCAAGGTGGCCTGAGCACTTACACCAACGGTACAGAAGCAAGATCATTTGCGTTCCTGAAAGATGGTACCATAGTAGTTGGGGGAAATTTCACGAGCTACAATGGTATCGCTTGTAATAACATCATTTGCATCCAACCCGACGGTTCAGTATCAGATTGGAGCATTGGTGACGGATTTGATAACAATATTATGACCCTGCAAATCCAGGAGCCCATGCCTGGGGAAGAACGTGTTCTTGCCGGAGGTTTTTTTAACAGTTACCAGTCTTATACCCAGGGAACAGTGATGCGACTCATACCAATGCTTAGTGTGCTGAATCAACAACAGCAAACGAGGGCGAACGTAATGCCTGCACGACAGTCAGCAAGCTCGGTCACACGGGTGTATCCAAACCCGGTGCGTAATCAATTGTTCATTGAGACTTATATGCCTTATGCTTCAAAATGGACCGCTGTTGCATACGGCATCGGCGGACAGGTATTAAAACAATGGAACCTGTTTTTACAACGCGGCGGCAACAAAGTCCCTCTCGATGTTTCAATGATCCGTCAACAATATTTTGTATTGTCGTTCTCAAATGGTTTGCAGCAGTTTCGTTATGTGATCTCCAGACAATAAGTCACATCAATATGTGAGAAAATGATTGATTGGGATCGTTAGATTTGCCTTCCATCTACCCAACCATTTTTGAGAAGAGAATCAGCTTTTTAACTATGCTGTTGCTATGCGCAACGAAATAAAAATGGTATGACCCCACACGATAAGATTGCGGCACTGCTTGAAGTGCTGAAAGTGTCAGCAGATGATGCAAATCGCATGTCAATGCCGTCATTGGCACCCCCTGCACCACGTGAGCGTTTCGTGGTGCGAATGGCATCAAGACTGAAACCCGTTACTATAGATGAGATCGCATATTTCTATTCTGAAAACCGCCTTAATTTCATTAATACCTGGCAAGGTCAAAAATTTGTTATCAATTATTCGATGGACGTGCTAATGCATCAGTTACCTGCAAATGATTTCTACCGTGTTAACCGGTCCTTTATTGTTTCGTATAAAAGCATTGGTGTTATTCAACTGCAGGAGCGCAACAGGTTGAAGCTATTACTTACGCCACCTTTTAAACATGACGTTTTTGTAAGCAGGGAAAAAACTTCCGATTTTCGGTTATGGATAGGTGATATATAGAGCCGCCCCGGGGAAGAGACGGCTCTTTATTATCAGTTGATAATTATTTTCTTCACATACATGTCTTTGCCGTGTGTGATGCGCAACATGTACACGCCTTTTGACAATCCGGTCTGATTGATTTGTTTGGAGTACCTGCCAACAAAACCTGGTATGTTACTGCTGTAAACTCTTTGACCTGTAAAGTTGATCAAACTGATCTCCAGGTCCGCTTTTCTGTTAAATTCAAACTGCAGCTGGAAGCGGCCATCATTTGGATTTGGTGAAACCGATAACCTGATTTCGTTATCAGAAACATCTATCACCGCAGTTGAAATAAACGGAATCTCATTGCTGGCCAGCAAACAACCGGATGAAGCAGTTACAACACTTTTGTATGTACCGGATATCACGGGTGTATAAGTCTGACCAGTAGCACCGGAAATTTCAGCGCCGTCACGAAACCATTGATTGCCATCTGCAGCACTGCTGGTGAGGGTAGAACCACTCAGTGTGATTACTGGTGCGGTTATATTTCCCGCCACGATTGCAGTGCGTGGAGATGCGCAATTAAGCAAATTGATACGCATATCATAGAACCAATAGTAAAAATTGCGGTGGTCCTGCTGTGGCGATGCATAATTCCCGGTGATTGAAAAAGTTTCCGGAATACTGAATGGATATGGCATCGTCGTTGTGCTTGTGTTTCTGAAGATGGTTGCACCATCAGCGCATTGCAGGATAAGAATATATTTTGAACCTGCCTGTGGTATAGCCAGGTTCAGCAGGTAAACAGCTCCTGTGTCAAGCGGATTGTTTTGCTGAACAGATCCGGGAGCCGGATTAGGAGTGGTCGCAAAGACATCGAGAACGGTACTGTCGATCGGATAATAAGTGGATACTTCGCCGTTGGTTTCATTTGCGATTTCGCCAAGAATAACAGTTAGTTTTCCGGGGTTGCCTATGTATAACCTGGCGCTTTCAATAACCATGGGCCCTGTTGCCGTAATGCGCACATAGCCGGCAAATTCGTTGTATCCACCATTGGGATACACCGTTTTGTTTGGTAATCCAACTTTCAGTCTTACATCATTTAAACCGAGATAATAAGTGCGGTTCGGTGGTATAACTGACGTGGTAGTTACGTTCCCGCTGGCGATAGGAGTACCGCCGGTAGCAGTTGTGTACCAGTAAGCTTTCCCGGAATTTGAGGAGCCTGTTCTTGTTAAAACCACCTGGTTTGTGCCACATTGTTCAGCGGTTCCTGTAGGTGCATCTGCGCCGTTGCTTAGTACGATGTTGCCGGTGAACGCGTCATTACCAGTTGATTGATCACCTGCCAACGCAGTTGCAGCGGTTATGGTGTATGTATTGCCGGCTGCAGCATTAAAATAAGATTGAAAAGTAAAAGTTGCTTCGCCAAAAGGTAAGATGGTGCCGGGATATCTTGTGTTCCAGGTGGCAATGGTCGTTGCGCCTCTTTTTATAGTGGCTGTTAAAGGAATATTACTTTGAGGTTCGTCACCGAAGTTTTTGATCCGGATCGATACCATTTGTGAATCAAGTGCGCAGCTTAATCCGTTAGGGTTATCAATTCCTATCACACCAACATTAGCTGAAGGTGCGGATACAAGGGCCCGCATGTCGAGTGTTTCGCCTTTTGCGTAACCTCCGCATGCGGTTACGGAAGCGGCGTTATTTGTTTCAACAACTACGATACGTAACAAGGAAAAATTACCTGTTACCAAAGTAGCCGGTGTAGTGATCTGACCGGTATAGTTAGTGTTGCCCGTCAGTACTGCACTCTGGGCAAGCATTTCTCCTGCATCAAACGTGCCGTTGTTATTGGCATCAAGAAATATCTTTACTATTCTTGATGGATTGGTTCCGTCGCAGCTGCGAAGAACAATAGAAACCGGGTAGGCGGTAGCAGCCTGGAACAAAAACGTTTCATTGGTTAGATTGCTCTGACCCGCGCAACTGGTAGGTCCTTCTTTCAGGGTTCCGCCAATCTGGATACTTTCTATCCTCGTACTGCCCGCCGTTGTTGGAGCAGATACGCAATAGGCCTGGCCGCCAACGCCGCTTACGAGCAATGAAAACGCCTGGCTGCCTCTTTCAAGATTTCCCTTATGCTTCACCGTTATAGTATAGGTCTTACCCGGAACAGCATCCGGAATCACGATCTTTTCAACATTATCCAGCACATTATCACCGGTCGTTGCGGGTGCATCACGATCGGCCGGGTTCAGGATATAGGGCATATACGTTTCACTGCCGCTTGTGATCTTAATATCCAGGTCATGGATAAGTTTTTTTTCAGGATTGTTTAAACGATTGTTGGTGTTCACGGTTCCTTTTGGATCCGTCCATGAAATGGTCGCCATAAGCGTGCCTTTGCCGGATGCGACCACAGGTAATGTAAACGTCGCACCATTATTCAATGTTTCTTCACGTATCAGCTGATCGCTATTGTTTGAAGTAATTACTGAAGCAGCGCGTTCCATATTCAATAATCCCCAACCATGTTTGTAGTCCGGGCCATCAGAAGGTCCGGCTTCATCGGCGGTATGTATAACAAGACCTTTCAAAGTGGCCGACCGCATGAACTGGCCATTGTGCAGCCGCGAATAATATTCCTGTAACAGGTAAAGCGAACCCGAGGCCACGGGAGTTGCCATTGAAGTGCCGCTGAGGTAAGCATAATCAGTGTTACCACTTGTAATTGCACTTAAAAGGTTAACGCCATCAGTTACGATATCTGGTTTTATGCGACCATCATCTGTAGGTCCCCAGCTTGTAAAACTTGTTAACACAACATCAGAAGGCTGCAGGTACCCGCCGGGTATCGCATTCACCGCGCCAACTGTTAAAACATTTTTTGCAACACTATAAGTTGGTAAGATATCATAACCGTTATTACTGCTGATTCCTGCCGGCCGGTTACCCGCATCAATCATACTATTTGCTGCATTATAACGGAAATACTTATCACCAATCTCCGGTCCGGTTTCATCGCGGTTGTTGCCGGCTGCTTTTACGATCAGATAATAAGGAGCATTGTATGCCATCGAGTCCCAGTTGCGGGCATCATTATCATAATATCCAAACTTATAATCTTCGTTGGCGCCTGCTTCTCCGCGAAACTCCCACCTGTCTTCTCCTTCATTAAAATACCAACCACTAATGGTACCATAAGAGTGATTTGATATCAGCAGCGATGGTGCCTCCGCAAACATCTCGGAGATATGATTTGTAAAATCGTAGGCAGTAAGTTGTTGTGCGCCAAAAGCCATTCCTTTTGCATTTGGATTGACACCTGAATTAACCATGATGCCGGCCACATGGGTGGAATGGTCCTCAAGTGCCGCGGGATTGTCTTTTTGAAGTATTCTGCCACCAAACTCAACGTGTCCGCCCAGTATGCGGCCCCCGTCCCAGATAGCCAGTTTACCTTTGATATTTGCCGAAGATCCGCTAAGGTTCAAACCGGTGGAACCACCGGGCCATAATGCGTTTGTTCTTACTGTAGTTGCTCCAAGCAGATTGTCAAAAGTGGTAACATATAATGGTGCACCTTTCAGATCAACACCTATTAATCGTGCAACGCGGCCATTTTTGCCTCTTGTCAGCATCGGCCATCCTTTTTGTGCTGCGAGTGTCTTTAATTTCAGGAAGGTTTTTTGCTCCTCCAATGCTGCGGCGGAGGCAGATTTTTCAAGGATAGTTCTTTGGGTTTTGGTTTGAGCTTTCACGTGGGTCGATACAACAGAAACCAGGATAAACACCAGGGTTAAGATTCTGCTCATAAGTAGTAGTTGTCTTTGTTTTAAAATTACACTTTTTGAGATTACAACCGTCTTTTTTGATAACTTCAACGCCAAAATGAATTGATTATGAGGCAGTTTCTGTCGCGGTTCCTGGTTGCTTTCATAATTGTGTCTGTATGCTCCTCATTTGTATACGGAATATTTGGAAAAAAGTGCGGCATCAAGGGTTATGTCTACGAAATGAAAGGCAATCAGATGCCATCTCCCGATGAACCACGACAAGCTCCAAAAGGCATAAAGACACAAGTTTATATTTATGAACTCACGGGTCCTTCACAGGTTGTGCGGGATGAACGCCCCGGCTTCTATAAATCCGTCAACACGAAACTGGTAAAACAGGTTTCCACTGACAATAAAGGCTATTTTTCGGTCAAATTGAAACCGGGAACCTATTCGGTATTTACGGCGGTTGACTCGCTTCTTTACGCTAATATGTTTGATCAGGATAACAATATCTACCCTGTAGAAGTAGTGAAAAAAAAGATGACAGAAGTAGTAATCAGGCAGGACTTTAACGCTGCTTATTAATCACCAATAAAACGTTTACTTGGAACTTTACAATTTCGAACAGACAATGCGCTGGTACGGACCCTCCGACCCGGTTAGTTTACAGGATATCCGCCAGGCAGGATGTACAGGGATCGTCACCGCGCTGCATCACGTAGCTAACGGTCAGGTATGGACGAAAGAAGAGATCGCAAAACGCAAAACTGAAATTGAAGCTGCCGGTCTCACCTGGTCAGTAGTAGAAAGTGTGCCGGTACATGAAGACATCAAAACACGCTCAGGTAATTACGCTGAATACATAAGGAACTATGCCCAGTCGCTTATAAATCTCGGCGGGTCAGGTATTAAAATAGTTACCTATAATTTTATGCCTGTGCTCGACTGGACCAGGACGGACCTTGCTTTTGAGTGCGAAGACGGCAGTAAGGCACTGCGTTTTGAAAAAGCGGCTTTTGTGGCTTTTGATTTATTGATGCTGCAACGAAAAGGCGCAGAAAACGACTATTCTGCTTCTGAAATCGCTCGGGCCAGGGAACGCTTTGAAGCGATGAGCGGTGAAGAGAAGTTGTTGTTACAAAGAAATATCATCGCCGGTTTACCAGGCAGCGAGGAGAGTTTTACCCTTGATCAGTTTCAGTTGGCCCTGGATAAATACATTGGAATTGATGCACAAAAGCTTCAGCAGAATCTTTTTTCGTTCCTCCGGGAAATCATGCCTGCGGCTGAACAGACGGGTGTAAAGCTGGTGATTCACCCTGATGATCCGCCTTTTCCGATCCTTGGTCTGCCGCGCATATTAAGCACTGCTGACGATGTAAGGGCGCTGTTTGCCGCGGTGCCGTCGGCATCGAACGGCCTCTGTTTTTGCACAGGTTCTTTTGGTGTGCGCGCTGATAACAATCTGCCTGAAATGGTTAAAGAGTTCGGTGACAGGATCAATTTTATACATCTCCGCAGCACCTTGCGCAACGAGTGGGGCGATTTCTATGAAGCTGATCATCTCACAGGAGATGTTGATATGTACGCTGTGATTCGCGAACTGGTTATCGTTATGCACAATCGTAAACAGCGTATTGCGGTACGACCCGACCATGGTCACCAGATGCTTGATGATCTGAAGAAAAAAACCAACCCCGGTTACAGTGCTATCGGCAGGTTACGTGGCCTTGCTGAGATCCGCGGTGTAGAGCTGGGTATCTATAGAAGTATTTTTTAATTTGTTTTTAATCGGAAATGAGTTTCAGTGCAGACAGGCTTGAACTTTATTTCTAATTTTGGCTTTATGGAAGAAATTAAAATATTGCTGGTTGAAGACGAAAAGAAAATTGCGGAAACGCTGAAGAAAGGACTAACAGAACAACAATACCAGGTTGAACTCGCATTTGATGGATTGCAGGGACTGAAGTTATTCGAGACCTACAATTTTGATCTTGTGATCCTTGATATAAATATACCGGGTCTTAATGGTTATGAGGTTTGTAAAGCGATACGCCAGGTAAACGAAAGGGTTCCGGTGGTGATGTTAACTGCGCTTAGTGCCACCGATGACAAGGTAGAGGGCTTTGATGCAGGCGCTGATGATTATATCGTTAAGCCTTTTGATTTTAAAGAACTGCTTGTCCGTATTCGTGCTTTGCTGAAACGTTTGTACCAGGGGCCGCCCACCGGTAATGTGCTGACAATAGCCGATTTGTCTATGAATCTTGACAATAAGGAAGTAACGCGTGGTGGTACAAGAATATCATTAACTGCAAAAGAGTTCCAGTTACTTGAATACCTGGTTCGTAACAAAAACAGGGTAGTGTCAAGAGCTGATATTGCTTTGAACGTCTGGGATATTGACTTCGATACCAAAACGAATGTAATAGATGTGTACGTCAACTTCCTTCGCAAAAAGCTCGATAAGGATTACGAAAACAAGTTGATCCACACCCAGGTAGGGATGGGTTATATCCTTAAAGAGAATCCGTAGGTGAAAATAAAAGTTAAGATAACTGCCCTGTTTACACTCCTGGTAACAGCAATACTGTTACTGCTCAGTTTATCTGTTTTTTATTTTTCAAAACTTGAACGCCGGGAAACATTTAAGAATCGTCTCTCCGGCCGCGCTAACATCAATACACAACTTTATTCCATAGTAGGCGATACGAACCTTGCTGCACTTGCAAGGTTCGATTCTGCTTCTACTACTATTCCGCAGAAGTCAGTAACCATTTATAATCGTCAGAACACACCGATATACCAGTTTAATGCAAATGGTTCAGATACTATCAAAGCTTCGCCTGAAATCTTGAACGAAGCGCGTTTGCAACAACGTTATTATTTTAACCGGGGAGAGAAGGAGGCTGTCGCATATCATTATGTTGATGGTGCGAACCGGGTAGTAATTGTGGTGGGCGGTTATGATGAAGATGGATGGGAACGCCTGAGAGAGCTTAAAAATATTCTGTTTGGTAGCCTGATGACGGGTATACTTATCACACTTATTGTGGGATATGCATTTTCGCAACAACTTGTGCGTCCTATTTCACAGATCATTCATGAAGTAAACGAGATCAGTTCTCAAAATCTTTCACATCGTATTCATGCCGGTAGCTCACAGGATGAGTTGAACCAGCTCGCAAACACATTTAATGAACTGCTGAACCGGTTGCAGGATTCTTTTATCATACAGCGTCGGTTTATTTCAAATGCTTCTCATGAATTGTCGACACCGCTTACTTCCATACTTAGCCAGCTTGAAGTTACCTTACACAAAGACAGGAGCAAAGAAGAGTATCGCCAGGTAATGCAATCGATACATGAAGATGTACGTCAGATGCAGCAGCTCACAAGAAGTTTACTTGAGATTGCTAAAACCGGCTCCCAGGGCGGATTGGAGCTGACGGAAGTTCGTATAGATGAGGTATTGTTGAAGGTAACCGCTGATGTGCAAAAGATCAGCGAAAATTATGTCGTTAACCTTAACTTCCGCGACTATCCTGAAGATGAAACAAGTTTTATTATTTTTGGAAGCAATGATCTTTTGTATAGTGCCATCAAAAACGTTGTTGAGAATGGATGTAAATATTCACCGAACCATGTTTCAAACGTGAACCTTTCGTTTCCAGAGGATCAGGTAGTGATTGAAGTGAAAAATGAAGGCGATGTAATTGCAGAAGAAGAGATTGAAAATATATTCCAGCCTTTCTATAGATCTTCAAACACCGGACAGGCAAAGGGTTTTGGTCTTGGTCTTGCTTTGGCCAAACGTATTATTGCGCTTCATAAAGGAGTAATAGAGGTGCAGTCCGACATTGTCACAGGCACCGTGTTTACAGTGAGTATTCCCACCATGGCGGCCGGTCAGGACCCGGCTATTATTAACAAAAATTAATCCGCTGTCATGCCAATAGGCATGATTCGTGTTTGGCAGGTATTGAAACAAAACCAGGCAGCTATTCATTGCGGGCGGCTATTTAATTGCCTTTTAATTCAGTAGCACCAGTTTATCCATGCAATGTTGATAGATTAGCCTGTGCCTTATCACTGACTATGACCAAGTTGTTTAATAATATTATGGTGGCGATTGATTCCTCAGGCAAGTCAAGAATTGCAATTGAGCGTGCGATCGATATAGCGAATCATTTCAAGTGCCATATCCACCTGGTGTATGCAGAGTCGCATGGTTTGGTATCCTGGGAACATAAGCCTTCAAATGGTGGCGCTGATCCGGGCCCGGATACTGCCCAGACAAGATTGTACGAACTGCAGAATCAATACACTTATCAACTCGAGCCAGGTTTGTCGATGTTTGCTTCTATTCGTAAAGGAAATAAAAACAAATCGGTCATTGAATATGCTGTCAGGAACCAGATTGACCTGGTAGTAGTTGGAAATACCGGAACAGTTTTTAATCAGCTTTTCACCCGCAGTTTTAATGTGCATGAAATTACGCGGCGGCTCGAGTGCCCGGTACTTTCGGTGCGCCACAGCAGCGCGGAAGACAAGTTGCTTAACATCGTTTTGCCCATTGGAAACGGTTTGCCGATCCGTAAAATCATGTTTGCAAGTTATCTCGCAAGAAAGTACAACTCAAAGATCCATCTGCTTGCAATAACCAACGAAGTTTCGGATAACAATCCGGATCATAACCAGTATCTCCATAAGGCTTACCAGCTGTTAAGGGATAACACTACTTTGTCGATCCAGTGTCATACCATGCGCGGCAACAATATTGCCGATACCACGCTTCGTTTTGCAGAAAAAATCAATGCCGATCTCATAGTCGTAAACCCAGGCGAAGAATCCATGTTATCGGGTTTCTTCAACAAGCTGGTCAAAGGAACGCTGTTCAATGAATCTCGGATCCCGGTTATGACGATTTCGGCAGCTTAAAACCTTGTGATATTTATCTTACGTGGAGCCTCGTTTGACTTACATCCATATTGGTTTCGTTTTCACGTGCGTTAGTCGTTTAGATGCCCAAAAATTCATTTGGTAAGCATCTTTTTTTGGCGTATCTTACTAATAGATACCTGCTCCTTCCCTCAATTACATTTTGCGACCAACATGATTCCTGATTTTGCAGGTGTGTGATGCTGTGCCAGTGATCCAATAAAGGCCATTTTATCTTTCAATATTAAATGCTTTGCTATGAAACCACATCCATCACCCTTCATCAACCACAAGAATAACACTATTGAGTTTCGTGTCACAATGGGCGCGGCTTCCGAAATTTGTTTGTCAGGATCCTTTAATCATTGGGCAAGGGATCAATACAAGATGAAACATTTGAAAGAAGATGACTGGCAGGTTGAGATTCCACTGCTTCCAAAAGGAAAATATTACTACCGGTTCTGTATCGATCAGAAGATGGAGATGGAAGATATTGAAAACCCACTCCGTGAACCAGATGGGGTGGTAGGATTTTACAGTGTACTGAAGGTATGACCTGGCTCAGTGTTGTTCAATACAATTTATAGACAGGGTTTTTTACGATACCGGCTTCTTTGCTGCAGATCAGAGCAATAAGATCGGCCACAGACTCCGTGTTGCTCCAACCGGATTTGTCGACAGCCGGCATTGCTTCATGATTCGGTGGTGTATCGAGCACACCAGGTGCAATCACTGACGTGACTACATCTTTTTTCCCGGCTTCGGCATTTAACACCCCTGCCAGTTGGAATAACAAAGATTTGCTAAGCGCGTAAGCAAGAGCGCCTTTGGCTGCTGCGGGTTCAAGGGCGGGGCGGGCGCCAACAAAAACCAGGCGGCCGTAGCCGTGCTGCATCATATGTTGAAACAACGGTCTGGCCACGTGATAAGCCGTTGAGAAATTTTTATTGAACATCTGTTGTATCGCTAAACCATCAGTTGTTTCAATATTTCCCATTGCAAAACCACCCGCTACCAACAAACCGTAGTGTATCTGGCCCTTCAGACTCGTAATTTCATTGACGAACCCATTTGTCGCCTCTTCATTGTCCAGATCAACCGCATGCAGTTCGAAATTTGATTTGTTTTCGGCGAAGCCAAGATTACTGCCTGATCTGGCGACGGCAATTACATGATCACCCATCTCCATAAATTTCCTGACGACCGTCCTGCCCAGATGGCCATTGGCCCCGGTTACAATTATATTTCTTGACATAAGGCTCTGATTATACTCCTGTTTGGATGTTTGCATCTAAAGTTAAACAAACCTTCCGATCAGAAACTGAGCTTCTGCCTTAGGATTTAAAATTCATCATTCAGGTATCATATACTAATCGTGAGAATTCAGGTATCATATACTAATTGTGAGAATTCAGGTATCATCTACTAATTGTGAGAAACAACTTGTCAGCTGCCTGATCCTCACCCTTGACCTCATATTTTGAAGGTCCAATCAAAACATGCTCATCTGCTGGCCCGGTCTGTAAAACTGTGTACAATCCAGGTCCCAACGCTCGGCATCCAGGTGATACAAACTACTGTACTTCCTGAACTGCTGGGCCACGAGGTCTGCTATCTGGCCCTCGCCGCGCATCCTGGTGCCCCATCTGCTATCGTTTACTTTACCGTTGTGACTGGCTTCGATCAGGTGCCAGACTTTATCGGCCCGGTCAGGAAAGTTTTTATAAAGCCAATCGTGAAATAATAATTTGACAGCACCATTTAGTCTTATAAAAGTATAACCAGAAAACTTTGCGCCATTTTCGGCTGCACCTTTCAGTATTCTTTGCATTTCATGTTCGTTAAGACCGGGTATCATGGGGCCCAGCATCACACCGCAGTGAACACCTGCTTCAGTTAATTCCTTAATGATGCGCATTCGTTGTGCCCCGGTTGTTGTCCGCGGCTCCATGGCCCGACGCAGTGGTTCATCCATAGAAGTAATCGTAACGATCACCGAAGCCAGCCCTTTTTTTCCCATTCTGCCAAGAATGTCCTTATCACGCAGTATGCCTGCATTTTTTGTGATGATGCCTACTGGCTGATTAAATGATTCACAAACTTCAAGTAACTGGCGGGTTAAGCGAAATTTTTGTTCGCCGGGTTGATAACAATCGGTGTTACCGCTGATAGCAATAGGAAAACATTCCCAACGAGGGTTCATCAGGAACTTTTTAAGCAATGCGGGTGCGTTTTTTTTGACGACTATTTTTCGTTCAAAATCAAGACCTGCACTATAACCCCAGTATTCATGTGAGTTTCGGGCATAACAGTAGATACATCCATGTTCGCAGCCCTGATACGGGTTCATGCTATACATCATGCCGACATCAGGACTATCGACCTTATTGACGATTGTTTTTGCTTCCTGTTCAATAAAGCTGGTTGCAGCGTTTGGTTCGGTCCAGTCATCGATCCCTTCCACATGTTCACGCACCGTTTCCTGCGCATGAAACTTGTTTGCGGTATTGATCTGCGCACCCCTGCCCTTTAAATATTCGGGCTGATTCTCCATGTCCATAACACACTTCTCCTGATAAATCAATTGATATTCCCGGTTTGATCGCAGGGGCCCCGTCAATTAAAACAGTTCACCCTGGCGCGTGATTACCGGAAGATTTTTGAATTCGAAACGTTCTGCGATCTGCCAGGCCAGCTCGCCCTGGCGCCGTCTTAGTAGCATCATATTATCTGCAATAAAACGAGCGGTAAA
Source organism: Bacteroidota bacterium (assembly GCA_023416995.1). Taxonomy (GTDB): domain Bacteria; phylum Bacteroidota; class Bacteroidia; order Chitinophagales; family Chitinophagaceae; genus DATHKG01. The sequence continues at coordinate 31,188 of JAEZGI010000045.1, forward strand.
ATGACGGTGACTATATACCTGCCAGCCTTTCTCGTATTGCCATGGTAACAGTTTCCTGGCAATGGCAACCTGTGGTTCATCGGGGAAATGCGGCTTGTTCTCTTTGTTAAGTGTCATCAATTGTTGAAAGCCTTTGAGCTCTTTGATGAGATTTCGGACCGGCTCTTTGGTTTTGACATTCACATAAATAGAATGCGTAGGATGAGAACCAAAATCTTTCAGTTCTACCTTAAAGGGACGATGACCCAGTGCTATTGTACGTAACCTGGTCAATAACCTTTCTTCCATCATCGCATATTGTGTGAATCCTGCCAGCATAATATGCGATTTCCCCGTGAGGTTCACATTTGTTTTATAGTTCTCTGCGAATTCTTTTTTCAGGTGCCCGATACGCTCCCGCAATTCTTGTGGCGGATTCAATATCAGCATGTATTCATTAACGCGGTATCCTGGTATACTTTGTATGATTGATTTCATGACTTTCCCTTTAATTGTTTCAGGCAACTTTATTAAACAGGTCATTATTTGCCGGCAATAAACCAAAAACCTGGACTGTCCTAAACGTATCGTAACTGTCTTTGCGACGCAACAATACCAGTTCCTTCACCTGGAAGTTTTCATGAAACAGTTTCCTGGAATAATCACTCAGCGCCTGTTCATATATACTTGCAGGCAAGTTTCCTGCCAGCGCAACATGGGGCCGGTTACGATAGATACCCGTTGCTGGTTCAATGAAATCATTCATGGCCCCTAACTGACTGGTCAGCCTAAGCAATGGATCCATATCCTGGATCCTGTAATAGATAGTGTGCGAAGGGAAACCACTGTAATTATTCAGGGTTAGATGAAAACCCTGCTCCAGACCGCAGATCTTTTGCAGCCACCGCACCAGCGTCGGTTCAATTCCTTCACTTGCGGTAAAATTTGTGATGGGCACATACGGCTTCAAGGCCGGCCGCAAGCGGATCTTATATTTGTCACTGAAATAAGCGCGCTCTGCGAGCATTTTTTCCATCAGGGATTTGTCGGGGTAAGCCACCATCAGGTATTCAAAAGAAGCAGGATGGGTATGCATAGGTTAAGTTTGTCCGATTAAATATTTAGCATAAATATACTAAATTCTTTAGCAAAACAAAATAATTTTTCAGCATGGTTGATGCTGAAATGACCAAACTTTACTTGGGCCACAGGTCAGCCATTAGTGCCCCTTTTTGGCTGGTATATCACTCATTCTGAAAAACTCAAAATTTGATACCCCAGCCCCGCCACGATGGGTGCAACATAAATCCAAAGTGGAAACAACTGTAACCACCGGTGCGCACAATGGCGTGTTTTTATACCACCGGCACCACAAGAATTACCGATAAATGTTTATTGTCAGCCTGTATATCCAGCACAGCATTCATGGACTCTGCCCGCCGCGAAATATCCATCATTTTCTCATTGTCAAAAAGAAACTCCGGCGATCCATACGCTCCATTGCTCTGGATCTTTAACGACAAGGCAGATTTATCATAATCAATATTCACCAGTATCTGGTTGGCCATCGAACTTTTTGCAATACTGCGCAAGGCGCGTCTGAATATCACATAAAACTCGTAACGTGATTTCATATCGAGATTGATACCCTGAACATTTTCATCAACCACCATCTCAATGATCGCACCATGACGGTTACGCATAGCCGAAACAAATTCATTCATCCTTAACAGGGTCATTTCCATGCTATCGTTCACCGGGTCGATACTCCAGAACATATCATCCATTACCACGATCATCTTCCTGCTTTTTTCATTGATCTGGTCGATGTATTCCTTGGATCGGGTGATGTCTTTATCAGCTTTCATCTTTGCCATCTCACTTAACATGCTGATGTTGTTAAGCGTTGTGTCGAGTTCTTTATGCAGGTTACCCGCAATCTGTGTACGTACCTGTTGAAGTTCCATAAACTTCTTGATCCTTTCTCTTTCGAGCCAGTACAGAACAATCGCAATCGCCAGTAATAACAATGCATAAAACCACCAGGTTCTCCAGAATGGTGCCCGAACGCTTATCTGGATAGAAGTTATATCCTTACTGGTTATACCATCAGCATTTTCAGCCATTACGTTAAAAGTATAATCACCAGGGGGCAGGTAACTATAGATCGCCTGTGCGTTTGCATCTGCTTCCTGCATTTCAGTTTCCAGGCCCTCCAGCTGATAATGATAATGAAGCTTTTGTTCTTTCAGATAATTCAGGGCACTGAATTCGATAACAATCGAGTTTTTATCATAAGGTAAAACAATTCGTTTCAGACGCATGATCGAATCGATAGAAACAGGTTCATTGCCGATTCTGAAGTCGGTAATGCTTGTGTTGGGCGGAACCCTCGACTGCACCATTTTCAACGGATCAAAAACGAGAAAGTTCTGGTTGTTCGTGAACACAAGCCGGCCATCAGGTAAGGCATGCGCATCACCTGGATTAAATGCATCGTAAGATATACCGTCCCTGCGGTCATAATTGGTGAATGTGCCAATATCAATATTGAAACGACACAATCCATTCGAAGAGCCAAGCCAGAATATGCCATTGTTATCGCGTACCAGGCAATTAATATTGTTTGCGGGCAATCCATCTTCTGAAGAAATATGAACCACTTTCCTGCTGCGGATGTTGATCATGTCCAGCGCGCCGGCTGCTATCAACAGGATGCTGTCGTTACGTTGTGATATATCGGCCACAACATCACTCCAAAGCGATTGTCCGGGTTTGTCTTTTTTTCTGAACTGGTCAACCACTGTATTTTTCCTGGGATCAATCTTCACCAGTCCATGCCCAAGTGTTGCGGCCCAGATCATTCCATCTTTATCAACAAATAGTTTATGTACAAGCCCGGTGCTTGTGACCACCATATAACCTTTGGTAATATCATCGCCCGCCAGTTTGCGGTCCCATTTAATGATCAGTCCACCCTGCGTGCCAAACCACAAATTGCCATCATGATCTTCCACACCGACTCTTATGGTTCTTCCACGAAACACCGGCGGATACCAGTTAGTGTGTTTTTTCCGGACAGGATCATAAACAATCATACGGCCTTCCTGCAAACCCATCCATACCAGGTTGGTGGCTGAATGCTGCAAAATAAACCAGTACGAATAACGATCCTTTAATGAATCGAGATCAGCAGGTATTGCCGCAGGGTTAAAAACGCTGTCATACGCGTAAATACCCGAACCCCAGCATCCTACCAGGATAGTTCCGTCTTTTAACTTACATACGGTTTGGGTGGTAACATTTTTCAACCCTTCACCATTCGGGCGTACCAGATCGTACGAATTGAACATTTGCGCATCCGGGTTGAAATAAAATACGCCGTTGTTCGTACTCACCCAGAGATTGTGCTGGTTGTCTTCAAAGACATCGTTTACTTTTTCAAAACGGATATTGTGTTCATCCCTAAAATCATTTTTAACTACATTAAGCGGTTTGCCTTCTGCGCCATATTCAAGAAGAAAGGGTAGGCCATAGAGCCAAAGCCGTCCGTTTGATTGCCGCGTGGTGCCCAGAACTTCGAAGTAATTCAGACCAAGTGCCTCAGCAGACAAGTCGTGTATTCTTGCTTCCCCGCTGTTGACATCGTTATAGAAAACGGTCGGGGTACTGATTTTTGGTCCCCAGCTAACCATCAGGAAGCGGTCACGGTTGTCAAAATACACACTGCTTATTCGAGTAATGTTCCCGTATTTATTGATCAGTGGCTCGTTTGCAGGGTTGTTTCCGCGATAACTCAGTTGACGCGTTTTGGGATTATATATCGCAAGTCCCGAGTCGGCGCCTAACAGGAACTTGCCGGTTCGATAATCTTCACAAATATCTGTGTACCGCCAGTTACGTGGCAGGGGAAGCGCAAATTTGTTTTGTTCGAAAGTATTTGTGGTTTCGTTATACCGCAACACACCCTGGCCGTTCACGAACAGCAATAGTTCCCCCGTTGTCGTTTCCACCAATTTCTTAGGAACATACATTGTTAGCTCTGATATATATTGAACGCCAGCCTCTTTATAAGTAAAATTATCCGGGTTGAAAGTGCCCACTTTATTATCACTTGTTCCGATCCAGATCTGTTTTTTTTTATCGAGATGAACAAATGCAACATTTTCATCGGGTATGCTGGTTTTATTGCCGGGCACGGTAGCGTAACGGGTAAACTTGTTGCCATCATACCGATGCAGACCATTGGCCGTTGCGAGCCAGATAAAACCCTTATGATCCTGGATAGTGTTGTTGATGTAGTTAGAAGAAAGTCCGTTGAGAATATTGAAGTGCGTAAATGCAAACTGTCTTGCCTGGGCGCCAGCCATCCGTTCACGGGAAACGGGGGAAGCGGGAGTTTGAGCGCGACCGTGCTGCATCAGCAGGATTAAAAAAAGAGCAGTCAGTAGTTTATACAAGTCGGGCCTGGGTTTTGTCAAAAATACAAATCGCGTCCAATAGGTGGAAACTTTTACTTAGCAATTTGATCAGGGCTGGCGGTAGGTACGGTGGCTACCTGGTCACGAATGCTATCAAAAAGATATGATAACGGGCATTGTTCCAGGATCACCCGTTCGGATTGGCCATTGACAGTTTTCCATTTCACCAGTCGTATATTATCGCCCTCGATTTCAATACCGGTGATGTCGCCATCGCTAAAACAACAACAGCCTGTGTTGAAGTAGGAGGGCTTTACCATGGTTTTGACAAATGTTTTGTTGCCATATTCTTCCCGTCGCCAGGTGAGCTCTTTTTCAAGCAGGGCTACCGTTTCCAGGTTCCCGATTTCACGGGCTTTTTCGATCTGTTTCATCAACCGTTCAATATGATCAAGTGATGCAAAAACCGGTTTATGTGTATGTCCCGAAATCATGAGCATGTTTTTTTGTGTGGCCGACCATTCATACATCATGATATTATGAACGTCCACCAACTCAAAGCTGTCGGAGGTTGTATTAACGCTGATGTCGAGGAAACGCTGTATGGGTGTCCAGATAGCGGCCACGATCCACATGCTGACCTTATTGCCATCGCTTTGTTTGTCGCCCTGGTGGCCATGTGTCAATAAGATAGAAAACTCTTCATTGTTGTAAGTGGTGCAAAGCAGGATGCCTTCGGGAACCTTGAGTTTGTTTCCAAATATTCCTTTCAGGTAGAGGTCGCGCTGAAAAGCATATTTCCATTCGAGGTCGTGGTTGCCAAAGGTTCGCAGATAACGTTTATCCTGGAGAAACCTTGCTTCTTCCAGGAGGCTTTTCCGATGGCTCTCAACTACTTTATCGGGGGTATTTTCCCATAATTCTTCACAGTCGCCGATGTTGGCCAGGCAAAAGCCGTTTCTGAAATAATAATCTAACGCGGTTTGATAATTTGTTTCAGCGTTCCGGAAATCATCCGCAGCATCTTTCGCCCCTTTGTGCTGATCTGAAAAGATGATAAATTTTCCGTCATTCATCTTGAAGGGAAAGACAAACCCGTATTCTTCTTTGCCTTTCCTGATATTGTCGACTAAAATATCGAGTGATTCAAACACATCTTTTTTGATGGGTCTGGAGGAAAATTTGTTGGCCAGCCAGGTGACCGGTCCACGAAAAATATATTGAAACAGTTTACGCATTCCTCCATGTTCAGATCACTAAAATACTGTGTGATTTGATACGAAGGCCATATTTAAATGCCGTGGGCAGTACCTACCGCAACTGCCAGCTTGCGACCGAAACGGAGAACGCGGTTGTTTCCAGTCAAATTACTCTCTTATTTCTGTGGTTGTTGAATCACACCCTGGTGTTTGTGCGCGGCACTGTCTGCCGATTTTGAGATGATGAATTGTCTGATCTCTCCTTTCTCCCATGCGTTCGAACCGGGGTCGACAGGAGGTTCAGGTATGTCTTTGCGTTTTTCTCTTTTCTCCGCTGTTGATACGTTAAATCGTTTATCTCTGGCTTCAATCATTTCTTTCTTTAGCTGACCATCTTTTGTAAACCCCATCATGATCATCGGCGAACCGAGTGGTAAAGTTCGTTGTTGGTCGGTGTGCCAGGTATGGATGGTTTTGCCATAAGTTGATACCAGCTTTTCCATTAGTTCATGTTCTGCGATCTCGGGTATACCTGGTGCAATCAATTCACCCGATTTCACTTCATAATGATGTGAGTGCCATAACTTCTTTTCCTCTTCCGGTAAGGTGGCAAACAACTTTGCAGAGATAATGTATTCCACTCCCATGATTTTAGCATCTTTTGTATTGCCGTCATAAATGATCGCCTGGTGTACATCCTCATTAAGTTGCGACACATAATGATGCGCTTCCATCTGGGCATTGATATTACCATTGTAAAAGTGAAAACCATCGAGATAAGCATTGATCGCTGCCAGCGGTGACTTTGATTGCAACAGCTCCGCACCGGTTTCAAGAGCTTTCGATTTGGTGGATTTATCTGCACCTGGCGCTTCCACATTTGATTCTGTGTTGCCGCCACCACAGGCGGTCAGGGCTATCAAAAAGATTGGTAGTAAGATGAGTTTCATAAGACATGTTTTAGCGGAAAGGAAAATCAAATCATGTGCCCCGGGCTGTCATTAATTGATAGATCCAGCCGGCGCTGACACCAAATAGCACATGACCCAGCAGAATGACAGTAAGATATAGACCAAGGTGAACCGAAGGAGGAAAACCATGTATGCTGAAATAGATCCTCCACACCACAATTCCAAACAAGCCTGTTACGAAACCGATGATTGCACTGTCGGTGAGTGAATATCCTAACCAATCATTTTCCCAGGATATCACATAGATCGTAAGAAATAAAAAGCCTACCATGTAATGTGCAATGATACCTACTGCGAGCGATCCGGCGCTCCCTGAAGTACTGCGGTATGCACTGGTTTGACCGGTCAGCATAGTGCCGAGGATTCGTATCACATTGAGACGTTTTTCTGACATCCTGTTGATCAGCAAAACAAATAAGGTCATAGTCGTTGTGGCAACAATTCCTGCTGCCACGATCACTTTGATATAATCTACGACTGACATATCGATGTGGTTTTGGTTAGAATATCAGTGAATTTGTTTCTGTCTGTCGGATAGCCATTCAACTGGCAAACCTTTTGAAGCGGTTCAAAAAACATTATCATCAATTATGCCGCACGATAAGGCCGATAACCAGGGAACGAAAGCCGGTTCACCTGCCGGAGATGATGGCGGAAAGTCCGGACAATCATCGCTTTCCGGGCAACATCGACCTGTTTCAGGAGGCTCTCATAAAACACAGGTATCAGATCAGCCGCAGTCAGCGATGCCAGATGACAGTTCTTCCAATAAACCCAGGGTATTAGCAGCATCAGCATCAGCATCAGCGTTGCCAGACGACAGTTCCTCCAATAAACCCAGTGTATCAGCAGCATCAGCATCAGCAATGCCAGATGACGGTTTCTCCAATAAACCCAGGGTATCATCAGCATCAGCAATGCCAATTTCAAGCCAGCGTGCGTTACCAGGTTCTGAGGGTGGTGGGGATGCATATGAAGATCAACCTGGTACAACAAACGATCGGTTGCGGGTAGACGAAGATGTGCCACTTCATGAAAAAGGCTGGCGCATTCAGCGTATAGCGTGGGTCATACTTGCAATCTTCCTGGCTTTCGCCGGCCTTGGATTGTTTGGGACAGGGCCACTAAGTGACCAGACAATCGTAGTGTCGGGTGATAGTTGCCGTTATGAACGTTTTATGCGCTATGAATCAGAAGTACGACTGAGCTTTGATGTCTACAATGTGAAGGACACCTTGCGTATATCTTTTCCACAACAGTACTGTGAATATGTCGATATCACTGCCATAGAACCCACTCCAGAACGCAACATAGTCAATGACGGTATCGTCACTTATTATTTTGCGGCTAACGATCATGCCACTGTTCGATGCACACTGATGGCGACTAAAACCGGGCAGGGTGTCGAAAACATTTACGGTAAATGGTCACAATTTTAAAATCACCCATTTAATATATCCATAATGAACCCGGTAATAAGAGGAGTAATCATATTTCTTTTCCTGATGCTGATTTTCCGGTTAAGCCGGAAGCGAACATTAGCACAGACCACACCATTCGAGTTAGTATTGCTGCTGATCATAAGTGAAGTCACGCAGCAGGCTTTGCTTGGCGAAGATTTTTCTATAACGGCGGCTTCGATCCTGATCACCACATTGATAGCAACCGATCTGATTTTTGCGGTGATCAAAAAGCGTTCAAAACACTTCGAAAAGATAACTGAAGGTGTTCCGCTGATTGTGTATTCGAATGGCAAACTACACCATCATAAAAGCGCATCATTCAAGAGTAGATGAAGAAGATGTGCTGGAAGCTGCAAGAAGTCTTCATGGCCTTAGCTCATTGGATGAAGTTGAATATGCCGTACTCGAGATTGATGGCAGCATCTCCATCATCCCAAAGAAGTCGTGACATTCGGCGGAAGGTGGCATGAAAAGGCAGTTCTATCGGGAGGCATTCCCTGCCTCAGCTTCCTGCGTGTGGATAGACAAGTAATGCAATTGGGGGTAGACTCTAACACTATCTTATAGCCAGGTGCTGGCGCCGAGGTACCTGAATTCGTAAAATTTAAATTGGGTTATATCTAACCCAAAATGACCCATAAATGGCTGATATATCCGCCATGAGTGATATATCCGCCATTTGAGCCCGATTTTGTATGATCGAGCGGTCATTTTAAAAATGTCAAAAACTGAGGGGTTGAGAGAGTCGGCTAACTGACATACAACGACGAGTTAAAGGAGCCGGGAGTCAGCAAACTAATGTAAGATGCGCAAGCAAATTAAAGGAAGCCTGCGAGCCCTGAACAGTGAGAAATTGCCGTGAGGTCCGGCGGATGAGTTGGTGCCTATCTTCCCGAAACAGCATTCCCGCAGCCGATCAGGGCGCGCAACGCCAACACAGCAGGCGACACCCGTTAAATTTTTACCGCCTCGTTTTACAGATTTACCGGCGCATCAACATGCTCATGTTCTATCAGCACCACTATAGACCGGCCCTCGACAGTTACGACGTCGCCAGCGCAGTAAACCTCAGCATTTTCCTCCACCTTGCCCTCATAAGTGTCAAGGATCCTCGACCAGTTATTGCCAAAATCCTCAGAAGGCAAAATAAAATCAATTGGGTCCTCATGCGCATTGAACATCAGAAAAAAGTTATCATCTGTCATGCGAACACCTGACTCGTCCACACAACGCAAGCCCAACCCGTTTAAAAAGATCCCGAGCGATCTTGCATAGTCCATTTGCCAGTTATGCTCTTCCATCTCCTGTCCATCGGGCATAAACCAGGCAATATCATGCAAGCCAACGCCGCGGATAGGCTTGCCCTGGAACCAGCGACGGCGTGAAAAAGCCGGATGTTTTTTCCAGAAGCGGATCAGGTCCTGCACATAATGCAACAGCTCCTTATCCATATTCTCCCAGTCCACCCATGAAATCTCGTTATCCTGGCAATAAGCATTGTTATTGCCCTGCTGTGTGCGGCCAAACTCGTCGCCCGCCACAATCATAGGCACGCCTTGCGATAAAAACAAAGTGGTAAAAAAGTTACGTTTCTGACGGTCACGAATCCGTTTGATCTCAGGATCAGTAGTAGGACCTTCGATACCGTAATTATGCGAGCGGTTATGATTATCGCCATCCTGGTTGTTTTCCATGTTGGCGGCATTATGTTTTTCGGTATAACTCACCAGATCATTCAACGTATAACCGTCATGCGCAGTTATAAAGTTGATGCTCGCCGTTGGTTTGCGGTAATCATTTTCATATAAATCGGGACTGCCTGTGAACCTCAACGCAAACTCTCCCAGCATACTGTGTGAACCTCGCCAGTAATCACGCATACAATCGCGATACATGCCGTTCCATTCTGCCCAGCCCGGAGGAAACTTGCCAACCTGGTAACCGCCCTCACCAACATCCCATGGTTCTGCAATCAACTTAACCTGCGATATAACCGGGTCCTGGTGAATGATATCAAAAAAGGCACTCAGCCGGTCAACTTCATGTAACTCACGTGCAAGCGTACTCGCCAGGTCAAACCGAAATCCATCCACATGCATTTCCTCAACCCAGTAGCGTAGACTATCCATGATCAGCCGCAACACATTCGGCATTCTTGCATTAAACGTATTACCTGTGCCCGTGTAATCCATATAATACATCTTCTCATCACATAACCTGTAGTAGGCTTCGTTATCTATGCCCTTGAAGGAAAGCGTTGGGCCCATATGGTTGCCTTCTGCAGTATGATTATAAACCACATCCAATATAACCTCAAGACCAGCCTGGTGAAGAGCCTTCACCATCTCTTTGAATTCTCTTACATGTGCACCACCATCTTTGTCACAGGCATATCTAATGTCAGGCGCAAAAAATCCAATCGTGTTATAACCCCAGTAATTGGTTAGTCCTCTTTCATAAAGGTGCCGGTCAGTCACAAAATGATGCACGGGCATCAGTTCCACTGCAGTGATACCAAGTGATTTCAGATATGCAATCGATGTAGGATGTGCGAGCCCCAGGTAAGTGCCGCGAATCTCTTCGGGCAACTGCTCCTGTAACTTCGTAAAACCTTTTACATGCAGCTCATATATGATTGTCTCATGATAAGGTATCTCAAGTTTACGATCATCGCCCCAATCAAATGATGTATCCACCACAATCGAACGCGGGATAAATGGTGCGCTGTCGGTCGGATTGAATTTAAAGATACCATCCGGATGTCCGGGCTCATAGCCAAATAATGCATCGTGCCATTGAATCGTTCCGGATATAGCTTTCGCATAAGGGTCGATCAATAATTTGTTTACATTAAAAAGTTTGCCGTTAGCAGGATCAAAGGGCCCGATCACACGGTAACCATAGAGTTGGCCCGGACTGATGTTCGGAATATATGCGTGCCATATATGATGGCTCCTTTCTTTCAACCTGATTTTAACAGTTTCATGTTCATCTTCGTCGGACTGAAACAAACACAATTCTACTCCCTCGGCGTTTTCAGTGTACAAGGCAAAGTTTACCCCTTTGCCATCCCAGGTAGCTCCTAAAGGATAGGGCTTCCCGACATGAACTTCAATATTCATAATAACTTTTTATAATAAAATCCTGATCAACAGAGTTTAACTTTCAAAACGTATACCTCCGGCAGCTTTAATATGCGCATACTCCATACTCACGCCACTACCAATGTTGCAACGACAATTGGAAATATTAGATAGGCATTTGTTGAAATTAAATACCACTTGCATGAATAACCGGATTTTTGTATGTGGAAGTGAGATACACAGTGCTTTTCTACAAATTGTCTCATTTTTTAATATAAGTGGATAATCTTTCCCAATAAAACCTTAAAATTTTTAACAACCCAACCTCAAAGGGGGAGGTGTGCCCTTGGCATTAATTTTCGATTAATAGATGAAAATTAAAACAGGAGACATAAGAATGGATATAGTATGCTTTTGTCATTTGCGTTGGAACTTCGTGTACCAGCGCCCGCAACATTTACTTTCAAGATTCGCACGACAGTCAAGAGTTTTTATCATTGAAGAACCTATTTACACCGATACCGACGCTCACCTTAAGGTGTCGAACAATGAAGAAAATCTCTGGATCCTTGTACCACATCTGAAACATGGAACAAATCCTGAAGAAAGTCTGCGGATACAGCAGGACTTTGTTGCGAACTATCTGAAAAACTTTGGAGTGAACAAATACATCGCCTGGTTTTATACTCCTATGATGTTGCCCATCGCTTCTGTTTTAGATCAGCCGGTACTCACGGTCTATGATTGTATGGATGAATTGTCTGCCTTTAAGTTTGCACCACCTGACATTAAACAAAGAGAACAGGAACTGCTTGATAAGGCAGACGTTGTATTCACCGGTGGGTATACGCTGTACGAAGCTAAAAAAAATCTGCATCGCAATATTCATCCTTTTCCGAGCAGCATTGACAAAGCGCACTTTGGCAGAGCGCGGCAAATTAATACGCCGCCAGATGAATATGCAGCGATCCCATCACCGCGCATGGGTTTCTTCGGAGTGGTTGATGAACGCTTTGATATTGAATTGCTGAGGTCACTTGCGTCAAAACGTGCAGACTGGCATTTTGTTATCATCGGACCAGTTGTCAAGATAGATCCTGCAAGCTTACCCCGTGGTGAAAATATTCATTATATCGGAGGCAAAACCTATGATGAACTACCGGTACACTTATCTGCATGGGACATAGCCCTGATCCCCTTCGCAATAAATGAATCAACCGAATTCATAAGCCCAACAAAAACGCCGGAATACCTGGCGGGAGGTAAACCGGTTGTTTCTACGCCTATCAAAGACGTAATCAGACCTTATGGAAATGAGGGTCTCGTGTTCATTGGCAACAATGCGGAAGACTTTGAAAAGGGAATCGAAGCCGGATTGCAGATTCGTGACGACCCTGGCTGGTTGCAACGAGTGGACCAGTTCCTTGACGGTATCTCCTGGGATATTACCTGGAACAGTATGATGAATCTGATCGAAAAAGCATTAGACGCAACACAGTCTGGAAATATAAAAACTAGATCCAATGAGTATGTTTGATTATCTGATAGTTGGCGCGGGATTCGCCGGTGCAGTATTGGCTGAACGCCTGGCATCACAATCCGGAAAAAAAGTATTGATCGTTGATAAACGGAATCATATCGGCGGCAACACCTACGATTATTACAATAGCGATGGATTGCTGGTGCACAAATACGGCCCGCATATCTTCCACACAAATTCGAAAGAGATCTATCAATATCTTGGTCAGTTTACACCATGGCGACCTTACGAGCATCGCGTGCTTGCAAGCGTAGATGGTATGATGGTACCCATTCCAATCAATCTCAATACAATCAACCAGCTTTATGGATTGAACCTTTGCTCGCATGAAGTAGATGCCTTCCTGCAGTCAAAAGCAGAAACCAAGACCAGGATACAGACCTCAGAAGATGTAGTGGTTGCTAAAGTGGGAAGAGAATTGTATGAGAAGTTCTTCAGAAACTATACTAGAAAACAATGGGATCTTGATCCTTCAGAACTCGACGCCTCAGTAACGGCGCGTATACCTACCCGTAATAACCGTGATGATCGGTATTTCACTGATACTTACCAGGGCATGCCACTATACGGTTATACAAAGATGTTTGAAAATATGTTATCACATCCCAATATCAAGGTGATGCTGAATACAGATTACAAAGAAATCCAAAACATCATTCCATACCGTGAAATGATCTATACAGGTCCCATCGATTATTACTTCGATTACTGTTATGGTAAACTGCCTTACAGATCCATCGAATTTAAATTTGAAACATTAGAAGCCGAACAGTTCCAGCCAACCGGAACCGTTAACTATCCTAACGAACACCTGTACACCCGTATCACTGAATTCAAATATCTCACAGGTCAGAAACATTCCAAGACCACCGTGGTATATGAATATCCAAAAGAAACGGGAGATCCATATTATCCTGTACCAAGACAAGAGAACGCCGAACTCTATAAAAAATACCAGGTGCTGGCAGCGGGCATGAAACGTGTACACTTTACAGGAAGACTGGCCACATACAAGTACTATAATATGGACCAGGTAGTAGCACAATCACTTAAGTTGTATAAAACGCTAACTACTCATCCTGAAAAAGATCATCATGTTAATGGAACAAAAGCAATCATCGTCCCTTCCTGAGGTTTGGGGTGGAATAGAATGCACCATCAATCGTGTTGGAGACAGGTATCGCGACCAATTGGTTTCTTCGGGACATTACACGCGCGGCGACGATATCAAAGCTTTTGCAGAACTTGGAATCCGTGCCTTACGATACCCGGTACTCTGGGAAAAACATCAGCCTGAAAGGGATGGTTTTGCTGACTTCTCATGGATCGAAACGCAGTTGAATGAGATCAGGCTGCACAATATTGAACCTATTGCAGGACTGCTGCATCATGGCAGCGGTCCTGCTTTTACCAATCTCGCCGATCCCGGTTTCCCTGGCAAATTCGCTGCTTATGCGGCAGAGGTGGCGCGGAAATTTCCATGGATAAAATATTATACCCCGGTGAACGAGCCGCTTACAACGGCAAGATTCAGCGGGCTATATGGCTTCTGGTACCCACATGCCTCCAGTGAAAAGGCGTTTTTCACGATGCTGATCAACCAGCTTAAGGGAACCGTACTTGCCATGAAGGCGATCCGTTTGGTTAATCCTCAGGCGCAGTTGGTGCAAACTGAGGATCTGTCGTATGTTCACAGTACCCCGAAGCTTGCATACCAGGCATCGTTTGAAAACAAAAGACGCTGGCTGACCACGGACCTGCTTTGCGGTCTTATCGACCACAAACATTTTTTCTGGCAATACATGGTTAATGCCGGCATACCAGCATCTGAGCTGGAATTTTTTCTGGAGAATAAATGTCCGCCCTCCGTTATCGGTTATAACTACTACGTAACCTCCGAACGTTATCTGGATGAAAATCTAGGTGACTATCCCACAGGGGCGCATGGAGGAAACGGACGCGATCGTTATGCAGATTTTGAAGCAGTAAGAAAAGGAAAAAGTTTTGGTTTAAAAGTTCTTTTGAAACAAGCCTGGCAGCGTTATAAAATTCCACTGGCCGTAACTGAATGTCATATTAGTTGCACCCGGGAGGAACAGTTAAGATGGTTCACAGAAAACTGGGAAGTTTGTTGTGGACTTAAACGTGAAGGGCTCGATATCCGGGCAATCACCGCCTGGTCACTGCTGGGTGCATACGACTGGAACAGCCTGCTCACACAGGAGAACCAATATTATGAACCCGGCGTTTTCGATATCAGTAATAATCACCGGCGCCCCACGGCACTGGTGAACATGCTGCAGTCAATTACAAACACCGGGTCCTATCAGAGCCACCTGCTGCAGGCTACGGGATGGTGGCATAACCAGTTAAAACCAGCCGGAATTCAATCGCCTGAGACTATGTCGCCAGTAATGATCATCGGTAAGACCGGTACCCTCGGTGCAGCTTTTCAAAGGATCTGTGAAATACGGTCACTGAGTTATGTTTCATTAACAAGACAGGATGTAAACATTCTTGATGAAGCAAGCATACGACAGGCGGTTGAACAATATAAGCCCTGGGCAATAGTAAATGCAACAGGTTTTGTTCGCGTGGATGAAGCGGAACAAAATCAACACGAATGTTTTAGCGTAAACGCTGTGGCACCTGCTTTAATGGCAAAGGTAGCGAGTGAATATGGGATCGGTTTTGTGAGTTTCAGTTCAGATCTTGTTTTCAATGGAAATAAAAATTCACCTTATACCGAAGAAGATCTGGCGCTGCCATTAAACATTTATGGTGAGAGCAAAGCAAAAGGCGAAATCATGATCCTCGAAGCAAACGCTGCATCACTCGTAGTACGAACCAGCGCATTCTTTGGTCCATGGGACAAATACAATTTTGTTTACGCGGTGCTCAATGCAGTTAAAACCGGTCAGCCTATGGAAATACCCGACGATGTATTGATATCGCCAACCTATGTACCTGATCTTTGTCATGCAGCAATGGATCTTTTAATTGACCAGGAAAAAGGGATTTGGCACATCAGTAATTCCGGCACTACCAGTTGGGCAGATTTCGGCGGCATTATTGCAGCAAAAGCCGGGTATAGTGCTTCGCCGCTGATCGCAAAACCGTCCTTTGAAATGTGTTGGAAGGCCAGGCGGCCCTTGTACAGCGTGCTTGAAAGCGGGAAGGGGATCAAACTTCCGGCTTTTCACGACGCACTTGACAGATATTTTGAACATCGCATCGTCTAAAATTGACAACCCCATATGGCAGGAAATAAGTTCATGTTCTCGACAGGCATTGAAAACAGCTATCCGACAATTATGCTACCCAACGGACAAACGAAACGGGTAGATGAAATGGAAAAGTGTAAACACTATACCTATTGGAAGGAAGATTTCAGACTGGTAAAAGAATTAGGTATTGAATTTCTTCGGTATGGTCCACAATATTATAATACCCACATCGGGCCCGGGCAATACGACTGGTCATTCATTGATGAAGCAATGGCTGAGTTGAAACGATTGCACATCACACCCATTATTGATCTTTGTCACTTCGGCGTACCCGACTGGCTGGGCAACTTTCAAAACCCTGACTTTCCGCATTATTTTGCAGAGTTTGCCAAAGCCTTTGCGCGCAGGTTTCCTGAACAACACCTGTATACACCCATCAACGAAATTTTTATTACAGCTATGTTCTCGGCCCAATACGGCTGGTGGAACGAGCGACTGCAGTCCGACCGTGCTTTTGTTACGGCCCTTAAACATTTGTGCAAAGGGAATGTGATGGCGATGCAGAGTATTTTGAAGATACAGCCTGAAGCTACGTTTATTCAAAGCGAGTCTTCTGAATACTTCCACGCCATGGATCCTGATGCAGTTCCGCGCGCACGGTTCCTTAATCAAAAAAGATTTCTTTCACTGGATCTTACTTATGGGTATCCATTGAACGTGACCATGTATGAATACCTGTTATCAAATGGTATGTCGCGTTATGAATATGACTGGTTTATTCAAAACCAGGTAAAGGCGCGTTGTATCATGGGCAATGATTATTATGTAACCAATGAACACCTTGTTTTTCCCGACGGGCATACCCAGGCTGCGGGTGAGATATTTGGGTATTATGTGATAACAAGTCAGTATTACAGGAGATACAAGTTGCCCATCATGCATACCGAAACGAATATTCGCATGCCCGCATGCAAAGAATGGTTACTTAAACAATGGGCGAATGTTCACCGGTTGAAACATGATGGTATTCCAATCATTGGTTTTACCTGGTACAGCCTGACGCACCAGGTTGATTGGGACTCGGCACTGCGCGATGATGCAGGGAATGTAAACGAATTGGGATTGTATGATCTCGACCGGAAAATAATGCCCGTTGGCGAAGCTTATAAAACGCTCATTCAACAATGGAAAGAGATCCTGAACGAAGAAAGTTATGGATTGACCTTCGATAACTGGTAGATGAAGTTATAACACTAAAAAGAGGCTGTTTCTATGATGAATCAGCCTCTTTTTAATAGCGTCCCTTACGGAACAGTCATTTAATGACGCCCGGGGTCCGCATTATCTGACAAAAGGTTTATTCTGTTTGATGATATCGGCAGTAAATAGGCTAAACAGGCGGCACGCACTGAGGTGATCGGCATTATCTTGTTCCGGTCGGCCTCTTTCAGCTGAGGCTGTCTCCATGTAAGGAAATATTTCCTTCGTATTCACCGACTTCCGGATTATCACTTTTTTCACTGTGCGCGTTACATTTTCCATGTTTAACGATTTAATCATGTGCTTCAATTTTTGTGCCCTGCAAAATGGCGGATATGTAATATGGGTGCGGCTCGGGATGTTGTGGGGAAGAGCAATGAAGTTACATTAAAAAAAGTCAAATCCGTAGACAAGTTGTGGAAAACCTGCCGGCAGATAAGCATTTTCAGTGGCATATCCTTTGTAATCGTCTGAGGTACTTCATACTAAAAAAAATCAAATAATTTATGGCAACTACAAAAACCGCTGGCAAATCTGCCGGCAAAGCTGCATCTGCGGGTGCTGGCTCAAAATCCGCGGCTGCAAATACTACTGCAGCAGCAAAAAAATCCGCTGCCAGGCCCACTGGAATGGCACAGGGGAACACCCAGTTGGAAAAGTATTTCCATGACGCGTTGAAAGACATTTACTGGGCCGAGAAACATCTTACAAAGGCATTGCCGAAAATGCGGAAAGCGGCCACTACAGATCAATTGAAAGCCGCGATCGAAACACATATTGCCCAGACCCAGGAACATATCAGCCGGGTTGAGCAGGTGTTTGAGATGATTGGTAAGAAAGCCCAGGCAAAAAAATGTGAAGCGATGGAAGGTCTCGTGAAAGAAGGCGAGTCGATCGTGGAGGAAACTGAAAGTGGCAGCATGACCCGTGATGTTGGTATCATCATGGCGGCACAAAAGGTTGAACACTATGAAATTGCAACTTATGGTGGCCTCGTTCAACTGGCCCGTACTATGGGTTTAGAAGATGCGGCAGGTATTTTGGCTCAGACCCTTGAGGAAGAAAAGCAAACTGATGCCGGTCTTACAGAGATAGCAGAAAATAATATCAATTGGGAAGCAGAACAGGAAGAAGCAACAGAAGACGAGGAGGAGGAAGACGAAGAATAACCCTTCGATTTATTAGAAACTCATGATACGGGTTCTCGAAAAAGGGGCGCATTCACAATGGCCCCTTTTTTTTAGGTTGGATGGAAAGCCATTCCCGGCCGTTAACAAGTTCACTATGGCAAACGCTATCAGCTTCGGCTCCCGGTATGAACAGGTTACGAACGCTCTGCCTCAGTTGATCTGGGAAACAGACGCAAAAGGTGATGCAATTGTTTGTAACAAGTCATGGTTCGAATACACTGGTTTTACAGCAGAGCAGTCACGGGGGAAGGGGTGGATGTCCATACTTCACCCCGATGATGCTCATTTGATGGCTACCTGGCCGGAAACAAATGCACTAAATTCAACCATCAGCCGAAAGGCGAGTCTTCGTAAATATGACGGTTCGTTTCAAATGCATGATATCCGGATAATAAGGCTTACTGATGAAAATCAGCAAACAAAAGGCTGGGTTTGCATTGCGGAGCTTTCAACAGAAACAGAGGATGAGTTACAGAAACGATCAGCGCTTCTTCAAACGATCTTTGAAACGGCAGTGGACTTTGCGATAATAACACTCGATGAAAATGGCCTTATTGTAGACTGGAACAGTGGTGCGGAAAACCTGTTTGGTTATACGCGTGAAGAAGCACTTGGGCAACATTCCGAGATCATTTTTACTGAGGAGGATCGGCTTGGGGGAATACCGGCAGCCGAGATGCGGATGGCACGTGAAACCGGGCATGCGAAAGATGAACGCTGGCATTTAAGAAAAGATGGGTCAAGATTTTTCATGAGTGGGGTGATGTCGCCAATGACCGGCAACACTATCAAAGGATTTGTGAAGATCACGCGTGATATAACTGATCGCAAACTTTCGGAAGAAGCGCTTTTACTTACTGAACAAACCAAAACTTTAGCGCTCCAGGGTGGACGCATGGGGGAGTGGAGCCTGGATGTGGTAACCCAGGTATTTGAAGGAAACGAACAATGCAGCAGAATTATCGGTCTTGAACCAGCAAAGCGGAAAATCAGTGTCGAGGAAGGCACCTCGCTGGTGCATCCCGATGATCGTGATGTTGTTGTGGAAGCGCTTGGCACTGCTTTAAAGGGCCTTAATATTTTCCATACGGAATGTCGCATTATAGATAGCGCCACCGGAGGCTACAGGTGGATCAGTTGTTATGGAAGAGTGATTGCGCATGAAAAGGATGAGCCCGTAAGGATGATTGGTGTGATGTATGATATTACGGACCGCAAACAACTTGAAAGACAAAAAGAAGATTTCATTAGCATAGCCAGCCATGAACTGCGATCACCCGTAACAAGTATTAAAGCTTACACCGAATTATTGCATGAAAACCTCGCAAAAGGAACCGATCATTTAAAAAGTATTGAACTCACGGGTAAACTTGGAACGCAGGTTGAACGGCTCAAAAAACTGATTTACAGTTTACTTGACTATTCAAATCTTGGTGAACTTCGGATGCGCTTGTTTCCCGAGCGGTTTGACATTAATCAGTTGATCAGTGAGGTCATTTCAGGGTTCCAGGCAAATCCATCAAAACATTATATAACCTGGAAACCTCACCCAACTGCTGAGGTTCATGCTGATCGTGACCGCATCCGACAGGTGGTGGATAACCTTTTGACAAATGCAATAAAATATTCACCAGCAGCATCTGAAATAATAGTTACTACCCGTGACCAGTTAGATCATGTAGAAGTATCAATCCGTGATTTTGGACCAGGTATTCCCCTGGATGTTCAGGCCCGTGTATTTGAACGTTTTTTCCGGGTTTCGGATCATGTGCAACAACATAATCACGGTCTTGGACTCGGGTTGTATATCTCTTCAGAAATTATAAGGCATCATTTCGGAACAATACATGTTGAAAACGGCCCGGGGGGTGGATCTGTTTTTATTTTTACGCTTCCATACTCCTGATGCACCGGTTCAAAATTTGTAGAAATGGAGGCGTGTCACGGAAAATTTACCAGGCATGAAAAAAGTTATGATAATTGAAGACGATGAAGCAATCAGCGATATTCTATCCATCATACTTACGAATGAAGGATATCTTGTGGTATCTGGTAAGGGAAACGAGTTGATGATGACAACATCGGGATTAAGCCTGCCTGATCTGTTTCTGATTGACAGAAATTTACCTGGCATTGACGGCATTGCGATTTGTCGCACGCTGAAATCAGATCCCGCTACGCAACACATACCGGTAGTGATGATATCTGCAAATCATAGCTTTATCAAACCTGCGGCTGCAGCCGGCGCAGATGCCTGTATTCCAAAACCTTTTTCCAGACAGGAGCTGCTTGAAACCGTCGGCCAGTTTTGCGGTACCCCGACGGATTAAAGAGACGAAAAGCTGATAAGATTTTCAAATCCTGTTGTGTTATTTTCGTAAGTTTCGGGCATATTTTTCTGGTTAAAGGCATTACATATGAGATCTGTTATTAAAGGAACCGGGAGCTATATCCCGGGCGAAATTGTGGAAAATAGTTTTTTTGCCGCACATGATTTCTATGATGACAAACATCAAAAGATCGTGGGAGCTGCCGGTGAGATCGTACGCAAGTTTGAGAAAGTAACAGGTATTTATGCCAGGCGATATGCAAAGCCCGATCTTAATGCCTCTGATATGGCTACTGAAGCTGCTAAGCTTGCCATTCGGGATGCAGCTATAGATCCCGAAACAATCGACCAGATCATCGTTGCACACAATTTTGGTGATGTAACTGTTGATACTATCCAGTCTGAAGCAGTTCCTGCAATTGCATCACGGGTTAAACGTGCGCTCAATATCAACAATCCCGCCTGCATTGCATTCGATCTTTTGTTTGGTTGTCCGGGCTGGATCCAGGGCGTAATACAGGCTGATTGTTTTATTCGCTCCGGTATGGCTTCTACCTGCCTGGTTATTGGTACTGAAACCCTGAGCCGTGTGATAGATAAGTCGGACCGCGACAGCATGATCTTTAGTGATGGGGCGGGGGCGGTCATCCTGCAAAAGGGTAACGACGATCAGTCTGGTGTTTTGGGTTCAGTATCCCACTCATATTGCCTGGAGGAGTTAAACTTTATTCATATGGATAAAGCAAATTTTCCAGACTCAGATCCCAGGGTGCGCTTTATGAAAATGGCCGGACGTAAGGTGTATGAATTTGCTTTGTCAAAAGTTCCTGCCGCTATGAAGCAATGCATGGATACGTGCAATGTGCCAATCGATTCCCTGAAAAAAATCTTCATACACCAGGCGAATGAAAAAATGGATGTTGCCATCGTAAAAGCTTTTTATGCTTTGTATGACAGGACCGAATTACCAGAAGCCATTCTTCCGATGAATATTCATGAGCTGGGTAACAGCTCAGTGGCCACTGTTCCAACCTTGCTTGATATGGTTAGAAACAACCAGATTGAGGGTCATAGCTTACATGCAGGTGATATTATTTTGCTTGCTTCAGTTGGTGCAGGAATGAATATCAATGCGGTTTGCTACAAGGTGTAAAGATGATTTCACTCTGCCTGCCTGCTCAGGGTAATCATTAAAGCACCGCCAATCATCAGCATGGCACCGGTAATTATTTTCCAGTTCACTTCTTCTTTCAAAAACAATATCGCGAAGATGATGGTGAATACGAGAGAAGACCGTTCTATGGACGACACGACCGATGCATTACCCAATTTCAGTGCGTTAAACTGAAACAGCGAGGATAAACAGGTCATGATACCTGCAAGGATCAGGAAGATCCACGATTGCTGATCCATCTTTGCTAACCCCTCCGTTTTCTTTTGAAAGAATACAACACTCCAGGTGATGATGATGATCAGGATAGCCTGGATGGCAAAAGCCAGGGAGGGGTCAACTTTTTTTAATCCTGCGACCACCTCAATTTATATCCTGTGAGTTCTTAAGTTTTTCGATCATCTTAGTAACCCCATCTTTATTCAATGGATCCGGTGATTGTGGTAGCGCAAGCTGGGCATACTTTAAAGCGTTTTTGTAATCACCAACTGCCGAATATCCCCTGGCAAGACCAACGCGTGTGGTAAACTCATTAGGGTTCTTGCGGTGGTTAAGTTGAAATACTTCCATGGCTTCTTTTGCTTTTTTCTGGCTGATTAACTCGCGGCCATACATATGCAGGTCCTGCATGCCTGCGATAGCCATTGATGCCTTCATAATCGCATCGGCTTCTGCATCGCGTCCCAGCTTGCGCAGGATACCTGCTTTCGTGGTGTGGGTCATGAAAACATTATTGCCACCAAACACCGGTCCCGACGCGGTATCGGCCCAAAGCAGCGCTTCTTCCAGGTTAGCATTGTTTTGAAGTGCCCATTGCGCGGCTTGTTGCCAGGCTGTCCAATGAAATCCTTTTTGACTTCTTAATTCAATCCGGAACATCGCTACCTGGTCATTGATATAATGAGTTTCAACCCGGAATGGAATTACCAGGTTTTCCCAGGCAAGACCAATGGTAGCAGCGCTGTCGTTCTGATCAGTGAATTCAAAACGCAGACGCTCTACCGCTGTGTTTAATTTCACCGGTTTAACCTTTGCGCGCAAAACATCATCTTTGGGATCATAATAATAACTACCCCAGGCAGTGCTGGTGCGGGAAAGAATAAGTGTTGATTCGTTGGGTTCATAAGCCACAAACAAACCATAGGTGCCCGCCGGAACCGCCTGCCCCTCTACGACCACATCATTTGAAAAAGTGATTGTTGTGTTTTCGTTTGCACCTGCGCGCCAGGGTGCTGCCTTACTGCTTCCAAAACCCTGGTCGGCAAAACCGGCATGAACCGGCCCGCTGCCCCAGATCTTGCCTTCCCGCCCACGCACTGCAGGGCGGCTGTATTGAATGGTAATGTTGGTGAGACCAACCTGTTCGGAAACACTGGCTTTTGGATTTTTACCGCTTGGTAGTACAGTTAATGGCGCCTGTGCAGCCAACTGTACACTCAGCGATGTAATGGTTAAGATGAAAAGTAAAGACTTCATAAAATAGTTTAAGTTGTGAATGTATGCAGCAATAAAACCGGCTGGCGCGGTTTTTTATTAAGGCCTGCTACCGGCAAAAGGGCGGTCATTGGTTTTGATAAATGGTAAAAGCCGGTATGCTTTAACAGCCTATCGCTCCACAAACCGCAACGCTAACGTTCAAAAAAAGCATGAACACCAACATACACAAACTGGATCCTGGCGGGGTATTTCCCTATAAAAAGATCTTTAACCCGGCTATCACGAAATACGGGAATGGTTACCTGCTTGTATGCCGTTTGCAAAATCATGCAAGAGAGGGCGCCCTCGGTTTGGCCAGGCTCGATGATGCATTCAGGGTTGTAGGTGAAGCACATGTAATTGCAGATGCTCCATCAGGTAATAGCCATGTTATGCTGGAGGATCCCAGGATCGTTAACATCAATGGTGAAATCTTTATTGCATACATAGAAAGCAGCCCGATACATTTATTTACGACTTACGTGGTTTTGGCGAAACTATCCGGTGCAGAACTGGTAAAACCCATCATTATTCCCTTTGAAAAAAACCATGATGCGTTTGTTCGTCTCCGTAAGTATGACCTGCATATCGAACCCGAACCTTCGGATGCGCCAACGTACCTGCCTTCACGGGAATGGATCATCGAAAAAAACTGGCAGTTTTTCTCTCTTGCCGGAAAGGCTTATTGTATCTACAGCGCCAACCATACACACGATGTGTTCGAGTTTGATCTCAAAAATGGTGCTGTTCAAAAACGGTTCACAACCTATTTTGATTCGGGATGGTCGGCGGGTGACATCAGCGGCGGCGCAACGCCGGTTTTACATCCGGATGGCAGGTTTTATTCATTTTTTCATAGCTGGACGGCTGATGCAGAAAAAAGAAGAACCTATCATGCAGGTGTATACGTGTTTGAAGCCAAACCGCCCTTTGCTGTGAAAGCTATCAGCCTTTCGCCTTTAGTAACGGCGCCCGCCACACCGAAAGGTCATGCAGTGATTTTCCCAGGCAGTGCGATTTTTGACGATGCAACTAACGAATGGGTGATCGCTGCAGGGCAACATGACGAGGATTGCGTTCTGCTTCGCATACAGCATGAAACGATATTGTCTTCATTGGTTGATGTGAAACAAGTCAGTAAATGGAGGCGGGTGATCGGGCTTCAACTAGCCAGGGTAGGGAAGGGTATCAAGAAACGACTTCGCTTAACCCATTAAGCAGTCATCATTACTGCTATGTCTTTTTAGACGCAACACATCACTTATAGCAATTTCATCTGCTAAAATGCTTAACAGCGAATGAAAAATTTTACGAAGCTGCCTTCAGTTTCCGGTTAAAGGTAGTTGAATGCTTTATTACACCTTGATATAGATGCGTTTTTTATCCATCAGGTAAACGATCAGCCAATAAAACATCACAAGACTCAAAGCATATAACAACGAGCCGTTTTTAAGATTATCTGAAACCGGTTTGCAGATATTTTCATAAAACCAGGGCAGCGCGCTGGTGTAAACGGTTTTACCGGTTGTTGGGTCAACATGATCCTGCCAACGAAACAGCGCCAGCAATCTTGGCAGAAATCCACTTAAGACAAAAATAAATAAAGGGTTCTTTCCAAATACGTCAAAAAACCGGCTCCATGCGCCCTTTGCCTGGCGGAACTCGATCAGGTAGATCATGATAGATAATACTGTGATAGCCAGACCCGATGTATATAACACGTAAGAACTGGTCCAGATCTTTTTGTTAATAGGAAACACCAGATCCCAGCACAGGCCGGTAAACACGAGGAGGGCTCCCGCCACAAACAGGTTGGAAAGCATTTCATAGGTTTTGCCTTTTGCCTGGATATAATGGCCTGCAAAATAACCAAATAACACCTGTACAATGGAGGTGACCGTACTTAACAATCCTTCCGGATCAAATGGCACTCCCTCACCCTTATACATATGCGCAACCCCAAGTATAGCCTTATCAACAGCGGTGCCTATATAACCATCCATGCTATATGGATCACCGGGAGTTCCAAGCATCAGACACAACATCCAGTAAGCTATCAGTAGAATAAACCCTGCTACAAAGGCGCCTCTCAGTTTAAAATAATATACTATCAGCGATGCAAAAAAATAACTCAATGCGATCCTTTGTAAAACACCAAGGATGCGGATCCCTGAATCAGGATCGTTTGGATCTACCCAATGTTTTACAACCAGTGAATCTCCGCTCCATCGAACAAAGGGTGACCAGTTTAAAAACAATCCGATCGCAAAGATCAATAGTGTTCGTTTGAAAACTTTTTTAAGGAAAGCAGCCTGTCCCGCGGCCTGTAGTTTCGGCATCACAAACGCCATGGCATTCCCGACCGCAAAAAGAAAAAATGGAAACACCAGATCCGTCGGCGTAGCTCCGTGCCATTTAGCATGGCCGAAAGGAGCATATATATGTGCCCAGTTACCAGCATTATTTACAAGTATCATGAGTGCAACAGTGGCACCGCGAAATACATCGAGGGAATAAAATCGTTGGTTCAAGCAGTAGGTTTTAGCTAAGATAATAAAGATATATGCTTTGTCATATTTCCCCCTGAAAACAGTCGCGTTAAGCCATCATCTGGAAATTATCTATTCCTGATCTTAGCATCTCATTCAAAACTTGCATTATGACTACCATTAAGGGAACACAAAACATAGTCCCTTTTCTTTGGTTCGATAATCGTGCTGAAGAGGCTATAAGGTTTTATACGGGCATCTTTCCCAATTCAAAAATTTCATTTATGAAAAAATGGGAGGAAGGTTCGGGATTTCCTGCAGGAACCATCATGCAGGCAGCCTTTACCATCAATGGATTGGATGTGTATGCTTTTGATGCCGGTCCCCAGTTTCCGTTTACAGAAGCCGTTTCATTTTACGTGTCGTGCAGTACCCAGGAAGAAATTGATCATTATTGGAACAGTCTTACTGAAGGTGGAGCCGAATCGCGATGTGGATGGCTCAAAGACAAGTTTGGTTTATCATGGCAAATCATCCCTTCCATTTTAGCCGAACGTTCAAAAAACGGTGATCCAAAACGCATGGGCCAGATGTTCCAGGCACTTCTTAAAATGAGTAAACTCAATATAGCCGAATTAGAGGCCGCTTATAATCAATAATAGTATTCCCGTTCTCTATATGCAGCCACCTTCCGGGTGGCTTTTTTCTGTCCGATACTAAGTAACACCTCTTTCAGACAGGTAAAAGTGGCCAGTTGATATTTTTCCCCTTAACGGGGAATGTCTGTTATTGCTATGCCTGATGTTAAAATATTTTAATTCGTAAAACGGGTATCCATGGCGATCTTCATACTCATCCCCCTCCAACTGTAGCATTGGTACACTATTTTGACAATAGATAACAGCAGCATAATGCAATATATTAGTGCTGGTATTATTACGATCAAAAGGGCAAACAGTAACTAGTTATGGCAGATCAAAACGGATTTCTTTCCCTGTTCGGGGCACCTGAAATAGCACTTTCCAAGCTGGAGGACATCAGCAAAAATTCACCGGAGATCATTGTTTGGGCAGCACCCATTATGTTCTTTTTTGTTTTGCTTGAATGGTATATTTCACGAAAACAGCACAAAGAGCTATATAACAGGGCGGAAACGCTTGGGTCGGTGATGGTTGGTGTTGGCAATGTGGCCATTGCTTTTGCCATGAAACTGGGATTGATCTACCTTATCGTTGTTATTTATAACCTGGTACCATGGCGCATGCATTTCAGCTGGTGGACCCTGATCCCCTGTTACATTATTTTCGATTTCTGCAGTTACTGGGCACATCGCATCTCGCATCAACAGCGATTTTTCTGGGCCACGCATGTAGTGCATCATAGCGGTGAACATTATAATCTTTCAGTTTCATTCAGGCTTAGCTGGGTTCAGCACCTCAAGATCATCTTTTTCGCGCCTGTAGCATTCCTGGGTTTTCATCCCATCATATTTTTTATCGTAAACCAGATCGCTGTATTGTTTCAGTTTTGGGTGCATACAGAATACATCGGCAGGTTGCATCCAGTGATTGAATATATATTTGCTACTCCTTCCAATCACAGGGTACATCATGGTTCACAGGAGCAGTATATCAACAAAAATTATGCAGCTACCTTCATTATCTGGGATCGCATTTTTGGCACCTTTCAAAGAGAAGAAGAACCGGTGAAATACGGAATCACACACAATATTCCGCACAAAGCAAATCCATTGTACATCGTATTTCATGAATTCATTGATATCTGGAAAGATCTCCGGTCGGCCAGGTCAGTAAAAGAGTTTTTCTTTTACCTTTTTGGTAACCCCATAGCTATTGCAAAACGTAAAGAGCAAGCCGGGTCCTCGGCGATTCCACGAACTATTGAAGAGCACAGGGAATTGCAGGCAAGGGAACAACTGGCAAAGCAAACCGAACCATATTCCCGGATCAAATAATTGGCTGGGATTGCTTTAATGGCAACACTATTTTAAAGCTTGCACCATTGCCTTTAATACCTGTTGCTGATATTGAACCATGATGCCGCTGCACAATACGTTTACACAATGATAAACCCAGACCTGTGCCTTCATACCGGTCTCGTGAATTGAGCCGGGTAAACGCGTCAAAGATCTTTTCTCCAAACTCGGGGTCAAATCCGATTCCATTGTCTTTTATTGTTATCGTCACTGCTGAATTATCATTTGAAGTGTTGCCTTCAATAGAAATACGTGCCGGCGTTTCTTCGTTTGTGAACTTCAGGGCATTATTAATCAGGTTATAAAACAACTGGTAGATCAAAACGCGCGCGCCCTCGATTGCCGGCAGATCCTTAGTTGTTATAACGGCATTTTTCTGCTGTATTAAAAGCTCAAGGTCCTGTTCGGCCTGGCTGACTATCTCACTTAATTCTATGAGGTCAGGCAATTGTTCATCGCCATTCAACATAGAATAATTAAGCACGCCTTCAATCATCATCATCATCCGGTCGGTGGCAGCATATAGTTTTGAGAGGTACACTGCTCCTTTCTCCGAGAGTGTTGTGTTTTTATCTTCCCGTAGCCGCCCGGCGAAGGTCCTGATCTTTCTTAACGGTTCCTTCAGGTCATGACTCGCTACATGGGCAAATTGTTGCAGATCGTTGTTAGATCTTTGTAGTTCGTCTGTGCGTTCGGCAATCAGACTTTCGAGTTGATGTTCGATTTGCTTTTGTTCCTGTATGTTGGTGCAGGAGCCAATCCATCTTGATACGGTTCCGTCATCTTTTAAAACGGGTACACCCTGTACATAGAACCAGAAATATTCCCCGTCTTTTCGCAATAAGCGCATTTGTGCACGATAAACCACTGCTTCGCGCAAACTCCGTTCCCACATTCGGGTCACAACAGGCAGATCCTGTGGATGAATAATCTTCGGCCAGGTTTCAGCGGATGGCTGTTTGCCTGTAAACTCTGCCCAACGATTACATGCGTAGATCATGGCTCCATCAGCGTCGGTTATCCATACCAGTTGAGGAAGCATTTCTGCCAGGTTCCGGAATTGTTCCTCGCTTTCTTTTAAGCTGTCGGTGGCTAACTTTTGTTCATGAACATCGAGCACTGATCCAATAAGTCCTTCAAAATTACCTTCTTTATCAAACCTGGGTTCCCCATGATCGAGCGACCAGCGGTAGCTACCGTCTTTTTGACGCAGCCGGTATAGACTTATAAAAGGCGTACGTGTGTTGCTGGCCTCCATAAAACGGGCTGCAACTTCTTCCGCATCATCGGGATGTGTGGCTTTTACCCAGCCGAGGCCCATTGATTCTTCCTTTGTCTGGCCCGTTACATCATACCAGTTTTTATTCAAGTACTCACATTCTCCATCCACATTAGTGATCCATATTGTGGTTGGTAATGAGTCAGTGAGCCGTCTGAAATATTGTTCGCTGTTTTCGATCCGGCGCCTCACTTTTACCATATCTGTTATCTCGATCGCGAAGTTTAATATACCTTGTATCTGCCCATTCGCGTCGAGCCAGGGCTGGAAGATGCTGTTGAAAAAGTGGTCCTCCAGTTCACCATTTTCATTTTTGAACTGAACACATCGTTCCATGGATGAAATCGCGCGACCTTCCTGATACACCAGTTTCATGATGTCGAGGATCTCCTGTGATTCAAGTTCCGGATGCGCCTCTGTTAAAGTGAGTCCGGTAAAATCCTTTTCACCAAAAATTGATTTGTTTTTCGGGTGGTATAACTCGTATCTGAATTCAGGCCCCCGAAACACATTAATGATAGCCGGAGCCTGCATGAAAAGACTATAAAATTGTTGTTCTGTCTGACGTCTCACTTCCTGCACACGAATAACGTTTCTTACCCGGGCAAGAAGTTCATGCGATGAAAATGGTTTTATGAGATAATCATCTGCGCCGGCGTTCAGCCCTTCAACACGCGCTTCCTCCCCCGCACGGGCAGACAGAAAAATCAAAGGGGTATTTCTTATGTCCAGATGCCCGCGGATCTTTTTCAGTAAACCAAATCCGTCCAGCACGGGCATCATGATATCAGAAATAATCAATGCGGGTTTTTCTGCGAGTGCGAGCCGGTATGCAGTTTCGCCATCATGGGCACCAATTACATTAAACTGTTGCGAAAGCAAACGCGACAGGTACTGGTAAATGTCCGGGTTATCTTCCGCAAGTAAAATGGTTCGCCTGGCAGTTCCAGGTAGAAGCTCGTCGGATTTCGGTTCTACGTTGCCGTTAGTGCCTTCAGCCGCTGGTTGCGTATTTGCCCATTGAGCCGATTCATCTATGAAAACATCGTTGTTCTCAGGCATAGAATTGGGGGCATCCCTGATCATGGTGGAATCCAGGTGAGCATTGCCTGTTGGGATCGTAATCGTAAAAACGGAACCCTCTCCCTGCACGCTGGCGGCACTGATTTCGCCACCGTGCAGCCGAACCAGTTCCCTTACCATCGCAAGACCGATGCCGGTACCCTCCTGGCTTCTTCCACGATCATTAGCCACGCGATGGAACCTTTCAAAAACGCGGTTTAATTCTGATTCAGGAATACCAGTGCCGGTGTCTGCCACTTCGGTTAATACAAATTTTCCTTCCTGTTTAACAGTCACTGATATCTCACCCTGTCTTGTATATTTGAATGCGTTTGATAAGAGATTGAAGATTATCTTTTCCCACATGCCGTAGTCGACATAAACATCGTCCGAAATGGGCAGTGCCTGTATTTTAAGGGCGATCCCGGCTTTCTCGACCGCTGACCGAAAATTACTTGCAAGATCAGTAGTTAAAGCACCAAGGTCCGTTTTAGAAAAGGAAGCTTCCAGCCTGCCCGCTTCGAGTCGTGAAAAATCCAGGAGATTATTAACCAGCTTTTGAAGCCGGCGCGCATTGCGTTGTACAATCTGAAGTCTGAATTTATTGTCCGCGTTGAGCGTTCCGTCTGCCAGCGCTTCTTCAACCGGACCCAACAGCAGGGTAAGCGGAGTGCGGAACTCATGACTGATGTTCGAGAAAAATATGGTTTTCGCCCTGTCTATTTCGGCAAGTGCTTCCAGTTTTTTTCTTTCATGTTCCAGCGATTTTAGTGTATTGGATACCGTTACTAAAGTTCCGGCTACCGATTCAAAAAAAGCCTGGTATTCGGCATCCAGTAATCGCCTGGAACTTACACCTGCCAACATATAACCGAATACTGTTCCGTCCTGCCAGCGAAGTGGAATGAGTAATGCTTCTTTTGGTTGTTCTGCCCAGGGACCCGCTGGTACCTGTTGAAAGTATTCATCAATATGATTAATACGGATCGTTTCACCCGATTGCAAAAGTTCGTCTGCCGGTAATGATTTTTTCAGTGCAATCGGCTTCGTGCTATTCACCATTTCGTCGCCCGGGGCTCGAAAAAACGCACAAAAGGGTATATCATAGGGATTTTCGCTGATGAGGGCGGTGGCTACATCAAAAAGTTTTTCCTGTTCGTATATTTTACTAAGAGCTTCAGTTAATTTTTGAAGAAACGTTGTTCGGCGGTTATGAACCACGCGGTGGGTGGTTTCAATTACAGCATTAAATACGCCTTCGACGCGTGCATTAGTGCCAAGGATGGGTGTGAATGTAAAATCAAAATAACATTCTTCTGTGTAGCCATTTCGTTGCATGGGCAGCAGGGCATCGTTCGATCCCCCAGGTGTGCCACTAAAAGCTTTCTCAAATTGCGGTTGAATATCTGACCAGATTTCGGGCCATACTTCGATCGCTGGCTTCCCGAGTGCCCAGGGGTGTTTGTTGCCGGGAATCGGGCTCCATGCATCGTTGTAAAGCAGAACGAGATCTTCGCCCCAGTATATAGCTATGGGGAAGTTTGAATGCAGACAGATGCTTAATGCAGACTGCAATCCGGGCGACCATGTATTCACCGGTCCGAGCGGTGTGCTTGTCCAATCGTATTCACGGATGCGGCGGCCCATATCGCCACCTGACAAAAAAGCGTCAAAAAACTGATTCCCGGATAGCGGTGTAGCCATATAAAAATTTCACCATTGATTTGAATACAAATTAAGGCTAAATGATAGAAAGAATTTGCAAATGGCATGCCGTGTAGCCGCATTCTTTACCTCAGTACCCAATCTCCATATTATGTATCTTTCAGCTCCCGGATGACCCGGTGATATAGTGATGAAATATCTATGTGATGAGCGCTGACCTGCTGGCTAATCCTGATGACCTTGCCCATAACGACGTTGTTGATGATGCTTTGTTCAAAGAGTTATTTCATCTGCACTTTGCACCGTTATGTGCATGGTGCGAAATAAAATTTGGTTTCCCGGCCGAAACCGCCAGGGACACTGTGCAATCGGCTTTTCTGAAATTCTGGGAAGCGCGCAATAATCTTTCCGCA
The DNA here is from genome assembly GCA_023416995.1 of Bacteroidota bacterium. Taxonomy (GTDB): domain Bacteria; phylum Bacteroidota; class Bacteroidia; order Chitinophagales; family Chitinophagaceae; genus DATHKG01. Next base: position 63,401 of record JAEZGI010000045.1, read on the forward strand.
ACCGGCGCCGCAAAAGCCTATCTGTACAAAACCGTTGGAAATGCCTGCCTTGATCTCATCAAACACCAGAAGGTTAAAACGAAAAAAGAAAAACATCTTTTGCAGGCAGGCGAACCGCTCTTTTTACAAAACGGATATGAAAGTATCGATTTCAAAGAACTGCATACTTGTGTAAATGATGCCATCGCAGAACTTCCCGATCAAATGAAAAGAGTTTTTATTCTGTGCAAAATAGAAGGGTTGAAGTATAGTGATGCAGCGGCAAAACTGAATGTGTCAGTTAAAACGGTTGAAACACAGATGAGCCGCGCACTATCAAAACTCAGGGTAAAGCTGGCGAAATTCATCACTGCCTGGATGGTTGCTGTTACCAGCATCCTCAATGAAAAAAATAATTTTTAATTGTAAGGGTAGAATTACCGCCAGTCGTCTTAACAATAGCGGATGAAAAATGAATCTCAATTTGAAGCCCTGATAGTTCGCTATCTGGCGAATGAAACCACTGCTGAGGAAGACAAGGTTGTGCTTTTATGGATCAACGAAAATGCTGAAAATCGATCGTTCTTTGAACGCATCCAAACAGCATGGACCTTACTGTCCGTGGAGCAAACAATCAATAACTCTGATACGGCGGCAGGGTGGAACACGTTACAGTCAAAAATAGTAGTTGATTTACCCCAACCTGTGGTTGATGACCTGAGGGATTTAAAGCGCGATTCAGGAAGTTCTTTGTACAAAATACTGAAAGTGGTGGCTGTGGCTGCTGCTGTTGCAGGCATAATTTGGTTTAGTAATACGTGGCAGGTTAAGGAATCTCCAAAACCGGTTGTTCAGCAAACTACGATCCGTGATACCATGGCAAGTTTTATTCGTTATGAAGAAAATGTGTCTGGCATCCCGAAGCAACTTGATCTTTCCGATGGCTCTACCGTAATGTTAACACACAACAGCACAATTGAATTCCAGGAACCTTTTGCCTCTGACCGCAGAACGATAAAACTTGATGGTAAAGCTGAATTTGCAGTATCAAAAGATTCATCAAAACCATTCGTTGTGTTAAGCGACCAGCTTCAAACGCGTGTAACCGGCACTCGGTTTACCGTGACGGGTTTCAAAAACCAGGATCAGATAACGGTACAATTGTTTGAAGGAATGGTAGTTGTTGAACCAGTAGCAAATATGAAACTCTCCCGTTCATATGAACTTTTGCCGGGTGAACAGCTTACCTATAAAAAAGGTTCCGCGGCAGCATTGGTTCAACAGATGTATTTGAAAGCAACCGTGCCACCGGCCACTTCAAATGCATTACCAGCAGACGAGCCAACATTACCGGTTGCAGGAAAAGGATCGTGGTACATGTTCAATAATCAGTCATTACCGGACGTGTTTGATCGATTACAATTGCTTTTTAGTACAAAGATTAATTATAAACGCAGCGAGTTAAAGAACCTGTACTTTATAGGTACATTCAAACAAACAGATTCATTAGAAGATATACTCAAGGCTATTGCAGAGATTAATGAACTGAAATTGACCAGACAGGATAGTAGTTACACAATTGGAAAGTAGTGGTACTTTTCATTGAAAATAAACAGGGTTGAGGTTTTGATTGTAGCAAACATTTATGCCAAACACTGGCAATACCCCGCCGGTTGATGGGTGAGGTCTGCACTGCAAAATTCAATGTCAAGATATTATTTCAACACCAGCAAAGGTCATTATTGATATTGCCGCTTTCCGTCCCTACGCTAACGATTGTACATGAACCCGTTCATGTAGTTTTTTTCACCAGATTAAAACCAGCTAAATGAGATGTAAGTTCATTCAGCCAGGGATACCGATTATTGCCCTGGTTATCTTTCTTTCAAGTGTCGCTTCGTTACAAGCACAAACTACAAGTGTTGTTAAAGGAAAAGTTCAGAACAATGCAGGCGACCCACTCGCAGGCGTCAGCGTAGTTGTCCGGAATGTGAAGGATAATTTCACCGCCGGAACCTCTACCGACAGCGCCGGTAATTTCACCTTTGCCAGAATAGCTCCGGGCGGACCTTATACTTTTACTTTTACATCTGTAGGTTACGATGCCCAAAATTATTCGGGTTATACTATTCAGCCCGGTGTTACCCTATCCCTATCCGTTAAACTGCTTGAGTCTGCCAATGCAGCACTGGACCAGGTTGTGGTAGTAGGCTACGGTACCAAGAGAAAACGCGATCTTACCGGTGCCGTTTCGTCTGTAACTGGTGCAGATCTTCAGAAGTCTCCGTCAAGTAATTTCACGGCGGCCATGCAAGGTAAGGTGCCTGGTGTTTTTATAAGCCAGACGAGTGGTGCACCGGGTGGCGCCAGCACAGTAAGGATAAGAGGTGTGGGTACAACAGGCAACAATCAGCCATTGTATGTAGTGGATGGTGTGTTGATGGGCGGCGATGGAATGAATGTACCCGGAAGTTCTTACAGCATCGACCCTTTGTCTATTATTAATCCAAATGATATTGAATCGGTAGATGTATTGAAAGATGCTGCTTCTGCTGCGATTTATGGATCACGTGGTGCAAACGGTGTTATACTTGTTACTACCAAACGTGGCAAAGAAGGTGGAGGTACGGTTACTTTCAATGCCTCAACAGGTTTTGCTCAGCTTTGGAGAAAGCCCGCTTTCCTGAATGCTGAAGAATTTGCTACTATGGCAAATGAGTTATACCGCAACTCAGGTCTTACGCCAAATCCCGAGTGGGCCGATCCTAAATCATTTGGTAAAGGAACGGATATGATTAATGAAGTATTTCGCAGTGCCCCATTACAGAATTATGATGTTAGTGTGTCTGGAGGAACGAAAAACCTGAAAGCAAGGTTATCGCTGGGTTATAATGACCAGAAAGGCACCATGATCGAAACTTATTATAAAAGATATACAGGTCGTGCGACCGTTGATCTTAAGGTTGGGTCAAAGCTGAATTTTGGAGGTTCACTTGCATTTGCCAGCACCGAATCAAAAGGTCAAAACAGTGATGCCATGCAGGGCGGTATTTTTAATCTTGCACAGCAGTTTTTCCCGACACTGCACCGAGATTCTGCATATTTTGGTGATGGTGTGTATTATACAAAAGACGGTGACAATCCCATCCTTCGCGCGAGAACAATCGACAATCATTTATACAACAGCCGCATTTATGGAAATGTGTTCGGCGAACTGGAACTGCTGCCCGGACTTAAGTTCAGGAGCAGCCTCGGTATAGATGGTAATTTCAACCGTACGCGTTCGTGGCAGGGTAAACTGCAACGCGGATTTTATGTAAGACCACGCGCTACCCTTAACGAAAGGTTCGATAACAACTTCAACTGGTTACTCGATAATACACTGTCTTATTCAAAACGGATCAATGGTCATTCTATCAATGTGGTGCTTGGACAAACCTCGCAGAAATTCAGAAACAACTGGATCGCGGCAAACGGAAACGAATACCTGAGCGAGCAACTTCAGGTTATCAATGCCAGCGACGTAAGTCTTCGCACCACCAGTGGCTCGAACAGCAATTCAACTTTGGCGTCTTATTTCGGACGAGTAGATTACTCATTGAACGGTACATACCTTTTATCGGCAAGTCTTCGCAGAGATGGTTCTTCCAATTTCGGTCCCAATAATAAATGGGGTTATTTCCCTGCCGTTTCCGCAGGATGGCGCATATCAGAAGAGAAATTTATGGAACCATTACTCGATGTAGTAAGTGATTTCAAATTGCGCGGTAGCTGGGGACGTGTGGGTAATGACAATATTCCCGCCTTTGGTTACATGAGCACTATAAGAAGTGGAAATTCTGCTGATAATTATCCATTGGGCCCCGGGGATCAAACCATCAATATTGGTTCTACCATTCTGCGTCCGGGTAACCCCGATCTGAAATGGGAAACAACAGAACAGATTGACATTGGTGCAGACGTTTCATTTTTCGAAGATAAACTCTACCTCACGGCAGATTATTATAAGAAGTCTACCATCGGTATGTTGATCAGCCTCCCGGTATCATTGGAAGCTGGCTTCCAGAATCCGCCAACTATCAATGGCGGCCGGGTTGAAAATAAAGGATGGGAATTTGCGCTTGGTTACAGAAACACCATAAATGATGTACGTTTTAACATCAGTGGTAACATAGCCACATTAAGTAACCAGGTTACCAGTTTAGGTGTTGGTCAGCCTATTGTTGGCGACGCCTTACCCGGTTCAAGCATGCGCATGACATATACCAAACAAGGCGAACCAATCGGATATTTCCGCGGATATGTTGTTGATGGCGTGTACCAGACAGATGCAGAAGTGAACAAGGGTTTCCAGCCAAACGCAATCGCCGGCGATTTTATTTATCGCGATGTAAACAACGATGGAGCATTGACCGATGCTGACAAAATAAAAATTGGCAAACCATGGCCCGATTTCACTTATGGTATAAATGCGGATGTTTCTTATAAAGGATTCGATTTAAACATCATGTTCCAGGGTGTCTCCGGAAGCCAGATATATCGTGCCAATAAGATCACCAACTACCAGATGAAATATTATAATGGTAATGGAATCATCAATGGCGTAAAGGATGTCCTTAACCATTGGACACCCGGGAGTGGTGTCAATGATCAGCCCGGTCTGAAGTTTACCGACGCCAATGGCAACTATTCAAACGCTTCATCTTTTTTTGTTGAAGATGGCGATTTCCTTCGCCTTCGCAATATAGTGCTGGGATATAATGTTCCCGGTGGCGCGCTCAACCGTGTTGGTGGCAATGTGTTCAAGTCTGTGCGTGTTTATCTGACTGCACAAAACCTGTTCACATTTACCAAATACAAAGGGTTTGATCCGGAAATTGGTAGCACAAACCCAATGAACTCGGGCATCGACACTGGTGTTTATCCACAACCGAGAACATTCAGTGCCGGAGTAAGTCTTACTTTCTAACCTTTCAATCAAGCTTATATGAAATCAGTAACAAGCTATATAGCCCTAATTTCAATCATTTTTATTGCTTCATGCAGCAAGAGCTACCTGGAGGTACAGCCGACAGATGTACTTACAAATGCAAACTTTTTCAAATCAGAAAGTGATGCCCAGGCAGCACTGATTGGTGTGTATGCACAATTACAGCCCGAGGCTACTTATGGAAACCTCATAGATGCCGCTAACATGGACTGGACCATGAGCGGTGATATGTATGAACAGGATCAGAATACACCACGCGTACAACTTGAAATGCTTAGCCTACCCGCAGACAACACGTATACAACGCAGTTATATGCAGGATTGTATGAGGGCATCAGCCGCGCCAATGTGGTGATTGACCGGGTGGGCGCTATGGAAAATCTTACAACATCTGCAAAAAACGTAATCATTGCGCAAGCGAAGTTCTTACGGGCAATCTATTACTATAAACTGGCTAACTATTTCGGTGGTGTTTCCCTTGTGACCAGCGAACTTAATGCAAGTTCGAAACTCGATATACCACGTTCACCCGTAGCCGAAGTATGGAAACAGGTTGAAACAGATCTTACAGATGCCATTGATGTGTTACCTGTTAGCTGGACCGGTGCAAATCTGGGGCGTGCAACAAAGGGTGCGGCACTTGCTTTTCTGGTTAAGACTTACCTCTGGCAGAATAAATATGCTGAGGCTGTTACTGCAAGTGAGCAGATCATCGGTCTCAATGTATATGGTCTTGTAGACGACTTCCGCAGTATATTTAAAGAAGAGAATGAGCACAATAAAGAAATTGTATTTGCAACTCAGTATAGTTCTGTCAATAATGGTAGCGATGGCAGCGGGTTAGATGTTCGTTCTGCCCCACGTGGTGCGCCTTCGCAATATATTGGACGCGGCGCCAACAGTAACTTTGTGCCTCACACCCCCTGGGTCAATGCGTTTGAACGTGATGGTACGGGTCGCATAAAAGATAAGAGATACTGGGGCGTAGTAATAGGACCGGGTGAGAGTCATCCGGAAATGCCTGTTTTTGTAATGCCGCTTACCTTTCCCAATGCACACACCAAAACCGGTTATATTGTTACTAAGTACTGGCAGGAAGCATCGTTTGTTAATTCAGGTATTAACGCACCTATCATTCGTTATGCTGAAGTTTTATTAAACTATGCGGAAGCATTGAATGAAGTGGGCCGCTCTTCTGAAGCGATGCAACAGGTTAACCTTATTCGTGAGCGTGCAGGTCTTGAAGATTTGTCTTTAAATCTCGGGCAGGCTGATGTGCTTGATGCAGTGTTTTATGAAAGAAGAATGGAATTTATCTGGGAACCCGCGGGAGCATTTTCTGATCAGAACCGTCGTGGCAGATTCATGGCTTTTATAAAAGCAAACCGCGCGGATTATGATCGCATACAGGTGGAAACCAAACCATGGTTAAACCAGCAACCCATCCTGATCCCGATTCCGCAACAGGCCTATGACAGGAACAAATCGCTTACGCAGAATCCCGGTTATCCGCCGTTCCAATAACATCGTACAATTCTCACCGCAGTGGTGGGAATTGTGGTTTTAAGAATGTTCGCGTCGGGAGCTACGCGAAAAACTCCGTAAATTAACGTTGTTTGAGATTTAAATTGAAATACAAATGAAATTTTTATTGCTAACGATTACGATAGTTGTTTTACAGGTATCATTGTTTGCACAACCGGGATTTGTGGCAAATTATGATGAGTCGAAAGTACCACCTTATGAACTGCCTGATGTGTTGAAAACGGCTGGCAACAAAATGATTACAACAAAGACTGAGTGGGAGAAGACCCGTCGTCCGGAGATCATGCGTTTATTTGCGGATAACGTTTATGGACAATCGCCCAAACAATTTAAAAGCATAAAGTACACTGTTACAAATACAGATGAGCAGGCTCTTGGCGGTCGCGCCACCCTAAAACAGGTATTGGTTGAAGTGTTCAATAACAATGAATCTGTCCGGATCCATTTGGTGTTGTTTGTTCCTAATCAGCGAAGCGGCAAAGCGCCAGCATTTTTGCTGATCAATAACCGGCCACGTACCAATACGGATCCCACCAGGGAAACAAAAAGCGAGTTCTGGCCGGTGGAGATGGCAATAGATAGTGGTTATGCCATGGCCGCGTTTCATGTAGGTGATCTTGCACCTGATAATAAAGATAGTTTTGCTAATGCAGCTATGCGTTTATTTCCCGAATTGCTTGAAGCCCCTAATGGTATGCGTGCAATAGGTGCATGGGCCTGGGGGGCAAGCCGTGTCCTGGATTATCTTGAAACGGATAAAGATATCGATGCAAAGAAAGTAGCTGTAGTGGGACATTCACGTGGTGGTAAAGCTTCATTATGGGCTGCGGCGCAGGATCAGCGTTTTGCAATCTGCGTAACCAACAACTCCGGCAATACGGGTGCTGCGTTGTCAAAACGAATTTATGGTGAAACGATTGGACGTATCAATACTTCGTTTCCGCATTGGTTCACTACAAACTATAAAAAATACAATGAAAATGAAGCGGCTTTGCCGGTAGATCAGCACATGTTGCAGGCGGCTATTGCGCCTCGTCCTTTGTATTCTACCAATGCCTCTGAAGATTTGTGGGCCGATCCAACCGGCACCTACCTGGCATTACAGAAAGCGGCGCCGGTGTATTCGCTTTATGGTATCAAAACAAATCTTCCTGAGAATCCTCCGGCAATCAATGATGCTATTATAGCTACCCAAACGGGTTATCATAACCGCGAGGGAAAGCATGATATGACTTCCTTTGACTGGAATCGGTTTATCCGGTTTGCAGGTTATCATTATGCTAACAAACGATGATTTAGCTGTTATACCGGCTCATCCCGGGCGTTCGTTCGGACAGTGGGTTCACCTCATGGCCAGATGAGGTTGATGTTCAGTTTTTCCGTTTAAACAGGCGTTGGTATGCTGCGGGTTTTCATATGCTGTCGTTGAGGTCTTGACTGGCTTTTTCAATCGTTCGCTGTGTAGAGGTCCATGTTGATTAATGATATAAACACTTTTGAAAGCGCTGGCCTTCAGATCATATAATATCTGATGGTGAATCACTTAAAATAACGTTACCTTATGCACATAAGGCCTGATCCAAAATAGACTCACTAAACAGACAAAGGATGACGACTGGTGATACAAATTGCATTAAGCCACCCAAGGCAGTGAGAATATTACAAGGAGGCGGGGCGGATGAGGCGGGTGCCTTATTTTCCCGAAATAGAATTCCCCAGGCCCGATCATGGCGCGCAAACGCCAACACATCATACGCGTCAGAAAGCTCATCAGAGCCCCAAAAGCCGATATCACCCCAAACCACACCGCGCACAACCGCTTAACAAACCGGGAAAATTCAGCACCCGCCTCATCCGCCCCGCCGAACGCAGCAATGTCCGAACGAACGCACCCATATTTTGTGTATTTTGATGCTCGCGCTAAACAAAACAAACTCATCAATATGACCGATTACCTGAAAAGAAGAAAATTTGTAAAGATGTTGTCTGGCGGCAGTGCGCTAACGCTGGC
>JAEZGI010000079.1 GCA_023416995.1 Bacteroidota bacterium
CCAGGAGCCACTCCATATGAAAGAACCGTTTCCTGAAGTTCCTGCGATCCAGTTTTTGACCGAGTATCGCTTCATACACGTTCTGAAGTTCTCTTAATGAAAATTTCTTTGGAAGCAGATTAAACACAATTGGATGATCATGTATCTTTTCCCGCAACTTCCTGATACAGGTATTTAGGATGTCGAGGTGATCAAAGGCGAGCGTTGTGATATCATTCACTGCATGCCAATGAAGCTGATTGTGTTGCAGTTTAAGATCATGGTCACGAATATTGATCAGCGAATAGTAAGCAGTAGTAATTACGCGACCCGCCGGGTGACGGTTAACATCGCCAAAGCTGTGCACCTGTTCCAGGTATACATTATCAAGCCCTGTTCGTTCGCGCAGTACCCGGTACGATGCATGGTCAAGATCTTCATCTGGTCGTACAAGATCTCCCAGAAGTGACCACTGACCAGAAAACTCTTCCATATCCGACTTTATCAGCAATACTTTCAATTCATCACGATCAAATCCAAAAATTACGCAATCGACAGAGATACCAATCCGAAAAAATTCGGTTTGAGCAACTTCTTGCTTTGAGTCTGGATGAAGAGACATGTAATTTATTAAGTGTGGTTGGAAACTCAATTATACAGATTCCCCGCAATATTATTACCTACGTAAGATAAAATCTTCTGTTTATCTGTAAAAACGTAACAGTAACATGCGCCCATTGCTATCTTTACAAAAGCAACTTCATTCATATGTATTCAGGTCCACAAACCAAATCACTTCAGGCCCTCTCGGAAAAATTATTAAAGAACATTCCTGGCGACAATGACCATATTCAGCAGCTCCGCGACGTGCTTAGATTTCATGAGTATCGTTATTATGTGATGAACGATCCGCTTATTGCCGATGTTGAATATGACCTGCTTTACAAGGCATTGGAAGCACTCGAAGAAGCAGACCCCTCTCTGATTACACCCGACTCGCCTACCCAACGTGTTGCGAGGGGACTCACGAAAGATTTTCCGACGGTGCAGCACCTGGTACCCATGTTATCGCTTGAAAACTCATATGATGCCGATGACCTGAAAGACTGGGATCGGAAAGTGCGTGAACTGGCGAAACTTCCCCAGGTTGAATACTGCATCGAACCTAAATTTGACGGGGCAAGCATTTCACTTATATATGAACGTGATATGCTGCTGCGCGGCGTTACACGCGGCAACGGCGTTGAAGGCGACGATATCACCACAAATATCAAACAGATCCGTTCAGTGCCCTTATCTGCCGCATTTTCAACTTATGGCATTGAGATGATCGAGATCCGGGGAGAAGTATTGATGAATAAAGAAAACTTCCGCAGGTACAATGAAAAACTTGCGGAGCAAAGTCTCGTGCCCCTGGCTAACCCTCGTAACGCTGCGGCCGGGGCTTTACGAATCAAAGATTCAAGAGAGGTGGCAAGAAGAAATCTTGAAGCGTTTTTATACCATGTAAGCTATCATATACACGACAGAGACTTCAAACCCAACAAAGCGCTGGATACACATAGCGGCACCCTCGAAATGTTATGGAACCTCGGCTTTCGCAGTCCGCAAAAAGAGATGAAGGTGGTAAAAGGTATTGAAGGGGTTATTCAATATTGCCAGGAATTTGAAAGCAACCGCGATAATCTTCCTTACGAGATTGACGGGATGGTAATTAAGGTAAATGATATTGAGTTGCAGGATCGTCTGGGTATGACCACCCATCACCCGCGCTGGGCCATTGCTTATAAGTTTAAGGCGCGACAGGCAACGAGTAAACTTCGCGCAGTTGAATACCAGGTGGGTCGCACCGGGTCCGTAACACCCGTGGCTAAGATTGAACCCGTGCCTATCGGTGGCGTAACAGTCGGATCAATTTCATTATTTAATGAAGACGTGATCCGCGAGAAGGATCTGATGATTGGCGATACCTTATTGGTAGAACGTGCAGGTGATGTAATACCTTATATCGTTAAGTCGATGGCTGAATTACGCAATGGCCATGAACTTCCGATAGTGTTTCCAAAAAATTGCCCGGTTTGTAACGATGAGCTTGTCAAACCGGTTGGCGAAGCAGTCTGGAGATGTGTAAATCTCAACTGTGAAGCGCAGGTTGTGGAAAGGATTATCCACTTTACAAGTAAGGATGCAATGGACATACGCGGTTTTGGTGAAGCAAATGTCCGTAAGTTTTTTGAGCTGGGGTTTTTGCCGGATGTTCCTGGCATATACCGGATTCCGTTTGAGAAGATAAGAACGCTTGAAGGGTTTGGTGAGAAAAGCATTACAAACCTGCGGGCCGCTATCGAAAACTCGAAAAAACAACCTTTGAACCGGTTGATTTTTGGTTTAGGTATCCGTTATGTAGGCGAAACAACCGCAAAGGTGCTGGCCCATTCGGTGAAACATTTATCTGAGCTTGCGACATATTCTGTTGACGACCTGGTGAAACTTGAAGATATAGGTCCAAAGGTTGCAGGCAGCATTTATGAGTTCTTTCATAATGATGATAACATCGCCATATTAAAAGAACTTGAGGCACTCGGTCTGAGTCTGAAAAATGATAAAAAGAGCCAGTCAGAGAAAGGTAACCTTGGGGGACAAACGTTTTTATTCACCGGCACCTTACCAACGCTTAAAAGATCTGACGCAGAAGCAATGGTAGAAGAACAGGGCGGTAAGATACTAGGCAGTGTAAGCAGCAAGCTAAATTATCTAGTAGTGGGTGAAGACGCCGGGTCAAAACTTGAGAAAGCTAAAAAGATCAATTCTGTCAGGATTATAACTGAAGCAGAATTCCTCGAAATGGTTCATGTTTGATGGAATTAGAATTGATGTAGTGATATAACACGTTAAAAATTTTCGGTATCTTTAAAACAAAAGGAAAGCATGGTAAAAAAAATCCCCGGCGAAGTGTGGAAACCTTTGCAGTTTCCCGGCTGGAAACACCTGCGAAAAAAATATGCTTTATCCTCTAACGGTCGCATCGCCAGTTTCACGGAAGATGTAATGAAAGATGGTAAATTGCTCCAGGGTTCACTTACCACTGGTTATCGTACGCTCAACCTGCATCGGCCAGGTAACAATGGAACCTTATATATTCACCGCGAAATTGCCCGCTTATTTCTTGGTAAGCCTACAGCTAAAAACAAGTTTGTGATACACAACAACCATAACAAACTTGATAATTCGGTAAAGAATCTTAGATGGGCCTCGCTTGAGGAGATGATCGAACACCAGCAAAGCAGCCCGGCAAAACTTGCTTACAAAAAAGTCCAGGCGAATCGTTCGGTTGGTCTGAAACTAAATGCCAAACAGGTTGAAAGCATCAAGAAAACACTGGTTGATAAAAAAAGAAAGATAACCATCAAGAAACTCGCAGAAAAGTATGGCGTCAGTGAAATGACAATGTACCGGATAAAAAGCGGCGAGAATTGGGCACGTGTAAAATAATGTGCTGCTTACCAATTACTGATTCATAATGCTTCCATCTTCTACGCTGAAATTTCTCAGCGCACTTACAAAGAATAATAATAAGGCCTGGTTTGATAGTCATCGCGACGAATACGATGCTGCAAAGCTCAGTTTTGAGAATTTTGTACAACAGCTTATCGACACGCACGGAAAACATGACGAGAGTATCCGCGATCTTTTAGCGAAGAAATGCACGTTCCGGATAAACCGGGATATTCGTTTTTCGAAAGATAAAACGCCCTATAAAACAAATTTTGGGGCAAGTATTGACCGCGGAGGTAAAAAGTCGATCTATGCCGGTTATTATTTTCACCTTGAGCCAGGGAAAAGTTTTGCAGGCGGTGGCTTATGGATGCCCATGCCTGAAGAAACCAGGAAAGTGCGACAGGAAATAGATTACTGTTGGGGAGAATTCAAAGGTATATTGGAATCAAAGAAATTCAAATCGGTGTATGGCGGGTTATATCGTGGTGAGGATGTAAGTCTCAAAAAAAATCCGCAAGGCTTTGAGGCAGATAATCCGGCTGGCGAATATCTGCGGCTAAAGAGCTGGCTCGCGATGAAACAGTTGTCTGACGCAGAGATCACCTCAGCGGACTTGGTTAAAAATGTTACTGCGGCATTCCAGGCCATCCAGCCGCTGCTAAACTTTATCAATCGCGCATTATAGGAATTCCCCACTTGGTCCGAGTTTTGTATTACAGTACATATAAGTCGTCATTTTAAAATTGCCTGTATGACTGTTCTTTATCGCAAAACCCGTTACCTCTTTTCTACCTATTATTATAAGATCACTTTGGAAAAGAATGTGGCTACAGTCGAATCACTGTGTTTCCCTCTTTTTAAACAAGAGCGGTGTTTTGAAATGCGACAATACAGCCGGAACATTTCATCTCAGAAAAATGATTTTGAACAGGAGGTGTATAATCCGAGCAAAAAGATTGGGAAGGAAGAATACCAGGAAAAATACGACAAAGCATTTCGCGGATCATTAAAGGTCAAAATGAATGGTTCTGTTGTAGAAACACCTACTCTCGTGGCCGATATAATCGCCCCGAAGATGCGCAGAAATCAACCTTAACATCTACTTCATTTTTAGCCTGGCCCGTACGGGAAGATGGTCAGACGCATAAGTTTCATTAATCACTTCATGTTGCAACACCTCGAAGCGTTCTGAAGGCGCATATCCAATAAAATCTATGGTTTTATTCGGCTTTAGCACCGGGATGGTAAATGCACAATCAGAACAGGTCCGGGTGAACTTCTGGTCAAAAAGATTGATCACTTCAGTACCGGTCGCTGCATTAAAATCACCTGCAATAATCACTGGTAACCTGGTATCAGCTAACAGGTTTGTTATCTCTTTAATCTGTAATAACCGGTTCCGGGGATCGCGCTGAGCATCAAGATGGGTACAGGCAAAAATAAAATTTCTACCATCTGTTCCTTTCAGCTCAACAGTAGCAAGTATCCTGGGTTCACCTTTTGTACCCTCAAGCGTTGGAAGCGCATATTTTTTAATGTTTACTACAGGAAGATTAGTAAGTATAGCTAACCCGTATTCGCCGCCATCATGGTCAATCGCTTTAAAGAAATAAGACTGCATTCCGGTTTTCTCTCCTAATAGCCTTGCCTGATGGATATTACCACTGCGTTTTGTATTAACATCCACTTCCTGCAATGCAACAACATCAGGATTGAGTTTGCGGATCACCCCTGCAATCGTGTCTACATCAATAAGATTATCTGCAGAAGGCGGATTGCAGTGATGTATATTATAACTCAGCACGTTCAATGCGTTATCAGTACCCCGCGGTGTAGTCTGCGCTTTGTGCCTGTTACAGGCAGCAAACAATATCACTACAATGAACAATTGAAATATCCGCATTATCAGCTGGTTAAATTTGAACATATACATAACGTGCGCAAATTAAGCTTTCACAGGAGGTAATAAAACAAACTCCCCGTCAATTTGACGGGGAGCTGTTGTATTGCTTATAATAACCCATTTTTAAGAAGATACTCCGCAATCTGTACCGCGTTTGTTGCAGCACCCTTGCGAAGGTTATCGCTTACGATCCACATGTTCAGTGTGTTGGGCCTTGATTCATCCCTGCGGATACGACCAACAAACACTTCATCTTTTTCATGCGCATCTTTTGGCATCGGGTATTGTGCTTTTGTCGGATCATCTACCACGACAACACCGGGAGCGTTTTCAAGTAATTGCCTGACTTCTGCCAGGTCAAAATCGTTTTCAAATTCGACGTTTACGCTTTCGCTGTGTCCACCCATTACCGGTATACGAACAGTTGTAGCAGTAACAAGAATCGAATCATCACGCATGATCTTTTTGGTTTCGTTTACCATCTTCATCTCTTCCTTGGTATAACCATTCTCAAGGAAAACATCAATCTGAGGTATAACATTAAGATCAATCTCGTACTGGTAAGCCATTGGATATTCGCCATTGGCTGCACCCTGGTGTTTACCACGTTCACCCATTAACTGATCAACAGCTTTTTTACCGGTACCGGTTACACTCTGGTAAGTTGATACCACAACGCGTTTGATTTTATATTTATGATGAAGGGGATTTAAAGCCACCACCATCTGTATGGTTGAACAGTTTGGATTCGCAATAATTTTATCATCAGGTGTCAAAGCATCTGCATTGATTTCAGGAACCACGAGTTTCTTTGTAGGATCCATTCTCCAGGCAGATGAGTTATCAATAACAGTAATTCCGGCCGCTGCATATTTAGGTGCCCATTCAAGAGAAGTACTTCCACCTGCTGAAAACACTGCCACATCGGGCTTTGCCGCAATGCCACCTTCCATACTCACAACACTGTATTGCTTACCTTTAAAATCGACCTGTTTGCCTACTGAACGTTCAGAGGCCACGGGAATGATTTCAGCAACAGGAAAATTACGTTCAGCAAGAACCTGGAGCATTTTAGTACCTACCAATCCGGTGGCACCTACAACGGCAACTTTTAATTGTTTCATGTTTTTATTGAGTATTAATATAAATGGTTAACCAATTTTAGGGGTGACACGAAAACAAAAAAGCCCTCCGACTGGAAGGCTCTTGAATATGCTGATACAGAACATCACTCAACCCTTCCCCATCGAGGAGCGCTTCTTTATGTTCTTAATATGTTTCATCGTGTTTTTCACCTGAATTTCAAAAATAACCACCATTGCGTTACTTCCCAAATTTTTACCTTGAATAATTATTAAATATTGGGAAAGATGTTGAGGAAGCTGAAATTGATGTGGCAGACTTTTGGCCTGATGGCTATCTGTTGTGGGCTTGCGGCCCAGCCCCATCCGGTGATTATTACCGAAATCTATCCTGATCCTGACAATAAAGCCGGCATACCTGCATCAGAGTTTATTGAATTAAAAAATGTTTCAGGGCAGGTGGTGAACCTGAAAGGCTGGCGGATTACAGATGGTTCAGCAACTGCAACGATCAATGTTTCATACGATCTGCTTCCGGATAGTTTTGTAGTGATCTGCCCTAATGCCGCGTTGCCTTCGTTCAGCACTACCGCGCGTGCAATTGGTGTGAGTTCTTTTCCATCTCTTAATAATGACGCGGATATCATTACGCTTCTTGATCATCAACAGGTGAACATTCACACCATAGCGTATAAAAGCGACTGGCACGCGAACGCAGTTAAAAAAGCAGGAGGCTGGACCTTAGAGATGATAGATACCAGAAATCCCTGCGGCGGGCAAACAAACTGGACGTCTTCCATTCATGCAAACGGAGGAACTCCGGGATATGCCAACAGCGTGACTGCCTCTAACGCAGATGAACAGCCGCCATCATTGATCCGAGCATTTTTAAAAGATTCGGTCACGCTTATTGCTGTTTTTGATGAACCACTGGACAGTACGACCGCAACAAATAAAGAGCGGTATCTGATTGATGCCACGGCTATAAAAGCGATTTCCGTCACATTGCACACTCGGTTAAGGGATGAACTTATGATCACTCTTAGCCACCCATTCAACAGCGGCATCCTGTACACTTTAACTGTTCGGCAACTTAAGGACTGCGCCGGTAATGAAATCGGCATGTATAACAATACCAGGTTCGGGATTGCATCTACAGCGAAACCAGGTGACGTGGCAATCAATGAGTTACTGTTCAACCCGGCCGGCACAGGGTTTGACTATGTTGAACTGATAAACAAGAGCAACACTGTTATTGATCTCAAAACGATTTTGCTTGCTGGTAAAAACCAGGTTGGAGCTTTTACGGACCTGGTACCGGTAACTTCCGACACACGTCTGCTACTTCCCGGAGCTTATGTGGTTGTCACACGAA
>JAEZGI010000013.1 GCA_023416995.1 Bacteroidota bacterium
ATGGGTGGTAAAATCATGAATTGTTTTGGAACCACGAACGAAGAAGGTGATATTGTAATTAGAGGTTCATATGAAGTAACAGATAGTCCTGATTGGGGCTGGAACATTCTGATTCAATTACCCAGGGCAAATGAGCTGCAAATCAAAATGTACAATGTTTCTCCAACGGGTGAGGAGCATTTAGCAGTCGATGCGAACTACTCCAGGGTTTAATAAGTCAGATAGAACAGTCGAAAGATACATCGTGCAGCATGCCTGTAAGTAGCGTTTAAAACAATCTGAAACATGAGAAAAGGAAGCCTGGACCGCAGAGTTAACATCTTAAGCATATACGCGTTCCTAAGCTCAGTAGCGATTATATATCTGCTCTATATCTCTGTCGGTAAAAGCGGCAATAGCCAAACGATTAACGAGCTTACAGTGAAACGAATCAACGTGGTAAGTGAAGATGATAAGTTGCGGATGGTAATCAGTAATGAAACCAGGCAGCATAATGGTGTGGTAGACGGTATAGAATTGCCACCTCGCGAAAGAGAACAAGGCATCATCTTTTTTAACTCTGAAGGCGATGAATGCGGCGGACTTGTATATGATGGTAACCAGGAGGTGTCTGGGATGGTATTTTCTGTGGACCAGTTTAAAAACGACCAGATTATGCAGCTTCAGTATACGGAAAATACAAAGGTCAAATCCAGGAAATACGGACTTCAACTATGGGACTACCCTAAAGAAAATAGTTTTAGTGAACTATACCAGCGAAATCAGGAACTACAAAAACTGGACGGAAAGGAGGCTCGTGAAAAGGCTTTTGAACAAATAAAAGCTGATAGCCTTTTAGCACAGGATCGCATGTTTGTAGGCAAAACCTTCGACAATGAAGTAGGAATTTTTATTCGCGACCAAAACGGCAATCGCCGAATCAAAATCTATGTTGATAAAGCTGGCAACCCACGCATCGAATCGTTGGACGAGAAGGGGGTCCAATACCAACTGTTGAACTCTTTTAATGAAAGTCAGGAAATCAATCCCCAGTGAAAGGCTTAGATTAAACGATTTGTTCGCAGGGTACGAAGTAAAATGTGTAATCCTGATTTCTGTATAATAGACCAGCACTGCAAGATAAAAGCCGCCCAACATCAATGTTGTGAAGCGTCACGGTTTCACTCAACTAAGAACAATCTCATTAATAGCACTACGCAAATCCGGGTACTTAAATTCAAATCCGGCTTCCTGTAATCTTTCTGGAAGTACCCAGCGACTTTTAAGAACCAACTCCGTTTCGGTTTTGATGATAACAGCGCCAACTTTTAATAACCATTCGGGGGAAGGTAAACCAAAACCGATGCCCTTTGCACGCCGGATAGTTGCCATCATTTCCTGGTTAGTCACGGGCGCTGGCGCTGCACAATTGTAAACGCCCTGCATGTCATGATGCGTTTCTAAAAAACGTATGATCCGGTATAAATCTTCCAGATGAATCCAGCTGAACATCTGTTTTCCATTACCCTGCTTGCCTCCAAGGCCAAACCGGACGAGGTTGAGAAGCGGTTGCATGGCGCCTCCGTTCTTACCAAGTACAATGGAAATCCGAAGCACAACCCGGCGCGTTGCGGGCAGATCACGTTCAAAAAAAGCGTTTTCCCATGCTTTAGCTACGTCGACTGAAAATCCACTTCCAATATCGCCGTGGGATTCTGTCATCGGCCGGTCTTCTGCATGGCGGTAAATGGTAGCAGTACCTGAATTGATCCACAGGCGGGGCGGTGTCAGGCATTGCGAAATCGCCTCACCGATTTCCCTGGTTGTTTCCGTGCGGGACCGAAAAATCTCTTTTTTATTTTTTTCATTGTAGCGGCAGTCTACCGACTTTCCCGCCAAATTAATGACCAAACCTGCGCCCTCCAGGGCATCTACGATCGCTTTTGTGTTGCCCCATTGAATGTCGCCTCTCGAGCGGGATATGAGTATCACTTCATACCCCATATCCTGATATCTCTGCTGAAGATATCTCCCGATAAATCCGGTACCACCGGCAATGATAATTTTGTCTGTCATAACAACTCGTATTAAACGATAAGGATGCAAGATTAAGAACCGGTGATGCCAGTATTAACGGTGGAAGATACATGTGCAGCATGTTTTTGCCTGGCAACTTTTTTGCCCCTGAAAAACAAGTACAGATTCAGGAACAACATCACACCGAGATAAATGCTATAGCCTCCAATCTTTGCGCTTAAAGCTTCAATCATACTTTGTAAGCTTTCGGTGGTTGTATAGATTCTTAATATGTATAACGCATATCCCACATTTAACAGGTAAAACCCGATCTTAAAAAGTGAATTAGTAGCTTTTGCCATCTCTTCGCGCCCGAAAAAAATATCGCGCATAAAAACCAATCCATTTTTAAAAAGGCTGTAAGCGACAAACCAGGTAAGTATTAACGCAACAGGCAGGTAGATCAGGTAAGCGGTTACAATGTAGTTGTTTGTCATGATTGAAACGGTTTTGAAATTAAGAATGATGTTGATTTTGATAGAAAATAAATAACGATGAGGTTCACATAATGGGTACCCGCGAGTATCAGGATGAGTAATCCCATATTTTCTGATATATCAGCGATTAACATGCTCAACGATGTAATCTGCTCCCAGCAACGAAGCGTCACCAAGGCATAGCCTATATTGAACAGATAATATGCAATACGCAGAAGATTATTGACGATGTCGGTTAATATAACATTACCGCGGAATAGATTGCTAATAAATACCCGCCCATTTGAGTGAAAGAATTTTCCTACAAAAACTATGATGACGATCATCATCAACAGGTAAAATCCATAGGCGAATAGATTGTAATTCATCATGCAAACATTTTCAGCAGCTTAAATAAGAGCTCTCCTTGTTGTGAGTTGAAAAGTTTTTCAGTTAATCTGCCTATCTGTTGTGTGAAGGCGTTCAACTCCCTGATTTGTTTCGCGAATTCAATTTCCTCGGGTGTTTTGCCGACTGTCTTTTCAGTAGCAATTTCCTGCAGTAAGTCAAGGACGGGGTTAAGCTCTCTTTGCTTACGGACGCTACCAATCTTGATGGACCATTTCCAGACATTCTTCTCTGCAATGAAGTACTCTTTCCGGTCTCCTGCAACGGCCTTCTTATAAACAATTCCCCAGTCCAGCAACTGCCTGATGCTCATGTTTACATTGCCACGGGAAATTTTGAGCTCACTCATGATATCGTCGGTTGAAAGTGGGGTAGGGGAAATCAATAGCAAAGCTTGTATCTGCGCTATTGACTTGTTCACGCCCCACTGGCTGCCAAGGTTTCCCCAGGTTTCTATGAACTTCTCTTTTGATTCAGGATATTTCATGCAGTAAAGCTATGTAAAGAATATTGAACTTTCAATACTTACTGAAAATTTATTTTTCTCAGGATACTTTCTAAAAGCTGATAGGGGTAAAAATCAATTCAGTTGTCTTATTACAAACAATCTCAACTAAACCCTGATCCTGATGTTCCCGGTTTCAAGAAGACTTTTATGCAGCTTAGGTTTGACCACGTTGATCCCGATTGCTGTTTACGCCCAATTGAACACGCTAAAGGTTGGTCGAAACGTTGGCGCACAGGAATCTAACACGCTTTTCGTAACGGCAACCGCTTTGAAAGTTGAATCGGACACTATCCTGAGATTTTTTAACGGTTCTAATAGTTTTGACCGATCACGCGCATGGCGACGCGCGCTAATCGCACCGGTACTATTAACCTCAGCCGGATTATCCACCTTACTGGACGACGATAATGATGATGATCATGAAGTGCAGACAGCGAGAAACAGATCTTTGTCCAATTTTCGACGTCACGGTGATGACTACCTGCAATATGCTCCTATTGCAGCGGTGTACGGATTAAATTTGGTTGGTGTAAAAGGTAAAAATGATTTCGCCAATCGTACCGCGCTTTTGATCAAGTCTGAATTAGTGGTAGGGGTGCTCACATTTTCTTTAAAACGCATTGCAGCCGTGCCCCGGCCCGATACAAAGGAACCAACATCTTTCCCTTCGGGACACACTGCGCAGGCTTTTGCCGCAGCAACTTTTATGGCCAGAGAGTACGGTCACAAAAGTATATGGTACAGCATCGGAGCCTATACCGTTGCGACAGGCGTGGGGGCAATGCGTGTGATGAATAACAGGCACTGGCTTTCAGATGTTTTGGCAGGAGCGGGTGTTGGTATACTGTCTACAAATCTCGTTTACCTCACGCACCAGTATCGTTGGGGAAAGAAAAACAAAGTTAGCCAAACTATAATAGTACCTTCTTATGATGGACAAACAGGAATGGTAAGGATTATTCATCGATTCAGATAGTCGTTCCGGGTAGCAACATCCGAACCTGTTATAAAAATGTATTTCAATCTTTCCTGGTTCTTAGCCGGCTCAAGGTTTCAAGACTCATGTTCAGATAAGAAGCAATGTATTTTAATGAAATCCTCGTAAGAAGCCTGGGCTGGGTAGCAATGAAACGCTCGTAGCGTTTTGTTGCCGAACTGATGCGTGCAAGGTACGCCCGTTCCTCTGCACCGCGATAGCTTTCTTCCAGGATCACCCGCCCAATGTAGTTGCTGGATGGAAAGGTTTCATACAGGTATTCAATGGCGCTATAAGGAATTCCTGTTAGCTCACAGTTTTCGAGAACTTCAATATATTCTTCACTCGGCAACTGTAACCCGAGGGTCCGGATAGCACTCACCAGTTCAGGTTCTTCATTGATCCAGGTGGTGATCTCTTTTTTGTTCTCAAGAATAAAACTGCGAACGACGCCTTTTTTTAATAAGAAAAGCTGATTGTCTCTTTCTCCGGGTTTCACCAGGAAACTTCCTTTTTTCAGTTCCAACGAATAACTATTCTCTGTTACAAAGTCGATCGCTTTTTTGCTTAAAGGAAATATTGAATGAAGAAAAAGCGCAAGTGAGGGATCGCCTTTTTTGTTGGGAAGAGCCTTACCAGTCTTCGTGTTTTTCATGATATAAATAAGATTCGAAAAGTAAAGTTGTTGACAATTGTCAAATAATCGCTTTCAGTTATGCCGGCGTTTAGTTTTACACTTATCTCATGAAACTGGCGATGGACGAACATTCCATAAAGCCAGGGATTATATGAAAAAAAAATCAATCATAAAAAGCGGTATTTGACGATCCTTATTAATTATCTTTTTTTGCGGCATATCCAGAAAATGAAAAACCAAAACAATGACACAACATCCAATGAATGCTCCAACCGGGCCTCTTCCCATTACCCACCGGCTACCGGGTCACAATCCAGATTACTACAAATTTACAACCGGTAAAGACTAACCGAAAATTTTTTCCGATCGTTTCAATATGATATTGCTTTTCCTATAGCATCGGGAATCCTCATGCACGATGTATTACGAAATATTTAATAACCATAATTTTTAACAGTTCTATTTCTCTTATGAAAAACCGGATTCTTTTCGCAATGATTCTTTTTGCAACAACCACAAATGCCCAAATGGGTATTGGCACTTCCACTCCTCACGGTTCGGCCCAGCTGGACATTACATCAACAAGCAAAGGTTTGCTGATCCCACGGATGACTTTGGCTCAACGCGGTGCGATCACTAATCCCGCAGTGGGACTAATGATTTATCAAAATGATGTGAACCCAGGCTTTTTTTACTATAGTGAGGGAAGCTGGAAAAAACTAACCGCAAAGGTTAATGGCTATGGAGACATCAAACACAGTTACCAGGCCGCGAATCACAATGGCTGGTATTTGCTGTCGGGTCAGCTGAAGTCATCACTTCCCCCTGATGCACAGGCAGTGGCTACTGCATTGGGCATTGGTACAAATCTGCCTGATACGCGCGATCGTATCGTTAAACATCGCGCTGCTACTGGCGAAACCGCAGGAAGTTTTTCAGGCTCAAATACAATATCGATTGTCCAAAGTAATCTGCCAAATGTAACGTTGACCACATCGAGTAATGGGGCACACGTACACTACTATACTGATGCATACTGGTCTTCGGAAAACTGGGGTAATTCAGGATTTTTCGGTTCAGGCGGCAGCCAGGATTATGACAATGCCCGGGTGTATGATACGCAAAACACCGCTTCCGCCGGGGCCCATACGCACACTATCCCATTAAATGGTGGGGTTACGCAAGCTGCTCTAGACAACAGGCAGGCCAGTTTTAACCTTAACATGTTTATTTACTTAGGTAAGTAAGTGGAACACCGTTTCAAAATTTCTTATTCAACATTATCAATACTCATGAAACAATCTTTCTTTATCATCCTTACGTTTATTTACGCTTCGGCAAATGCTCAAATGGGTGTTGGCACAATAACGCCTAACCCCACTGCACAGGTAGAAATCAATTCAGTTACAAAAGGTTTGTTGGTGCCACGAATGACCGAGGCCGAGAAAACGGCTATCGTTTCTCCTGCCAGTGGTTTGATGGTTTTTCAATTGGCGGCATCCCCATCTGATGAAACTACCGGCTTTTATTACTATGATGGTAGTGCATGGACACGTTTACAGTCAGAGACGGTAGGCGCAGAAACCGGCGACACAAAATTCAGTTGGGCCCCTTCAAACCACAGCGGTTGGTATTTGCTGAACGGCCAATCAACTGCAAGCCTTCCGGCCGGTGCCCAGGCTGCCGCTGTGGCTTTGGGTTTTGGTGCAAACTTGCCGGATACTCGTGACCATTTAACAAAAACCCGTTCGGCCAGTAGTGAATCGACAGGAAGTTTTTCCGGTGCCAACAGCGTGTTGCTTACAAGTCAAAACCTGCCTAATATTTCTCTGACGGCTGCTTCAGCAGGCAGCCATTCGCACTCTTTTCAAGATGCGTACTGGAGTTCACAAGCCTGGGGGAATGAGGGTTTACTTGGGGCCAACATGAACGAAGATCATGACAATAATCGCAGGACCAGTTCACAAACTACCGATGCCGCCGGCACGCACACCCACACGGTTGCACTGAACGGTAACGTTACCCAAACAGCAATCAATTCCAGGCAAACCAGCTTAAACTTAAATCAATTCATTTATCTCGGTCTCTAGTATATAAACACAACTTTCACATGAAAACGAAGCTTTTATTATTCTTTATAATTGTTACCGGCACTTCTCTTAAAGCACAGGAGACCTTTCATATCGCACCGGGAACAGATGTTTACTTTGGTGCGAACACCACTGTATCGGGTGAGCATATCACCTTGTATCCTTCTGCACCGCTCATTCTGAACGGAACTGCGCTGAGCAAACACAACAGTCTACTTCGTGGCAGTGTTAATCCCGGCGTTTCCCGCGCATATCGTTTCAGCACACCCGTTGTTAATTTCAGTGGTTCGATCCTGTTGACCTATTTTGATGATGAACTGAATGGCATTATGGAATCTGCATTACGGTTGAATGTTCACGATGGCAACAGTTGGCAGAGTTTCGAAAACAGTACCAACGACCCGGTGGCCAATACAGTGTTAACAACTTCGCTGGTAAATATTTCACTGGCGGAACTTTCACTGGCAAATGTTGCATTGGCACTGCCGTTGCAATGGAAGGAAGTTGGTGCATTCAGACAGGGCGATCTTACACGCATCTTCTGGAATACCGAAAATGAAAACAATGTAAGTCATTTTAATGTACAGAGAAGCCTGGATAGTTACACATGGACCAATGTGCCGGGAGTTATCACTGCAACTAATAAAACGGCCCAGCGTTATGAATTAACAGATTACGATCATCAGAAAGGTGCAATATTATACAGAATTAAACAGTACGATCTGGACGGTAAAACATTCTATTCTAGAACAATTTCACTGGCTGCCTTACAAACCAGCAACAACATAACGCTGTTCCCAAATCCTTCAACAACCACATTCAAGTTAACAGGGGATCTGAGCGATATTGTAAGACTAGATCTTTATAGCAATACCGGTAGTTTAATTAAAAGCTGGAAAGCGGTACAGACCAGTTATGACATCCAGGATTTAACGCCTGGAACCTATTCACTGCGATTAATTAAGAAAACAGACAAACCGCAGACGATCCAAATCACAAAATTATAATCACATCAACTGTTCCAACTTAATTATGAAAAATCTTTTAATTATAGCAATCATTGCTTTCAGCACTACCGTTAACGCTCAAATGGGCATCGGCAATGCAGTTCCCCACAGTTCGGCTCAACTAGATATCACATCAACAACAAAGGGTTTGTTGATGCCCAGGATGACACTAGCTCAACGCGACGCGATAACAGCCCCGGCGGCCGGTCTGATGATCTTCCAAACAGATGTGAATCCTGGTATCTTTTATTTCAACAATGGTAGCTGGAGAAAACTGGACGCCGATATTGCGGTTCTTGGAGATATTAAATACAGTTACCATGCTGCCAATCATGACGGCTGGTATTTGCTGACGGGTCAATTGAAATCTTCACTTCCTGCAGGTGCGCAGGCGGTCGCAACCGCGTTAGGTTTCGGGTCCCTGTTGCCCGACACCCGCGATATGACCGTAAAACATCGTGCAGCCACCGGCGAAGCCGCAGGTAGTATAACAGGCTCAAACGCGCTGGCGCTTGTTCAAAGCAATTTGCCTAATGTAACATTAACAACTACCAGTAACGGATCACATACACATAGCTACTCAGATTCTTATTGGTCCTCGGAAAACTCGGGTAATGCCGGCTTGCGTGGTTCAGGATCACCTAACCAGGATTCAGATAATACGAGGATCTATACGGGGCGGAATACTGAAAGTGCCGGTGCCCACACGCATACGATAGCTTTAAACGGTGGAGTAACACAAACGATGATCGATAACAGGCAGGCTGGCTTCAACCTAAATATGTTTATCTACCTGGGGAATTAGTATCATTCCCGAAGCAATGTCATTTCAATATTTATTAATACCTGCATACACAGGTTCAAACAAGGTTGTCACGGCAACCTTGTTTGTTTTGGGATTGATCAGGCCCTTACTGATGTTCCGGAGTTTTCATCATCCAGTGACTGGTGCTCCGCCAGTACCTGCGCGATATAACCTTCACTTAACCGGTAGGGGTTATCCGGTCCGCGGTTGCTACACATACCGCAGCCACCGCTTCTCCTTATGCAGTTCTTTATATCGTCCATACCACTTGCAAAGCGGGAACATGAACACAACAATACCGGCCCAAACAAGATAAACCTGCCAGAGTTCGACACCGCCGCCCGTTTTGGGTCGGCCGAAATTCGTGCCAAACAGCATGTCAGAACGTGTGAAGCCCTGGAGATAATTCATTACAAATACTAACGGATGAATGATATACCAGTGTACAAGAAAATAGAACAGCGGCACTTTACCATAAACACTAACTATCGCGATCCATTTCGTCCGAACGTTTTGAACCAGCGCAATGATCACCAGCATCATTCCCAGGAACAAAAGGCAAAATTGGAGCGAAGGCGGGTATTTTGTAACATTCAGAAAAGAAAGAACGGTGAATAGCGACGTTTGCTGGGTGGACCATGGGACAGGCTCTCCATAACTATTGATTATTCTCAAAACAACAAAGGATCCAAACGCTATCAATCCTGCTTTCAGAAAGATGCTGCGCTGCTTTTGCTGATCGAGCGTAAAATAGTGACCCGCGCCAAAGCCAACCAGCATAATGGCCAGCCAGGGAATTGGAGGATACCCTATGATAAACAATCTTCCCTCACCATAAGGTAGTGCGCCCGGTGAAAATAAACCAGACACCAATTTTATCATCAACGAAGAATCAGAACCAGCAATTACAGGGATGAGGTTATGAATAAGAATGATGAACAGACCAAGCAATCCCAACACCCGTGCAGAAATGGGTAACAGCAACCCCAGGATGATGAAACCAAAGCCGATGGCCGCGATGACTTCAAAAAGCAGCACCTCAAACTTCAAATCGAACCAAATTCCAAAGTTGACAAACGTGAATTCAAGTACAATGAGCCATAACCCTCGTTTTAACAGGAACTTCCGCGAAGCAGTCATGTTTGCCCTGCTTTTTATAGAAAGGTAAACGGCGGCACCTGAAAGAAAAACAAAAGTCGGAGCACATAAATACGTGATCCACCTGGTAAAAAACAATGCAGCAGTTGTGGTATTGAGATCAGTTGGTGAATGAGTAATCGACGTGACATGCAATAAATCGCGGACATGATCAAGGGCCATAATGATCATGACAAGTCCGCGCATAAAATCAATGCTTTCATTTCTTTTCATGTAATACAAACTATAAATTGATTATTTCAGGCTCGCCCAAACGTTCCAGGTACTCAACCCACTGCTGTTTCTTCATCGTCATGGAAATGAGCAATGCAGTACCGCTAAATGCAAATGCATCGAAGGTGCTGGCCAGTGAATTTCCCCTGTTTGCAGTTAAGGAGGTTGCCAGTGTCCCGGGCACATGAACCATCCAGATCCAGAGAAATATTTGCAGTGACAATAGCAACGCAATGGCCCTGATCCTGATCCCAAAAATGATAGCGAGACCGCTGGCGATTAATGTAACACCCGTGAGCAAAATCCAGAACTCGCGATTTGCCATCCATTCCGGTACGGTGCCGGCCAGAAAGGGTGAATAAACGATATGCGCAACACCAAAGCTGGTTATGGTAACCAGGAATAACAAATTACCGTATGGAATCATCTTTTCCAATAAACCCCGGCTGGCTACATCATTGGCACCATATGAATGAGCGAGAACAAAAGCACCTCCTGCAAGCGCTAGTTCTTTTAGCGGGTTGGTCCATAATCCCAGGTGATACAACTTGTTTGTTTCTGAAATCAATGCGTAAGAAAGATGGGTGCCGATCAATAGCGTTATAAAAACTGCTCCGAGAATCAATGATGCTCTGCGACCTTTTCCCGGCAATAAAATCAGGATACCGGTGGTAATGAGGTATAACCCGAACAGGTAAGCGAAAACATTCAACAACGGGAGCTGTTGCTGGTAAACCGAAAAAAACACATCCCGGAAAGTTCCAAAGTAGAGTTGTTGAATGCCATAAACAATCAAAGCGATCGCATAAAACGCCCTTCCGGTAATAATCAATCTCTGCATTTGTAGTGTAAACAATTTCGGTCCAAAACAAATGTAGACGGAGCTGTGCACCAGGCAACACATATTCTGCATACAACCGGGATTGTCGGCATTAACCGTTCACCGAAAAATAAGGTAGTTCGCCGAAGGCAGGTATGTGAGTCAGATCGGCCAATGTGGTCAGGGTCAAAAACCTTTATCTTGCTTTTAAACCCGGTACATGAGATCTATAAATGATACGGCTTTTAACGTCATCTTTTGGACGCTGTACTTTTTGTATCAATGGCTCGGTCTCGCGGCTTTATACGGAGACTATGACGGATACTTCTTAAATGCCTGCATGGCCCTTCCGGTATCGATGGTCTTTTCTATTCTTACGGTTCAAATCTTCATCCGGTTTTATTACCGGAAAGCACGAAAAGCAATGTTTGCTGTTGTTGCTTTTTTAATATCGATCTTGCTTCTGCTTGCCAGACGGTATGTGAATTATTACTTTATTTATCCTGGTTATTTTCCACACGCGCTGAGCTTGCCATTTTTCTCCTGGGGGAAACTGTTGGTTGAATTCGTCAATCTTTATGCGGTGACCGGATTATACGCTTTGTATTATTTTATTCGTTACTGGAACAATGAAAAGCAACGATTGCAGGATCTATTACAGCAAAATACGCGCGCCGAACTGGAGTTGCTGAAGGCCCAGGTTCAGCCGCATTTCGTTTTCAACACCTTAAACAACATATATGCTACGGCATTAAAATCGAGCACCGAAACTGCGGCACTAATCGCTCATCTGTCGGGCTTTCTCAATTATAATTTGTATGATTCGTCAAGAGAGAAGGTTGCATTGCCGGCCGAGCTTGAATATATCAATCACTATATTGCACTGCAAAAAAACAGGTACGGTAGCAGGGTAGATGTGTCCGTTAATATTTTTGACGATATAGATGATTTGCAGATCGCGCCGCTGCTTTTGCTACCGTTGGTCGAAAATTGTTTTAAACATGGAGTGGGGGATTCTGTTGAAACGAATTGGGTAAGGATCGATGTATCACGCGAAGCGAACCAACTCTCATTTAAAATTAAAAACAGCCGGGACCTAATAACAGAACAAACAACGCCAAACCCGGGTGGGATCGGCCTGGTAAATGTCCGAAAAAGACTTGCACTGATTTATCCGCAAAAACATCAACTGGAAATTATTGAAGGATCGAATGTTTATCTTGTTATATTAAACATCCAAATAAACACGAATGACCAGGTGCTTAATCGTTGATGACGAAGAACCGGCAAGAGAACTGATCAGGCTGCATTTGTCAGGTATGCCGGGCTTTGAGGTTGTTGATAGCTTAAATAATGCATTGGATGCGTTTGCCTTCCTGCAAAAAAATGCGGTTGACCTTATTTTCCTGGACATCCGTATGCCAAAGATGTCGGGCCTGGAGCTCGCCAGGTTGTTGAAGCCTGGGCCAAAGATTATTCTCACGACAGCATACCGTGAGTACGCCGCGGATGCCTATGAGATTGATGTTTTTGATTACCTGGTTAAACCTGTCACACAGGAACGGTTTCTAAAAACAATAGCAAAGTATAACCAATACCAGGGCGAAAGGGCCATAACCATGAACGGGATCAAAGACGACCATGCTGCTTATATGTTTTTTAAGGTCGGCCGCGGTCAGGTCAAAATTTTATTAGATGACATCTTATATATCGAGGGACTTTCAGATTACATTAAAGTACATACTAAGGAAAGGTTTTATATAGCTTCCGAAAAACTTGGTTATATGGAAGAGAAGCTACCGTCAGGTTCTTTCATGAGGATTCATAAATCTTATATTATTGCGATGGATAAGGTTTCCAGCTTCAACACCATGCACGTAACGGTGAATAACCAGGCGCTTCCCCTGGGAAGGGTTTTCAAATCGCAGTTTCAGAAAAGAATGGTGCTGAAAGCGGGGCCTGGATTCAATCATTTATAAAATCGATCTGATAAGCCCGCCTTCCACGCGAATTGAAGCGCCGTTTGTTGCAGAAGCCAGCGGACTGGAATAATAAACAACCGTGTCGGCAACTTCTTCGACCGATGCAAATCTCTGTAAAAGAGATGTCGGACGCATGTTAGTAAAAAAGTCCTTTTCAACTTCTTCGATAGATTTATTATTTGCTTTTGACAAGTCTTCGATGAAACTACCTACACCTTTTGATTTTGTAGGACCCGGCAAAATGGAATTGACAGTAACGTTCGAACCCTTTGTCAGTTCTGCCAGCCCCCGGCTTACTGCAAGCTGGGCCGTTTTTGTCATTCCGTAATGAATCATCTCATCGGGAATGAAGACAGCCGATTCACTTGAAATAAAAATAATTCTACCCCAATTTTTTTGAAGCATCTTCGGAAAGAAATGTCTTGATAACCGAACGCCACTCATCACATTAACTTCGAAAAAGCGGAACCAATCTTCATCTGTGATCTCAGCAAATGCTTTCGGTTCAAAAATGCCTGCATTGTTTATGAGTATATCAACTTCGGGTAATTGTTCTATCAGCCGGGTTACATCGTCAGGTTTTGAAAAATCCGCCGGTATACCAGATAGCTTTGTATCAGGAACCGATGCCTTCAATTCATTCATTGCATTTTCAACACCTTGCCTGGTTCTGCCATTGATGATTACTTGTGCCCCTTCGAGTAAGAATCTGTGTGCAATGGCAAATCCGATACCGGCAGTAGAGCCACTTATAAATACCGTTTTATCTTTAAGTTTCAAATCCATCTTTCTAATTTTTATTTCGACGATGTTTTCTTCGAAGGCGAACCGCGTGGCAAGACATTCCTCAATAGAGCATGTAAATATTCCGGCTGGCCTGGCTGATCAGCGAAGTTAGGTCACCACCAACATCAATAACAAACTTCTGAACTAAAATTTCCCTAAGATCATCAAAGTCCGGTTGACACCTATTGTATACATTTGCTCCTTTTAAAGTTTACAAAACGGTCATGATCAACATAAATCAGAATCACTCTTTTGCTATTGAAGATGTCCTGTTCACATTTGCCCTTGCATCTGAAGCTGCCGACGTCTTTACGAAATACAGACATTTGATATGCGGTATTGGCAAAGTAAATGCCGCTTATTACCTGACGAAAGCTATTCAAGCAGAAAGGCCGAAACTGATTGTGAATCTAGGTTCCGCCGGTAGCAATTGCTACAAGAAAGGCGAAATCGTTTGCTGTACCAGATTTGTGCAGCGGGATATGGACGTAAGAGGCCTGGGATACGAGCAATATGAAACACCATTTTCCGGACTATCCCCAATCCTTGAGTATGGCTTGCAGATGGAAGGGATAACCCAGGCCACTTGTGGAACGGGCGATAGTTTTGACATGGCGCATTGCACGACCATTTATGATGTCGTGGACATGGAGGGCTACGCGCTGGCACTGGTTGCAATGAAAGAAGATATTCCCTTCCTTAGCCTTAAATATATTTCTGACGGCGCAGATGACAATGCGGCCGAAGACTGGCTGGTACAGGTACACAAAGCTGCAGTTGCTTTTGCCGGGGTTCTGAAGTTGAACAACGAGGAGATCACAGTGGAAGGGATTACACCACGGCTTCTCTGATGCACCTGAGGTATGACTTCCTATTACACTTGCTGAATACAATCTCCCGGCACTGATTAAATGCCATAAAAGCTTTTAGTTCGACAGCAAATTTTTTAAGCATCGCTTCACTAAGCTCAACAGGTTCAAAATGCAGGTTATGAACGATGAGAATTTTGTTTTTGCGATCGGCTTTGGCATCCATGCGTGCAATGAAAACATCTTTCAAGAGAACTGGCAGAGAAAAATAACCATACTTGCGTTTTGGCGCAGGCACGAAACATTCAATCTGGTAATCAAAATCAAAAAAGTCTTTCAGGCGATGACGAAAAACATTCAGGATATCGAATGGTGACAAAATGAAAACATCGCCGGATAACCTGATCCTCGTTTCCTGGTCCGTCAGCATATACAATGGAGCAGTTTTCACTCCTTCGACCATTACATTGCGAACTTCACCTTCTGCCACCATCAGCGCCAGCTCTTGTTTTACGAGATTGCCTTTCACCCGTCGCGCACGCCATGCCAACTCTTTGACGCTGCTAATGCCCAATGCACCAAGCGTGCGACGGATAACATACCCCGCATATTCCTCGTCCGATGGCATGGTTTGATCAGTATCTGATGGCACAAGGTTCAACGGTAGGTCGTACACTTTATGAAAACTTTCAGTGCGGCTGATCATCAACCGGCCATCAAGATATAAACGTTCCAATGCTATCTTCGACGGGCGCCAGTCCCACCAGCCGGTGCTGGCTTCCAGCCGGTCATCTTCAAAATCACCCACCATCAACGGGCCCTCACGTTGAACCCTTTCCATTACCTTCTGGTACAGCCGCATTTCTGCAGGAGTAACAGATCGTTCCTTTGTTGCATAACTGTGTTTGACAGGCAATGAATACCGGAAATCGTTCATCGGCATAAACCCGGCATCCGAAGTAAAATATTCAAATACGCGACCATCTTCACAAAGCTCTGCCAACCATTTTGTTTGATAACCAGGTACGCGTGCAAATAAGGCATGATGATGTGCGCGTTCCATTACATAGTTCGTATCGAGCTGAACAAAACCGAGGTGATCAATTACCCTGTAAACAGCTTCAATGCCATCACCGAACTGAGCTTTCTGCGAAAGACCCGCGGCATGTATGATAACCTTCCTTGCTTGTGCCTTCGTTAAAATAACAGGTTCCATTAAACGAAAAATTCCAACATGTTTTCCTCTGTTTAAAGATTTATCACTTTACTCCAGATTCTTTTTTTCAAAAGTCCAACCGGGTGATTGGGCCAGTCCGGCAGGGTTGCCGGTAAACATCTTAGCCGCATCTTTATCACCTTTTAGTTGCCATTTGTACCACGCGGTTGCAACAACTGCAAATTCACCACCGCGAGGTTTCGCATAGGTACCGCCATGTCCCACATCCATGTTGGCGACAAAAACAGGCACATGATTAATTAGTCTGAAGTCATCCATGCCATTGTTATAAGCGATATCAGAAGGCCCGCCTAAAAGATAAAGGGTAGGCGTATGAATCTTTTTGAGCTGCTCTTTTGTAATCTTCGGCATACCTGGCATTCCCTCACCCGTTTGTTTTAAAACACCACTGTTAAATACACCGATAGTTGTAATCCTTGGATCGCCAGCAACCTCCAGCGTCTGCAATCCGCCGCAGGACATTCCGCTCACAGCAATTTTGCCTGTGTCAATCTTCCCGTAGTAAGGGCTGTTTGTGTTCCTGCTTTCGGCAATGGCCCAATCTATGGCATCGATGAGCAGAGACGATTTGGACGAACCCCTGATCTTCTCACCAGATTCTGAAGGTTGTATGCCTATCGCTATGACGAGAAAGCCATGAGAGGCCACTTCATTTAAAAAATTCACATGCTCCCACGGTGAATTAAAACAGGCACCATTGCCCCAGGTAATAATGGGTAGCTTGTTGTTGTTGCCAAACACGCTGATGTCTTTTGGGCGGAAGATTGTATGTGTGGGAAGTCCGGCCTCGGTCATCATAATAGCAGTGTATTTTCCGGATCCGCCATCCTCAATGACCCGCGATGGAATTTGTTGCGAATACACAGGTGTAAAAGGAGCAGTAACAAGTGACATTGCCAATATGGCTACGATAGACCGTTTTAGCGCATTCATGTGTTAACAGTTATTTGAATGATGGTATAGTCTGGTTGCTTTATCCCGGAGCCCGGTATACAAATCTATGGTATATCTGTTGACTATGCGCGGACGCAAATTTTTCTGACAAGAAGTCTCTCAACAATACAAAAAGTGGTAACCAAAAATTAACTAACATGCCTGGTGCAAAACAAATGGTAGAGTACCCGGTGGCCGGATCAGGAACAAGAGGTGAATCTGTTAGGTATTAAACAGCATAAATGTTGAAGTAGCGTGCGCATATAAACGACCCTGCTCATCTTTTAAATCGGCTTCGGCCAGGCCGGTACTTTTGCCTTTGTGTATTAACCGCCCCTCGGCTTTCAAAATGCCACTATTGGTTGTAACAGCTTTAACGAAGTTTACTTTCAACTCGAGTGTAGTATACCCGACGCCTTTAGCCAGCATAGAGTGCAATGCACAACCAAGCACTGTGTCCAACACCGTTGATAGTACGCCACCATGAACCATCCCGATGGGATTATAGTGAAACTCTTTTGGTTCAAAACGGAATACAACCTTACCTGGCTCTAAACTTAACGGTTGGAAGTCGAGCGTTTGTGCAAGGGGAGGAGGAGGAATGCTTCCATTCAGGATTCCGTTCAAAAAATCGAATCCGGACATTGATTGTGCCCGGGCTGCGGTTTGCAAAGGATCGTCCCATTCGTAGGTACGGGATCTTGTAATAATATTCATGGTTATGTTTTTTACGCAGCCTTATTAGCTGCGGGTGTTCGGTCACGAAGGTAGCTAAGGACTTGCTTAAAACAGGTTAAAGTACCTCGTTAAAAAAATCTGCAGCCAGTTTAGCGACCTCCTGTAGTTCAGCAGCACGTACTTGTGGCGTTGAAGGTTTAATGTAATGGCCACGTTCTCCCTTAAGTATTTTTAACGGCCTGGCAGTGGCTATATTTTCTGTATAATGTTTAGCATTAACAGCAAGCGGGTTAACAATATCAGCATCTCCAACGACGATCTGAACAGGTACATCCACATCCTGCAAACCCTTTTTGTCATAGCCCTGGCCTATAGCAGGGGCCAGCGCAAATACAGCTTTTATCCTTTGATCTTTGAAGGAGGCTGAGCGATGTTTGGCCGAGCGGATGCCGATCGGGTTTGTTTGGACAAACGATGTAAACCTATTAACGTCATCACGATATCGTGCGGGTATATTGGGATCACTTTTTGTTAGCCGGTCCATATCAAATACAGCACCGGTGACCCAGATAGCAGTTGTGCCACCAAGTGAAAAACCTGCGACGGCAATTCTGCCAGTATCAATTTTGGTAACAAAGACCGGATCTTTAAGCAAAGTATCAAGAACTACGGAAATATCTTTCGGCCGTTCCCACATACAAAAATCAGACAGTGTGAGTCCGTTCTTTCGCATTTCTTCTTCATCTGTACCGTTATGGCTCACTGCTACTGCTATAAAACCCCTGGATGCGAGAAAGTGACCCAGCCATTGCATCGACATAGCATTGCCCTGCGATCCATGTGATAAGATGATCAACGGATATTTCTCCCTGTCCATACTTAACGGTGCGTTCGTGATCGTTGCCTCCGGCCTCAAAGAGTCAGCAGTATTCACGACTATTTCTACATGATCATTTGTTGCAGCGGGATACCATATAACTGATCGGAGCGGCCGGGGACCGTTGCCTAACCAGTTGCTCCTGTTGTGATCGACAAAATCAACATTCTTTAAACCTACCACCGTTTTGTTATGGTGAGCATAACAGTCTGCCGATATAAGCAATAACAAGAACAGCGTCCAGTTGCGGGTATTCATTATAAATCTTTCGGTAAATCTATATAATTTTTTTAGCTGACTGCTTAACGGATCCAGTCATGATAACATCACAGTTTTGCGAATATTTTACTAATGATGTTTTTGTAATTTTGCACACGCAAACAGCAAAAAAAGTCTATGAGCATTGTCGGTGCGATAAGAAGTTTGTACAAACCCATGCAACCCGCTGTAAAAGCATCGGATGAAAATGTTATATACACTGAAGTGCTGCCTCAAAAGCTTTTACAGCCGTTTATATATTGTTATTGGCAGCTCAAAGACAGAAAACCTCTTACTTCTCCTTATAATTATCTTGTAGTTGCGGATGGTTGCATAGATATCCTATTTGATCTCCAGGACCCCAGCGAGAGTTATGTCATGGGATTCTGTAATAAGTTTAATCAGTTCCCGCTCACCGGCACTTTTAATAAGATCGGGATCCGTTTTTTGCCCACTATGTTTCCGCAGTTGTTTAATATCAAAGCGGTGGAACTAAGCAACAGGCTCGAAAAACTCCAGCTTGTAGTTCCAGGCATAGCGAAATACATCTCGACACACTTCAACGAAAGCCTTCAACTGAACGATATCAGAAATCTGCTTGGCAGATATTTTATTGCGCTGTTTGCAAATAAAAACATCGATCATGATAGCCGTTTGTATGAGGCGCTTGAAATTATTCTACGCAATTCAGACATGCTGAAAATTGAAAAAGATCTGGACACAGGAATCAGCAAAAGACAACTTCGTCGGATATTTGAGTTTTATGTCGGGGATACAGCAAAAACATTCAGCCAGGTGGTGCGTTTTCAAAAATTGCTGAATGCCAGACCTTCAAGTGAAACTTTGCGGAAACATAAAACCTTTTTCGATATGGGTTATTATGATCAATCGCACTTCATAAAAGAGTTTAAAACCCTGTACGGGTTGACCCCGAAAAAAGCGTTTCACACCCAACAGCCAGATCTTCACCTGCTATCTAACGCTACGATATTATAATGTCCGTTTTTTACAATAAAAATCAGGACCCCGCGAATATTTTCGCATAACCAAGGTAACCGGGAACAATTGGTTGTGTGCCATCACACAGGAAGGCTTCGGTTAGAGCAAATTAAGCTAAGAAAATGATGAAAAAGCTTTTACTGATTACATCACTGATCTGTATTATCGTTAATAGTTATTCTCAAACCAATTATAAAATCCCGCAAAAAATGAAACTAAACGCTGGCATTGTCACCAATAAACTTTTGGAAACAAAAACGTTCTATACCAAAACATTAGGTTTTGGTGTTACGTTTGAGAACGAATTTTACCTTTTGCTGCATACACCCAATAAAGAAGCGGAACTCAGTTTTTTATTGCCGAACCACCCCAGCCAGCAACCCTTGTTTCAAAAACCATTTAACGGCCAGGGCATGTATTTAACGATTGAAGTTGATGACGTGGATAAGCTGTACCAGGAATTAAAACAAAAGCGTATCAAAATAGAAATTGAGATCCGTGATGAACCCTGGGGCGACCGGCACTTCGCAATCACCGACCCAAATGGAATCGGGATCGATATTGTGAAGTATTCGCCACGCTAAGATGGCAACGCTTTTTGCCGGGTATGCATGTTAATTGCAAGCCGGCCCAGGTTACTCATTGTTTTACAAACCTGAGTCCGGAAACTCTTCCCGAATTTAGTGTGAAGGCAGAAATAGTACCATTAGCAGCTACTTCGAAATCAATAGTCGCCTGCTCAAGGTTCTGATAGCCGAAATACAGCCGGTTATAATTTTTCAAAACTTCAGCCTTTACCGGTTCTGTACTATTGCCAGCCCGGAAATAGAGTTGACCTTTTTTGATAAAAAAAGTATAAAATGCGTTTTGTTCTTTCGAAAAATACCGACCGGTATACTTGTCCATCGCCGGGTTATTAACGATTTCTGGTCTCTTTGCAATAGTTCTGCCTTGTTTTTGAATAACGGTAAGTTGCTGCATTTTTCCGTTGGAAGGCAAACTAAAAACGGCAGTATCATTCGATCCCTTAATGCTGAAGACATTTCTTTCGAGGAAACTTAAACTTTGTTTTGGCTGACCGGTCACCTGGCCGGTCAGCACGTTATCTTCGAATCTGATATCTACAAATACATTACGAGCAACTTCATATCTCCCGACGACGGCTGTAATTTCTTCGGGAGCAAGAGAGAGCTGTTCCTTGTTTTCGATTTGTCCAAAGAGGTACAGATCCGCTATGTTTCTTGTCAGCTTTTCCGGATTAATTCCCTCCGTATTTCCGAGACAGATAATTGAAATCTTTTTCTGTGGGAAACGGAGCATTTCCGCACGATAGCCTAAAAATGCACCTGGATGAAACTGTATTTGTAGTCCTCTATATGTTCCGGTCATGATACCCATCCCATAAGTGAGTGGTTTGCCATCATGCAATTGTCCGGTGACTATAAGTTGGCGCGCCAGCGAACCGGTGTCATAAAAAGTGTTGTCCCACTGCAGCAAATCATCAATTGTCGTTATTATACCACCGTCGCCAGAGACACTATTATCATTTTTGAACGCCCGATATCCGGAACCGTAATAATAACTCAAAGCAGTTGTAACCTTTCGCGGATGTATACTACCATTGAATGCAGTTTGTTGCATCCCGAGAGGTAAAAACAATTCGGTCCGGCAATATTCGTCGAGCTCTTTACCGGTGACTACCTTCAGGAGCTCTGCCAGCAAAATATAATTTGAGTTGCTATAAACACATCGGGTGCCCGTGGGGAAATGTAATTTGCTTTGTCGGTAAATTAAATGCAGGGCATCCTGGTTGGTAAACTTATTCTCGAAACTCATCCCGGTTAACCACATTATCACCATATAATCCCTGATCCCGGAGGTGTGGTACAACAGGTCGTTGATGGTAATCACCTTGTCATAAACGGGAAACGCCGGCAGGTACTTTCGAATATCGTCAGATGCATTCAATTTCCGTTGTTGAATCAGGGATACTATGGCTGCCGCAGTAAATTGCTTGCTGAGGGACGCTATTTTAAAAGCAACTTCGGGACGATTAGGCTGCCGCAATTTCAAATTGGCCATGCCATAACCTTTTTTAAACACGAACCGGCCGTCTTCCACGATCCCTATAACGGCACCAGGCCTGTCTGTACCCGTATATGCCATCATCAACCTGTCAATCTTTTGCTCTAGAATATCTGGTGCCAGAACAGCAGTTTGACCGTTTCCCGATTTAGGACACAGATACAAACAGTTTATTACCGCTAAAAATAAATGGAGTCGCACTATCTTATAATTCAAACAACTTTTGCAATAAAGATTACAAAAAAGTTTGTGCCTGGAAAATAAATATGGCCTTCCCGGGAAAACGGCTTGCCGCTTACCACCCTAAAACTCCATCAGGACCTGTGAAAGAAGCGGTCGGGCCATCGGTTTCAAGTGCTACACGAATGGGTTCGCGTGATCCCACTTCAAGCGAATCAGTTCCCTGGAAGTTGTTTAGCGCCGTTGCCGTAAAACCAGGACTCACTGCATTCACCTTTATGTTTTCTTTTTCCAGCTCGATAGCAAAGGCCAATGTTACCGCATTCATTGCTGTTTTTGAGGCTCCATATACAACACCAAAATGGTCCCTTGCCCAGCATGCAGGATCCGTGAGCCAGCTCAGCGAACCTAGTGCACTCGATACATTCACTATACGCGCGGCCGATGATTTTCGTAACAACGGCAGCATGGCCTGGGTCACTGCAATCACACCAAATACATTTGTTTCCCAGACTGTCCGTACCTCATCCAACGAGGCTGTGGTCGCCTTACCTGCAGCGGTGGCCTCTTCAAGCGACCGACCCGGTTTCCCCGCATGTGAAATCCCTGCATTATTAACCAGCAGATCAAGTTTGCCTTGTTCCGCTTCAATGCGTGTTACTGCTTCAGCTATAGTTGGTTGTTTGGTTACATCCAGTTGAATTGCCTGTGCATTTCCACCAATTTCAGCAGCCGCCTTTTCGCCATTGCTGATGTTCCTTGACCCGATATATACTATATATCCATTTTCTGCGAGAGCCCTGGCAATCTGATATCCTACACCCTGGTTTGCACCGGTTACCAAGGCAACGCTCTGTGTTGTTGTTTTGATCTGTGTACTCATAGATTATAATTGTTGATTAAAAGAATATGGTGACTATTTGGAGCTATACAAACGCGTGGCGACACCGGCCGCCTTTCAGCCCGCTATTCATTTATTATTTACCTAAAAAAGGTCAGCGAATCACTTCCCGGGGCGCATAGCCAAAATGCTTTTTAAAAGCAAAGGAGAAGTGAGATAAGTTCTCAAAACCGGCTTCCAGATAAACCTCCGCAGGTTTGCGATTTTGTTCGCGAAGCTGATAGTTTGCCAGTTCGAGTCGCTTCAAAGTGAGCCAGCGTTGAGGACTGGTATTGAAAGCTTTTTTGAAGTCGGTTTTAAATGTGGTGAGACTCCGACCTGTCAGATATGCAAATTTTTGAAGCGGCATATTGAACATAAAATTCTTCTCCATAAAATCCGCCAGGTCAATTTTTCCTGGTTCCGAAAAATTTAGCAGTTGGGCATCAATGGTATTGTCCAGCGCCCGCAATACCGTGATCGCTTCCTCGATTTTTACAGAGATTACAGATGCCGGAACCTGTTCCTGGTTTGCGAGATATGGCAATAATGATCCGAATAAACTTTCCAGCAAAGGATGATCTTCAAATAAACGCAACCCTCCACTTCGCGCAGGGCGGGCCGTAACCTGGTGCCGGGCATAATAGTCCTTAAGCCGGTGTGTTTTTAAACTGATCATCACCGATTTATAGGGTTGTCCATCTTTTGGGGTCTTGATGGTAGTCGCCAATTGATTGCGTGGCCAGAAAAATGTTTGACCAGCATTCAATGTGATTGTGCGGTCCGCAATGATCATCTTCATTTCACCGGAGATGATCCGGCCAAAATAATGATTATCAGAAACGAATTCCAGCTTCAGGTATTTGTCCGTGATACACGGCAACATGATCTCTTCTGTAGGCGACCAGTATGATGACATAAACGATGATTGTGTTAATGTGTTATACAAAATTAACGCGATCTTCGTTTGCGAACTTTGTTGAAAAGGCGAAATTTACTTTGTTGAGCGGGCGGAACCCATCACGACTTTCCCGCGCTTGTCCCGCTTCAGTATGACAGGTTCCATTGCCACGAAGTTACCCGCGTTCTGTTCATACATACTACCAATTATAAATCTCCTTTAAACCTTCTTTTAATGATGCTGGTTTTCTTCCGAGCAATTGCTCCAGGTGATCGGCCACAATTTCGTATTGCCCGTTTTTGATGTCTGCTGAGAAGCCGGTTATTACCTTTACTATTACCTCCGGAAGTCCTATAGTTTTGATTTGTTCCGCAAAACGCTCAGGGTCCGCATTGTTATAAGTAACTGATTTACCTGACAGCCCGCTGATAATGTCAGCGATGTCTTCAAACGAGTTTAATTTGGTGCCTGTAAGTTGATACGTTTTGTTTTGAGGGCGATTCTCAAGTAACAGATTAGCGGCTGCTTCTCCCATTTCTCTCCGCAATGCATGTGCAACCCTGCCGTTCCCTGCCGGGAGGTTTATACCGGTTTTCAATACATCCTGGCCAACAAAAATTGGAATACCATCGGTATATAATGCATTACGTAATAAAGTGAAATTGAGCCCACTGTTTTTGATGTACTCCTCGGTTTGGAAATAGTTTCAAGGAAGGGCCGAACTACCGAGTTGTTTACATCCTGCATGGCCATGCCTGCAAACACGATATGCTGAACACCCGCTTTTTTAGCTGCGTCTATCACATTCTGATGTTGTTGTAAACGATTTCGTGCATCTCTGCCGGGAATGAGAAATAATTGTTTGATAACTTTCAGACC
Source organism: Bacteroidota bacterium (assembly GCA_023416995.1). Lineage (GTDB taxonomy): Bacteria > Bacteroidota > Bacteroidia > Chitinophagales > Chitinophagaceae > DATHKG01. The sequence goes on from JAEZGI010000013.1 coordinate 24,578, forward strand.
GGCATGTAATGAAGAAGGTAATTCATAATCTCCTATACGGATATCAACACCTGCAGCTTTCAATTGTACAGCTTTGTTTTCGTCTCTTACAAAGACGGCGATATTTTGCGGGTCAGTGTTTTTCATTAAATGCGAAACGGCTGCTGATCCCAAATGTCCTGTTGCTCCTGTTACTAAAATCATATGTTGTATTGTTTAAAAATGAAGAAAGATTACATTTGATTCACAAAGAAACTGATTATAGAATCGGCTGGATTCTGTTACCAAAAGGTAACAGGGCAAATACTGGTAACTAAAAAGTAACTATCATGTCTGCATCAAATCAAATGATAGAATGTCCTGTAGCTGCAATGATGGA
>JAEZGI010000017.1 GCA_023416995.1 Bacteroidota bacterium
CAGGGTTTGATAATTTGATCCGGACATTCCCTGACGGAACCGCCGCATAGGTAGCGGTAATAGACGTGGTGGATGCATTAACCGAATATGGGAACAAACTGTTGTAAGTCAGGTTTGTTGTATTCAGCTTTACATCGTTCACAAACAGGTTGAAGCTGTCACGCGTGTTCCATATCTGTCTGAAGTTTGGAGATGCATGTACAAATTTCAGAAAAGCTTTGGAGTTGTCGGCGTTGGTATCGTATTCAGCCACCATGTCCAGCTTTTTTTCGCATGAACTTATGCCGAGGCTGACCGCACTAATAAGTACTATAAATATCTTTCGCATAATTAATTTTTTAAGAATTAAGGCAGGGCAAACCAGGGTTTCTTGGTGTGATAGTTTTTATCCATCGCGCCAATCGCTTCCAATGCCGGAATGTTATACAGGTATTCCGAATTGTAACGTGGACGCGTACGATAAACAAGTTCGCCACCATTGTCCTCAAACAGATTGGTTACTGGTGGTTCAAACCCGGCATACACCTGTTTACCCGTGTTTGGATCAGTATCTGTGTAATGATATCTTCTCATATCTACCCAGGTTTCATGAGAACCCCAGCCATACAGCGCGATATATTTTTGCAGCATAATATGTGTGAGTGTTAGCTCTGCACCTGTTTCCGGAACAATTGCAGGATTATCCAGATAAGCGTTCTTTACCGCGTCGGTGATCTCTTTACCCGCTGGGATATTGATATTGTATTTAGTGGTCAGCATATCGAAGTTCAACCCTATAGCTTCGGTATACGCAGTTAATGCCAGCTCTTTTTCACCTTTTCTAAATAACGCCTCTGCTTTCAGAAACTTCATTTCAGAAGCCGTTAACAACGGGAATTCAGCTTCGTTGCGATAGATATATCTTGATTGATTTGTTGCAGGAGAGGTTGTGGATGAAAAAGGATTACCCCAGTAATTCTGCGGCTGATCTCCTGCGGCTGGTATCCCTGAATTTGTAGCTGTCTGCCCTGGAATGATGCCTTTGAATGTGCCATTTGGATTTTCTCTGAGCATATAAATCGCCCGGGGGTCAGCCACACCGGTGAATGCATCCGGGTTTTCGCCGCTCATAAGATCAGCTACAAATTTTGACTGACGCAGGGTGCCGATGTTTCCTCTGACGGGACCGAAATAGTTCATCGTTCCGGTAACGCCGGTATTCGCAAATTTTGCAGTGATATTTTCTGCATTGGTAGTCGCAGACAAATCCGCATATTTGATAACTGAATCTGGTTTATAGTCTGCTTTTACAGTCAGATAACCATAGGAACGGGCGAGGATGCCATAAACAAATTTCTTCCACAAGTTTACATCGCCGCCGTTCAGATAGGCATCACCGATAGCAAGATTTGCCTGGCTCACGTTCCCATCGGTGCGGTTCAGATAATCTAAAGCACGGAAACAGGTAGCTCTTACGGAGTCATAAATTTCAGGCTGGTCCTCGTAAGTGAAGGTCTGTAGGCTGGTATTAAACGCCTGCCGCAGGATCATATTATTGTACTGGTTGGTAGAAGTGAACAATGACCAGGCCCGCATGGCCCAACCCACACCAACATAATCCCATTTTTCTTCTTCTGCTGCCCATTCAACCATCCGGTTCAGGTTCTGCCCCATACCATAATAGTGGGCCGCCCACATGCTTCCAAAGTTGTCGCTGGCGGCTGTGGCACCGCCCATGCGATCGTACTGGGTAGCATTGTTAACAGCTGCAGAAACGGTGTAAGCACCCCAGTATTGGATATATCTTCCGATGTTGATTCCATCTGCAGCCAGTCCATATGCACTTCCTGCAGCAGATGAACTGCCAACGAAGCTGCCGATCATACCCGGAAGTATCGTTTCGACCGGCACTTTAACCGGTGCGTTTGGATTCTGATAAGCTTCGTCCAGCTTTTTCTCACAACCCGTGAGTATCATTGCGATGGCCACAGTTCCAGCCATCCATGTTTTTATTTTGTGTGTCATAATTGCGATTTAATAGATTAAAATCCGGCTCTTAAACCAATGTTGATAGCAACAGGCGTAGGAAGACTTGCATAGTCGAACCCAAAACCACCAACACCACTTGCTGCAGCATTCACCCCATTCACAGCCGGGTCAGCACCGCGATAGTTTGTGATCAGTACCAGGTCACTGGCAGTTAAAAACAATCCAAGTGATTTGATGCCTTTTACAAATACCTGGTTATTTTTTGTTTTGAAGTTGTAGTTCAGTGTAAGGTCACGAAGACGGAACCAGTTTACATTTTTCTGTACAAACTCTTCTTCAGGCATCTGCGTGTAGTATGCAGTTGTGTAATATGGTGTGATTACGGTAGTGTTTTGTGTTGGATTATCAGAATTTGCGTTGGCGTCATTCAATACACCTTTAATAACACGGGGCGTCATGCGGTCCTCTGTACGTTTGCTTTTGCCATTGAGTGTCAGCAACATTTCAGTAGCATTGAAAATATCACCACCAACTTTCAGATCCCAAAGAAAGTTCAGGCTCCAGTTCTTATACCGGAAACTGTTTAGCGTTCCAAGAGTGAATAAAGGATTTCTGTCGCCAATCGGGGTGAAGGTTGATTCAACCACAGGAAGACCAGTTGCCGGATTTATAAGGATATCGCCTTTATTGTTTCTTTGATAATGAAAACCTGTAATCGTTGTTGTAGGATTATTACGGTACAAACCACCGCGTGCATTACCATAGAGCCATGTTTCCGCGATATAGTATTCTGACGCAATTGCTTCAGGTAAAGATAATACCTCGTTCCACGCATGATTGAAGTTAAAACGGACGTTCCAGTTAAAGTCTGCGCGATTTACCGGGTTTACATCAAGAACAAGCTCTATACCCTGGTTGCGGGTGGAAGCTGCGTTTTGTGTGTTAAGGATAAAGCCGGTTGCATAACTCGCGCGGTATCCCTGGCTGATCTGGTCAATACAAAGGGTGTTGTAATATGTTGCATCAAGACTAACCAGGTTATTAAAAAACTTCAGCTCCGTTCCTATCTCAAAGGTTTTTTGTCTTTCTGGTGCCAGGTTCGGATTATTGTTATCAAAACCATACGAATATGCATAAGGTATTACCTGTGGCGATGCACTTGCATAGTTGTTTACAAACACAGACTGGTTCCGATACGGGTCAGGAAGCCTGGCCGTTTGTGCATAAGAACCACGCAGTTTCCAATAACTCAACACATCCTGTTTAAGACCAAGCATGTCCGACATGATCAGGCTAAGACTCACACCCGGATAGTTATATTTCCTGTTAACCTTAGGGAAAACTGATGCTGCTTCAAAGCGGTGGCTATAAGACAGGAACGCGTAATTATTATACCCGATCCCTGCTTCACCAAAATAGGCCATCTGCCGAAGTATCTGGTCGTTGTATTCGCCATATGTATTGCGATTCAATCTAACCCTGGTTGAAGGATCTGTATTGCTGGAATCGGTACTGTTAACGTCTTTCAACTTGTTACCCGCAACGGCAAACATCTGTGTTTTATAATCCTGCCACATGGTACCAACCATGAGGCGGGTTGAAAACTTACCAAAGTCTTTTTTGGCTGTTGCAGTAATAGTATGGTTATAACCTTCGTACCTGCGCCAGTAGTTATCTAACCAGCCGCCGGTTGCAGCAGAGAAAGAAGCTGATTGCGGATGGTAGAAGGCAGCACCTTCAGTATTATAACGGTCATAACCGAAACGGCCATTAATGGTCAGCCAATCAGTAGGAGTGATGTCAACGCCCATAGTTGCAATATATCTTTCGGTAAGATCAGAACTCCGGTTTTTATTCGCATTGAACAATGGATTATCTGTCTCCGCATTATAGTCTGCCTGATATAATGGAATTTTATTTCCCTGTGCGTCTACATAGTTCCGGATATCGTTTTCTTTTGGCCAGAGATATAATCCCACCAGGTAACTGCCCGTTCCACGCATCGGTTTGTCGTTCTCAGAACGGATGAATTGAACAGCGGGACTGATGGAGATATACTTGTTGATCTTTGTAGTATTTGCCAGCCTGAAGTTCAGTTTCTTGAATTTATTGGTTGGTATCACAGAGCTTTCATCAAAGTATGATCCTGAAGCTCTGAAACCAGCATTTTTAGTTCCGAAATCTGCTCCGATATTATGTAGTTGTGAAAATCCGGTTCTGAAAAACGCATCTACATTATCATAGCTCGGGGTATTTTCAGGATATGCGGGGCCGAAGTAATTGAATGTGGCACCAGGGTAATTTGGATTACCATTAACACCGGCTGAATAGGTATCGAGCGTTTCGTTGGTACGGGTCAGCTTTGTGAATCTGAAAGCGTTATCGTAATTCAGTCCAACTTTACCGGGTATTGCTTTTTTTGTAGTAATAACAATGGCACCGGAACTCGCCTGGCTGCCATATAAAGCTGTGGCCTCAGGTCCTTTCAGCACTGTTATGTTGGCAATATCGTTCGGGTTAAGATCGGCGATACGGTTTGTATAATCGTTGTTGCGGTTCTGGCGGCCGTTTGCGCCGGCACCGTTACCTGCGAGACCCAGGCCACCCCCGCCTTTTGCGTCTTCATTCATAGTAGAGTTATCAAGAATGATCCCGTCTACCACAAACAATGGCTGATTGCTTAATGAAATTGAATTGAAACCACGAAGCACAACCTGTGAGGAAGCTCCTGCAAGACCTGTGGTAGGAGTGATGGTAAGACCCGCGATCCGTCCCTGCAATCCATTAACAAAATTCTGCCTTTGTGTTTCATTAATTTCCCGGCCCGAAACTGTTTGTGTTGAGTAACCGAGTTCGCGTGGCTTGCGTTTTATATCCATTGCCACAACCACCTCTTCAAGTGAATTGTCTGCTGGCGCAAGACCAATGACCACACCACTTGTTTTTGAACCAACTTTATATTCCCTTGAAGTATATCCCAAATAAGTTACGACAAGGGTTGAACCTGCTGGCGCATTAATGGTGAAGTTTCCTTTAGAATCTGTTTCAACGCCGGCTGTACTCCCTTTCACCTGAACAGAGGCGCCATCAAGCGGCGAACCGTCCCGTGAGGAGACTACATTACCAGAAACAGTCTGGGTTTGTGCTACCGAGGCAAGGTGCGCGAGCAACACCAGTGGCAACAGCAGCAAGCGAAATAATTCTCTCATAGCTTGTGTTTTGATCTTCGTGATTGAAATTGTATATAAGGCTGACTAATTAAATGATTGTTACACCTGCATCGCGGTACGGTTGAAGCACCGGGTGATCAGGTCGCAACTCTGTGATCAGGATATCGATTTTACCAAGTTCTGAAACGTGTATCGGCTGCAGCGAATTCAGCTTTTCAGCAATGGTTACGCAAACTACCTTTTGCGCTGATTCAATCATCGCTTTTTTTAACTGAACCACATCCCAATCGTTGTCTGTGAGACCATCCTGCACATTTATCGCGTTAACACCAAGAAAACAAAGGTCGGCACGTATCTGGCGGATCTTTGCAAGCGCCTCACCACCGGTGGTGATCTTCGCACTTTTTGAAACGCGGTCGCCGATAACAATTACATCGATATTCGGGTGATTCATATACTCCTGCACGATCGGAATACTACCAGTTATAAATGTCGCTTTTAAAGCGGCAGGTAAACTGCGGGCAAGTTCAAGCAGGGTAGTGCCTCCCGAAGTAAGCACAAACATGCCATCGTTGATAAGTGAAACGGCTTTTTTGGCAATGGTTTGTTTCTGAGATTGAGCGTATACGTTATTCGAAGGGTAATGGAACTGGTTGAAAGAATGCGAAAGTGCGCCACCATGAACCTTGATGAGTTTACCATCATCGGCTAATTCCTGCAAATCTCTGCGGATGGTATCTTCCGACACATTAATCGCCTGGCACAGTCCGGAGGAGAGCACTTTGTTGTGCAGATCAATCTGGCGTAAAATGAACGCCTGTCGTTCTTTCTTGAGCATTCGTTAGCTGGTTGCAATTTCAAAATAAGGGAAATTGCCGCAGAAAACCGCAGAAACTCGAAAATAAAGTTCACCTGCTGAACAATAATCAAGAAAGAGATACGTAACCCCGCAAAAAAACGCATAAAGCATCGCGTGTTGACACATAAAAAAACCGACCCGGGGCCGGTTATCTAATCGAAATTTAAGTTTATGCGTGAACTGCTAGTTCCGAAATGCAAAACGCACTGATAATGCGAAAGCGTCCGGAACAAAGTTGATCGCCGGCACTATATCCAATTCAGGTTTCCAGTCAAGTGAAAGATTCACGGGTACATTGGGGAACTTATAATCCAAACCAAGAATCCCGGTGGGACCCACAAACACACGACCCCCGCCTGAACCATTCTTGTCACTGTTGCTCTCAAAACCTGCATAGGCACCCGCTCCATAAAACCAACTCAAACCTTCGGCATTGAATGGTTTATAAATTTCTAATAAAGCACCGATTCCGAATTTGCTTCCAAACGAAATAATACCTTCAACAGCACTGCGATCAGTAACGAAGTATTTACCAGTGATGGAATTGTTGAGGGTGGGAATTGAATTGCTTAATCGTAAACCAACTGCCATCCGGTAATCCCTGCCTGCCGGTTTAATATCGTAATAGGCCGGATCCGGATCGGCATCCTGTGCCATTAAACATGTAGAAGAAATCAGTACGACGAACAAAGCGGATGCTAATGACTTACTTTTCATAATCGTAGATGTTTAAGGTATGAATGGTTGTAACGCAAAGGTTTAACCAACATACATTACCACGATGTTAAAGTTGTTAGAAATCGCGCCTTGTAGTTTCCGTTGAAGCCGCCGGTGGTGCAGTCTTTGGAGGTTCAAGTAATTCGAACTTTGTTTTTGGACGAAGATCTTCCTGCCATTTGAAGTTGCGCAAAGTTTTCTGCTCCTCGGGTATTTGCGACACAGGATACATGGTGCCTTTAACTTCATTCATCACCACAACACGATTGAGTTCCTTGTCTTTGAACCGCATATCAATAATATCGCCGGATACACGGTTTATCCCTACAAGCAAATCATCTTTATCTCTGGCATAATATACGCTCTCAGCAGTACCCTTAGCACGCATATAGTCCATGACGCCATCTTTGAAATAGCCATTTAAGGTAGTACCCTTAAGTTGGTTGAACATGTTTTCGTCGGACTTATTAATAGCGATACTGTTCTCAAACACGTATACGCGTTCTGCTTTTTTGTTCTTTGTATAGATATAGATGGTATCACCACTTACCTGGCTGTTGCTGGCCCACATTATAGGATCCCGGAATAATCTGAAGATGGAATCTTTACCCGAGTAAAACAGGCTATCAGCAACAGCCTGCAAAGAATCAGAGAAGATCCGGACATTCCGGAAAGCCTGAAAATACCGGTCTGCACTATCGTTGCCGGTTTTTGCATCAACGACAGCAACACCACGAATGTTTCGCGCCGAATCTTTTGCGAGCACTGAGTCGGGAACGTTAAGTGCATTTAGTGAATCAAGATAACTAAGTTTCGCTGAGAATAAAGTATCGCCAGTAACGAACAGTGAATCCTTTTCCTGTTTAATGATGAGTAAAGGTCTTTTAGTAGCAAGTACGGTACCGAGTTTATTATTAACATTCATAAAGTCTGCGCGCATAGCATAACCTTGCGCCGTGTCTTTATAATCTACATTGCCGGTGAGAATACTTAAACCGGTGCTATCGTTTGTGTCGATATTGTCGGCAATTACCTGTGAAGATCCATCATTAATGATGGGTCTTTTACCAAATGAAGCCTTTTTGTTTTTCAGGTCATAGAATCCGCTGCTGGTAACAATGTTACGGGCAGAGTCTTCAATAAACGTCTTAGTGATGAAGGTAGTGATCTGTGAGGCGCTGTTGTATAATAGTGAATCTGCCTTCAGCTTATATTGCGGGTCAACCAGGACAACATTCTTTTTGAAGTAAACATCTTTCCGCTCGGCGTAATAAGTGGCTTCGGAAGAAGTTAATACTGATTTCTCGTTAACGACTTTTCCACCATTATAATAATTGCCGATTTTCTGATTAAGATCGTAATCAAGTTGCTGGGTCGTCAGTTCGCTTTTCCCGTCGGTAAGACGAACCTGGTTTTTAAGATTAGCGATGCGGGTATCTACATGGTAAAGAAGATAGCGCGAGTATATGTTCACACTATCGTTATCATTGATGTGAACATTACCAAAGGCTTCAAATACTTTTGTGCTTTTATCATAATAAAAGCTATCACACTCAAACAAGGTGTTGCCTTGCATAGCGCGAACATTTCCGACGCCAATCTGAACCTCACCAACCGAATCAACTTTTTCTGTGCGAAGTTTATCAGCCCACAATATGTCTACCGGTTTTGCTTCTCCCCGTTGAGGTTGCCCAGAGTTTACCTGTGAAAAAACAAAGGTGATGCAGAAAAGAGCAATGGTTAAAAGTAAATATTTCTTCATTCTTACTGGTTTGCCGGGGCAGCAGTAGAATCGTACAGTGCTGTTTGAAGTGGGCCTTTCCTGTCTTTCCTGCCGAACACCGAAATGTTCACATAGCGTTTAGGATGCATGCGAACATCGTCGAGCAAGATAGTCAAACTGCGACTGGTCTGATGAAGTTCGTCGTACAATTTACTATCATTTAACAACAGACCCAGTGTACCATCTTTGCTGTCAATTTTCGCGATTGCATTGTCAAGATGCTGAAGGGTACCTTTTAGCTCATTGATAGCTTCATCGATCCCGCTGTTCGCAAGACTGGCAGTTGTTCTTTCCAGATTACTGAGCGTGGAATCAATCTTACCGTTGTTGGCAGCAAGATTGCCGGTAAACTGTTCGAGGTTCCCCAACGTTTTTGCGAGGGCACCCGACTGCGTGTTTAACAACGTTTCCAGGTTTTTCGATGTTGCAGTAAGGTTAGCAATAATGCCCTGGATATTGTTTTGTGTATTTGGATCGACAATCGTGTTTAATTTCTGAACAAATACATCGAGTGAAGCAAGCGTTTTGTTAAGGTTGTCAACTGCGGGTCCGATAGCTGATTTCACTTCACCCATAAGTCCCGGTGTTGTTACCGTTTGAATAGTGGCGCCGTTCTTCAGAAAGTTCGGACTGTCGCCAAGAATGATTTCGAGTGAAGTACTGCCAAGCAGATCGCTACTGATGGAGGCCACCGAATTATCAGGTATATTAATGTCCTTGGTAAGATTGATGGTAACAATAACGCCTGACAGATTTTTATCTTTTTCTTTCAGGGCTGCTACTTTACCAACCTGCAGACCATTTATAAGAACAGGATTTGCCGGACCAACACCTTTTACTGACTTAAAAACCGCATATATTTCGTCACTCCTTTCCGTCAGATTTTTACCTTTCAAAAAGTTGAAGCCAAGTATCAGAACCGTGATCGCAATTGCAGTTAGAGCTCCAACCTTCGTTTCATTAGATATCTTCATTCGATTATGTTTATGCTGTTCCTGTAGAGTACGCCATGGAGCAGCGCCTAAAATTCTGCATAAATATGCATATCTCCAATAAAACTTCCTTTAACGGTGAGTGTCGTGTACGCCAACTTTGCATTTAAAGAAAGGTCGCTAAACGTTCATTTTCAGGACACGTGAACTGTATAGCAACGATTGTGCCCGGCGCTTTGATCAGGGCCGGGTGAGGGCATCGCGGTAACGTTTCAAGGCATTAATGATGCTTAATACCACGGCCTGTTGGCCAGGTTCACTATTGATTAATACTTCTTCTTCCTCGTTGGTAATGAATCCGGTTTCAACCAGTATGCTGGGCATTCCTGTAGCCTGCAGCACCCAGATTCCTTTGTCGTTCCGTTGTTTTACGCCGCGACTAAGACGTCCGGCTTTCACGAATTCTTCCTCTACAAAGGAGGCCAGCATCAGACTTTTAGTGAAATACTTTTTTTCATACAGTTGAGAACGGATACGGGCCTCGGGAGAATTCATGTCTGGCATCACGATAGCACTGTCGTTTGCAAACTCGCCTGTACTATCGGTCGAACCTTCTTCCAGGTTAATATAACCGCTTTTGATTCCACTGCGGTCGGCTGCCCAGATAAACGTTTCGGTGCCGTGTACATGATTTTTTACATATTCTGTTTTCCTGACAGGAACTTTTACTGTACGTGTTTTTTTGTTTGCGCCTTTGCCTGTGGTGCGTTTCTCAGTTTTATAACCAACAATTCTTGTTGCGTTCCAACCACCAGCCTTCACGCCGGCAGAATTACAGTGAATGCTTATAAAAAGATCGCCTTTGGCTTCATTTGCCATTTCCGCGCGCAGGTGATTGGCTTTATTGAGGTCATTAAGGTTACCGGGCAGATTTTTGTCTTTCCTGGTGTAAACGATTTTACATTCAGGAAATTCTTCTTCGAGTGCTTTACCCAACTTCAAAGCGATAGCCAGTGAAACATCAGCCTCGGTAGAAAAGAGTCCTCTTGCACCAACATCATAACCACCGTGTCCGGCATCTACCACAATTGTCTTAAAAGCCGGAGTTTGTTGCCATTTGTTCGTAAATGATAGCAGGGAAGTAATTGCAGATATCAATATTATAAACAGAACGATCTTTTTAGCCATGAGCTGCATTGAGGTTTGGTGAATTGATGCCGTGGAACCAGGTGCGGCAAAGCTGGCAAAATACAACTTCGACGTTATTCGCAATCAGAAAACGCAGTGATCACTACTTTGTTGCAGCGGTAGAGGAACCTATTCCGGACTGGTAGCGTTTAAGGGCCCGGATGATTCCATCAACAATTTCTTTCTGGCCTTTTTCGCTGTTGAGATATTCTTCTTCCTCTTTATTGGTGATAAAACCGGTTTCCACTAAAACGCTGGGCATTCCTGTTGCCTGAAGCACCCAGATGCCCTGGTCGTTTCTTTGTTTTACTCCTGCGCTCAGGCGGCCGTCGTTGGCAAATTCTTCTTCAATATAGTTGCCAAGCTGAAGACTTTTATTGAAATATTTTTTTTCATATAGCTGAGCCCTGATCCTCGCTTCTGGAGTATTCATATCTGGCATGGCGGCACCGGTACTGTCTTCTCCAAACTCGCCATCGTCATCAGCGTGAATGTAGCCGCTTTTGGCGCTGCTGCGATCGGCCGCCCAAATGTATGTTTCAGTGCCGCGACGGGTATTTTTTACGTAATAGGATTCTGTGATGGGCACTCTTACCGTCTTCTTTTTACGTTTTGAGCCTTTACCGGTGTACACCACCTTGTTTTTATAGCCTACGGTTCGTTTGGCGTACCATCCGCCGGCTTTCTGCCGGGTAGCATTACAGTGAATACTGATAAAGAGATCTCCCCGGGCTTCATTTGCCATTTCTGCACGAATCCGGTTTGCCACATTTCCGGAGGTGACACCGCCCGGCAGCGCTTTAGTGGTTCTGGTATAAACCACCTTGACTCCTTCCATTTCTGCTTCGATGCGTTTGCCGAGTTTTAACGCAATGGCCAGCGCAACATCTGCTTCATTAGAAAAAAGTCCGCGTGCACCAACCGCTGTACCACCATGACCCGCATCTACCACAATCGTTTTGATGGCCTGCTTCTGAGCATGAGTAGCCGAAGTTGCTGTCAAAACGAACGTGCCAATTAAAAACACTACTATAGGGGTTACACGAATTCTCATCATACCAATTCCCGGTTTATAAATTGCCTGTTCAAAATTAAAAAAGTAAATAATTAATGTAGCTTGCGCGTTTATCAGGAAAGCTGATAATCAACGCCAATCTTCACATATTCTTAATTCATTAATAATTACTTTAGCGCCACTATCTGTATATGAGCAAACGCGGCAAAAATAGTTTAAAATACAATTTTCTGTTGGTTTTCCTTGCCTGTTTGCTTTCTATAACGCATCATGCAGCGGCACATTATCCCTTTTCGGAAAGTTTTTACAAACCATTAACCCTTTTACAGGTTCGGGATACGGTTCCGGGTAAAAATTTGAGATCCGCTGCTGATACTATCCCCACCAGGTTGCCCGGTGATACCACCGGCCGGCGCGATAGTCTTACTACGGTGAATGATACCTTCAATCTGAAATTATCAAAAGATTCGCTTGACGCACCGGTTGAATACTCCGCAATGGATTCAATGGTGCTTGACGTACCAACCAACAAAATAATATTATATAGCAAGGGTAATATTATCTACAAGGATATGAACCTCACTGCCGACAGTATAGAAATGGACCAGGACTCCAAGATGGTAACGGCAACGTTTCGTCGCGACAGCCTGGGACAGATCGTTGGCAAACCCCGCATGAAGCAAAGTGAAACTACCATGGACGCTGATGTGATCCGGTATAATTTCGAGACACAACGCGGAATTACACAGAATACCTTTACGCAACAGGGCGAGATGTATGTGCAGGGCGAACGTATAAAAAAAATCAACGAAAACGAGTTGTTTGCTTACCGGGGCATAATAACTACCTGTAACTATGATATACCACACTTCAACTTCCGGACAAAAAAGATGAAGATGGTGAACAAGAAGCTGGCTGTAACCGGGCCGGTGCACCCTGAATTTGAGGGCGTTCCCGTGCCCGTCTATATCCCTTTTGGATATTTTCCGCTGTCGCAGGGCCGGCATTCAGGATTGCTGCCTCCGGAATTTACAGCCAATGAGCAATTCGGACTTGGCCTGGAAGGTTTAGGGTATTATAAGGTGATCAATGACAATTTTGATGTCACATTACGCACGAATGTGTATTCATATGGTGGCTGGGCGGCGTTTATAACACCCACTTACCGCAAACGTTACCGCTACAATGGCTCGCTGAACCTGGCGGTGCAGAGCAGCAGGATCCTCAGTTATGATGCAAAACAGGAGTTTTCTACAACCAGAACTTATAATGTTACCTGGAGCCATACTGTCGACAGCAGGGCAAGACCCGGGCAAAGTTTTTCGGCCAGCGTAAACGCAGGTTCCAGCAAGTTCAACCAGTTCGTGGCAAACAATCCAACCCGGAACTATTCGAACCAGATGAGTTCGTCGATCACCTATTCTAAAACCTGGGGGAGTCTGTATAACCTGACAGCCTCTGCCAACCACTCTCAGAATAATATAGATGGACGATATAATATCAATCTTCCTACGATTGCATTTACTGTAAATACATTTTATCCTTTGCAGAAAAAGGAGTTTATCGGCGCACCGAAATGGTACGAGAAACTGGGTATTGGTTTGAATACAAACGTGGCGAACCAGATTACCTTTTTCGACTCATCCTTTAGCCTGGCGGGGTTGATTGATACCATGCAGTGGGGTGCGCAGCACAGTATTCCTATCCAGCTTGCTTTACCGCAGCTTGGCCCCTTACAGATCGCGCCTGGTATCAGTTTCCAGGAAAAATGGTACAGCAGGAAATTTGAGCGCAGGTGGAACGATGTTACCCAAAAGGTGGACACAGCCATTGACAAGGGCTTTTATAGCAGCCGTGATGTTTCATTTAGTCTTGGTTTGAGTTCGGCCATCTTTGGATTGTACGACCGGTTTGGACCGAAAAGTTCTTTACGGGCTATACGACATGTGATAAGACCAACCTTTTCGATGTCCTACAGACCTGATGTAGCCAGGAAGGATTTTTATTCTACCCAGATTGATACGAATGGAAATTTTTACCGGTTTTCATATTATGACGGTTCTATTTTCGGACCAGTATCCGAGGGTGAATTTGGTGGTATTGGTTTTGGATTGGATAATAATATCGAGATCAAAGTGCGCTCTAAATCGGATACTACAGACGGTGGTATCAAAAAGATCAGGCTGCTGGACGGTTTCGGGTTCAATGGTGCCTATAACTTTCTTGCGGACTCTTTTAAGTTGTCGAATATCACTATTTACCTGAGAAGTACTTTATTTGAAAAAATCAATATAACGGCTGGTGCAACTCTTGATCCATATAAGATCAATGAAAATGGATTCCGGCAGAAACAATATGCGTGGGAGGGGGGCAAGTTCTCACCGGGTCGTATAACGAACGGGAACATTGCGATTTCTACAAGTTTCCAGAGTAAGGCGAAAGATGAAGACAAGCGCAAGCGGGAGGAAGAAGAACTCAAAAGTTTGAATAATAACCTGCCGCCAATGACTTTGGATGACCAGTATGCGCAGATGGATTACATCCGGCAGAACCCGGCCGAGTTTGCGGATTTTAATATCCCCTGGTCGGTTAACCTTTCGTACTCTTTGAGTTTTACGCGTGACTTCAATGCAAATTACAGCGGGTTTACCACCAGGATCAATTCAAACTTCAATTTCAATGGTGACTTCAACCTCAGCCCTAAATGGAAGCTTGGGATGAATGGTTATTATGATTTCAGGTCTTCCCAGATCAGTGCATTGACAATGTTCCTTTCGCGCGAAATGCACTGCTGGCAACTATCCATTAACGTTACACCTGTGGGTTTATACCGGTCATTCAATATCAGCATCAATCCTAAATCGGGCATACTGCGTGATCTGAAGATCAACAGGAGCAGAAGCTTTACTTCGTTCTGATGAACTTGCTGCCTTAAGCAGTGTGAACCGGCGTTTCTGCTTTGAGCAATGTGTTGCAGTTCTGTCTGCGCGGGAAATACCTGCACGGCTTTTTCACAGTAGCCAGTGTGCCAGCTGTGTTTAAACCGTAGGTGCCTTCGCTTTATAATAAGCCTCCATCACCGAATGTGTTCTTTCTTTGATCGAATCACAGGTGTCGTCTGAGCGCACCTCGATGGCTGGCAGAAAGTGTATTTCCAGTTTATGCGGAATCATGTAAAACGCAGGCTTTTGTGGTAATACTTTCCTTGTATTAAAAATCAAAGCTGGCATCACCGCTTTTTTTGTATTGATGGCAAGCCGGAAAGCACCGTCGTGGAAAGGTTTCAGAGGCAGGTTCGAGTTGTTTCTTGTTCCTTCGGGATAAATGCACATGTGAAGTCCCATTTCCAGCACGCGTTTCATTTTCTGCAAACTCTCCTTTCGGCTGGTTTCGCTTTTGCGATCTACCAGCACACTGCCGGCTTTATACAAATATCCAAATAGCGGCACCTTTGCTATTTCAACCTTTGCGATGGTCTTATTGCCACCAGGAATTGAAGGTGAAGAAACTGGGATGTCCATAAAAGAATTGTGATTACACACAACGATATAATTCTGCCCTTTTACAAAATGTTCTCTGCCGGTAATGCGTAACGGACAGCCGATCAGCGGAAGATAAAGACCCATCCAAACCCGGGAGTAGCGAATAAAACGTCTTGTTTTGACAGGATCCGGTGCGAAATAGCTGAACATAAAAAAGGGCACTAACATAATAAGCATGGTGGCCAGAAAAACCAGCGCTGCCCAGGTGGCCCATATCCGGCCGAAAATCAACTTTATTATACCAGGTTTTTTATATTCCATCATCTGCTTTACCGGTTAAATTCATCTGCGCAACTACAACAGCGCCTTGCATTGGCAAGAGTAAAACTTATTCCGAATATTTTCAAGTTTATGTGCATGGTTCCAAAATTGTATGGCTGAGGCATGACCAGGCAGCAAATAAGGGGCTTATATTGCGGCACCAGTAACATCACATTACCGGGCAACAAACAATCGTTTCCTGCGCAATATCATCATAAAACGCGCCTGCATTATTATTCAACACTTTTTAATAGTCTTGAAGTAAACAGTAGTTTTTACAAAGTACCTATGAGCAGAACATTTGCTAAATGGGCCGCTGAAGTACACGATGATTTTCAGTTCACTATTAAACTGTGGAAAGGGATCACCCATAACAAGGGGTTGGTATTTGAGGAAGAAGATGTGATGCGTTTCATGGATTCGGCCGCTTTTATTGGTCCGAAAGCCGGCTGTTTATTAGTGCAGTTGCCAAAAAGCACCGGATCCGGAAATTTACCACAGCTTCACCGATTACTGGTTGCTGTCCGCAAACATATGAGGGATCAGCGCTGGAAAATAGCGGTTGAGTTGAGAGACCCTTTGTGGTATAACGAGGAGACCATGAAATTACTGGATGATTACGATGCCTCGCTGGTTCAGCATGATATGCCGGCCTCCAAAACTTCAATGCTTAATAAACATGCCTCATTTGTACTGCTGCGTTTTCATGGTGGAAAAGGCGATTATCGTGGCAGTTACCCGGATGAAGAGCTCAGGGCGCGGGCCCTGGATGTACTTAACTGGCTGCATGAGGGCAGGGAAGTATACGCCTACTTCAATAATACCATCGGTAGCGCCTTTGACAACGCAAGAGATTTCGCAAAAATAGTCGACAGTCTGTCTCACAAAAACTGATCTGTTTTGTAGAGGACCGCTTTCAGTTTAGTTAATTTGCACCGAACGAAAATACCATGGTCGGGAGATTGCTTGAACGTATAAAACGGCACTGTTTACTTTCATCTGAAGCGGAAGCCGCTATTGGCAACTCTTTTCAAATGCAAGCTGCGCCTAAGAAACAAATGATTTTGCGCACCAATTCGTACTGTTCAACGATTCATTTTGTTGCCAGCGGATGTTTAAGGATGTTTTATATTGATGATAAAGGTGCAGAACAGACTATTCAGTTTGCATTGGAGAACTGGTGGATGACGGATCATGAGGCATTTAATAAGGGAAGCAAATCATCGTTTTCCATCCAGGCGATCGAGGATACGACGCTGATGGTAATTAGTAAAAAGGACTTAGATCTTTTGCTGGAGCATTTCCCCGAGCTTGAAAAATATTTCAGACGTATTTATGAAAGGGCATATTCTGCTTCTTTGTTCCGCATGATGTTTATGCGCTTATCCAAAGATGAATCTTATTCTTTATTCTGTGAACGATATCCCGCATTTGTACAACGCATACCACAGAAATTGCTGGCTTCTTTTCTTGGTTTCACACCGGAATATCTGAGTGAGCTTAGAAAAAAGAAATCAGGCAATAAATAGTCGTATTGTTTCTTAAACCAGTTTAATTTTATTTGAAGCATTTGTCTTCAATTTTGCTTTATCAATTAACACAATAACTTCAAAGCAATGAGTGCAAGATTTAACATTCAGAAAGTTCTGCCTGCAGCGTACCAGGCGATGTTCAGTTTCTCCGGTTACATATCTACCACGCAACTAAGCAAAACACAGATCGGGCTCATCGAGATAAGGGCATCACAGATAAATGGCTGTGCGTTTTGTATCAATATGCATACAAAAGATGCTCTTAAAAATGGTGAAACCAATCAAAGGATATTTTTATTAAATGCATGGAAAGAAACGGATCTTTTTACTCCGGAGGAAAAGGCCCTGTTAGCTATTACGGAAGAAGTGACACTTATTAGTCAGCAAGGTTTAAGTGAGGTTACGTATGCAAAAGCTAAAGAATTTTTTTCCGAGGAAATCATCGCGCAGATCATCATGGTGGTGGTGATCATAAATGGCTGGAACCGGATATGTGTAAGCACGCACACACCGGTGCCTGCATAAGGCTCCTGATGTCTGCGAATAAGCTGCTCTAAATT
>JAEZGI010000044.1 GCA_023416995.1 Bacteroidota bacterium
AGTTGTAACTGGGATGTAAATATTTCCTGCTGCCTTGATGATAATTGTAAAAGACGCTCCCACGCAATCTTAAATACCCCTAACGATCGAAAACCGCTCTGAAAATTGATTTAACTTTCATGAATCGGACCGGAAAATCGTTACCACGAATTCAATAAAAACATTTTTACATGAAACTAACCGCTGCTTTTTTACAATTAGGCGGTCATCGGTGTACAAGAACCTGGCTTTGTGCAGCATTACTGGTTGCCATCAGTTTATTCACCAGCTCATTTGACAACAATACGGAAAGGGAGCTGCGAGCCAAACAAGTAAACATACTTATCCGCCAGATGGGTCATACATTACTGTTGCAGTCGGGTGATTCTGGTTCGAGGGTTTTACCTGTTACCGAGATCAAAGAAGGTACTTTCCAATTAAGGTTTGCGAAGAGTTTTGTTTTGAGCCCCGATTCGATGATGGTGCTCGCGAAGAACTTGTTTCCCGAAAAATTGTTTCCTTCAGGATATATGGTGACTGTGCATAATTGTGGTAAAGTGGGGATCGTTTCAGGCTTTATGGTAAACCATAACTCGCAGGATATTCTTGCCTGTAAGGGTAGAACCTTACCGGCAGATTGTTACATCCTGGAGTTTACCTTCCCGGGATTGTATGATGAACAAGCTTTAAAAGCCGGTTTGTCACAGATGAGTGATGCAAATAAATCGAATACAGAACCCCGAACCTATAAAGCCAGCGGTTTAATATCCGGCAACCCAATTTTTTACGTTCTCTGCTGCGCGTTTCTTATGATCGGTGTTTGCTTGTTGCTTCTCCGTTCCCGCAACACTCAACAGGTTACTGCAACAGCAAATCCTGATCTGCCTAACATACAGGAACCGCGCACTGACCTGCCCGCACTAGGGAAATACCGGTTCAATGTAAAAGGTCAATACCTGCTATCGGGTACCGAAATTATCACACTCACTGATAAAGAATGCCGCGTTCTGGAGTTGTTATACCAGAACTTTGGCGAGCTTATCACACGTGATACATTAATGCAGGAAGCCTGGCTCAACGAAGGCGTTATTACAGGACGAAGCCTTGATATGTTTGTATCAAAACTGCGCAAGAAATTGAGCGGTGATCCTGACCTGGGTATAACGAATGTTCATGGAAAGGGCTACAAGCTGCAGCTATTTGAAAACCACCCTGCGTAAGTTCCGCTGTTATTAAAGTGATAGGTTCACTGGGGTATTAATCACCTGCTATTGCAATTTGCATGCTGGTTCCCGAATATTGAGTGGTATCTGTATCAAACTCCCTGATAATATTTTCCAGGCTATCGATTGTATGTCGCAACTCCTTGTTCTCTTCTTTATCCTGGTTTGCCTTGTTTGATACATAAAGTCCCCCAATTGCAATTAACAACAATAACACCGCGTTGGTCGCGATCGAAATTTTTTCAACGGCTGACCAGTATTTTTTCTTGCGTTCTCTAATGGCTCTCTGTTGATAGGAAGAGGTAGTATGAAAAGTTATTCCCTCATTTGTTATTCTGTATAATACGATCTTAATATTATAACTTTCATTTATCTCGGGATGAGGAATCTCCTTCATGGTAGCAAAACCATCTTTTACAACCTGTCCCAATAAAATTTGTAACTGCGACTTTATCTCGTCATTAAAATAAAAATCATACACCTGTTCATATTCTGTGTGGTGTTTGGCAAGTACAGCCAGAACCTGGTCGAGCTTTTCTTCCTGCGACATTGGAATGTGTTTGAATGATTCGTGAACAAGCAATTACCATCCTACGTTTTTACCCTGAAGCATTGTTTATGCTATTGAAGTTAACTGGTTTTGAAATCGTGTCAAAGAGGTTTTAATGCTTTCCACCACGAAAATATTGCCGATTACTCATCATCATTTACCGCGCGAAAGAAACCGATATAGTTTTGCCGCTCCAAACAGCAAATTGAAATTTGATTAAACGACCTGGGTGTTTCTGTTATGAGATGATGAACCGATAGCCGATGCCTTTGATGGTAAGTATTTCAACCGAGTCATCAAGCTTTAAGTAGTTACGAAGTTTTGTAATATATACATCAAGATTCCTTGAGTTGAAAAATGAATCACTGCCCCATAACAGGTTCAGGATATCCTTTCTTTCAACTATTTTATCGCGGTTTTGATACAGCATCTTGAGCAGTTCACTTTCTCTGAAGGATAATTTCTTTTCATCCTGCCCGCATACAAGCACCTGTCGTCTTAAATGAAACAAATATTTCCCAATCCTGAGCTGATCCTCCAGGTTGTCAGTTTTTGCAACCTGGTGACGGTATCTCAATGCATTTTCAATACGGACAATCAATTCTTCCATACTAAATGGCTTGCGGATGTAATCGTTAGCACCAAGGCTGAACCCCTTGACCAAATCATTGGTCTGCGTTTTAGCTGTCAAAAAGATAATTGGAACATGACTATCAATTTCCCTGATCTCGCCTGCAACAGTGAAACCATCCTTATTGGGTAACATCACGTCAAAAACACATACATCCGGCCTGGTTTGCAGAAAAGTATCTTTAACGGGTGAACCATCCGTTTCCATAATCACTTCAAAGTTTCTCGTCTCAAGACTCTCCCTTACAATTTTGCCAAGGAACAATTCGTCTTCGACATAGAGGATCTTAATTTTGTTCATAGTCCTTTTGGTAGTGTAACAGTAAAGCTGCTTCCGGCACCTGGTGCGGTATTCACGTCGATATGACCATCATGTCTTCTTATAACATAAGCAACATAACTGAGGCCGAGCCCATAACCCTTTACATTGTGTTGATTGCCTGTGGGTATCCGGAAAAATTTTTCAAAGATTTTTTCCCTGTATTCTGCCGGTATGCCGGGTCCGTTATCTTCTACCGAAAATGCAAGCTGGTGTTCCGCTTCGCGCAGACCGATCCTGATCTCCGGTTTATCTTTACTATACTTCAGTGCATTGTCGACCAGGTTATAAATCACGCTTGTAATATGAAGCCTGTCAGCCTTTACTAATACTGGCGAATTACTCAGTTCCATTCTAATTGCGGCCTTGTATTTTTCAAACTGTAATTTCATTGATTCCACTACTTCTTCAATCACCATTTTCAGATCAAAGGTTTCTGCATTTAGCTCAATCTCCTGTTTTTCAAACATCGATAATTTAAGCACCTTATCAACGAGCATGGATAAACGCTGTAATTCATTTGCGGAGATTGACAGGTATTCTTCGGTTCTTTTTGCATCATCAAGTGCATTAAAGTTTTTAAGCGCTTCCACGGCCACACTCACCGTGGCAATTGGTGTCTTTAATTCATGTGTGATATTACTGATGAAATCATTTTTGATCTTTGTAAGTTTTCGTTGCTTAATAAGGTTCCGGAAAAGTACCACGAATGAAAAAGTTGTCAAAGCTACCAGTAACAATGACACAAGTATTTGTGGAAGCATTTTCCTAAGCAGGTAACGATTCGTTTCCTGCAGGTGTAGCGCGAATTTCACTGGCTTGTCAAAACCGAGCCACACTTCATTAGCCGACTCCAGTCGTTCGCGTGGTTGGTTGGTATCTAAGTCCTGTACCGCTGTTTTTGTGATATCAAAAGGAATAAAAATTTTTTCTTTGTCAAGTGCAGCCTTAAAGTATCGGCTTACTTCAGGAACAGTAAGTGAGTCCTGGCCGAGATCAACTCCCCGTAATACTTCAAATAATACGTCTCCCGATCTTGCAATGTTGAAGGTTCTATGCTGAAGCACCGCTGGAGGTATTGTGCCTGCACCGGCTGTTTCTGAACCAGGTAAAATGGTATCAGACGCGGGATCGGTGGGCCTTCTATGGAATATTCTTGTATATCCCCGGTTGCCAACAGCAACAGAATCCGGATGCCTGTTGCCATAACCAATAACCACTGTTGGCTTTTGGGTTTTGGAGGAATCCTGTAGCCTGGTTTTCACCCTGTTTATTACCCTGATCGCCTCCAACCGGTTCGAAACCGGTAGCCGAAGCGAAGTGTCTGAATTAAGACTGGCCGCCTGTGATTCAAAAACCGATTCCCTGAAAAGTACGTTGGTGCGGATGTTCAGTGTCTCTTTTTCTTCGTCATATGTTTTGTATAGGTAGAAGCCCTGGAAAAATCCAATTGCGCAAATTGCAAGTATCATTAAAAACGCAGAAATATAGATTCTTCTTTTGGTCATGCTTTACAAAAATATACGAATCATTTATGCGGCTGTTCAGCCATTAACCTTAATTAACATTAATGCAAGGTGCTTTAACCTGCCGCATTGCCGGGCTAAAATACTTTTGATTAAAATAACAATTATGAAAAAATATTGGATGACGGGTCTTGCATTAACGATGTTGATGTCATTGCGGGCCCAGCAACAGGAAGGCAGGATTGTTTATGAAAGAACTGCCCAATTACAGATCCGCTTCCAGGGAATGGATGATGGGCCGGCAAGAAACATTCCTCAATCGCGCACAGATAAAATGGAGGTGATTTTCGGTAACAATAAATCGTTACGTAGAACCGTAGCTGATGAAACGCCTGAACCCACCAGTTTTGAAAACGGCGGTGTGATGATTCGCACCTTTTCTGCCGGGGCCGATGATATCACCTATCATGATTATTCGCAAAGAAAGAGAATCGACCAGCGCGAGTTTGGTGGAAAGCGGTACATAGTGGAAGACAGTATCAGCTCATTGAACTGGAAACTGACCGGTGAAACCAAAACGATTTTAGGTTTCACTTGTCAACAGGCAAAAGCCCAACGTATCGGAACCAGGTTTGGCAATACAATCGTGAATGGCGAACCGAAACGTATACAGGAAGCAGATACTTCAAACATCATTGTCTGGTTCACAACTGCGATCCCCGTTCCTGCGGGTCCAGAATACCAGGGCCAATTGCCGGGTGCGATCCTGGAGATTGATATCAACGAAGGGCGTACGATTTACAAAGCTGTTGAAGTCACCGAAAAATCTGATGCGGGATTAATAAAAGCCCCCAAAACAGGCAAGAAAGTGACCCTGGCTGAGTTTGAAGCTGAGCGGGAGAAATTGCTTGCAGAATTGCAAAAGAATAATGGCGGAAGAGGCCGGGTTATCAGGATGAATTAAACAGGATGTACAAAACATAAAACGGCTGTCTCAAAGATAAGGGGCAGCCGATTTTTATCAGGGTCATTGATGGGACCTGTTGTCGTTTGCAAGATTCTCGGGCATTGGTTTGTTTTGTCTGTCTTCAGAAGTCAACGACGAAGAGCCAGGTACAATCGATCGCAGATTACCTGATGATGCGTAAACCTGCCGGGGGTGCAACCGATGCGGTATTTTTACTTAAGCTATAGGTAAAACTTAATAAGAAATAACGTTTCAGGTTCGTCACCTTTTTATCCTCGATAAAATTTTGATTTGCATTCCGGCTTACGCCAACATTTTTATTCATCAGATCAAAGGCTGTAAGCTTCAGTTCTCCACGGTTATATTTCAGGAACAGTTTGCTGAAAGACGCGTTCCATAATGGGATACGCGTGTTAAACCCGGCGTTTTGTTGTTTGTTTATAGTGTAAGTGTAATTGGTGTTCAGGAAAAATCCTCCGGGTATATCCCAGTTAATATTTGTGCTGTATTCCTGGATAAGAAAGGTGGCATCCGCAGCAGTAGGGAGGGAGTAGTTAGTTGTTGAATAACGGAATTCCGCTGCTGCCGAGATATAAAATTTGCTATTGAAATTTAAATCGATCTTCGCCTGGGGACCGAGGTTTATATTTTTTATTTCATTGGCTACATTATTTATGAATTGTTTGCCGCTGTTATAAGCAATATCACTGCTCAGATTCAGCGTAGCCTTTACCGCCGGAACTGGGAAACCCCAACTTGCACGTCCGCTGACACCCGTAACGCCGTCGATATTAACAGGAATGGTTTGCTTCACCCCAAATTCATCAATGACATCATTGTTCACAATTTTGTTTTTTGTTTGATTGAGCGTAAGAAAAACAAAGAGGTTATTGTTTTTAAACGGGTTCACAGAAGCCAAATTCAATTGTACTGCGTGAGTGTACTCCTGTTTGAGATCAGGGTTTCCGGCCTTTATGTTCAAAGGGTCCGAAATATCGGGTACGGGTTGTAGTTGATCAATACGGGGCTGATTGGTACTGGTGGCGTAAGAGATTGTCAGATTTTTTTGTCTTGTAAAATTATATTGCACACGGGCATTCGGCAACAGGTTCTGAAACCGCTGGTGTAGTGTTGAGTCTTTTGTGCCGGCAATAATTTTTCCCTCAAGGTCAGCTTGTTGTGCATTCATGCCCACGGCGATGTTGAAGCCATTTTTGACTGCTCTTAATTTCAACCCGGCGTTTGTGTAACCATACTTATTTGCAAAATCATTTGTCAGAAATTTGTTCAACCGATCATATTTACCGGAGTTTTTATCGAGATCGTAAGTTGTTTTGACGGCCTGGCTCACCGTCTGACTTTTGCCAATATTGAATTCAAGCAATGTTCCTTTCATAATTGGTTCTGTAAGTACACCACGGAGATTATAGCTCCATAAATCACCCTGGTTGAAACTTACCTGGTTGATGGAGTCTTTTCGGATCGCCGTTCCTGTACGTCCATAAAATTCATTAACTGATTGGAGTGAAGCGTTAGCTTCACTTTCATTATAGGAGGTCTGTAAATTGACAGATAAGGTTCTGCCCTTCAATCGAAATTTCTTCCGAAACAACAAATCGTTCCTGAAATTAAAACCCTCGCTTTCTGACTGGTTCCTGCTATAACCTTCGTTTGTGGGAATACCGTCTGCCGACATCGTGCTGTAGTCGCTGAAATTGTAATTATCCGACTGCTGCAAGCCAAAGGAGGGAGATATCTTAATCGAATGGAAAGAATCAATTTTTATATCAGCACCCAGGTTTAGTCTTACGCTATTGCTGGTATTTTGGCTGGTTGCATTTTGTTTATAAAAGTAAGACGAATCGGGTAGCAGGTATTCCCGCTCAATTTGGGTTTCACGATAAGGACTATACCGGTTATAAAACAGGTTGCTTGTAAAATCAGTATTGTTCCCTATGAGGTTGTTGTAATTAAGTCCACCTCCCCAAATTGTATTTATGCCGCTGCCATTACCATTCATACCCTGCAAATTTGACGCCGCATCATCTAAGGTAATTAACATTGAGCCACCTCCTTGTCGCATACGGTTCAGTTCACCCGAGAAGTTGAGCATATCCATGAATGAAAAGCCTTCAGCATTTGTGTTGTTGCCCATACCAATGGCCGACAGTTGTCTTGCACCTTTAAACGAATTGATATTAAATCGTCCTTCATACGTGCCGGCCGATCCGCTACCTGCATTCACTTTGCCGAACAGTCCTTTTTTTTTATCTTTTTTCAGTTTCAGGTTTATAGTTTTTTCACTGTTGCCATCGTCAATCCCTGTTAATTGTGCGGCATCACTTAATCTGTCATAAGCCTGTACTTTATCTACTGCGTCTGCGGGGAGGTTGCGGGTGGCGAGTTTGGGATCGTTGCCAAAAAACTCTTTTCCATCTACAAGTACCCGATTCACTTTTTGTCCCTGTGCCGTGATTGTACCTTCTTTGTCTACCTTGATGCCAGGCATATTCTTCAGGAGCTGTTCCACATTCGCATTTGGCGGTGTTTTAAATGATCCTGCGTTGTATTGAACCGTATCTCCGATAAGGGTAACCGGCGGGGCCTCGGCGGTAACAGTCACTTCCTCAAGTATCCTGGCCCGGTCAAACATGTTAATCTTTTCGAGATCGATCTCTTTTGATTCAGGGCCGATTTCAAAGAAGCGGTTTTGGTTATGGTAATTAACATGGGTCAGTAACAATCTATAATCACCTGCTGCCAATGCATTAATTAAGAAAACCCCTTTATTATCGGTCATGGTGAATGAAACCAGCGATGAATCATTTTTCCTCAGTACCGTTACTGTTGCGCCTTTTACTGGCTCGTTGGTTAAAGAGTCATAGAGCTGACCGCGAACGCTCCCGGTCTTTTGTGCATTGGAAGAAGAACAAATCAATAATGACAATAGTATTAATATCAACGGTCTCATAACAGAAATTTTCGGGTGTAAGGTGTACACGCGAAACTATTTCCGTAATGTTATAAGGCAGGTTAACCAGCCTTGCATTAATGTTAATGAAGGTTAATGTTCATGGTAAGTGTATCAAACAATCTTCAAAAAAAATCACCCCACTAATTTGGTAGACTATTACCTTTGCTATACTTTCGTATTTCATTAAAGGTGTTTAACTATTTTAACCAAGCCAACTTAGCATGAAACATTTGCACCTCGATCTCAAATCCCGACTGGCTCATAATGCTTCTCCAGGACCACCATCTTACCGATGTTGTCATTAATCAGATTTTTAGGTTCGTTGTAGTGACGAATCGTTCCAGCTATATATACAAAAGGGCCGGAAACTGTTAGCGCAGCTCCGACCCGGGACAAAAGGCTTACCAAGCGTGAATAGGCGTATTTACACTCAACCTCTTGTCTGACAAATATATTGTTTCAGCTCTATATTGTCAGGCAACAGGTTGATTAATTCTATCAAAGTAATTAATCAATCATGAAAATCATCGGACCTCCGCGGTTACTGAACCCTTCAATTCTCCTTTTTCTTTGTTTCCTCTTTTCAACAATCAAGATCTTTTCTCAAACTGGTACACCTATCACTGGTAAAACACTTGCAGGCAAGAGCCGTAGTCCATTACAGGGTGCCACAGTACAGATAGCAGGCAGTACCAACACTGTTGTAACGGGCAACCAGGGCGAGTTCCGCATCATTACTTACAAACCGCTACCTGTAACGCTGGTAATTACATACACAGGGTATTCACCTAAGGAAATCGAGATAACTGATGCCAACCCCGTAGAAGTTTTATTAGAAGAGGCGCCGGCCGAATTATCTGATGTCGTTGTGGTGGGTTATGGTACCCAACGCAGAAGTGAACTATCAGGTTCCGTAGCAAAGATTGCCGGGCGGGATGTAACAAAAATACCCGTTGCCAGTTTCGATGCCCAGTTGCAGGGAAAAGCTTCGGGTCTGCAGATCATCTCCAATTCCGGTGTTCCCGGCGAGGGTGTTTTTGTACGGGTAAGAGGTACAACTTCCATTAACTCGAGCAGTGATCCCCTGTATGTGATTGACGGGGTATTTCTAAACAATACAAGTCTTCAAAGCACAAATCTTGGTGGCCGCGTTACTTCACCCATTGCAGACATTAATCCGGCCGACATTGAAAGTATTGAAGTGTTGAAAGACGCTTCTGCAACCGCTATTTATGGGTCAAGAGGTGCTAACGGAGTTGTGATTGTTACCACGAAAAAAGGAACATACGGATCGACGCCAAAAATCACCCTCGATGTTGCGAATGGTTGGGTGCAGGCAGACAAATCAACATTACCAAAACTGGCAAGCGGTCCTGAAAGCGCTATGCTTGCCAATGAATACTGGATCAACTCTGGTATAGACCGGCCATCACTCAACCAGACTTTTGCCAACCGTCCTTTCCGCCCGGTTGCTGAAGGAGGAAACGGTTTACCGGAAGAGCAACCCACTGTTGACCGTATCGGTGACTTACTGCGCAAAGGTTATCTGCAGGATTATAACCTCTCAATACAAGGTGGAACAAACACATCAAGATATTATTTTGGTGCAGGTTTTACCGACCAGGATGCGCTCATGAAAGTGATCAATTTTTCAAGGGCAAGTCTCAAATTTAATTTTGATCAGAAACTATCTGACCGGATAAGTTTCGGACTAACTAATAACCTTACCCGTAGTCAACGTAACCAGGCAAGAACCGGCGATGGCCCCCAGGTAAGCTTATGGAATTCGGCTGTTTCTGCCGCGACCTATACTCCAAAATATGCGCAGGACGGCACTTCGGTGGGATCGGATAATACCTACATCTTAATGGAGAATTATGATGTGAAAACCATCAGTCTCCGGTATATCGGAAGTGTTTATGGGGAAGCGCAGATAGCAAAGGGACTAAAATTCAGAACAAGTTTCAGCCTGGATTACAATCATTACGATGAATGGCAATACTGGAACTCGAAAACCAGTATTGGTAAGGCTTCAAATGGTGAAGCAGTTTCTGCAATCACCCAAAATACTACCTGGATCAACGAACAGACATTATCGTATGCAACCGGGCTCAATGATCATAACATTAATCTGCTTGCCGGTAATACCGTACAAGGAAATACAATTGCCTCAACTTATGCAAATGGTAAGGGCTTTGCAAATGATAATTATAAACTGATATCTTCAGCCTCTACTCAAACTTCATCACAAGGCTGGAGCAAATACACCCTCACTTCTTTTTTTGGCCGTGCAGGATACAACTATCAGAAAAAATATTTTGTTGAGGCTACACTCAGAGCAGATGCCTCTTCAAAGTTTGGTGCTAATAACCGTTGGGGATATTTCCCGGCTTTCTCTGCGGCCTGGCGGGCATCAGAAGAGCATTTCCTGAAGGATGTTTCATGGTTATCTGATCTTAAGATCCGCGCCTCTTATGGTATTACCGGCAACCAGGCAGGCATTGATGAGTTTGCATCAAAAGGTCTTTGGTCGGGCGGGAGCAGCTATGCAGATGTAGTAGGCACACCTTTGCCAGGCATAGGCCCTGCACAATTGGGCAATGATGATCTCAAGTGGGAAAAGACAGCCCAAACCAATATTGGTATTGATCTGGGTTTGCTGGATAACCGTATCAGCATCACCGCTGATTATTATAAGAAATACACTACAGATCTTCTTCTGCAACAACCGATCCCATCTTCTTCGGGTTTTTCAACCTATTGGGCCAATGTTGGCGAGATCACCAACAAAGGTTACGAAGTAAACATCAACACCATCAACGTTGATCGTAAAGATTTCCGATGGACAACAAACCTCAATTTTTCGGGTAACCGTAACCGTATTGAAAAACTTCCCACTCAGCTTACCCGCTATACACGCGATTGGGTGATTATGAAGGAAGGATATTCGATGAACTCTTTCTGGTTGTACAAACAGATTGGTGTCGATCCCGCAAATGGTAGGGTAATTTTTGAAGGACAGGATGAGAATGGCGCTGTGACTGCGGAAGACAGACAGATCTACAAAAATTTCTATCCGCGTGTTTATGGAGGTCTTACTAACAATTTTACGTTTGGCAATATTGATCTTGGTATCACATTTTCTTTCCAGGAGGGCAATTATTCATTAAATCTTCAACGCTATTTCCGCGAGCGTAATCCTCTCAGTGGCGGCGTGTTCTCAAAAGTGCTTGATCGTTGGCAAAAACCCGGTGACATAACAGATGTCCCAAGACTCACATCCGTCGGAAACAATTATACAATTGATCAAAACAGTCGCTACCTGGAAGATGCATCCTTTATTCGCCTAAAACAATTGACGGTGGGTTACAAAATACCGCAGTCGATTGTGAGCCGGGTAAAACTTTCTGGAGCCAGGTTGTACTTCGTTGGCTCGAATCTTAAACTATGGACGAAATACGACGGGGATCCTGAGTCGAATGTTACCTCTGATCCAACAGCACAGGGCATCGGCTCATTTGGTACGCCGCCACAACCAATAGGTTTCCAGTTTGGCTTGAACGTTACTTTCTAAAGGCTATTAATTCTAAAAAGATGAAATCAATATATTCTGTATTTGCAATTTTTGCTTCGGTCATTTTTACTTCGTGTGAAAAATTTCTGGATGTTGAACCAAAAGAACTAACATCCGACCAGATAACCATCACTGACGAAAACTCGGCTAAGACTGCAGTGAGAGGGCTTTACAACCAGCTTGGATCTAACGGTTATTATGGTTATACATTCCAGACACTTGGATTTTTTTCCGGTGATAATATACAATATGTAGGTTCCCAAACAGTCAATCAGCAGCTAACCAATCATGATGTGAAGTCTGATCTTGGTGCGGTATCTACAGCATGGACCGCCATTTATAATACTATCAACCGGGCCAATAATGTACTAAGTAAGGTGCCGGCTATTCCGTTGACCACTTCGTTCACGGAAGCAGTAAAAAATCAATTACTAGGTGAAGCGCATTTTGTACGTGCGCTTGCATATTTCGATCTTGCGCGAACCTGGGGCGGCGTTCAGCTTGTACTTGAGCCCACATCTTCAGCTGCCGGGCGTAACGATATCAAAAGAAGCACACTTGCAGAAACATACAGCCAGGTGCTTGCCGATCTTACAAAAGCAGAAGTTTTGTTGCCGGAAACTGTGAATCGCATCAGGGCGACCAAAAAAACAGTGTGGGCCTTAAGAGCGCGTTTTCATTTGTACCAGCAACAATGGGCAGAGGCAGAAACATATGCTACGAAGATAATTACTGATGTAACGAATTATCAGTTGCGTAGTCCCTGGTCATCTTTTTTTGCAAACAATGCCCAGGGAACACCCGAATCAGTACTGGAGTTGTATTATACAACAACCGTCACCAACAAC
This sequence comes from Bacteroidota bacterium, assembly GCA_023416995.1. GTDB lineage: Bacteria > Bacteroidota > Bacteroidia > Chitinophagales > Chitinophagaceae > DATHKG01. The sequence goes on from JAEZGI010000044.1 coordinate 12,531, forward strand.
CAGGCGAGTCAGTGGCAGCCAGCTACAAAAGGTGGAGTGGGCTGGATCAAGCCAACCAGTGCACTTGTGTCGTTGCTGACTGATCCGGAGGTTGGTGGTGACAGAAACGCCTTGATACAACGCGTTGTTATCAACGGTGTGGAGAACTGGTTCGGAAACCTTTACTACCGCACTAACGGAACTGACCCCGCGTACCTGATCCGGGTTGCTGAACTGTATCTTATCAGGTCAGAGGCGAGGGCACAGTTAAATAATTTAAGTGGGGCGATCGAAGACGTAACAGCTATCAGGCAAAGGGCCGGTATTGATGAAGCTATTCCCGATAACATCAGGAAAAACGATTTGCTGTTGATTATAGAGAATGAGAACAGGCTTGAGTTTGCTCTGGAGAACCATCGTTGGTACGACCTTGTGCGCACCAATCGGGCCGCGACTGTGTTAGGTATATCGGATCCCAACAAATTCTTACTTCCCATTCCGTTCAGCGAGACCATCGTCGATAAACAATTGGAACAAAATCCGGGATACGGTCAATAATGAACCTCATATAATCTTTTTCAATGAGCAGGATTTTCATTCACAAAGATGTCACATCGCCATGGACACGAACCGAATTGATCCTTTTTCGTTTTGGTTTTCTTTTTATCGCGCTGCTGACCATACCGTTTTACAAATCTTATTATAGTAATATTTTTTCTATCAACCCGCTTGATCTTTCTTTCCAGGATTTGTTCCAGGTTAGTCATCATGTACCTGGAATAGGATGGTTCGATAATTCAGCAAGTTCATTTAGCGGATGGCTTGCTGCAGCGACGATAGCACTGGCTGGAACCATAATATGGACCATAGCCGACCGCGGCGCGGGCAACTACGACCGTTTGTATTACTGGACCCGGGCCGCCTTAAGATACCGGCTGGCCGGAGGTATCATAGCGTATGGTTTATTATTACTGTTCCCTGTGTTGATGCCTTCACCGGCTTTGAGTGATCTTCATACCGCTTACGGTGATTTTCTGCCCTGGAAGATTTATTATCATTCAACAGCAGTGGCCTCAGCAGGCTACCGGCAAACAATAGGCTTTTTTGAAATATTAGGTGGTTTGTTTTTGTTGAGAAGACGTACAGTAGTGTTTGGTGCTATCATCATAATGTTTATCCTCGTGAACGTGGTTCTCGCAAACTTTGCTTATGATATTGGCGAACATCTTTACAGTACCTACCTGTTGCTGCTGTCGGCAGTTTTGCTGGCCCACGATCTGCCTCGTTTATATACTTTGATCGTATTAAGAACAAAAACAACGGCTGATCGCATCAGCCTTCAGTTCAGCAAAAACGAAAGGATCTTCAAAAACATTGTTCGTGTTTCGTTTGGCCTGTTTACAGTAGTGTTTGTTGGGTTACTTGTGACAACCTATACCGGTAGCAACTGGCCCTATCCGGATAAACCTGGTCTTACAAATGCAGCAGGTTATTACAATGTACGTTTCTTTAAAATAAACGATACCATTCTTCCATATTCTGAAACAGATCCTGTGAGATGGCAGGATGTGGTATTTGAAAAATGGAACGTGTTAAGCGTGCGTACCAGTAAACCCTATCCACCGGTTACAGCGGCCCCCCAGATCATTGCAACGGCCAATACGCACCTGGATTATGGATCCATTGGCAATGGCGGGAGAAATTTTTACCGGTACGAACTGTCGGGTGACCACCTCGATCTGTACAGTCAATATGATAGCACAGATAAATTAAGGTTTGTGGTTCAAAGACCGGATGCTGCCACGATCATTTTAAACGGCCGAAGCATTGCAGGTGATAGTTTATCAATCACTTTGGACAAAATCAATAAAGAATACCTGCTGCATAAGGGAAGAAGAAAACCAATTTCAATTTATTAATCATATAGCTATGTTACTTACTGCCCCTGGTGTTAAACGCGAAAAGAAGTTGGTATTAAAACCGGGTTCCGAGGTATGGACATCATCCGAAAAATTTTGGTTCAGAGTTTTGTTCCTTTTTGTGATACTGCTGGTGATACCGTATGAAACCAATTTTTATGTCCGGCTTTTTAACAGCCGTTCATTTTTCTGGTACCTTTCTTCGCTCGCGGGTTATCGCCCTAATTTTTATACACTACAGACCGAAAGCGGCCGCTGGGGCCTTGGTTCATACCTCAACTGGGCGATAGCTGGAGGAATCGCTTTGACCGGCGCCATCATCTGGACGCTCGTCGCCCGTAAAACCGAACGTCACCGCACAAACTATAATGTGTTGTATTACTGGACGCGTGTAGTTATGCGCTATAGAATTGCTGTTGGTCTGATTGCGTTTGGTTTTTTAAAGGTATACCCGATGCAGATGCCTTATCCATCTTTATCAAACCTGCTGACTGATCTTGGTGACTACAATACTTATAAAATTTATTGGCAGCATGTCGGTATCGCCATCTGGTATGAGATACTATTAGGATGGGTTGAAGTGATCGGCGGGATATTGATGTTTTTCCGTGCCACCACATTTATCGGCGCACTTATCAACGCAGGTGTTTTGTACAATATAGCACACGCAAACCTGGGATATGATGGCGGGGTACATGTGTATAGTTCGTTTTTTGTGTTGTTTTCGCTGATACTGTTGATACCTTATGTAATAGATTTGTACCGTTTGTTTGTTGAGCAAAGGGATGTGATGCCAAGACGTTATGTGCCGGCATTTAATTCCGCGGGCAAACGGCTGTTTTATTATGCAACCAAGGCGACTGTCATTATCTTATTCACCCTCGTTTATGGCTTACTGAGACATGATGTTCACTACAATGAAAAGTATTTAAAAGAACCGGTGAATCCAGGATTATCGAATGCTGCCGGTATCTATAACGTGAGTGAGTTTAAACTGAATGGAACCGTGTTGCCTTATAATCCACTTGATTCAATTCGTTGGCAGAATGTTGTTTTTGAAAACTGGGGAACGATGATATACAAAGTCAATAAAGCTTTCCCGGTTTCACTGAATAACGGCACACCTAATTTGCAAAACCTGCAAAGAAGTTATGAATTGGCTGGCATAGCCGGAGGACGCAGATTTTTGTATTATGAAGCTGATACAGTCAGTCAGGTTCTTTACCTGAAAGACAAGGCGCAAAAAAGGGGTGGGGATGAAGAAAGTGCGCGTGGAACCGTTCCTGCAAAAAAACAAAAGCCTGAAGAGCCATTGTTTTCGTGGCGTTATGAGCGGGCAGGGAGCGACCGTATTATTATCCGTGGCCGTCTTGAAAATAAAGATTCGATAGATGTAGTGTTGGATCGTGTGCAACGAAAATTTGCCATCCAGACTAATCGTATCCGGTACTAATTTTATAGATATCATTGCATCATGAAAAGAATTCTGTTAGTCGTTATCAGCATCGCTTTTTTCGGAGTTCAACTTCGCGCTACGCCAACAACAGTTACCGTTCGTGCACGTGCGAAAGATGCAAAATTTATTGGCACCGGTATGGGTGGGGCTTATGTTGTTATCAGGAACGTCCTGACGGGTGAGGTGGTCGCAAAAGGTATTACGAGTGGTAATTCAGGTGATACCCGGTTGCTGTTGCAGTTGCCTGTCAAAAGGCACCAGGCGCTCACTGATCAGGAAACAGCTAAATTTGTGACAACTATTGACCTTGCTGAGCCGTTATATGTAGAGATTGAAGTTTCAGCCCCCGTCACCAGGAAAAATGCAACAGTTAAGGGTTCGGTGCAGATGTGGCTGATACCCGGAAAACATATCGGTGGTGATGGAGTGATTGTTGAGTTGCCAGGTTTAATAGTGGATCTGTTACAGCCTACAACTCACCAGGTAATTCCGGTTGGTTCAGGACAGAATATCCAACTGGTGTTCAGGACAAGTGTTACAATGTTGTGCGGGTGTACCATTACCAAAGGAGGCACCTGGGACGCGGATGGCATTGAGGTGGGGGCTATTATAAAAAAGGATGGAAAAGAAATTGAGAAGATCAGTATGAGGTTAACAGATACCGCGAATATATTTGAAGGCGTTTTAAAATCTGCGTCAAAAGGTTTGTACCAGATTACGGTTTATGCGTTTCAACCTATTACAGGAAACACCGGTGTGGATCATACTAATTTTGTGATACAATGACGAACGGGATCCGAAGGAATCAATTACAGACAAGGAACCGGATTAAAACAAAGGTTTAAACACAATAGGAAATAATTTAACAGCAACTTAAAAATTTGATCATGAAAAAAATATTGTATTTCGTTGTATCGCTTTTCATATCGGGAGCCGCATTTACACAGGATAAAAAAGCAGTTTCAGCGGCTGAGTTTGAAAAAGCCATTGATGACGATAAGGGAACTCTTATCGACGTCAGGAGACCTGAAGAGTTTAAAGAAGGTCATATCAAGGGTGCCCTAAACGCTAACTGGCAGAATATCGAAGAGTTTAAATCTAAAACCGCAAAACTCGACAAAACCAAACCAGTATATCTTTATTGCCTGGCCGGTGTGAGGAGTGAGAAGGCTGCAGACTATTTACTGAAAAGCGGATTTAAACAGGTTATAGGTTTAGACGGTGGCATTAAGGCATGGAAAGATGCGAAGAAGCCCTTAGTGAAACCATAATGTATAATAAATACTGTCGGCCGATTTACCAACGAGAATCATTGTGAACATTTTTATTTCTTACGCTTTTAGTTTTTTGGGTTCGCTAACACCAGGTACGGTTAATCTGAGTGTGCTACAGTCCGGGCTCGATCACAAAGCATCGGTAGCTATACGCATGGCTGCGGCTGCGGCAATGGTTGAATACTTTTATGCATGGATCGCAGTCAGGTTCGAAATGCTTATCACCAGCAGTCCTTTGATTGTTTCCAATATGCAACTAATAACCGCTATTGTAATGACTACGCTGGGTATACTGACTATTGTGAACTCATCGGGACCGGGTAAGCTGAAAGAGTCGTCGCAACCCAATGGTTTTGTTAAGGGATTGCTTTTAGGTATACTTAATCCACTTGCAATTCCATACTGGACGGGAGCGACTGCGTATTTCAAAAGCCAGGGCTGGATAGATCTTACAACTTCTTTTGGTTTGCATTCGTATTTGTTGGGTGTATCACTTGGGGTGTTTACTTTGCTTGTGCTTGTTGCTTATGGTGCCAGGCGCCTGGCCAGGGTGATGCTGAACAGCAAATCGATTGTAAGAAAGATACCGGGATTTCTCCTGTTAGGACTGGGTTTATTTGCGTTTACAAAATATTTCATTGGAGTATACTCAGTGAGTGCCTGATCGGGTGGTTCGCACGGGTGTTGCTCACTATAAGCCCCATAAAAAATCACCGTAGGCTTCAGGCAGTTGATCTGCCGGGATGGAAATTATACAAATGTCTCAATCAACATATGACGCAGTAGTTGTCGGGTCCGGTCCAAACGGGCTGGCTGCAGCAATACATTTACAACAGGCGGGCCTGTCGGTGTTGATCCTTGAGGCCAAAGACACACCGGGTGGTGGTATGCGAACCGCGGCGCTCACTTTGCCGGGTTTCAGTCACGATATCTGTTCAGCCGTTCATCCCATGGCGGCCAACTCGCCTTTTTTCAGGTCGCTACCGCTGGAAGAACATGGGTTGGAATATATATATCCCGAAATCGCAGCAGCGCATCCCTTTGATGATGGTACTGCTGCGATACTGACTAAATCTATTACTGATACCGGTGCAAGCCTGGGGGAAGATGAAAAGAGTTATCAGCAATTGATGAGGTCTTTGGTGAACGATTGGCCCGAAATTGAAAATGATGTACTTGCTCCATTTCGTTTTCCGGCAAGTCCCCTTAAAATGGCCGCATTTGGAGCAAGGGCCATACAGCCTGCAATATTGCTTGCCAAACGTTTCCGTAATGATAAGTCCAGGGCGTTTTTTGCCGGTATGGCGGCACATTCAATTCTTCCGTTAAATCAACTGGCCACCTCTGCTATTGGATTAGTAATGTTAATCTCTGCCCATATAAAAGGCTGGCCTGTACCCAGAGGCGGTTCGCAAACGTTGGCAGACGCTCTTGTCCGTTATTTTAAAAGTATTGGTGGCGAGATACAAACAGGCGTTCATGTAAAATCGCTTTTGGAGCTGCCACCGGCAAAGGCAGTATTGTTTGACTGTGGCCCAAAGCAGCTATTGGAAATCGCCGGTAAACAGTTCAGTGCATTGTACAGGGGCCAGTTGCGGCGATACAAATACGGGATGGGCGTATTCAAAGTGGACTGGGCGCTGAATGCTCCGATACCTTTTACAAATGAACAGTGTCGAAGTGCGGGAACCTTGCATCTCGGGGGTTCTTTTAAAGAATTGGTAGCATCGGAGCAAAGTGCATGGTCAGGAAAAGAATCTGAAAACCCGTTCGTGTTGCTTGCACAGCAGAGTGTGGTTGATACATCAAGAGCACCGCAGGGGAAACATACTGCCTGGGCTTATTGCCATGTGCCAAATGGATCGTTGAAAGACATGACAGCCATCATCGAACGGCAGGTTGAAAGATTTGCACCGGGCTTTGGTGATACCATCATTGCCCGTCATACTTATAATACCGCGCAAATGGAAGCTTACAATCCAAACTATATTGGCGGCGACATCAACGGTGGTGAGTTCAATATAGCACAGTTATTCACAAGACCTGCTTTGCGGCGTTCGCCCTATAAAACCCCGGCGAAAGGATTGTATATCTGTTCGGCTTCGACCCCTCCGGGTGGAGGGGTTCATGGTATGTGTGGTTTTCATGCGGCCCGGCAGGTATTGAAAGACCTGAACGTCGCAAATTTCGGTTAAACCAAGCCGTTATACCGATAACACACCGGTTAATCACTGGCAAAATCAACTATTGAAACCCCGGTATTTGATAACCAACTGTACCATCTACCATCGTTAGAAATACCTTTGTTGCCATCAATTGTGGTGGTGGTATTGTAAAAATATCCTGCGACAATACAACCAGGTCAGCGAGTTTACCTTTTTCCAGAGTGCCTTTTTGTTTTTCTGCAAATTCAGCATATGCTGCGGTGCTGGTATATGCTATCACAGCTTCTTCGCATGAAAGATTTTCAACCGGCCGTATCATAGCCAGCATGATATTCAGGAACGGGTTCAATGGTCCATCCGAGCCTATAGCTGTTGGAATCCCTGCCGCAACCAACGACTTAACAAGATTGAATTTTTTATCAGCATAGTCTTTTAAGAAATGGATGCTGGTGTCCTGTGAAGGATGAACGGGATTCACTACTACCACAATACCTTTTGCAACGAGTTCTCTCAGGAGCTTTTTTGATATGCCGTCTCCATGTTCTATTCTTACGCGCATATTTTTTGCAACAGATAACGGTAATCCGTTCATCGCCTGCAATAGCACATTTATCATTGAATCTCCTGAAATATGAAACATCGGCTGATCGGACCGTGTTGCTGCGTCCGTAAGCATTTGTTTCAGTTCAGAAGTTGTGTGATAAGCAATTCCGCTCCAGCCAGGCGGTTCGTTATAACCCGCGGAATAATATGCATGTTTTTCGAGCGGGGTACCTTCTATCATCCACTTGGTTCCGCTGATGGTCATTAATGGCAGACCAGGCGGAGATTTCGGTTTTTTAACCGGTGGGATCAATAACTTCCCGTTTCTGTCCATATCTGCCCAGGCTATTGCTCTGAACCTGATCGGCAAACCAACTTTTTGCCACATCTCAGCATAGGTGTCCGGTGAAGCAAAAGTGCACATGTTTTGCAGTGACGTAACGCCATATTGCAAAGCCTCTTCTGCCAGTGTTTTGAGGGACCGTGCAAATGCCTCCTTATCTGTCAGTGTTTCGAGAACGGGTGAAAGATACTGTGTGTTGTCGTATATTCTACCGTCCAGCTCGTTGTTGGTTGTTACCCTGCCATAAAAGCCCGCTTTTATTTCTGGTGGATCATTCAGCAATTGCAGCGTCTTCAAAGCTGCACTGTTAAACACGCCGACATGACCCCAATACGACCACAAATGAATTGGATGATCCGGCGCAAGTTCATCAAGGCTGAAGCGATTCAATGAAGTATCCATTATTGTTTCTGGCCCCAGGGAAGCGTGGATCCATGTGCCTTTTGGCAGGGTGCGGGCTACCCGGATGATGGAATCTTCCAAAACCGAACGCGCCGGGGATCCGGTGCCATCGGGGGAGAAGCTGATATATCTGCCGATATACAGCGGCACGTGATGCATATGCGCATCATTAAACCCCGGTACTACCGTTTTACCTTCAAGGTTAATGCGTTTTGTTGCGGGACCTGCGAGTGTTAGTATTTCTTTATTTGTACCTGTCGCAGCAATGATATTTTTGGAAACCGCAAGCGCTTCAACATAAAGTTTTTTCTTATCCGATGTGAAAATTTTTCCATTGTAAAACACAAAGTCCGCCGGTTGTGCCTGGCAGTTATGACCTAAAATGAGGAGACAAAAAATTGAAAACAGTTTCATGTCAGAAAAATTTATAGTGGGGCTATAGCGCAATAAGAATCCGGAAATATCAGCTTACGGTGGCACACAAGAAAATTACGGAAGTAAATTCATAAATAGAAAATCATAAAAAGCCGATTTGATTTCTCAACCGGGCCATGCAGCATTTTCAATTTTTTCTTCTTAGTATTGCTGTTTGTTACACAACAAAACCGCTTCATTCCTAACAACTGCTGCCATTGACCCAACGCGACCCAAATATCGAAAAGGAGCTGCTGTTACAGGTTTCCCAGGGTGGGGACCAGGCGTTTTCCCGTTTGTTTCATCAATATCATCACCAGCTTGCAGCATATATTAATCATCTTACAGGATCTGCCGACACCACGGAAGAGGTTGTACAGGATGTGTTTATGAAAATATGGGTCAACAGAATTGCACTTGCCGAAGTCACTGATTTCCGCGCCTGGCTGTTTGCTATTTCAAAAAATCATGCAATCAATTGCCTTAAAAAGATGGCGACCGAACGTTTGCAACAAAAGGAATGGTCCCGGTTGCAGGCGATAACAGGCGAAGGGGATAGCACGGGCAATGAATACCAGCATTTACTTATAGAAAAGGCGATTCAGCAGTTACCACCGCAACAAAAAAAGGTTTTTGTGCTGAGTAAAATCAACAGGCTCAAGTACGAAGAAATTGCAACCAGGCTGAATCTTTCAAGAGAAACTGTGAAATCATATATCGCTTTGGCAAAAACATCCATCAATAAGTTTGTCAGCAGCAACTCCCCGTTTTTCATCACCTTGTACGTCATTACAAAAATTATTTTTTAATTTTTTTCCAATTCATTACCCCCTTTTTGCAGGTGACTGTGTCTTATAGCTGTAACGACGCTTTGACCGCATGAATCAGACTAACCGTTTTCAATATCTTCTCGGCTGTATAAAGGCAGGCACTGCCACGGAAGCAGAAACACAAGAATTTCTTGGGCTGCTTGAGCGTTCCGAAACAGACGAAACTTTGCGGGCCATATGGGAGGGGCTATCCGAAAAAACAGGTCCGCTTACCAAAGTCTCCCAACAACAGATCTTGCAGAATATCATGGCTGCTGAAAAGGATAATACATCTTCATCCGGTTCAGTACACCAATCCATTCCCTTAAACAATCACTCCGGGACCAGAAAGCTGAAATATGCACTTGCCATTGCAGCCTCTTTCTTACTGGTATTATTTGCAGGCAACTATTTTCTATCTCCGAACAAACAACGTGCGGTAACCGGCAATTTATCCGTCGATACCTATCAACATCACCCTGATGAGATAGTGCCAGGCAGCAATCGCGCAGAATTAGTGCTCGCAGATGGGTCCACAGTGAACCTTGACAGCGTACAGAATGGTAACATCGCTATCCAGGGCGATGTGGATGTCAGAAACGTTAATGGACAAATCCTGTACATTCCTGTTGGTAAGCAACAAATCCCGGCCACGGCCTCCTTCAATACATTACGCACACCCAAAGGCGGCAGCTACCAGTTAACGCTGGCCGATGGTACTAAACTCTGGCTGAACGCCGCTTCTACACTTCGATATCCTGTGGCATTTAACGAAAAAGAACGCATTGTTGAGTTAAAGGGTGAAGCATACTTTGAAGTTGCTAAAGATGTTTCAAGGCCCTTCCGTGTGCAGGTGAATGATATGACGGTGGAGGTAAAAGGAACGCACTTTAATATAATGGCTTATGATAACGAAGCCGCCGTTAAAACCACATTGATTGAAGGATCGGTGGCCATCAGGGGTGAGGGATACAATACGCTACTTCGGCCAGGTCAGGAGGCAAAACTTACTCCGGATAATAAGCTGCAGGTATTTGACGGCGTTAATGTGGAACAGGTGATGGCCTGGAAAAACGGATACTTTCATTTTGATCGTGCAGGTCTTGAAGTGCTTATGCGCCAGATTGAAAGATGGTACGATGTGAACGTTGTGTACGAGGGAACCATCCAGCAAAGATCCTTTGGTGGAAAAATTTCGCGCAGCAGCAATATTAATGATGTCCTTAAAATTCTTGAATTAAGTAAGGTTACATTCCGGATAGAAAACAAAACCATTATTGTAAGTAATAAATAGAATCCGTACACAAAAAAGCCGGCGTGTTGCGAGCACGTCCGGCCTTGTACGGGTTCTTAACAATTGTTGTGAAACACATACTTCCGGCAAACCGGAAGTGTTATTGTCAAAATTAAACCCAAGTAAAGGTATGCGATTGAATCTTATTCGCAAACGGCTATGCTATCCCTGTGGCCGTGCGAACAAAACACTGCTTGTTATGAAGCTAACGGCCATGATTATGCTGGTAACCTGTTTACAGGTTAGTGCAACAGGATCATCCCAGGAGATTTCGCTTTCGGTTCGCAACGCGTCGCTCACACGCGTTTTTGATCTTATCGAAAAGCAAACAGACTATGTTTTCTTTTTTGATTACTCATTGCTTGAAAAAAGCAAGAAAATCACTTTTAAGGCCACACGGACGCAGCTCCGCGAGGTACTTGATGCCTGTTTTCGTGATCAGCCACTAGGATACGATATTGTTGATAAAACCATTGTAATAAAAGAACGGGTCACCCGGGCGCAAACTGTTGCTCCTGAGCCCGAATTCGCGACTTATCGTGGTAAGGTGTTAAGTGAAGATGGAGAACCATTGTCAGGCGCTTCCGTAATTGTCAAAGGAACGGATAAAGGAACCCAAACTGATGCGGGTGGCAACTTCACTATCGACGCCAATCCCAATGATGTGTTAGTAGCATCATTTATCAGTCACCTGCCTAAAGAAATTAAGCTGGGTTCAGATAACAGTTCACCGGTTGTGATTCGCCTCACCCGCGAAACGGAGAGTAGCAGCGAGGTTGTGGTGATCGCTTATGGACAGGTACGGAAAAAGGATCTTACCGGTTCTGTTTCACAGGTCAAATCAAAAGATATTACAGCTTATCCTTCCACCAACATTGTGCAGGCGTTAAACGGAAGAGCGACCGGTGTGCAGGTTTTACAAAACAATGGCACGCCGGGAAGTCCGGTCAGCGTACGTATTCGTGGGGTAAACTCTATACTTGGTGGTAATGAACCTCTTTATGTGGTTGACGGTTTCCCCTACAGTGGTAATCCAACCTTTCTTCAGAATGCAGATATAGAATCTGTAGAAATACTTAAAGACGCTTCATCAATCTCAATGTACGGATCGAGAGGTGCCAATGGTGTTGTGATGATTACGACAAGAACCGGGAAAAAAGGCGATCGTTCAAATGTTAGTTTCGAAACTGGTTATTCTATCCAGTCTGTTACAAAAAAGATGAAACTGCTTACGCCGATCCAATATGCAGAATTGTATAATGAACAGGCGAAAAATGATAGACTTACGCCATACTTCACACCAGAAAAACTGGACTCAATACGTAGTGGTCCGGCTACTGACTGGCAGGACCTTGTGCTGAGAAACGCACCTATGTCTAATACAAGTCTCACGGTTAGTGGTGGCAATGAAAAAACGCGCTTCGCGATCTCTGCAGGTGCATTCCTCCAGGATGGGATCGTTCGGAACACCGATTTCAAAAGATTCTCATTACGTGGAAACGTCAATCATGATATCAGCAAGATTTTCAATGTTGCATTTAATACAACGCTGACCCGTATTACAAGACAACTGCAGGGTTCTCAACTTGGAAACCGCGGCAGTGATGTGTTTGCAGCCATGCTTATGGCACCGCCTACGCTTTCTCCATACCTTGAAGATGGTTCGTATCGTCGTTTGAACACTGCTTACCCGTTTATTTCAAATGCTATTATCAACCCGCTGGTAAACATCAATGAAGTTGATGACAGGATAAAAGCTGACAGGGTGCTTTCGAATCTTGGATTTACGTTGAAACCGCTGGATGGATTAGCTATACGTATTTCCGGGGGCATAGAAAGCTCTAACGACAGGACAGATACCTATAGAAGTATTGAACCATCAACTAACTCAGTGGGGGTTGCTTATATAGGAACCTCTCAGTTGACGAACCTGTTGAATGAGAATATTGCTACTTACAATAAGGTATTTAATGAAAAGCACAGTCTTGGCGTAACTGCTGGTTTTGCTTACCAGGAGTCAACTTCCACTGCAGTAAGCGCCAGCGGCACAGGTTTTCTGAGTGACGTGACCGGTACAGGTAACATCGGTTCCGCTACCACACCGGGTATACCTGGCTCAGGTTATAGTAAAGATGCACTGGCATCCATCATTTCACGTATCAATTATGGTTTTGATGACAAATACCTGTTCACTGTCAGCTTCCGGAGAGATGGCTCTTCACGCTATTCCGCAGGAAACAAATGGGAGAACTTTCCTTCTGCAGCAGTGGCATGGCGCGCATCCAAAGAAAACTTCCTCGTTAATTCAAGAACTATTTCCGATCTGAAGCTGAGGGCCAGTTATGGTAAAACCGGTAGCAACTCGCTAAGCCCATACCAGACACTCAACCAGCTTACCAGTTTTAATACCATATTCGGAGATGCATTGACCATTGCTTACGCGCCCGGAAGTACGCTTCCCGGAAATCTGAAATGGGAAACAACAAATCAATTGGATATTGGTGTAGATGTGGGATTGTTTAACGACCGTCTTCGTTTTACAGCAGACTACTATATCAAAAAAACCAGCAATCTCCTGAACCGCGTACAATTACCGACATCAACAGGTTATACCACAACTGTTCAGAATGTTGGTGAGATTGAAAACAAAGGATTTGAATTCGGGCTGGAAACTGATGTGTACAGAAGTAAAGATCTTAGCTGGAACATCGGTGCCAATATTTCTTTCAACAGAAATAAAGTGCTCAAGTTGTATAACAACCAGGATATTTTCGGAGAAGCCATTTATACGGGATCATTAACGGATTATGTAAACCTGTTGCGTCCGGGTCAACCAATCGGTATTTTTCATGGTTATGTAGAAACGGGATATACTGCAAACGGTAACATACAATATCTGGATAAAAACGGAGATGGAGCATTGACTGTATTGGATAAAGATTATATAGGTGATCCAAACCCTGATTTTATCTATGGTTTCAACTCTGTTACCCGGTACAAAGGATTCGAGTTTACTTTATTTATCCAGGGTTCTCAGGGTAATAATATATTCAACCTGAACCAGGCTTCCACACTGGATCTGGGTATGGGCCTTAACCAGCCACAGGATATTTTTGACAACCATTGGACCTCAACAAAAACTGATGCAAAGTATCCGAGGATTTCAAATGCCCTAAATGGTAATATCAGTACAAGATTTGTTGAAGACGGGTCCTACCTGCGTTTCAAAAACATACAGCTTGCCTACAATCTGCCTGCGGCTAAATGGAACCTCAATTGGTTAAAATCTGCCCAATTGTATGTAAGCGGACAAAACCTGATCACTATCACAGGCTACTCATGGTACGATCCTGAAGTTAATGCGTATGGCTCGGCAAATTCAATCAGGCAGGGTATTGACTATTCTGTTTACCCAAACAGTAAGGCAGTGACATTTGGAATCCGTTGCGGATTCTGATTTTAAACTCTTTAATCGCTTAGTATGAAATTTATTTGCTTAATTATATTAGCCGCGATCGTTTTCACTTCCTGTAAAAAACAATTGGAAGAAAAACCAAAATCAATCGCTGCAGAAGTTTTTTATAACACCAATGCGGAAGTGGAATCGGGTTTAAATTCTATTTATGAACCGATTCGTGGCGTTGGCAACATAGGGGCATTATACCCGGCCCAATTGGAAATTTATACTGAATATTTTTACGGCAGGGGTAGTCATGCGCCTTTGAATACCTATACAGGGCTTGATAATCCAAACATTGCTCGTATCGCCGGTTTCTGGACTACTTTTTATCGTGCGATCAGGAACGCAAACATTGTGATTTCACGTCTGCCAGAGGCGGCCGCGGTAACACCTGATGCACAGAAACGTTATATGGCAGAAGCAAAATATTTGCGCGCTCTTTGGTATTTCCACCTGGTAAGAAGCTGGGCGGGGGTGCCATTACGCACCGAACTGAAATTTGATTCAATCAATGTAAAACGCAGTACTCAACAGCAGGTATACGATTTCATTGTATCTGACTTAACAGTAGCAGTTGCTGATTTACCGGAAACACCCAGGTTGATTGGAGCCCCATCAAAATGGTCAGCGAAAACCTTGCTGACTGATGTTTATATGCATCTTGATAAATACCAGGAAGCAAAACAGGAAGCTCAGGACGTAATCGCGTCGAACAGGTTCAGTCTTGTAGCTGTTGCCACTGCTGACGATTTTGAAAAAGTTTTCGGCCCTGAAGTAAACAACTCCACCGAGGAGATCTTTTATATCAAATATTCAAACAAGATCAGCGGGCAGGGAAACCAGTATCCTGGTTATACGCATTATCCCAATTCAGGTTATTACCCGCCCGGTGGTTTTTATACCCTTTACAGTGATTCAGAAAATAATAAGTTCTTAAAAAACTGGGATAAAAATGATCTGCGTTATGCGTTCAATTGGTACACGCAGACATTTGGACTTGGACCTACTACCATTCTGAACAAAAAGTTCAGCGATAAGACCGCGACCATGGCCGCTGGTAATGATTTCCCTTTGTACCGTTATGCTGACCTGCTGTTATTTTACGCAGAATGTGATGCAAGAGTAGCGGGAAATGTAACAACCGATGCACTTGAAAAACTGAACATGGTGCGTCGCCGGGCATATGGTAAACCGCCTGCTACTCCAGATCTGGCATTCGATCTTCCGATAACCGATTTTGCAAACCTCGATGCATTTATAGCACGTTTGGTTACTGAGCGCGCTTATGAAAATATGAACGAAGCAAAACACTGGTTTGATTTGAAAAGACTTGGTATCGTTAAACAAACCATCCTTCAGCAAAAAGGAATTACAGTAGAGGATAAACATTTGCTGTGGCCCATTCCGACAGATGAATATAACTATAACCTGGCGATCAATCCTGCTACGGATCAGAACCCGGGTTACTAATACATCGCCTATTACATTTTGTTTATAACCAGGCAGGTCGTTCGGGAACGGCCTGGTTATCATCTTTTCAATTTTAATTTTTTCAATTTCGACTCATGATGATTAAAAAGTTTGCGATTGTTTTGTTACTGGCGATCCCGGTATTCATAGCTGCATGCAGCGAGAGATCCGCGGCTGATGAAGTGGATATCTGTATCTATGGAGGTAGTTCTGCAGGCGTTATTGCTGCCTATACTGCTGCAAAAATGAATAAGAAAGTGATACTGATCGAACCTGGGCGCAGGTTAGGTGGGTTAACCAGTGGCGGTCTTGGTTATACCGATATTGGAAATAAGTATGCGATATCCGGCTTATCGCTTGACTTTTATCGTCGTGTGGGCAAACATTACGGAAAACTTGAGCAATGGATTTTCGAACCCCATGTGGCCGAAAATATCTTCAAAGAATACCTGTCATCGACTGATGTGCAGGTGATTTATGAACACGAGTTGCAATCCGTTGAAAAAAACGATGGAGCGATCACATCCATTACAGTTGCTTCTTCTGGTGCAACAAAAACCGTGAAAGCAAAGATTTTTATGGATTGCACCTATGAAGGCGATCTTATGGCCAAAGCGGGTGTCACTTTTACAGTTGGACGTGAAGACAATAAACAATATAATGAAACTTATAATGGCGTTCAGTTAATGGATCGTCACCAGTTTCCAGATGGCATTGACCCTTACAAAATCAAAGGCGATAAATCCAGCGGTTTGCTATGGGGTATCAGCGATGCGGCGCTGGATTCAAACGGTACGGGGGATAAAAAGGTGCAGGCATATAACTTCAGGATCTGTTTAACGGAAGATTCTGCCAACAGAATAGCCATCACCAAACCAGATAATTATGATCCGGCCCGTTATGAATTGTTATTACGCTATCTCGAAAAAAAGGTTCCGGGTGATCTTTGGGGTTTTTTGAAGTTCGACCGTATGCCTAATCATAAAACTGATATTAATAACAATGGTCCCATATCAACTGATATGATTGGAATGAACTATGATTATCCGGAAGCTGATTATGCTACAAGGAGAAAGATTCAAAAAGAGCATGAAGATTATACAAAGGGATTATTATACTTCATTGGTCACGACGAAAGGATGCCAAAACATTTGCGGGAGCAGATGTTGAAATGGGGTTATCCAAAAGATGAATACACTGAGAACGGAAACTGGACACCGCAGATGTATGTGCGTGAGGCCAGGCGAATGGTTGGACAATATGTTATGACCCAGGCAAACTGCGAGGGGCGTGAGGTGGCAACCAATGCTGTCGGTATGGCCGCCTATACGATGGATTCACATAATTGCCAGCGCATAGTAGTAAACGGAATGGTGAAAAATGAAGGGAACGTTGAGATTGGTGGATTCGGTCCTTATCCCATTGCTTATGGTTCAATTATTCCTAAGGAAACTGAATGCAGCAACCTGTTCGTTCCGATCTGTTTGTCTGCGAGTCACATCGCCTATGGTTCTATAAGGATGGAACCAGTATTCATGGTGCTGGCTCAGTCTGCAGCAGTTGCCGCGGTACAGGCAATTGATGGTAAAACAAGCGTTCAGAAAGTTGATGTCGCGAAGGTTCAGCAGATTCTCAAATCCGATCCGTTAGCTGATGGCAGCGTGCCCCAGGTTTTGGTTGATAATGACGACAGTGCTTCCGTTGATGTGATGGGTAACTGGACGCAAAAAGCAAGAGTCGGCTTTGGCCCTTCTGCATTGATTGCGGATAAAGGAGTGTCAAATGCTACGGTTAAATTCAAACCAACCATTAGTAAGGATGGCGACTACCAGGTGTATGCCTACTTTATGCCAAAGTATGCCGGTATTTCTTCCACGATAACCGTGGTGGTTTCTGACGGTAGCAAAGACACCGAGGTTCCGGTTAGTCTTGCAGCCCTCGAAGCCCAGGGACAAACATCCGGTGAGTGGATTGACCTTGGTAAATTCAAACTTAATGCGGCTGATAAACCTTCAGTAGCAATTACAACAAGGGGAGCCAGTGGGGTTGTGGTTGCCGATGCGGTTTTGTTCCGACCGTTATTTTAATATATAGTATTATCTGGATCTCCCTGCTAACACCGGCGCAAGCCTTCCGTTAGCAGGGAGTTTTATTTAATAGAAAGTGTAGCTAATATAGTTATAGCTCCCGGCCATTTAATTATTAAGCCTGACGGTTTTTACCAATAAATCCAAGGTGCGTGTGATGGAACCCATCAGCGTATTTCAATCCATAACCGAATACCCGGTCAAAACAGGAATGAGCAAAAAGAATGACACCCGCAAGTAGCAGTAGTTCATTGTTTGTATACGAACCGAAGAGGTAAACAAGGACCCCCAGGGCCTTATGGTGAAAGATATTATAGACTATGGCCCCTGCCTTGTTTCCTGCAACATAACCAAGCATACTTATATCGGGGGCAAGTAACAGCGCCGGGAACCACCACCATTCGAATGATAGTTGTGAAAAAGCGTATATGGCACCTAGAAAAAGGACCAATTCTTCAAATGCGATAATTTTCTTCATTTAGGGGTTTTCCGCAAAAATAGTGGCCACCGCAACACCGGTCCGAAATTTTAATCGTGGGCTTAAGGGTATACTGTTAAAAACTTCTAAAAATATTTTTAGTAAAAAAGATGCAATCGATTGCAAAAATACTTAAGTTGTACTGCCATTTAGATTAATTGCATATGAAAAGACTTCTATCCCCGAGGATGATTGGGTGGAATTTTCCGGTAAGAGTAATCAGCCCGGTTAGTTCAGCATCCGTTGTAACCCTCTATGGATACGGATTTCAGACAGGTTTCCCGTTTACATTAATCAGTACTTTTTCGGCTATTCCTTTACGTTACCCAGGCGATATTCCGCAGCAGCCTGGTCTTTTCTCGCCTTGACATTTCTAGCAAACTTCAAAATATTCAATCGAGTGAAAGTCATTACCAAACTTGCTCTATTATTTTCCAAAACCAAACGGTTTTAAAACCACCAATACTTAAAATATGCAACATTACCAAAGCTGCAGATTGCCAGCAGTAACCAGGCTGCTTAATGTAACCAAACTACTCACGTTAATGCTTTTTGCCTGTGTGTTTGCTGCACAGGCGGCTCCCGGGAAGGATGGTGCTGACGCCATCGCCCGTACAATTACAGGAACGGTTACGTCCTCTACCGGTGAGCCACTGGCAGGAGTTTCGGTCCAGGTTCCCGGTACACTGTCTGCCACTACTACCGACGAACAGGGCCAGTTTTCAATCGTTGTAGAAGACAACGCCACTGTGCTCAGATTTACTTTTGTGGGTATGGCCAACCAGGATGTAGATATCGTTGGCAAAACCACGGTTAATGTAACCATGTCGGCCGCGAACAGCACACTCGACGACGTAATCGTAGTTGGTTACGGTACCCAACGGAGAGCGCTTGTAACCGGTGCTGTTTCCAGCGTTAACGGCAAGGTATTAAATGAATTACCCGCGTTGTCGGTTTCACAGGCTTTACAGGGCCGTGCACCTGGTATTCAGGTAACTAATAATGGTAGCCCTGGTACGGAGCCGATCGTAAGGATCCGTGGTATCAGTTCAATCAGTTTTGCTTCTGACCCTCTTTATGTGGTTGATGGATTCCCTACGGGAGATCTCGCAACCATTGATACCAGGGATATCGAATCTGTTGATGTATTAAAAGATGCATCTGCTGCTGCTATTTATGGTTCACGCGCATCAAGTGGTGTGATCATGGTCACTACCAAGAAAGGCAGACGTGATGGAAAACTGGCAGTGAACCTCGACTCTTATGTGGGTTTCCAGACAGTAACCTCCCGTCTTGATCTCATGAACACTGAGCAGTTTATGAAATATGCCGTTGCTTACCGTGGCAGCCAGATTCCAAGGCTTTCAGATCCGCTGATTAATGAGCCCGTCTATCCCGGTGCTACTCAAACGTACGGTCAAACAAATACCGACTGGCAGGATGCTTATTTCAGGACCGGTTATATGACGCAACACAATCTTGGTCTTAGCGGAGGTAATGAAGTTTCAAGATTTTATGCTTCTGCCGGATTTACTGACCAGGAAGGTACTTCGCCGGCTGTGGGATACCGCCGGTACAACTTCCGGATCAATTCAGATCATATCCTGAGCAAAGTGTTCACGTTCGGTCAAAACCTATATGTGGCACATGGCGACCAGGCTTATGATAACAATGAAACTCAATCGCGGACCAACATTGTGAATGTGATCAAAATGATGCCGCATATTCCGGTATATGATCCTACTTCAAACGGAGGTTATCGTGGTGTTGATGCACCAAGAGATGGGGGAGACCCTACCAACCCGGTTGAAGATGCAGAATTAAAAAATCGCGGAAACCGAAGAAGAGTGAAAGTATTTGGTACCGCTTATCTTGACATCAATTTCGCATCATGGCTGAAATTCCGTTCAACATTTGGTGTGGATTATGCGAATAGTCTTGATTACCGCTTCTCGCCAATTTTCAGTAATAATGGTACCGTTGCCGGTTCAAGTGCTACACTTGCCACCATCACCAATAACCGGAATATTTCAACTGTGATGTTGTACACGCAACAGCTCACTTTTGAGAAAACTTTTGGTGAGCATCACATAAATGCAATTGCTGTTTACGAACAACAGAACCAGAATACAAAGGCGGAAAATGCAAACGGCCGCCAGGCATCAAACGAGTTACGCACTTTGAACAACGCGATGAACCCGTTTGTACAAACGCTTGTGGGTGAAAACGCATTGATCTCTTACCTGGGTCGTGTGAACTACGATTTCAAGAATAAATACATTCTTAGTGTTGCGATGCGTCGTGATGGACTTTCTGTTTGGGCGCCTGGTAAAAAATGGGCCTCGTTCCCTTCAGGTTCCATCGGCTGGAGAATAGATCAGGAAGAGTTCATGCAGAATCAAAAGACCATTTCCGAAATGAAATTACGTGCCGGTTATGGTGTTACTGGTCTGAATGGTGCGATCCTTGGAAATACCCCCTGGTTGGTTAGCGTAGCGGCAAACAGTGCTTATTATCCATTTAATAATGTACAAACTGCTGGTGCAACGTCTTCAATCCCCGGACTTGGAAACCAGGATCTGGAGTGGGAAAAAACCAAACAGGTAAATATTGGCCTCGACCTCGGCTTGTTAAATAATAAGATCACTTTGTCAGCAGAGTATTACAATCGTAAAACTGATAACCTGATCCTTAGCGTGCCGTTGCCGCCATCATTCGGGTTCATTAACACAACCGTTAACCAGAACGTGGGTGCTATGACCAACTCAGGTCTGGAATTCCAACTGGGTTATAATCAAAGACAAGGTGATTTCAAATGGAACGCATCTGCAAACCTGAGTTTTGTAACGAATGAAGTTACCAGGCTCGCTGAAGGGGTTACAAATATTGAAGCGGGTGCTGACAATGATTTTGGTGCATCTGCCATTACCAATACCCGCGTCGGTGAGGCTATTCAATCATTCTTTGGTTGGGAAGTGGAAGGCATCTTCCAGAGTGCTGCAGAAGTAGCTGCTCATGCTACTCAAACCGCCGGTACCGCTGCGGGTGATCTGAAATTCAGGGACCAGGATAAAAACGGTGTTATAGATGTGAATGATCGTGTGTTTCTTGGAAGCTTTATCCCTAAAATGAGTTATGGTGTTAACCTCGGTGCGAGCTACCACAACTTTGATCTGTCATTGTTTTTCCAGGGAGTCCAAGGCAATAAAATCTATAACGCAACACGTGTTGTAACTGAAGGTATGGTTCGTTTTTTTAATGCAGGCACCCAGGTGTTGAATGCATGGACACCAACCAACACCAACACTGATATACCAAGAGCCATTTCTTCTGATCCAAACCAGAATTCAAGACCTTCTACAAGGTTCCTTGAAGATGGCTCTTACCTGCGGTTAAAGAATGTTATGCTCAGTTATAATATCCCTGCAACAGCACTGAAGTCGCTTACCAATGGCACTGTGAGAAATGTGCGTGTGTATGTTTCGGGACAAAACCTGTTGACATTTACCAAATATTCCGGTTATGATCCGGAAGTTGGTAATCGTACACCAAATTCATCACTTACAAACGGGATAGACTTTGCGGTGTATCCTCAACCTAAGGCCGTGAATTTTGGTTTGCAGGTTGGCTTCTAAACGATCGTAACAGATAACTCTTTTAAATTTTAATGTATGAAATCTACTATAACAAAAACGTTGCTGGTGTTGGTGATGGCGGTCGCAGTAACGATTGCCTGTAACCGGCGATTAGATGTGCTGGATGAAAATAACCCGACCAGCGAAAGCTATTTTAAAACTGCAAATGAACTTCAAAATGGGGTCAACTCGGTGTACTCGATCCTTCGGTCAGGAAACATGCTTGCCCGTGAATGGTACACCTTGCATGATATGCGCGGGGGTGAATATGCTGCGGGCGGCCCCCAACTTGAAGCGCCACGCGCCGAGTTACTTGTGCAGCCTAAACCTGCTGCTACAAATTCTGTAATGACCAGCATCTGGAACGGTTGCTATCATATGATCAACCGTGCTAACCAGGTACTGGCAAAAGCACCGGATGTTACCGATAATGTACAGTTGCGGGACCGGGTTGCGGGAGAGGCAAAATTCCTTCGCGCCTGGGCTTATTTTGAATTGGTTTCACAATGGGGTGATGTTCCGGTATATACTCAGCCAATTACATCGCCAACTGATTTCCAGGGTAAAACACCTGCAGCTGAAGTTTATAACATGATCATCACTGACCTTACTGAGGCCGCACAGGCATTGCCAGAGTCATATGGTTCAGCAGACAATGGCCGTGCAACATCCGGCGCTGCTACTGCGCTGTTGGGTCGTGTTCTGATTCAGAAAGGCGATTATGGTGGTGCAAGAACTGCACTGTTAACGCTTGTTGGAAAATATAGCCTCGTCGATAACTACCAGTGGAACTTTGATGGCGATGTGAGCAATGACGATGGTACCGCTGCCTTTGGAGGCCATGAGTTTAATGAAGAGTCTATTTTCGAAGTTGTATTCGTCGACAGGGGAGATGGAAGTTTCAACTGGGGTTATACCGGCGAAGGTTCTACCAGCCCGCTCGCTAACGCCCGCACACAGGACTGGGGTAAAACCTGGGGTAACGTAATTCCATCTGACAGGTTGTTAAGTGAATATGAACCCAATGACCCACGTTATAAATTCACTATTTGGGAAGAAGGAGATCTGATCCTGACCCAGTCTACCTCTCAGGCGCCATATGCGCTGACTGCTGATGACATCAACACCACAACATCCAATAAAAATGGGGTGGTGAAAAAACGCTTCTTCAGAAAATACAATGTTTACGATTGGGTAAATTCCGGCAACCATTTTGGCGGGTTGAACCAACGTTTGCTCCGGTATGCTGATGTATTGCTGATGCTTGCGGAATGTGAAGCAGAAGTAGGTACTCCTGCACAAGCGGCTTTTTACATTAACCAGGTACGTGCAAGGCCTAGTGTTAATATGCCGCCTGTAACCCTTGCGTCAAAGGATGCTGCCATCAAAGCGGTTATTCATGAGCGTTGGGTAGAACTTGCAGCAGAGGAGATCATCAATATTGATGTTCTTCGTTGGAAGAAACAAGGTTATTATCCAGGCCTGCTTCCTGACCCAAGACCCGGGCAGGTAGATATGTTGCCCATCCCTGCCAGCGAGCTCTCCGCAAATCCTAAGTTGCAATAATGTTGCTTTGAAAAGGCAATAGACAATTTGATAGTATAAAAAGGGGACCCGCAACATGGAGTCCCCTTTTTATATAATTTAAACCCATCGTTTTCAAGAAGAGGAGGCAAAAATTATTACATGATACGTATCAACCCATCTAACCCTTTGCTATTGTTTGTTATGATTGCGCTGTGTCTTTGTTCCTGTAAGGATCGGAAGGGCGAACTGCTGTTCAGCAAACTGGAAAGCGCAGCATCCGGAATTACATTCAGCAATGAATTGCATGATGATGATTCATCCTATTCGTTTATAAATGAATTTGGATACATGGGCGGGGGAGTTGGAATCGGCGACTTCAATAACGATGGATTAAAGGATATTGTTTTTACTGGTAACCAGGTAAGCAGCCGGTTGTATCTGAACCTTGGTAAAAACAAGTTTAAAGATATTACTGAGGAAGCGGGACTGAAAACAAACGACTGGTGTACTGGGGTTAGCATCGTAGACATAAACCAGGATGGTTTTGATGATATTTATATCAGCGTGTTTGGGAAGGATCTAAAACACCGTTCAAGAAATCTCCTTTATATCAACAATCAAAAACTCGGGTTTACTGAATCCGCTGCACT
This sequence comes from Bacteroidota bacterium, assembly GCA_023416995.1. Taxonomy (GTDB): domain Bacteria; phylum Bacteroidota; class Bacteroidia; order Chitinophagales; family Chitinophagaceae; genus DATHKG01. The sequence continues at coordinate 36,436 of JAEZGI010000044.1, forward strand.
GTATGGACTGGCAGATACAGGATTCTCAACCCAGGCCGTGTTCTTTGATTATGACAGAGACGGCGACCTTGATATGTATCTTACCAATTATCTCCTCAGTCCAAATAACTCAAATGCTATTTACCCGCGTGACCGGTCGGGGTATTCTCCGGCTAACGACAGGTTGTATCGCAACGATGGTGACAGCGCGGGGCGTGGACATCCCATATTTTCTGATCAGACACTTGCAGCAAATATCCGTGAAGATGGATATGGCTTGGGTGTCTCAGTGAGTGATTTTAACAATGATGGCTGGCCCGATGTATATGTTGGAAATGACTTTATCTCGAATGACCTGCTATGGCAAAACAATAAAGACGGAACCTTTACCAATGTGATTGATGCAGCGCTCCGGCATCAATCTTATTCAAGTATGGGAACCGATGCAGCGGATCTTAATAACGACCTGCTGCCCGATATTGTGTCGCTCGACATGCTACCCGAAACAAATGAGCGGAAGAAAAACACATTTTCGTTTATGACCTATGAACGCTATGAGTCGGAAAGACGCATGGGCTATGAACCGGAATTCATGCGAAATATGTTGCAACTAAATAATGGAAATATCAAAACACCTGGTAATACTATACCTCTTTTCAGTGAGATCGGAAGACTCGCTAACATACATGCAACTGACTGGAGTTGGAGTGTGTTATTAGCGGACTTCAATAACGATGGATGGAAAGACATGCATATAACAAACGGTATTGGCCGCGATTTTATTAATGCTGATTTTCTTGAATTCAGTAACGGTATCTATAGTAATAATCTCAATAAAGAAGAAAAACAAAAAGCGATTCAAAAAAAGCTCGCTTCCCTTGATAATGTAAACCTGCCAAACTATCTGTACCTGAACAACAAAGCGCTACAGTTTATTGATTATTCAAAACAAGCTGGAGTTGATGAGCCATCCATGTCTAACGGCGCAGCTTTTGCCGACCTTGATAATGATGGTGATCTTGACCTGGTGGTTAACAATATCAATAAACCGGCGTTTGTGTTCATCAATAATACCAACGGCCCGACAGCATCTGAAAAAACACATTATTTAAAAGTAAAGCTAGCAGGTGACTCTGTCAACCGTCGTGGGTTTGGTACCAAAGTTTTTGCCTATCAGGCCGGTATCGCGCAATCGATTGAACAAAACCCGGTGAGAGGTTATTTTTCATCCGTTGACCAGGATTTATTGATCGGTCTGGGTGAATCAGCCAGGGTTGATTCGTTGAAGGTTATATGGCCAGATGGACGCCTCCAGTTGTTACATGCGTTGAATACTGATACCATTCTTACACTTTCCTGGAAAGATGCATCGGCAGCTGATTTGAACACAACGGGCGAGCCGGCAGTTCTTTTTACAGATGTCAGTAATTCGGGAGGGTTATCATACATACACCAGGAAAGCCCGTTCAATGACTATGTGAACCAACGATTACTGCCGCAAAAATATTCGCAACTGGGACCATTTATTGCAACCGGTGATATTAACGGTGATAAGCTGACCGACTTTTTTATCGGAGGCGCATTCAATTCATCCGGTAAGGTATTCACTCAAAATAATCTTTCGCAGTTCAGGGGAATGAACCTTGTTGACAGTATAAAATACGCTGAAGACCAGGCATCGCTTTTCTTTGATGCTGATGGTGACGGCGACAATGATCTTTTTGTCACCAGCGGAGGTATGCAATACGACAGCGCATCCCCATATTATCAACCCAGGTTATATCTGAACAATGGCACCGGGAAATTTGCTTTGCAGGCGGCTGCCATCCCTCCAGACGTGAAAACAATAGCTGGTTGCGTTAGTGCAGCCGATTACGATAATGATGGAGACCTGGACATATTCATAGGCGGAAGGGTTTCGACCACTTATCCGCTTTCGCCGCGTAGTTATATACTACAGAACAATAGTGGCGTATTCACAGATGTCACAGAAACTGTTAGTCCCGTCTTAAAACACCCAGGTATGCTAACGGCTTCGGTATGGACAGATTTCGACGGCGATGGCCAGCTGGACCTGGTGCTGGCAGGGGAATGGATGTCGTTGCGATTCTTTAAGAACCAGTCTGGCCGGTTAACCGAAGTCACTGCAACCACGGGCTTAACAACGATCAATGGTATGTGGAGAAGTCTCAAAGCAGTCGATATAGATAACGATGGTGATGTTGACCTGGTTGCCGGCAATCTTGGTCTGAATTGTGAGTATAGTGTTACTGCAGAAACGCCGATGCATTTGTTTGCAACAGACCTGGACGATAATGGAAGTATTGATCCGTTCTTCTTTTATCATATCCGTGATGAGAACGGAAAAACCCGCCTCGTACCCGGTTATGGCCGGGCAAGACTGTCAGAACAGGTTCCGGCCCTGAAAAAGAAATATTTGTTGCACAAAGATTTTGCAAAGGCAGGTTACGACGAAATCTTTAAAGGAAAACCAGCAGAATCTATTCAGTCGTTTAAATGCGATGAAATAAGAACCTGTTGGTTTGAAAACCTTGGTGGCGGCAAATTCAAAAAACATGTACTGCCGGTGGAGGCGCAGTTTTCTGCAGTAAACGCAATCATCTGTGATGATCTGGATGGTGACGGCATCCGGGATCTTTTAATCGCGGGCAATGAATACCAGATTGAAGTCATGACCGGGCGCTATGACGCTTCTTATGGATGTTTTCTCAAAGGCAATAACGACAAAACTTTCAGTCCTTATTCGCCGGAGCGTTCAGGTTTTATTCTTGGCGGTGATGTTAAAGATCTGGCGATGATTCAGCTTGGCGATGGAAATAAATTAATTATTGCGGCAGTGAATAATGATACGATGCGAACTTTCAGAATAAACACAATGCCCGTTCCGGTTAAATAAAAAGGAAAAGCCTCGAAACCTGGCCGGATAATCAGGGATTATCTTAGCCCGGGTTTTGAGGCTTTTTCGTGTTTGAAATCTTCCTGCTATTTAAGTTCCAATACTACTACACTTACTGGCGGTAGTTGAATAGAAAGTTTGTTTTTTGTGAGTTTTGCGTCGTTGAAAGCAGCTGGTTGAATTTTATCAGGTTGCTGGAAGCTGTTGTAATCCTGCATTGACCCGGCTTTAAGAATTCTACCGGTTATTGACTTATATTCTGCTCCGTTAACTGACACGTTGATGCTATGAGATTTCTTCGGATCAATGTTTACCAGGGTAATATGCGTTACTCCATTGCTGTCGCGTGAAGCAGAAGCATTTACGGCCTTGAGTTTCTCTGTCCCTAACTGGTAGTCTGCACTGGTGATTGTTATCGGTAACAACAGGGCGTCGTGATGCACATTATACATCTCCATTACATGGTAGGTAGGAGTTAAGAGCATTTTCTCTCCTTCTGTTAAGATAACTGCCTGAAGTACGTTCACTATCTGGGCGAGGTTAGCCATCTTCACCCGATCGGCATGGTTATTAAATATATTCAGGCTGCTTCCCGCGATCATTGCATCGCGCATGGTGTTTTGTTGAAAAAGGAAGGCAGGGTTTGTACCTGGTTCAACTTCGTACCAACCGCCCCATTCATCTACTGCCAGATGTTTGGTTTTTTTCGGATCATATTTATCCATGATCGCTTTGTGTTTGGTAATCAGTTCATCCATCTTCAACGCTTCTCTCATAGTTGCGAAATATTCTTTTTCGCTGAAGTTTGTAGAGGGTCCTTTCTTACTCCAGTTGATGACACTGTAGTGGTGAAGGCCCAGCGCCTCGAACATTGCCGGTGGCAGTTCTTTCATCAACACTTCGGTCCAATGGTAATCGTCTCCACTGGCACCACTCGCGATTCTATAGAATGGCACTTTGTTGGACGCCGGCGTCATGAACGTGGCATACTGGCGATAAATATTGGCATAATATTCAACCTTCATGTTGCCACCGCAACCCCAGGCTTCGTTGCCGAGACCCCAGAAAGGTACGTTCCATGGTTTGTCCCTTCCATTCGCTTCACGCATTTCCGGCATTGGGCTGCTTCCGTTCGGATGGGTGGTATATTTTATCCAGTCGCTCAACTCGCCGGGGGTACCGCTACCAACGTTGCCACTCAGGTAGGGTACTGCGCCAATTTCTTCACACATGTTTAGAAACTCGTTGGTGCCAAAGCTGTTGTCTTCCTTGGTATTTCCCCACCATACGTTCAGCATACTTGGCCTGCTTTCTTTGGGACCCACACCATCGCGCCAATGGTAAGTGTCAGCAAAACATCCACCTGGCCAACGTAACACGGGCACTTTCATTTTTTTTAATGCGGCTATGATATCCAGTCTTATCCCGTTTTTATTGGGAATAGCAGTGTTACTGTCGCCTACATAAAGCCCATCATAAATACATCGTCCCAGGTGTTCGGAAAAATGTCCGTAGATATTTCTATTGATGGTGTCCCTGGCTTTGGTAACATCGATAGAAATTGAATTCTGACTATGTCCCGCCACGGTTAAGGTTAATAATGCTGGTACCAAAAGAGATCTGATCATGCTAAATTTTTGAAGGTTTTCGAATGGCAGTTGTTTAATTATTTCTGCGCGGAGCCTGTATCAACAGGATTTCAAATCTAAGATTTTTGAAATCGATTGCAAGAGTTTTTCAATTAAAAAATCTACTGCAATAATCTGTTATTTTTTTTGTTTGTTTTTTATAGAAGATTCCCTGATCACCAGGTCCGAATCAACAATGATGGTTTTTGTCTGTGTGGTTTCATTGCCGCCTTTAAGACAATCAATCAGGTGCCGGGCGGTGACTTCTCCCATAGTTTGCCCGGGATAGTTTATCGTGGTAAGGGTGGGTTCAATGAGTTCGCCGATCGCATCGTTATTAAACCCGACAACCGCGATATCACCGGGAACCGAGATGCCATGCGATTTCAGTGTTTTAATGACAACCGCCGCAACAAAATCGTTCGTGATAAAAATGCCGTCGGGCAGAGGTTTTAATTTCAGAACCTGATTTGCCGCTTCAACACCAGATGCCAGGGTAAGATCCTTTATTATCAGCAGCTCTTTTTTAAAACTTTGTTTTGCAGAATCGAGCCCCCGTTTATAGCCATTGAACCGTTGTGAGTACACGTTTCGTTTAAGGGTGGAGGTGATATGGGCAATCCGTTTGCATCCCTGGTCAATCAGATGCCGGGTCGCAATGTATCCGCATTGCTCGTTATCAATTACCACTACGGTGCGTTTGCCATCCTGTTCAACACGATCAAAAAATACGACAGGAACGCCCTTCTGGTAAAAGGCATCAAAATGATCGAGATTTGTTGTTTCGAAAGAAAGCGAAGCGATGAGACCGTCTACCCGTTTGTCAAACAGGTTTTTTACGTTGGCAATTTCCTGTGAAATATTTTCTGATGAGTGGGTTATGATCAGATCATATCCTTCTGCTGTTGCCACGCTTTCTATACCGGCCAGCACAGACGTAATGAAACTACTTTTCAATTCGTGCACAAGCACACCTATGGTTTTTGAACGCTGGCTGCGGAGGTTACGGGCAAAATGATTTGTTCGGTAGCCCAGATTAACAGCGAGATCCAGGATCCTTTTTTTTGTTTTGTCGTTTACCGCAGGATGATCCTGTAGCGCGCGGCTGACAGTAGCTGCAGAAAGTTTGAGCTTTTCTGCAATATCATAGATGGTTATCTCCCGGCGATTGGTCATTCAGCAAAAGATTGACACAAAGTAAATGTTTTATTAGATTGAATCATTTTGGTGGGTGAGCAGCGGTTATCCGAAAATAGTCAAAGTCTGAATGCCCACCGGTTTCAATGGTTGAATAGTTAAACAACGCGAAGCGGTAACCCATGAATTGTGGTATGGTGTACGACATTTTCAGGGGAGTTCCCAAGGGTTTCCAGGTCTCACCATCCAGGCTATAGAAAAAATGAGCAATGTCTTTTTTGTCTGTAAAATCACAATCAGCTCTTAGGTAAATCCTATTCTGATTTAGTGGAATTGTTTCGAGTACTTCTTCTTTACCCGAAGCGGCGTTAACCGCAACTATTGTTCTTCCATTACCGGTTATTTTGACGCCTGCTAAGCCGTATTTGCTTTGTAGTAATCCAAGTCCTGCAAAGTCGCCGTTTTTCATTGCAGAAATGTCAAGCGCAACAGTACCGGAACAAGTGGGACCAATCGTGCGTTGTGTGAGTGTATTTCGGGCGAGCAGGAATGAGGTGTCTATCCGGTCGGTTTTCAACCGAAGAAAACCGGCGCGTTCCCTTACTGACCAGAGCTTGTTTTCAGGATTATGGTTCCATTGCCAAACAAGCGGCAGGTCGTTGTCTTTTTTACTTCTCGTAAATTCATCAGAATGTACAATTCCGGGTATCAATGGCTTATTTGCGGGCCTGTTGAGGCTTTCTGGTAATTTGCCATTTATACCCAGCACGGGCCAGCCGTCCTGCCAGGTAACCGGAACGAGGTAGGGGATACGGCCAACTGATCCAAAATCACGAAACAGATAGGCATACCATTCACCACCCGGTGTATCGATAAGGCCGCCTTGAGCCACACCGAGATCCTGGAATACTACCCGGCCCTCCCAGGGGCCGTCAATTTTATCTGCCCGATGGATGATCACCGTTCTCATACCGCCCCGCGGCCAACTGATATTAAAAAGATAGTACTTCCCGTTTACTTTAAAGAGTTGAGAACCTTCAGCAGGAAGTCCGGCAGTGGCACGGGTAGGTGCCGTGGCGTTTTCGATCAGCACTCGTTCGGTGCCCGGTTTTACGCCCGTGAGATCTTCCTTCAATTCTACAATGCTGAGTTTCCCTGCTCCCCAGATCAGATACACCTTTCCATTATCATCAAAATAGATAGTGTTATCATGATAGGAGGGTGAAAACTCAAGTCTTTTCCACGGGCCCTTCTCTATGTTTTTTGTTGAGAATATATAAGTCTTTCCAGTGGTTTGCGCAAAGGTTGAAACATAGAATTGTTTATTGTGATATCGTAGCGAACTTGCCCAGGACCCGCGACCATAGGTGCTTTTGCCGTTGTTAAGATTTAATTCATCTATGTTGGCCAGCGTATCATAAGCATAACCGATCATCTGCCAGTTAACAAGGTCGGCCGATTTCATAATCGGCAAACCCGGACTCATGTGCATAGTAGTGCTGCTCATGTAATAATTGTTTCCAACACGAATGATGGACGGGTCAGGAACATCAGCAAAGATCACAGGATTTTTACCCTGTTGGGCCGTTGTAATAGCAGGGGTGAAAAATAACCCGACTATCAATAATCGGGTTATCATCAGAAAGTTTTTATGACACGTAAAAGTTTGTACTCGTATAATACTCATTACTGGCTGTATAGTTTTTTCAGGCCACCGTATTCACAAGTTTACCAATATTATCAATGGTGATCGAGATCTGGTCGCCACTTTGCAATGTAATATCATTTCCCGGAACTATTCCGGTACCGGTCATAATTAAACAACCATAAGGGAAACTGCATTCTTTATAAACAAATGAAACCAGTTCTTTCGGTTTACGTTTCATCTGACTGATCTGAACCTTGTCGGTGAAGATCTCTGAACCGTTCCTGGCAATAGATAGATGGATGGTAGTTTCGCTGCTCAACTCTTCTTGAGTAACATAAATACATGGACCCAGTGCAGCACAGCCGTCGTAGGTTTTAGCCTGGGGTAGATATAAAGGGTTTTCACCTTCGATGCTGCGGCTGCTCATATCATTTCCTATAGTATAACCTACAATTTTACCGGATGAAGTTACCACCAGTGTTAGTTCCGGTTCGGGTACATCCCAGGTTGAGTCCTTGCGGATTCTGACTTTTCCATTGTGACCCACGATACGGTTTGGCGTAGCTTTGAAAAATACTTCGGGTCTTTCCGCATCATAAACTTTTGCATAAAAGTCCCCGCCGCCAGCTTCTTTGGATTCTTCCTGTCTCCCTATTTTACTGCGGAGATATGTTACACCACAGGCCCACAGTTCCTGTCTTCCGACCGGAACGGCAATCTTCGATTCATTAAAACTATCTGATTTTGCAGCTTCGCCAGACGATACGAGGTTACTGAGTTTTGTGAACAGTTGATCGTCGTTCACAAACTCGTCCCAGTTTACGTTGTCCACTTTAAAAAAAATTTCCTCCTTTTCAATAACAATTCCGTCTTGCGTTTTGTAGAGCTTCATATCTTTTTACTGTTTTATTCTATTCTTTGGCAAACAATCCTGTAATTTAAGAACTGCTTTATCTTAATGCAAATCTCTTGTTACCAGGTCGCCTGATCCCCCTTGTAAAAGGTCGAGATCCGCTCCGAGATGTGCTTGTTGTACATGATTGAGATAAAACCTGACATAACCTCTTGAGGCCATCGCCGGTGGGGGCACCCATGCCGCACGTCTTTTGGCTAATTCTTCGTCGCTAACGTCAAGGTGCAAACGCCGTTGTTCAACATCCAGTTCTATCATATCTCCATTATGTACCAGTGCCAGTGTGCCACCGACCGCTGACTCGGGAGATACATGCAATACTACCGTGCCTGCAGCAGTGCCGCTCATTCTGCCATCCGAAATGCGTATCATATCCTTTACACCTTTTCTAAGCAGCTTTTCAGGCAGATCTACGTTTCCGACTTCTGGCATACCCGGGTAACCAACAGGGCCCACGGTTTTTAACACGATTACACAATGTTCATCAATATCGAGCTCCGGATCATCGATCCGGGCATGGTAATCTTCCATTGTTTCAAATACAACTGCGCGACCGCGATGCTTCATCAGTGCCGGTGTAGCTGCAGATGGTTTTATAACCGCGCCATTCACGCACAAATTACCCTTAAGTACAACGATACCCGCATTTTCCTGGAACGGCTCTTCAACGGAAGCAATTACTTCCTTGTTATAACATACTTCTTTGTCATAATTTTCGCCGATGCTTTTGCCATTAGCTGTGATGGCATCATTGTGTAAATGTTTTTGAAGTGCTTTGATTACTACAGGCAGACCGCCGGCATAATAAAAGTCTTCCATTAAATATTTCCCTGAAGGTTTAAGATTAACCAGCAGCGGAATTCTGCTTCCAATGGTATCGAATTCTTCCAGGTCAAGTTTCACGCCAATTCTTCCAGCGATAGCTTGTAAGTGAAGCAGGAAATTTGTTGAACCGCCCACTGCTGCATTTACAACAATAGCATTCTCAAATGCCTGGCGGGTAAGTATCTTAGAAAGTCTGAGGTCCTGTTTAACCATTTCCACGATTCTACGTCCACTAAGTTGTGCCATTACTTTTTTTCTTGCATCAACGGCTGGTATGGTGGCTGCACCTGGCAGTGTAAGACCTAAAGTCTCGACCATACAGGCCATGGTGGAAGCGGTGCCCATTGTCATGCAATGGCCCTGGCTTCTTGCCACACCAATTTCAGCTTCCATCACATCTTCGGGCGAATAACTTTCGTTTAGCCGTTTCTCTTTGATCATCCAGTTGAAGGAACCGGAACCAAGACATTCACCTTTCACTCTTCCGTTAAGCATGGGCCCTCCGGGTACCACGATGGTTGGCAGATCAACACTGCAGGCACCCATAACGGTGCTGGGGGTTGTTTTATCGCAACCCGTTAGCAATACCACGCCATCCATGGGATTGGCACGGATACTTTCTTCGGTATCCATACTCGCAAGATTGCGAAAAAGCATGGTGGTGGGTTTCATAATCGTTTCGCCAAGCGAAGTAACAGGAAACTCAAGCGGAAATCCACCAGCTTCCAATACACCCCGTTTAACTATTTCGGCAAATTCCCTCAGGTGACCGTTACACGGTGTGAATTCGCTCCAGGTATTACAAATTCCAATCACCGGGCGGCCCCGGAAATAATCGTCGGGATAACCCTGGTTCCGCATCCATGAACGATGTACGAAACCCATTTTGTCATCTTTGCCAAACCAATCATAGCTTCTTAATTTTTTGCTCATCTCATATATATATATATAAATTATCGCGCTTCAACTTCCACTTATTCAATTTATCTGAATTATTATTTCAGCAGTTTTTAAAAGGACCCGAAGTAGAGACAACAGGTCATTATTGCCATGCTAAGCAACTGCTAAAGCTATATAGAGTGTTGTTGCCTAATTACTATGGAGTATCCCAAAATACTCTCGAAGTTAACTTATCACCACCCATTGCGGCAGCACCGGCATTATAATTGGTTGTATTCGCGGATGCTTCAACATCCGGGTAAGAAAGTCTTCTTACAAATCCACCCGACAATTTATCATTGAAAAGATTTGGCGCAAGTGTCGGATAACCACTTCTCCTGAAATTTGCAAAAGCTTCCGTGCCGTTTCTGATATTGACGATCCAGTACTGGGTGTTGATAAGCTCAAGGGCATCTGCAGAATTGTATGCAACATCTGGCGAAGCGATATAAGCAGCAATAGATGCCGGCGATATCGTTGAGGTATTGGGATAAAGGGGATAGATCTCCATATCGGCAGCTATACCATTTTCATAATGCGTTTTAGCTGTCGCGTCTCCACCAGGGATCCAGCCTCTTTTCGCTGCTTCTGCAAGCAGTAAACTTGTTTGCGCATAAGTAACCCAGAAATCCGGTGCAGCTGGTGATGCGATGGTCCATACATTGATCTGTGAGTAATTTAAACCACCCGCACGTGTACCTCTGTACGGTGCACCGGTTGCTATCCTTGAATCAGTTACTCCGATAGGGACGCCAAATTGGTTTGCTAATACAGTATCGGGAGCCGACTGACCAGCAACGTTACCCGGATCTGCGAAGTTTGCAAGAATGTATTTACCACGCGGATCGTTGGTTGTTTTCAGATGATTAACAAATGGTTCGGCTGCATAGTTAAACTGTGAGAAGTTACGCAACACGTTATTGTCACCAATCAAAAACAGGGTTCCGTCGTATTTAACATGGGCATTGTCTGCGTTGGAAGTCATAACACCGGCAGCGAAAGCTTCTGAAACAATTGACTGCGCTTTCGACGCATCAACTTTTGAATAACGCATCCCTAAACGTAATAGCAGGGAGTTACCCAATTTTTTCCATTTTGCTACCTGGTCCGCTGCATTGGCAGTACGGGTGGAAGCCTGGGCCTTTGCTCCATAAAAAAGATCCGCTGCTACAAAATCGCCGCCTGTGTTCAATGCAGCAACTGCTTCTTTCAGTTCTTTGTATAAATCAGCATAGATAGCGGCATCATCGTCGTATTTAGGATAGAACAACGCGTCAGAAACGGCTTTACCAGCTTCGAAGTAAGGCACATCACCGTACGCATCCACAAGCCCCATAAATATCTGGGCTTTCCAGATGCGGAGCATGTTATAAAGATTTACTTGTGTAGTAGTGCCTTCCAGAAGATTCATAGCCTGGATGATATTTTTCAATGATCCGGTATAACTATCCCATTTTGGCGTACTGATGCCATCAATGTCTTCATTGAAATTAAAACCCAGTGTAGCACCTGTATTATATGGCGACACGAATTGTTGTACTATCGTATGTTCTGCGGTCCAGTTGCCGATATGGCTGCGTTGAGCACCTGCAAATAACAGCGCAGGGTCAACTTCGGTGATCGCATACGGGTTCGTATTAATGTCTACAAAGTCTTTGTCGCAGGCTGCAAAAGTGAACAGCGAGCTAACAACAAGCAGACGTTTGATTGATTTTAGCATATCGTTAGAATTTGACATTTAAACTGATGTTGTAATTACGGGTTGTAGGCAGTGAAGAGTTTTCATATCCGGCCCTGATATCGCCAGAAGACTGTACAGCTTCAGGATCAAGTCCCGGAAGATCTTTGTAAAGGATGGCTGCATTACGAACAGACGCTGAAAGCGACAATCCTTTTACAAATTTGAACATATCAACTTTCTGGATCAGTTTACTGAAGTTGTAAGCAAGCGAGATATTTCTGAGCTTCACGAAATCAGACTTAAACGTGAACGGGTCACCAATCTGAAGATTGCGGTAGTCAGTATAAAAAGTTTGCAATCCGTTACCAGCAACAGTAATAGCAGTTGTATTTGGTAAACCTGAACTGGCGTATACTGCAGGGAAGATCAAACCATTTTCACGACCTTCCAGAGACAATTTGGAATGGCCCTGGCGGGTCATGTTCAATAAGGTAGAACTCAGTATAGTACCACCGAATTTGTAATCGATATGTATACCGAGGCTCAGATTTTTATAGTTGAATGTATTGCTCCAACCACCTGTGAATTTTGGTATCGAGCTTCCAACAGGAACAAAACCTGTCCCTACGGGTCCACCCTGTGACTCAAGCAAACGGCCATTGTCGCCCACAACGATTTCACCTTTATCGTTCCTTCTGTATGTTCTTGTATACAGTTGGTTCATTGCAAGACCTTCAGTGTACCTGATTTCACCAAGGAACTCATTACCGGTACCGTTGAAGTATAGCAGCAAACGGGTTCCGCTGGGAGTACCTACGTCCAGTACCTTGGTTTTAAGATAAGCGTTGTTCCAGGAGGTGGTCCAACTAAAGTTTTTCCTGAGTATTGGTTGGTATTCGATGAGGGTTTCAAGACCGCTGTTCTTCAGCGATGCCTGGTTTTCTTTTGAATTCTGGTATCCTGAAGTTGTTGACAGCACCACATCAACGATCTGGTCGGTTGTAACCTTATCGAATGCTGCCACATCCACGAGTAATCTGTTATTAAATAACCTGAGTTCAAGACCTACTTCTTTTTCAGTCACAGTAAAGGGTTGCAGTAAAGGGTTTGGTGCATTATTACCGGTAACGCCTGCAATGGTCTGCCCGTTGAATTGGTTTTGCTCGATTGTATAAGTAAGCAAACCTTCAAATGGACCTACACCGGCAATACTTCCTACCTGAGCCCATGATGCTCTTACTTTACCGTAGGTCAGCCATGGTTGATATTTGATCAATTCAGAGAAGATGAACGTACCTGATACAGATGGATAAAACTTACTGTTTCTTTCAGGGTTCAATACAGAGAACCAGTCGTTTCTGCCAGTGAAGTTCAGATAAAACAGATTGTTGTATCCAAACTCTGCCAGTCCGTATAAAGAGTTGATACGGCTGCGGCTGTAATTAAATCCTTGTGTTTTTACAGTACCATTCTGGATGGAGTAAAGATTTTGAACGGTAAAGTTAGATGCTGTCTGATTTGGGTTTTTAAATTCAGATCGCAGGGTATTGCCTCCGAAGCTTGCATCAACTGAAAACTTTCCGAACTCCTTGTTTACACCAACAAGAAAGTCAGCGTTAATATCTGTTGTTGTAGTTTGACTTAAATTATAACTACCGCGATAGGTTCCATCATTGTTTGTTGGTACAGCAGAACCTGTTCCGTTAAGTGAAAACCATTCAACTAAGTTATCGCCCCTGTCGAAATTGAATCTACCCTGTGCATAAAGCCAGTCTGTGATACTATACCGGAGGGTAGCCGTACCGAGGAGGCGGCTTCTGTCTTCTTTGTATTTCTGGCCTTTTTGCAAAGCATAAAAGGGGTTATTAACTGTGCCAAGGAAGCCATTAGTTTTCCACTCAGCACCAGCAGCGTTGACGGCGCTTTCCCTGTAGGCTTCTATTGGAGTTGAGATAGGCATACGTGTAAAGAAGTTCACCGGTCCATCTCCCTGGGTACCTACCTGTGGCGGATTGATATAATCTTCATCTGCATAGTTAACATTCAATTGCAATCTCAGTTTGTTTGCTATTGTCTGGTTAACGCCTATGTTGAAAATGGTTCTTTTATATTCGTTGCTGGGAACTATACCTTTGGCATCGGTTGTTGAGATCGAGGCACGGAAACTTCCGTTTGCCCCGCCACCGGAAAAGCCAAGGGTGTTTGTAAGGTTTGTGCCGGTCTGAAGGTAATCGAACAGTTGATAGGGGTGAGCAGAGTAGGGGCGCATAACACCATCAAAGTTCATGGTGGGAACACCATCGAGTTTTTCGCCCCAGCCCCATTGACCATTTGCTTCAATCTGCCCCGGGGTTGTAAACCGTTGACCGCTCTGGCCCTGGCCGTATTCAGTCTGGGTGATTTCATCCATAAAATTCAACGCCTGTGAAGCAGTGTAGCTTGAAGTAAAATCAACACCAATGCCCTGGTTCTTCTGACCAGACTTGGTTGTGATAATAATCGCACCACGTGCTGCTCTTGAGCCATACAACGCGGCCGCAGCTGCGCCTTTAAGTACGGTCATGCTTTCGATATCATCGGGGTTAACATTAGCGAGATTATCACCACGGTCGCGCTGCTGCCCGGCTCCTTCGGCATTTCTTGCACCCTGGTCAAGCGGCAGACCATTAAGCACGATGAGCGGGGAGTTATCAGCTCCGGCGAAACCAACCTGGCCCCTTAACCGGATCTGGTTACTGGCGCCGGCGCCGGCCGCAGGTGGTGTGATGTTAAGACCTGCAACCCTTCCTTCAAGTGATTCCATCACGTTGGTGGTTCGGTTGGTTACCAGTTCATCGGTTTTAACAGATGTAACAGCATAACCGAGTTTTTTAGCATCCTTTCTTATACCCAGTGCAATAACAACCACATCATCCATGGTTTCATCGCTGCGCTGAAATACAACAGAAACATTGGTTCTGCCCTGGATGGGTACTTCCTGTTTAAGATAGCCGACAGATGTAAATACCAGGGTTTCAGTGGGACGCGCGTTGATCGTAAATTCTCCTGATGCATTTGTAACGGTAGCATTAGTAGAACCTTTTACCGCGACAGTTACATCCGGAACGGGCTTATTTTCAACATCAGTTACCTTACCGGTAATAGTCTGAGCATATAGCCCGGCGGTAGTAAGAAAGAAAATAAGGAGGAGAATACAGGAGCGGAAACATACCGGGCATAACACCGGCGGGAGTCTTTTCTTCATATTAGCAAGTTGTTTTGTAAATAAATTAGCCGAGGCGCGGCTTTACATGTACAAGATTCGCAATAGTTAAACAAAGAAACTTCCAGAAAACCACATCGTTGGATTTTGTACAGAATCTTTGTCAATTTCCCTGATATTTACGGCAGATATAAATCAACTGTTTATTTGCTAATGATTGCTTGATGAGCCAATTTGTATTGCGACATGAGACTGCTCATGAACTGCAAAAGTTTGTGCATATAGATGAATTTGCGTTTAAGAAGAATAATGCAATCAGCCTCAATTCCTTTAATGCGCCGTGCTCGGAGCATCTTCGCTTCTATTATATTATTGATGGAAAGTTTGATTGGATCATCAATAACGAACGGTTTACGCTATATCCAACTGACCTCGCACTGATTCTGCCGGGTCAGCAACTTCTTGCTGAAAAAGGATATCTCGAGATTGGCTCACTATATTGGTTAAACCTCCGGGCAAATGTACCCGATGCACAAGTCAACAACTCAATTGGCGGTTGGAGTGACATTGCTCCCTCTGAGTTTATGTCTATCAAGAAGATACTATTTTGTCAAACTGCACTGGTCATTTCAAGATTGCCTGACGCGGGAAATATTTTCTCAAATCTGCGCTCAGAAATTTTTAACCAGGAAATTGGTTATGCTACCCGCGTGAATCATTTGCTGGATGAATTGCTGATTCTCACTACCAGGCAGATGACGCGCCAAATCGTTTCCCAGCGCGACTTTCCGCAAACGTTCCTTAAACTTGAAGAAGCACTTCGTAAGGATCTGTCACATCCATGGACAGTGGAAGAAATGGCGGCACTGGTCGGTTTAGGTACCACAGCATTCAGTGATAAGGTGAAAAGTTTCACGGGGTTTCCGCCAATGGGTTATCTCATTAACATCAGAATTTCAGAGGCTATCAGGTTATTAAAGAAGCCGGGTGCACAGGTTACCGATATAGCGCTTGACACTGGTTTTTACTCATCACAACATTTTGCGACAACATTTAAAAAGCTAACCGGGTACACTCCAAGTGAGTTTCGGAAAAATAATCTCTAAACACATCGTTATGGCAGATAAAAACGAATGTATCATCACCATCGAGATAGGCACAAACGCCGTAAGAGTGGTTGCCTTTGATCTGAAAGGCAACACACTGGCTTCAATGAAAGGATCATATCCCACATTTCATTCGCAGCCCGATTATAGTGAGCAGGATCCCGAACAGATCTTTATAACCATGCTGTATGTTTTAAAGAATCTGCTTAATGAACATATACATCCTAATAAGATCAATGTTACAAGCATTTGTTTTAGTGCTTCTATGCACAGTGTATTGGCGATTGATAAAAATGGAAGTCCTTTGGGTAATGCGATAACCTGGGCCGACAACCGTGCCAACCAGGAAGCGGAGATTTTAAAAAATTCGGTTTCGAGCAAAACCATTTATGAAGCTACGGGCACACCTTTACATCCGATGTCACCGTTATTTAAGATTGCGTGGTTTAAAAACAATGATTCAGCGCGGTTCAAACAGGCAAGCAAATTTATTCAGCTGAAGACGTATATCATTCATCAGCTTACAGGTGAATATCATGTTGATTATAGCCTTGCTTCGGCCACAGGGATCTTAAATATTCATACAGTTAAGTGGGAACCCGGCGCATTGGATTATGCAGGTATAACCAGTGATAAACTTGCCGAACCTGTGCCTGTGTTTTCAACAGCAGGAAAACTTAAAAAAGCTTATCAGAATTCTTTAGGCGTCAACGGAGATACAAAGATCATTGTTGGTTCAAGCGATGGCTGTCTTGCTACACTGGGTGCAGGAGTATGGGATGAACGCAAAGCTACCATCACCATTGAAGACAGCGGAGCAGTGCGGGTTATCGGTAAAAAAGTTTTAAATGATAGCCGCCAGCGGATCTTTAACTACCTGCTTACTGAAGATTGTTATGTTTCAGGTGGTCCCACCAATAATGGCGGTATAGTGCTTGAATGGTTCGCAAAACAGTTTGGTGATTTTAAAGATCCGTTTGGTCTTGAATACACCATGAACGAAATGATTGCCGTAGCGGAGAAAGTCGATGCCGGCGCGGATGGTCTCATCTTTCTTCCATATCTGCTGGGTGAAAGGGCACCTATCTGGGACGCCAACGCAAGGGGCGTTTACTTCGGAATCAATATCAAACACGGGCGACAACATTTTATCAGGGCAGTGGTCGAAGGAATTTTGTTTGAGATATATAGTATTGGAAAAACATTAAAGGAGCATCGATCATTTGATAGTTTGTCTATTAATGGAAGTTTTGCATCCATACCGCTCTGTGCGCAGATTCTCTCTGATGTTTTTAATATGCCCGTAAGCATCAGTCAGCATAATTATAGTGTGGGCATTGGCGCCTATTTGCTCAGTGCAACTGAGATGGGTATTTACAGTAGCATTGATGAGGCTGCAAAAAGTATTGTATTAAGTGAACAGTATTTTCCGAAACAACATCTCAATAATACCTACATGAAACATTTTGAAATTTTTGAACAACTGACCATCAAGTTTAAGGATGATTTTGGAAACGTCGTCAAACTGCAGTAGAAGGTCTCCGTCAAATGATTATTGGCGCCTCACGTGTAAACAAATTTTTTCAAACCAAACCAAATTCACATTAAGCGTATGACTGCTGTAAAAAAACCGTTTTATACCACTTGCTACATTGTGGCTCTGATTGCCATACTGGCTTTTGCTTATACCACATTTCAAGAATTATATACCTGGTCAGGAGTTTTGTTGACAGTGTTTTTTGTAATCCTTGCTATTGCTTTCCGGGGAAGCAGGTATTTAAAGGGTTACTGGTATAGTGTATTGATCCTGGCTGTGGCTTCCGCAGCGATGTATTTCCCGGAACAATTCAGAACCGTGGGCGGAAGAGAGTCTTCCTTTTTTATACCTATCCTGTTGCAGGTCATCATGTTTGGAATGGGCACTGAATTGAGTCTTAAAGACTTTAAACAGGTACTATCTATGCCAAAGGGGGTTATAGTTGGTACACTGTGCCATTATACAATTATGCCTTTGGTAGGTTATTCAGTAGCTCATTTGTTTGACTTCCCCGGGGAGATAGCAGCAGGAATTATATTGATTGGATGCTGCCCCAGTGGTCTTGCATCCAATGTAATGTGTTATCTGGCAAAGGCAAACCTGGCGTTATCGGTTTCGGTGACAACAGTTTCAACGCTTGTAGCGCCATTTCTTACGCCACTTCTTATGCGACTTCTGGGCGGCAGTTATGTCGAGATCGATCTCTGGGCGATGGTTTGGGAAATCACACAGATCGTGATCCTGCCTATCGCAGCCGGGCTGGCTTTTCATTATATCCTTCGCGGAAAGGTACAATGGCTGGATAAGGCAATGCCTGTTATCTCGATGGTTGGGATAGCGTTGGTTTTACTGGTGATTACGGCTGCGGGAAGAGATAACTTATTAAAGGTCGGAGGTCTGTTGATTGTCGCCACTTTTATCCATAACATGTCGGGTTATTTTCTGGGGTACTGGTCCGCGAGGCTTTTGAAGTTCCCCGAAAGTGATTGCCGCACTATTGCCCTTGAAGTTGGAATGCAAAATGCCGGTCTTGCTTCAGCTTTAGCTAAAGCCATGGGCAAGATTGCCACGATGGGACTGGCCTCTGTCATCTTTGGAACGATGATGAATGTTACCGGTTCTTCTCTTGCAACCTGGTGGCACAACCGTCCTCCAAAAGATGCACCTGAAGAAAAAGAGCCAGTATTAACCAATTAATTATCCATAACTCAATTAAAAATAAAAATCATGATGAAGTACCTGTTGCTGGTGGCCATTAGTGTCTGTGTTGGCCTGAGCGCCAATAGTCAAAAAGTCCAGATCAGTAAAGAAGAATTAATCGGACTTACTGCTGAGTGGAAGGGCGAACGTTTTCCTGATGGCCGGCCAAAAGTGTCAGATGATATTATTCGCCGCATGAAAAACGTAAGCGTTGAAGAAGCGTGGGCAACCATGAGTAATGCCGGATATCGATACCAGATTGCAGAAGGTTGGGAGATGATCCATCCTGACAGCGTGTTGGTAGGTCGTGCGGTGACAGCCACCTTTATGCCCGGACGTCCTGATGTGTGGGCTGCTATCGATTCCTTAGGAAAAAAAGAAGGCAGAAGGGCGCAGAATGTATGGGCCGTTGAGATGCTTACAAAAGGTGATGTTTATGTCGCGGACCAGTTTGGCGCAAAAAGAAACGGACCAACTGTCGGAGATAATGTCGGCAACGCGATATACGCGAAAACAGGCAACGGTATTGTTTACGACGGCGCTTTGCGTGATTTGGAGGGTCTTCGTGAGATCCCTGGCTTCACATCGTTTTATACCAGCTACGATCCTTCATATCATAACCCTGGTTTCGGACCTAACAGGGATCTTACCACGATGATTGTTGGCATCAACAAACCCACACGTATCAGAACAGTAACTGTAATGCCCGGCGATGTGGTGTTGGGCAAGATGGGTGTAGTGGTATTCATTCCGCCGCACCTGGCAGAAAGAGTTGTTACAACTTCCGAGATCGTGCGCCTCAGGGATATGTTTGGGCACCAACGATTGAAGGAAGGTAAATACACTGCCGGGCAAATTGATACCCGCTGGTCTGACGAAATTGAAAAGGATTTCTCGAAATGGCTCAATGATCATATTAACGAATTACCCGTTGGAAAAGATCAGATTCAGGAGTTTCTGAAACAACGTACCTGGTAACATTAACCATATTAAGGACATATAAAAACGATCAAAATGTCAAATTCATCAAGAAGAAGTTTCCTGGGGAAAGCAGCACTTATGAGTGCCCTAACACCTTTCGCAGCTATGTCAACCTTTGGGCGGGGGTTAGAAGAAGCAGTAGAAAAAATACCAAAGGTTTCAACGCCATCGGATCTTAAAATCAAAGATGTTACCTGTGCATTTATCAGGGGAAGTCTTTTTATCAAGATGACCACTAACCAGGACATAATTGGTTACGGCGAAGGAGTTGATGCTGTGCCAGGAACTTATTATCTCGCAAAAAACTTTGGTAACAGACTTAAAGGAAGAAGCCCGCTTAATGTAAACCGGTTGGTAGAAGATATCCGCAAAGGTGGTTTCTTCCAGGGGGCACAATCCGGGATGTATATTGCAGTTTTGTCAGCCATTGAACATGCACTCTGGGATCTTACAGGAAAAGCATTTGGTATGCCCGTCTACCAGTTGATGGGTGGTAAATACCGTGATAAGGTACGTGTGTATTGTGATACGGCTTTGTATCAGACTAATAATCCGAAACCAAAAGATTTTGCAGAGGCGGCTAAAAAATCAAAGGACATGGGTTTCAACGCCATCAAATTTGATTTGGACCAGGCCGGCGATCCGGGCAAATATGATCGTTACAACTGGACCGCCAGCCCGATGGAACTGCGCCGTATGATGGAGCAGATGTCTGCTGCACGCGAGGCAGTGGGGCCCGACGTTGATATCTGCGTGGATATGCATGGCCGTTATGATGCAGTTACCGGCGACAAAGTAGCGAAGATGCTTGAGCCACTTAACCTGATGTGGTTAGAGGAACCTATTCCTGCTGAAAATCCCGAGGCTTATAAAAAGATAACAGATTCAACAAGTACACCGATCTGTGCAGGTGAGAACCATTACCTGGCTTATGGCTTTAAAAGATTGCTCGACATTGGCGCCGTTGATATCGTAATGCCGGATCTTCAGAAATGTGGTGGTCTTGCCGAAGGTCAACGTATTGCTAATCTGGCTAACTTAACATATGTGCCCTTTGCACCACACATGGTAGCATCTTTCCTGGGTGCCATGGCCTGTGCGCATGTTTGTGCTTCAGTTCCTAACTTCCTGATCATGGAATGGCAATCTTATTTTCATACCAATAAGATGTTCAGGGAAATTGTAAAATATGATGGTGAGTGGGTAGATAAAAGCTTTATTACCGTTTCTGATAAGCCTGGAATAGGAGTAGATCTTAACGAAGAGGGAATGAAAAAATATGCGATTCCCGGGGTTCCATTTTTTGAATAACTAATAAATGATAGTAGAGGTTTGTGTGGTGAATGACAGGTGAAACCTAAATGTTGTTACATGAAATTGAAAAGCATCTTATATTTTCTGTTACTACAAGTGGTGTTCACTTGTTATTCAACTGCACAAACCATTTCCAAAGAAGAGTTGATATTTCTTACTTCAGAATGGAAGGGCGAACGTTTCAGTGACGGGCGCCCCAAAATTCCTGATCATCTTTTAGAACGTGCCAAACATATCATGATTGATGATGCGTGGACCGTTTTAAAAAACGAGGGATATCTCAATCAGTTTGAAGGCAACTGGAAAACGCTTAACGATACTCCAATGACGGGTAGGGCTCTTACAGCTATGTACATGCCTGGCAGACCTGATGTAGAAAAAAATATCAAACAGAGAGGAGCTGCCGCGGGGCGAAAGGGTAATACCAATTCCTGGCCGATTGATATTCTCGTAAGAGGGGACATCTATATTGCTGATGCATTTGGTAAAATAAGCGGAGGCTCTATTATGGGCGCTACTTTAGCCAATTCCATTTATAGTAAATCGGGTAATGGAGTGGTATTTAACGGAGCCGCAAGAGATCTGCAGGAGATCAGAAATATCAAAGGTTTCAATGCCTTTGTACGTGACTTCCACCCGTCTTTTACTGAGGAAATGGTATTGATGGGATTAAACTCCGCGATCCGTATCGGTAACGTAATGGTACTGCCAGGCGACCTGGTGATCGCTCAGAAGGAGGGTGTGCTGTTTGTTCCTGCCCATTTGGCGGAACTGGTTGTGACTACCGGTGAGTTTGTGATCCGGAAGGATCAGTTTGGTTTTGAAATGGTGCGAACCGGCAAATACAGCACCGGCGAAATTGACAGCCAATGGACAGAAGAAATGAAATCTGAGTTTCTGCGCTGGCTGGAGAAACATCCTGAATTAGGAAAGATGACGCCTGCCGAGGTGGATAAAATGATGAGTAAAAGAACCTGGTAAAAAGAGTACGATAACTGTTTAATTACATCCTGGTTATTTAAAACAAACTTTATGAAAAAGACAGCAATGGCCTTGTTTTGTTTGATCCTGCTAAAAAATTCAACCGCGCAGGAAAACAAACCGGGTTCAGCCAGTATTGATTTTGTATCAAACGAACTCTCGCGAATTATTAATAAGAATGCAAAAGTTGAAACTATAGCTGAAGGTTTTCAATTCACTGAAGGGCCGGTATGGATAGAGAAAGAGCAAATGTTATTGTTTTCGGATGTGCCTGCAAATACGATCTATAAATGGACCGAAGCCAAAGGCAAAGAAGTTTATATAAAACCTTCAGGATACACGGATAGCCGGCAGCGTGGAGGCTTTATGGGTTCCAACGGTCTTCTGCTTTCTAAAGAAGGAGATTTGTTGGTGTGTCAGCATGGTGATAGACGAGTTGCAAAGATGGACGCTCCTTTAAATGCCCCGGCCTCAAAATTTGTTACTGTAGTGAGCGAATACCAGGGCAAAAGGCTCAATAGCCCGAATGACCTGTTTTTGACCGCTTCAGGAGATTTGTATTTTACTGATCCATCGTATGGTTTTGAAAAGCCTGGTGATGCCAGCAAAGAAATACCTTTCCAGGGTGTATACAGATTAAACAAAGCCGGGGAAATAAAGCTGCTGGTCGATTCACTTTCTCAACCCAATGGCATTGCTATTTTTCCTGATGGTAAAACACTATTGATATCAGACTCTGGTCCGGGAAAAAACAAATGGTATGTTTATAATATTGGTACAGATGGAACCCTGAACAATGGAAGAATTTTTTATGATGCGGGTAATGACAAGGGTATGGGTGGAAGCGATGGTTTCAAAATCGACAAAGATGGTAACGTTTTTGCCACAGGACCCGGAGGAGTTTATATCTTTACAAAAGCAGGTAAACTAATCGGTAAGATCAAAGTGAATGGGGCGGTTGCAGCAAATTGTGCTTTGACGCCAGATGGGAAAACGCTTTTTATAACTGCTACCGGTTATCTGCTCAGGGTAAAAATGCGGTAGGATCAAACAAAGATAAAATTTAGCTAAGTAATGGACCATCTGATTAAAGCAGCAAAAACAAGCAGAAAATTATACCTCGCGCTTTTTGAGAAATATACGCTTGATCAGATGAATGTTGTGCCTGATAAGTTTAATAACAACATCATCTGGAACATTGGTCATATTGTTGCTGCGCAGCAATCGCTTGTTTACAAAACATCGAACCTTCCAATGTATATTTCCGATGCTTTTTTTGATCGGTATAAACCCGGAACCCGTCCGGTGGGAAGGGTTACATCAGACGAGGCCGAAGAAATCAAATCCCTTTTAATCTCAATGATTGAAAAAACAGAATCCGACCTGGTTAATGGTAAATTTGTCTCCTTCACTGAACGCAATACCATAACGGGTTTTCATCTGGGCAAACTTGAAGATGCATTGGTCTTTAATATCTATCACGAGGGCCTGCACATGGGTTATATAAACAGCATTGGAAGATTCGTGTAATAATCGGAACGGACCTGGTTACGGTTTGACGCGGGTAAGTTTCATTTCACCTCTTTCATTTTTCACCAGGAGTTCATTTTCGTTGATTACTTCTCCGGTGTTTTTAATGGTCATTTCATTGAAAGAAATGCTATAAGAGAACTTTTTGCCGTCAACTTTTCCATCTTCAATTTTGATTTCACCAAACTCGGTTTTCAAAACCCCGGTAAGTTGATTGCCTTCCACCTTAAGCGTGTAATTTAATTCGATGGTGCCGTTTGGTGTTTCGCGTGTTCCCTTCCAATTGCCATCAATGGCATTCTGCGCGAAAGCAGTAGCAGTTCCAAAAATCAAGAGGAGGCTGAATAAGTACTTCATGGTAATTGATTTGATTAGTGATTAATATAAATTGCAAACTTAGCTGAGAATGTTACTGTGATTATCGCTGGTCATCATCGCCCATCACATCATAACCGCGCCATTTGAATTCTTTGGCCAGGCTGGTAGCGGCTGGCCAGGCGATCTTGTGTTGTTCACTGGCGACCCATTTGCGACGATTGGCTTCCGTGTCGAATGAGATCTGGATCTGGTAGTTGAAAGTTGTTGGTTCTGCTTCTATTTCTTTTGCTACATGCTCAGGGTATAGTCTTAACAGCTTTGACTCGAGATAACCTTGTTGAACAAGCATGGCTGGCACATAAATAGAATGATACATCTTTTCAAATGCAGCCGCGTTTTCACTCGTAACAACAAAATCCATCTGCAGTACCATTGCTTTCGGGTTCAGTAACCGCCCTGTGCTGGTAACACTTTTTTCTTTAGATGCAGCAATACCGATTACCAGCACCTCAAGTCCTTCATTACTTTTACCCGTTAAACTGATGTTTTCTCCAAGCTTCCCATAAAAAGCATCATCAGCTTTAACGGGGAGCGTTTCGTTGTTAATCGTGACTGTTCCTGCTCCTTTCAAAACATAATACACTTCTTCAATGCCATCCAACAAACGTGTTCCGGTTGAGCTGTCTGCTGCTATCAGGAGATGGTCAACATGATGCCAGTTAGTGCTGAAGATATCGGGTCCAAATACACGGCGAAATAAATTGGTGTTACCTGTACCGGCAGCTTTCAAAGGTTTCAGTTTGTTTTGTTCTAGTCTTCCGGATACAAAAACAGGAATCGGATCGAGAGTTGCGCCAGCCCGGGTGTCGGTAAGATCAAAATTGTCTGAACGGCCCTTGGTTTTACTCACAGCAAAGTTTAACCAGCGAACGGGTTCCTTTGAAGCATTGTGGATGGCGTGTGCATCACCCATTTTGCAGGGTACAATTGCAGGTGCTTTTATTTTTGATGTCCTTCCGTTGATGGTGAATTCGGCTTCCCCGCTTAACAAAACATACATCTCTTCAATTGTGTGGTGGAAGTGATGACCGATGCCTGATTTTGCATGGATGGAGCCCGAATGCAGATACAGGAAATTGGTTCCCAGTTCACTTCTGCCAATTAGTTGGGTAAATGCCATTTTCCCCGCACCGGCATGCACTGCACTAAGCGTTCTGTATTTAGTGGAATCATTGCGGATAACCCTTTCTTTCATGGTCTGTGCAATCGCACAAAGAGTGAACATTATAAGCAACGATGTAACAGTTATACGTTTCATAATGATGAGATGGTTTAAACTACTTTAATGATCAGTTTTTTTTACCGGGGATGGCGAATACCACATAGCCTTTTTTCATTGCTCCCGGTTTCGCAGCATGATTATAGCTATCAGGTGCAAAGTTTCCGCTTGCATTTACAACGAGGTATTGTTTTCCCTGTAAGGTATACATGGTCGGTTGTCCCTGAACTTCATTGCTTAGTGTTGTTTCCCAAAGAATCTTTCCATTGTCTGCATCAAAGGCATAAAGCTTGCCGCCTTTGGCCGTCGCAAACACAATGCCGGTTGATGTAACTACCATCCCTTTTCTTAACACGCCGGCAGGGGCACCTTTTGATTTGTCACCCTTTACAAATGCTGAATCTTCACCAACGGGCATTCTCCATTTGATGGTACCATTGTTCAGATCATATGCAAATATCGAAGACCAGGGTGGTGCAGCAAGTCCCATCCATTCCGTACCATAATCGGTTGTATACCGGTTTTCAGGATGGTCAACACCTTCCGGGTATTCAGACATAGGAGTGGCCTTTGTTTCGTCGGCCTTTATACGCGCACCGTTCGAATCTACTACAGGTCCGGAAATTGGTTTGTTGTTGCCCATTCGGCCGGGAAAGTTGAAGCTGCGTGGAATCCCGCCCATAAAACGGAACAAAGCGTTCAGCGTTTGTTCATCAACGTGAGTGATACCGGGCATTCTTCCGCGGCCGTTTTGAACAATGTTTTTAAATTCATCATAAAACATGCGCTGACCGATATTCACAAGTGATGGACCTACCAATCCCTGCATTTTATCACCATGGCAACTTTGACAGTTCCCATTATAAAATGTAGTAATTTTTTTAAGATCATTGTCAGACAGATCAATTTTCGGTGGTTCTACCTTGTTTAGCTTGTAGACCGATGCATATTCCTGGGCCAGGATATACATTATTCCTTTACCGGGGTCAGATGCTGTATTGCCATAATTAGCTCCACCCAATGCGCCTGGCATTGCGATTGTTTCATGTTTATCTGAAAGTGGAATGTACAGGCCGGATTTAGCTGATTCGAGTCTTTTGAGCCAGTTTTGTTTTATGCTGTCAGGAAAAAAAGGATTCAGTGTTTCCTTTGTTACTTCGTGCCTTGTAAAATCGGGCAGGGAGGATATTGGCTGTGTTGGCCAGGCTTTCTCCCCGGGCATTTCGCTGGCAGGGAAAGGTTTCTCTTCAATCGGAAACAAGGTTTCGCCCGTTTCGCGGTTAAACACAAACACAAAACCATGTTTTGTTGCTATAGAAACCGCATCAACCTTTTTTCCTTCATGTTGAACCGTTATAAGTTGCGGAGCGGCTGACAGGTCATAGTCCCAAATATCATGATGCACGGTCTGATAATGCCAGATTCGTTTACCGGTGGCAGCTTCAAGCGCCACGAGAGAATTCCCGAAAAGGTTACTTC
Source organism: Bacteroidota bacterium (assembly GCA_023416995.1). Lineage (GTDB taxonomy): Bacteria > Bacteroidota > Bacteroidia > Chitinophagales > Chitinophagaceae > DATHKG01. Next base: position 63,030 of record JAEZGI010000044.1, read on the forward strand.
CTAAACGATCGGCCCCATAATAATCATAGGTTGGCGAACCAAGCGGCAAAAACACAATACCTCTTTCTTCGTCGACCGACATCTCGCTCCACACATTTACCCCTCCCACATATTTGTAGGCATCTTTTGGCCAGGTGTCGTAGCCAAATTCACCGGGATGGGGAATGGTGTGAAAGGTCCATTCCAGTTTTCCTGTGATTAAATTATAAGCACGTATATGGCCCGGTGCAGAAAAAAAACCTTCACCCGGTGCTGACCCGATTATAAGGAGGTCTTTATAGATAACGCCGGGTGTCATGGCCTGCATGCGACGAATGGATGTTGGGTCGCGGTCAAGTCCTACACGCATATCCACATAGCCACTGTCGCCAAAAGTCTTGATTGACTTTCCCGTGATCGCATCGATCTCCTGGATGGAATTGTTCAATGTGAACACCAGACGTTTATCTTTCCCATCCTGGCTTTGCCAGTAGTTGATACCTCTTCTTGATATACCCGGCAGTTTTGTATGAATCCAGATCTCGTTGCCCGTTTTAACGTTCAATGCAACGAGCGATGAATTCTTCGCATATACATACATGATAGTATCGACCACGATGGGTTGAAACATGTAAGGAATATTGTCATCAGTTAAATACGACCAGGCAATCTCCAGTTGATTGACATTGTCTTTTGTTATTTCAGACGCTTCGAAGAATTTGGATTGATCCGGTCCGCCGCCGTATTGCGACCAGGTAGTATGTTTAGCAGGAGCCGGGCCAGGGCCGCAGCTTAAATATGATAATAAACCTATTGATACAACAATAATACAAGCGCTTTTAGTCAGCTTTGGTCTGATAATCATTTGGCAAGTCGAAGTTTTAGTTTTGCAGCACGTGATCAGGGTAGATCGCGGTGCATATCCTCTAAAACTGTATAAAAATGACAAACGAAATAAGTGTCATTAATACAGTTTTAATAAACTTCAAATTAACTACAAATTGCGATACGCATGTACATAAAACACCGCCGTTGAATCTTATCGCGTTAGTTGCGGCACTAGTTGCCAAGGAACACAAACTGGTTTAAATTAATAGCCGCCTGTCTTGAGTTGACAGCCGTTTGATTCACATTTCCATTAAGCGCTACAGTATGTGTATGATCCGCGCGAGTGGACCTCAATGCCAAATTAAAGGATGTAGACCCGAGAAATTCGATTCGTGGAACTGAAATGTTTGTATATTGGTAATACAAAACTAACATGCAGTAAAGGTTATTGGCCTTATTTTGCGCCATGAAATGAATAATATGCCAAGGGAAGACATATTGAGGCTTAAGGAAGGGGACCATAAGGTGTTTGAAGGAATTTATGAAAATTGGAGTCCCAGGGTGTACTATTATTTTCTGAAAAAAACAGGTAATAACGAGTCTTCAAAAGAACTTACACAACAGGTTTTTATCAAACTCTGGCACTACAGAACCCTGTTATCGCAGGAATTCACCCTTGATCAGCAACTGTTTCAGAAGGCCAGGTTGATTTATATCGATTGGCTGCGACTTCAGGCAACACAACGAAAACATTTTGCCAGCGATCACCAGGGCGAACCGGATGCGGCTATGGATACGATAGCATCCGATCTCGAAATAAAACTACATATTGAATATTCTATCAATCAGCTTCCTCCAAAAAGAAGAAAGGTCTTTGAATTGAAACATATCCATGGATATTCTTATAAAGAAATTGCTGAACATCTTGGCATTACAGTTAAAACTGTGGATAATCATCTCTTAAAAGCCACCTCCCAGCTTAAAAAAGTTTTCAATCTATAACGCGGCGTCTGCATCTTCTTTTTTTCCGCACCTTGCTTCTGCAAAAAAATTATTTCCTCCTGATAGGGGATTTATCAATTTCAGCCGTACTGCTGTTTACCGGAGCATATGACCAAAGCTGAACTGATAAAAAAATTTCTTGAGAACCGCTGCACGGCAGAGGAAGCGAAAATTGCCATGCAATATCTCGTAGAGGAACCGGATATTCTTGACGAAACATTATCCAGTACCGAATGGGATGAAATTGATCCTTCACTCATCATTCCGCCCGACATGGAACCGGCTATGCGGAGCGCCGTTTTTGCGAAAACCAGGCCCACGGTTATTACAATGGCGAAAACAGCGTTAAGGGTAGCAGCGGTCGTTATGGGCATTGCGGTTGGATTACTCGCCTGGTATCAATCCACGAAACAGGCATCTGTGGCATCGCAACTCGTCGAAACTGAAAACCTCCCGAAAACCACAACAGTCACCAATAATACAAATACCAACAAAGAGCTGCTGCTTCCCGATAACTCCGTGGTCAGTCTATACCCCGGCGCAACGCTCGAATACAATTTACCTTTCGTGGCCAGGGATATTCAATTAAAAGGGAAAGCGATTTTTACAGTCACCAAAAACACCAGTAGCCGTTTTGTAGTGTATTCAGGTACCGTTAGCACAACAGCTCTTGGAACACGTTTCCTGGTTGATCTCAGCGATGATGATAAGAAGGTGAACGTCAAACTTTTTGAAGGCAAGGTAGTTGTACAACAAAACGAATCGACCTTGTCGTCGGCTAGAACCTATCTTGAAGCGGGTCAGCAGTGTTTTGTAGATGTTGACAAGATGATCGTGAAAGTCGAGTCGCTGTTTTCGTCCCGACCAATCGCTAAGAAACAAGGCTCCCGTAACTCGCGGGCAAGTAATACGAGACCAGGTGAACAAGTCGCCGGCCGTTTACAATTCGTAAAGACTCCTTTAGACGAGGTTTTGGCAAACCTGCAGGCTGTATACAATCAACCCATTCATTTTAATAAGGCAGATATTGAAGGACGGCATTTCACCGGCTCGTTCACAAGTAATGATTCTTTGTCAGTGATACTTAAAATGATCTCGGTGATGAATGAGATGCAGGTAGCTGACAACGATGGTGTCATCATGGTAACCAAAGCCGGACCAACATATCTGCAGTTGCCGGATGATGCGTCTTTCCCTGATCCTTCGTCTGCAAAAAAGCTCGCCCTCGCTGAAAACATGCAACTCGACGGGATCGCGCCACCATCACACGAAGTCAAGGCGAAGGAACCACTAACTGCGGTAACACCAATGATCGTCAGCGATGAAAATGTAACCATGTATACCCGTGTTCCATTAATTCATTTACTGGCGCGTTTACAAACACAGACAAAACGGAAAATTCTTTTCAACCAGGAAGAATTAGCAAAGATAAATTTCACCGGGGCTATCCCTTTTGATGATGGCGTTCGAAATATACTGGCAATGATATGCCGTATAAATGGTCTGACACTAACAGTTAAGAACCGATCATATATTATCAGTAAGAGTCAATAACATTTACAAAAGATTATTACCAGAACGCTCTGTTTCAAAACGGCAACACCAGGTTGCCGGAATCAGCATACAATTTTAAACTATCAGGAATGAGAATTATCTACTCTTTAAGCACCATGTTGCTTATCTTATTTTCGATCGGAGCAGTAGCTCAAACCGCCACCATTGTTACAGGTACTGTGCTCGATGAAGGCTCGGTACCGGTGGAGGGAGTAACGGTAACTGCGATAAGTATTAGTGACTCAACCCAGAGAACCAGTACTTCAACCAATAAGGATGGGGTATTTCGTTTTTCAGGTTTAACCGGCAACAAGACTTACAATCTCCGGTTCTCTCACGTTGGTTACGCAGACCATTCGATCAACGCTTTTGCCATTAAAACCGGTGAGAATAATTCAATTCTGGTCCGCATCCAGACTGCTGCAAGTGCCGCACTCGAGGATGTGGTTGTAGTTGGTTACGGTACCCAGGAAAAAGTGAATTTAACCGGTGCTGTCAACCAGGTATCCGGTGAAGATTTCCGCGACAGACCCGTAACGAACATCTCAGGTATGTTACAGGGTGCGATTCCAAACCTTAACATCCGGATGGGTGGCGGTGTGCCGGGCCAGATGGGAAGTCTGAACGTTCGCGGTGTGACCTCTATCAGTGGTGACAATGCCCAAAACGGTGCTCCATTGGTATTGATTGATGGGATTCCGGGTACACTTGATCGTCTTTCGCCTGAAGAAGTAGAGTCGATCACTGTATTAAAAGATGCGGCTTCTGCTGCAGTATACGGAGCCAGGGGCGCCTTTGGTGTTGTATTGGTAACCACTAAAAATGGCAAATCTGGTAAGTCTTCTATTCGTTATAATAATTCGTTTGGTTTTGCTACCCCTACGGTAAGCACCGACTTCCTAACCAACGGATATGATTGGATGCGTATTCACGACAAGGCCCTTGCCCATGTAGGCGGTTATTCAGGGTATACAGAAGCTGACTATGCTGAATTACTTGCACGTAAAAATGATGTAACCGAAGATCCCAGCAGACCCTGGGTAACCATTCAGAACAGGAACGGTAAGGACCAGTATGTTTATTATGGTAATTATGACTGGTGGGATATCATGTTTACCAAATGGCAGGGTATCACGAACCATAACCTTAATGTAAGTGGTGGTAACGACAAGATTACCTATATGATTAACGGTAACATGAAAAACATGGATGGTATTATGCGGGTGCAACCTGATAAATACAAATCCAACACCATTCGTTCAAAGATCACCGCGCAACTGAACCCATGGATCAAAATTTCAAACAATACCAATTTCTACAATTCAACTTATGATTATTACGGAAGACAGGGTGGTGGTAACGCAAACTTTGTACATATTAACGTGCATGGCTCACCCGCTTATGCACCAATCAACCCCGATGGTACTGCTTCCTACAGAACAGGGTTAAACAATTATGATATCGGAGATGGTATTTTCGCCATGTTGCTTGATGGTAAAACGAAGGGTGCTGAAAGAAAATATGAACTGACTACCATCAACCAGGTTGTAGTTACACCTTTCAAAGATTTCAATATCACCGGTAATTACAGTTATAGTCTTTATACAGATCCAAGTTTTTACCGGCAGGTGCCGGCCAAATATTCTCTTACGCCTGGCGTAATTGAAACCACACCGAAGTACAGTATTGATCAGCTTTCTGAAGATCAGCAGTTCAACCAGGTGCATGTGATCAACATCTTTGGTGAGTATTCCAAAAAGATCAACAAGGTGCACAACTTTAAGATCATGGCTGGTTTCAACCAGGAGCAGCACAAAGCCAAAAAGATAACTGCTAATCGCATGGACCTGTCGTCAGAGATTCTAAATGATCTTAACCTTGGTACCGGTGAACAAACTGTTTTCGGAGGATCAAGCGCATACGCGGTTCAGGGATATTTTTATCGGTTCAATTATAACTACCGGAGCAAATATCTTTTTGAAACGAATGGTCGTTACGATGGTTCATCGCGTTTCCCGGCCGGACAACGATTTGGATTTTTTCCATCTGCATCTGTGGGCTGGCGGGTTAGTGAAGAAGGATTTTTCAATCCAATTAAACATATCGTAAGCGATTTCAAACTTCGCGGTTCCGTGGGTCAGTTGGGTAACCAGGCTGTAAGCAGTCCTTATCCTTATATCTCCACTATGAACCCGGGAACCATGGCTTATATCCTTGACGGGGAAAGGGCAAGATATTATGGATCACCTGCACCGGTTTCCGGGAATCTTACCTGGGAACGTGTAACGTCTTACAACGTAGGTGTTGATGTTGGGTTGTTCAGAAATCGTTTGACAATATCATATGATCAATACATCAGGAACACAGAGGGGATGCTTAGTAATGGTGTGAAAATTCCAAACGTATTTGGTGCCAGCCAACCGCTTGAAAACATCGCTGATCTTCGCACTAAAGGTTTTGAATTAACTGTGAACTGGAGAAATATGGTGATGGTAGCGGGCAAACCATTGAGATATAACGCAGGATTTAATCTCAGTGATAACCGTTCACACATCACTAAAATCAATAACCCTACAAAACTCACTTACTCATTGTATGAAGGAAAGGAAATTGGTGAGATCTGGGGCTATATCACTGATGGATATTTCAAAACTGATGCAGAAGCAAGAACTTATCCCGTGAATCAAACATGGCTCAACAAAGGCCGCATTGATAACAACATCCAGATAGGTGCCGGCGACTTACGTTGGGTTGATCTTAACGGTGATAATATAATCAGTGCCGGGGCGAATACCATCAATGATCCGGGTGATCAACGCGTGATCGGAAATACAACTCCGCGATATCAATACGGTTTCAATGGAGGAGTGAATTACAGAAACTTCGATCTGTCTTTCTTCTTCCAGGGTTTAGGGAAGATGAATTGGTATCCCGGGAACAATGCTGATCGTTTCTGGGGCCCATACTCAAGACCTTATTTCACTTTCATACCCAAAGACTTCGAGAGCCAGATATGGTCGCCTGAAAATCCGAACGCATATTTTCCGACCCTTATGGCTTACGTAGCGCTTAATGCTAACAACGAACTAAGGGCCACCAATAATAAGTACCTGCAGGATCTCGCATATCTGAGATTGAAAAATGTGACACTGGGTTATACACTGCCTCAGAATTTCACCAAACGGTTTAAGATTAATGCTTTCAGGATGTTCGCAAGCGCGGAGAATGTGTTCACCTGGACAAAGCTGAAAACCGATTACATCGATCCGGAACAGGCCATGGCAGATGCAAATGGACGTGTGTATCCATTCAGCAAAACATTCTCCTTTGGCTTCGATGTAACCTTCTAATTCACGCGAAAACTTACTTAGATGAATACGAAAATGATGAAATTTTATGTGCTGATTGTGCTGATCAGTGCGGCATCTTGTAAAAAAAATGTACTTGACCAGGTACCGACAGCTTCTATTTCGCCAAATACATTTTTCCAGACAGAAGGTGATTTAAAAGCGTACACTAACCTGTTTTATTCTTACCTGCCCGATGCAGAATTTATTTATGGTGAAGACGCCGATAACGTGGTGAAATCATCTGTAGAACGTCAGATTGCGGGAACCAGGCTTGTGCCCACAACAGATAGCAGATGGTCGTGGACGCAGTTGAGAAACATCAATTTCTTCCTTAACAGCGAAAACGTAAAGAACTTCAGCAATACTGCCATCCGGGATGAGTATATCGGTCTTGCACGTTTCTTCAGGGCATATTTCTATTTTGAAAAAGTGAAATCTTATGGTGATGTGCCCTGGTACAGCACGGTGATAGAAACCAATGATGAAGTTAACCTCATGAAGGCAAGGGATTCCCGCGCTTTGATCATGGATTCGGTACTTGCGGATATTGATTTTGCAATTGCACATCTTAAGACAACTAAAAGTGTTGAACGCGTCACCAAATGGTCCGCTCTGGCATTGAAATCGAGGATAACCCTGTATGAAGGAACCTGGAGAAAATATCATGAATCCGGACTTCCCGATGCAACA
>JAEZGI010000052.1 GCA_023416995.1 Bacteroidota bacterium
GTACTGTTGTCGACAGAGACACGGGGCGGTTAGTATTATGGTATGTTGATGACTCAAACACTGGTCAATCCGATACTACGCAAATCATCAATGGAAAGTTTGGATTTACTGGATATATAAATTGGGGGTAGCAAGCTTTGATCCTGAATTTTCTTTTCCTCTGCCCGATCTAGGGTCTCCTGATAGCAGCTTATTGTAACGTCATCAATTAAACCCCTGCCGAAACTCCAGCGGCGATAATTTTGTTTTCTTTTTGAAAAGCGTGCTAAAGGATTGCGCATGCTCGAAACCAAGCGCGTACGCGATCTCGCTCACCGAAAGATCAGTGGTAGAAAGTTTTTCTTTTGCTCTTGCGACCAGTCTTTCGTGAATGTGCTGCTGCGTGTTTTGCCCCGTATGAACACGAAGTAAATCACTCAGGTAATTTGGTGACAGGTTCATTTGGGCAGCAATGTTTTGTACAGTCAGCAAACCTGGTGAGTCCGTATTAAAATGATCATCAAGCAACTGTTCAAACCGGGTAAGTAATGCCGAGTTGTTGTTTTTTCGGGTCAGAAACTGCCGTTCATAAAACCTGTTGGAATATTTCAACAGCGTTTCGATATGCGTCAGAATGATCTCCTGTGTATGTTTGTCAATATGCCGGCACTCCTTATCAATGTTTTTCAAAATCCCGATAAGGTCATCTTCTTCTTCGGCCGATAAATGCAATGCTTCGTTAACCGCGTAACCAAAAAAGCCATAACGATGAATGTCTGTTGCCAGACTATGCTGTAACAGGAAGTCGGGGTGAAAGATTAAAAGATAACCGGACCCGCATTCGGTGTTTTGCAGATCCAGTTGTTGCACCTGATTAGGCGCAGTGAAACTTAAAACTCCTTTATCGTAATCATAATGTTGTTGACCGTACCTGATCTTGCCTTTCGCTTCGCGTTTTAATGCCACGCAATAAAAGCGGTTTACAAAACCCTTCCAGACCGGATCTTCTAAAAACACGCTCTCAGAAAGATTAATAACGCTTACCAGCGGATGGCGCGGTTCAGGTAAGGACAACAACCTGTGAAACTCTGATATGGAGTTGATTGCGTTCATAATCAAATTTAATCAATTAAGCCCATGCTGAATTCATCATAAGGTGCGCCAGTGTCTGTACCCAAAGGCACAATACTTTCGAGTTCAGCAAGATCGGCTGCACTTAATTGAATTGCAGTTGAAGCAAGATTTTGTTCAAGATACTTTCTGCGTTTGGTTCCGGGGATCGGTATGATGCCCTTACTCATTATCCAGGCCAATGCCAGTTGTGAAGAAGTAACATTTTTTGATTCAGCCATTGCTTCAATCGCTTTCACCAGCTCAATATTCTTATTAAACATCTCGCCCTGGAAACGTGGTATACCTCTACGGAAATCATTCTCTGGCAGGTCATCAAAACTTTTGATCTGTCCGGATAAAAAACCTCTGCCCAATGGCGAATAAGCTACAAACCCTATACCGAGTTCTTTTAATGTTGCCAGTACACCACGTTCCTCCACTGTTCTTTCAAACAAGGAATATTCGCTTTGTACTGCTGTAATGGGATGCACAGCATGCGCCCGGTTAACGGTTTCAGACGATACTTCCGACAAACCTATGTATCCTACTTTACCTTCTTTAACCAATTCTGCCATGGCCTCAACGGTTTCTTCAATCGGTGTACTTTTATCCAGGCGGTGCAGGTAATACAGATCGATATAATCCGTGTTAAGGTTCCTGAGCGAGCGCTCCGCAGATTTTTTGACATAGTCCTTTTTGCCATTGATGGCCCAGGTTACTTTGTTGTTGTCATCGATCTCCCATCCAAACTTTGTTGCCAGGATGTATTGATCACGTTTGCCGTTGATTGCCTTCGCAATAAGCTGCTCATTTTTCAGGGGACCATATAAATCAGCAGTATCCAGAAAGTTACCACCTAACTCGAGTGAACGGTGAATGGTGGCGATGGCTTCCTTTTCATCTGCCGGCCCATACATATCTGCTTCTCCAAAGCCTGTCATACCCATACATCCAAGGCCGATTGCCGGTACAACCAATCCCTGGCTGCCCAATGCTGTTTGTTTTATTTTCATAATACAAAGATCGGCAGGCTTAAAGCTGCGCATGTATGCAAATCCCTGAAGCTTGTAATCAAAACAAGGTCATAATCCGGGGTTTAATATATAACAGGATCCGGCGCCCCGGCGAACTTTTTGTTTTTCCCGATGAGTTTACCATGCAGCAATACTATTGGAAAGATAAATTTCTGAACGAAAGATGGGATTTCGTCCATTGAATATTCCGACTTATAGCGATTCAGTAAGTAGGCACCGTCGTACATTCCTGGCCGGCCATTGTTGGCTGCCATCGATTTATAAATCTCAGAAAGAAAATAAACGAAGTTTTCAGGTGGCGACACATAACCCCTGCATTTTAAAAGATCAACACCAGCATTACGAAACTTATGTGGTACGCCAGCTTTGATCAACACCGTTTCACCGGCTTGTGCGAATTTCTCGTTTTCGCCCGCAATTTGGTACGCCATTGTTCCGGATAAAATGGTAAAACATTCATCCTGTCGGTGATGCGTATGCATTGGGGGGCCGGCATTGGGCTGCGCTTCCACTTCGGCATCCAGAACATCTATCCCATTCTCTTTACGTATACCAAGAAAGGTAATTTTTTCACCGCCGTGAGCAATGGTGCAAGGGAACTTAATCTGCATAATAAATTAAGGATTTGATAGCATAACAAATATGCTATATCCTAAATCTTTAACCTACGGCAATATGACTGAAGCAGCAGGGTTGAAGGATGAATTGTAGTCGCTGAACGGCGGCCGGTGAGATCATCTTACTGTTCTCCTTTCAAACTACGTGCTATCACTTCTGAAGTCGCTTCACAGAAATCAAGTCCTGAGTAATCCGGATTGTAACCGCCGATGAAGGGAACGACCATCACATATATCCTATCATTATAAGCATTGTATGCATCCACTACCTGGAAATGATCGTTGATGGCAATGCCCGGTACGACCAGGTAAAACCTGCCGTCCCTGTCTGCCGCAACGTTTGAATTACCCTGCTGAATTTCAGTTTCTGCAGATGCGCTGTCACGAAAATAGATCTTTGCAGGGCTCACCGTTTTGTTATCAATCAAAGACCTCAATGGCAGTTCATCAAATGCCAGTGCCCGCTGACCAACGCAATCAATAAATGTGGTAAAATGTATTTCAACAGGAGTTCCTGAATAGTCGGTGTATTTATAAATGATTCCGCCCGTTTTTTGTGGTTCCACTTCACTGTCATCACCCACAGTAACAATATCTAAACAACCTGCGTGGTGCAGGGCAAGCATTTCCGCAGCTGAACTTTGTGGTACATGAGCTATCACCACTGAAATCAACGGCATTAAAACACGTCGCAGTCTCAACATGTCTTCAGCCGAAAAATATTTTGCAGGGGAACTCATTGCAAAACTTAGTTCACCCAGCAATTCCTTCCAGTAAATAGATTGTTTACGTTTGATAGATTTTACAGCCTCAGCACATTCGGCTTCAAGTAAATCAAATGCATCAATCCTTTCACGAAGTTCCATCATCCGTTGTACAAACGCTTCCACGGACAGGTCTTTGATCTTATCATAAAAGACCGGATCATCCTCCGCTAATTTTGATTTGAAATGTTTTTCAAAAATATAGTCGAGTGGTACGAAGCCTTCATTAGCTTCTCTTATATTCTTAATTGTTTCTGCGTTGGGAACAAGATTTCTCGCAGGCTGAAAATCTTCAGTGTGAAATCGTAGAGCCGGAAGCAAACCATTTCGTGAATGCAACACTATTTTAAATTGCGCACTCTCCGGGTCGCGTTTGTATGATATAAGCCCATGTTTGTTTTTTGTGAAACGACCATTACTTCTTGCAAGTGTTTTAATTGCATCAACGGCCGTTAGTGAAGAGCCCCGTATCGCTACAGCGTGATTTGTGCGGTGTTGCAATTTTGATGGGGGATAAGGTGAATCATAATATCCCTGTACGGTTTCTTCCTCCTGTTTTGGCCATTGGTGTCCTGTGCAGATAATGACCTTATCAAAAGTTGCCTGCCCTTCACCATTAATAATAATATCAACCTTATTATCGCCGGGCCGATCGATAATGTCAGTGATGGTTGATTTGAAATACACTTTTACAAACTGGTCTTTTGCTTTTGCATCCCTGATCAATTGTTTAAACTGATCAGAAAGATAGCGGCCGAACAACAGTCTTGGCAGGGGTTTATACTCATTGAAATTGTCGCGATCGATCCTGAATTTCCCCAGTATACTTTTTGGGACGGTTTTGATCCAATCTTTAACCAGGGCCGGTAGGGGAGGCGTTTCAATCGCGGATACATTGGTGATATGTTCATCGTTTGCACCGGTCTTACTATAAGGCATGCCGGCACCAAGCTGGCTGCCTTGTTCAAATATATGGATGGCGGTGCCAGGTATTCCAGCTTCGAGAAGCCGTTTGAACATAAATAAAGCCGCCGGACCTCCGCCGGATATTCCGATCTTAAGGGTTTGTGTCGTTTTCAAGAACTATTATATGTATGATAACCACATCGCGATAACGATGGTAGTGTTATAACACAACAACCCTGAATTTGTTATAAGAAATACGGTCTTTTGTTTAAGCGCATTAAGGGGTTAAAGTTTGGATAGAACCGTCTTCATTAAACTTCAGCTCGGTAACCTTGATGTTTCTCAGATGCGTTTCACCACTCAACTGGGCATCATGATAAAACAACCACCATTTTCCCCTGTCCTGGATGATCGAGTGGTGGGTGGTCCAGCCTTTTACGGGGTTCATGATGACGCCCTGGTAGGTAAACGGGCCATATGGTGAATCACCGGTGGCATAGACAAGGTTATGGGTATCACCGGTAGAATAGGTGAAGTAATATTTTCCGTCTTTTTTAAAGACCCAGGGTCCCTCGAAAAACCGTTGATCATTTTGATTTTCCTTAAATGGTTTCCCATCTTTTCCCAAAAGCTGCACCTGTTTTACCGGTTCCGCCAGTGATTTCATACCAGTTGTTAATTTGGCAACCCTTGGCAAAACAGCGGGTTCATCACCTTTTCGGTTAGGAGCCGTAGAATCATATTTATCCGTGTTCCATCTTTGAAGCTGTCCGCCCCAGATACCCCCGAAGTATAAATAAAAATTTCCGTCGTCGTCTTTAAAAACCGCAGGATCCATACTATAGGTACCTTTGATATAATCCGGTTCCGCTTTAAATGGCCCTTCCGGTTTTTCACTGGTTGCAACTCCTATACGGAAGATGCCTTGTTTATCTTTTGCGGGAAAATACAGGTAGTATGTTCCATTGTTAAATGCGGCGTCTGGCGCCCACATCTGGCGGGTGGCCCAGGGTACATCCTTTACATGAAGCGCTACGCCATGATCGGTGACCCTGGCTCCAATGCTATCCATGGAAAAAACATGATAATCCATCATATCAAACCGGCCACCGTCAGCATCCTGTTGCGCGCCAGTAGCAGTATCATGGGAAGGGTACACATAGATGCGGCCATTGAATACATGTGCCGAAGGATCGGCAGTGTAAATATGCGAAACAAGCGGCTGGGCAAGATATGCTTCCTTCGATTGTCCGTTTCCGTTAGTAGCAAGTGAATCGCTGGTTTTATTTTCGGGGTCGGCATTATCGTTACATGCGGAGATGGTAACAATACCCAGCATCATTAGCAGGCAACGGAGATGGGAGTGGCAAACAGTCGTCAGTGTTTTGGTCATTGGCTTTTTGAATTGGTGATGCTTTAAAAATAAGGCAAATCTTCTGCAGGGAATGGTTTTATTTTCAGATTCTACACTTATTCCACCCGGTAAAAACTAAATATTTATTGTTTTACAATAAATATTTTATGTTTGTGATGTAAAACAATCAACATGAAAACAAAAACTGACTATTTTCTCAAGACACTCCATGTCATTTCGTGGATCATTTTTATCGGGGTTTGTATCGAAGCAGGCGGCATGATTGTCAATACTATTTTGCGTCTTAGTAACCCCGAACTTTCAGAACGTCTTTGGGCCCAGGTAGATCTCAATGACTTGTACGCCCACCGTCAAAGTGATTTTATCACAGTAGCCACGCTGATGAGCATTGTTGCCCTTATGCGTGCAATCATGTTTTACCTGATCATTAAGATTTTTCACGAAAAGCAACTTGATGTGTCGCAACCGTTTAACGATAAAATGCGGGGATTTATGTTGAACCTTGCTTATCTCAGCCTGGGAATTGGTGTATTTGCTTTTTGGGGGGCGAGATATACTGAAAGGCTGGTGACGCAGGGTGTGAATATGCCTGAGCTGCGACACATGAATTTCGGTGGCGCCGATGTATGGTTGTTTATGGGCATCATCTTACTGGTTATTGTGCGGATCTATAAGAAAGGCATTGAAATTCAAAATGAAAATGATTTAACCGTTTAAGCCATGGCTATAATTGTAAACCTCGATGTTATGATGGCTAAACGAAAGATGTCGTTAAACGAGCTATCAGAAAAAGTCGATATCACACTTTCCAATCTTTCCATTCTTAAAACCGGCAAGGCCAAAGCCATCCGTTTCTCAACGCTTGAAGCAATATGTAAGGCACTTGACTGTCAGCCTGGGGATATTCTTGAATACAGTGCGCCGAAATAA
>JAEZGI010000029.1 GCA_023416995.1 Bacteroidota bacterium
GATCATGAAACAGTTAAGGGCCTGGTGAATTACAAGGGGCTCATACGCCTGAAACCAGAAGGCGGTAAGCTTACCTCAAACGATACATCGCTGATTGTAACAAATGCAGACGCAGTAACGATATATATATCTATCGCAACCAACTTCAACAGCTATGCAGATGTAAGCGGCAATGCTTCGCAGCGTGCGGCAGAATACCTGGACAAGGCGTTTACAAAATCTTTTTCCAGTATGCTGCAAACGCATGTGGCCGCTTATCAAAAATTCTTCAACAGGGTTAAGCTCGACCTTGGAACAAGTACGTCAGCCAGCTTGCCTACTGATGAAAGACTTAAAAACTTCAACTCAACCAACGATCCGAATTTCGTAGCACTTTATTTTCAATTCGGCCGATACCTGCTGATTTCGTCATCCCAGCCGGGCGGACAACCCGCTAACCTGCAGGGTATCTGGAACGATAAGATCAATCCACCATGGGACAGTAAATACACCATCAATATCAACGCCCAGATGAATTACTGGCCGGCAGAAAAAACCAATTTGGCGGAATTGCATGAGCCTTTTCTACGGATGACAAAAGAATTGTCGGTTACCGGTAGAAAAACTGCAAAGGATATGTATGGTGCAAGAGGCTGGATGGCACATCATAACACAGATATCTGGCGGGCCACCGGCGCTGTGGATGGGGCCACCTGGGGCGTGTGGAGCGGCGCGGGAGGTTGGATGAGTCAGCATTTATGGGAGCACTATTTATACAACGGTGATAAGGCATTTTTGAAGTCGATATATCCTGTTTTGAAAGAGGCAGCGACCTTTTATGTTGACTTTCTTATTGAACATCCTGCAAAAAAATGGTTGGTAATAAACCCGGATATGTCACCCGAGAATGCTCCACAGGCGCACCAGGGCTCTTCGCTTGATGCCGGCACAACAATGACCAACCAGATTGTATTTGAAATCTTCTCAACTACGATTAATGCTGCACAAATATTGAAGATGGATGCTGCTTTTGTTGATACGTTGAAACAATTGCGTAAACGGCTGCCGCCGATGCAGGTTGGTCAGCACAATCAATTACAGGAATGGTTGGATGATATTGATGATCCTGAAGACAAACACCGTCATATTTCCCACCTGTATGGATTGTATCCGTCAAACCAGATTTCACCTTATCGTACACCTGAATTATATACTGCAGCAAAAACTACTTTGATTCAGCGCGGCGATGTATCAACCGGCTGGAGCATGGGATGGAAAGTAAACTGGTGGGCGCGATTACTAGATGGCAATCATGCATATAAATTGATACAAAGCCAGCTTACTCCTGTTACTCCAGGTTCGCGTGGTGGCGGTACTTACAACAACCTGTTCGATGCACATCCTCCATTCCAGATCGATGGTAATTTTGGTTGCACATCGGGCATTACCGAAATGCTGATGCAAAGCGCCAATGGTGAAGTTCATCTCTTACCAGCTTTGCCCGACGTGTGGCCCGCCGGCACTGTAACCGGTATACGTGCCATCGGTGGTTTTGAAATTTCAGAAATGATATGGAAAGATGGAAAGATTGTGAAACTCGTGGTTAAGTCTACAATCGGTGGTAACCTGCGTTTACGTACACCAAATGCGGTAAAGGCAAATGGTTTGGTGAAGGCAAGCGGGAAAAATAAAAATGAGTTTTACTTCGTTGAAGCCACACCTCCTGCAATCATATTTGAAAAAGCGAAGCTTGATGCACCAGCATTAAAAGAAACCTTGGTGTATGATCTGCCTACAAGCGCGGGTAAAACTTACATCATCACAGCACAATAAACAACGCTTTATTCTCCACTAATAACACTCATCAAAAACAAATTGCATATGAAGAAATCGATTGCATTTTTATTGGCAGGTGCTTTATTCAGCACCACCAGTATTGCCCAGGATAATGCCGCCTCCGTTATCGAAGATTTCAAACCTTCTGTTTTAAATCAACCCGGACAAGCTTATCCGCAGGTAAACTCACAGGGATATGCCCGGTTCAGAATACGAGCCCCGAAAGCCGATAGCGTACGTGTAAGTCTAGGTTTGGGTGGAAGAGGCGGCACTATCTTAAACAAGGCAGATAGCGGTTACTTTATTGGAACCACTGCCGGACCAATGGATGAAGGTTTCCATTATTATCGTGTAACAGTTGATGGTGCTACGTTTAACGATCCCGGTACCCTTAATTATTACGGATCGGTACGTTGGGAAAGCGGTATCGAAATTCCTGCTAAAGACGAAGACTTCTATGCATTGAAATCCGTACCACATGGACAGGTACGTCAAATACTGTTTCCATCAAAAAGCACTAACACGTCGCGTCGTGCATTTGTTTATACTCCGCCAGGTTATGATAAAGACACTAAAACAAAATACCCGGTATTGTATCTGCAACACGGATGGGGTGAAGATGAAACTGCCTGGAGCAATCAGGGCCGTGCAAACCTGATCATGGACAACCTGATAGCCGAAAATAAAATCAAGCCCTTCATCATTGTTATGACCTATGGTATGACAAACGATATAAGACCAGGATCACCAGGCGGTCTGAGGAGTTTCGATATCAAACCTTTTCAAACAGTGCTGCTGGATGAGTTGATTCCGTATATCGACGCTAACTTCCGCACACTGGCTAATCCTGCAAACCGTGCCATGGCAGGGCTTTCAATGGGTGGGTTTGAAACAAAGACCATTACTATGAACCGTCCTGATGTGTTCGCTTATTATGGTTTGATGAGCGGTGGCGTATACGCACCGGCAGATATAGTTGATAAGTCGAAAGTGAAACTGATCTTCCTTAGTTCTGGTAGCAAAGAAAACCCAACAGGGGTAAGAAATGCTGCAACTGCACTTAAGGAAGCAGGAATTAATGCGGTATCTTATGTGTCCGAAGGCACTGCCCATGAGTTTCAATCATGGCGCCGTAGCCTGAAAGAGATGGCTCCGCTTTTATTCAACAAATAATATCCAGGTATGACAAATCGAAATTTTTTAAGATCAACACTGGTTACATCCTGTTTATTCCTGGTATTGATTGCAGTGGCTCAGCCACCACGCGGGCCACTTGTGATTTCACCACAAATACATTCGGATAAGAAGGTGACCTTCCGCTATCTTGCCCCCAATGCAAAAAGTGTAAAACTGGGTGCACAGTTTGAAAAAGCACCAGTACCCATGACGAAAGATACTGCTGGTATCTGGAGTGTGACGGTTGGGCCGGTTAAACCTGATATCTATCCTTATAGTTTCAATGTAGATGGAATTACTGTGATGGATCCGGCTAATGTAGATATGTTTCCAAACGAACGTTTCAAGGCAAGCCTGGTTGATATTCCGGGAGAAACTCCGTTAGTGCATGCTTTAACAGATGTGCCACATGGTACCGTTAGTTATGAGTATTATCCATCTGTTGAAGGAAGTACCGGGAGTATGGTGGTGTACACACCGCCAGGCTACGATAAGAACAATTCCCAACGATATCCCGTGTTTTATTTAATAAGCGGAACAACAGATACGGAAGAGACTTTTTACAAAGTGGGCCGTACCAATTTTATTCTTGATAACCTGATTGCTGCGGGCAAAGCAAAACCGATGATTATTGTGATGCCTTATGGCAATCCGGCTGCAAGAATTGCCGAGCAGAAAGGAACTGCCAAGCCGGGTGACCCGACCTCACGGGAAGGCGCAGACGCTGTTAACCGCTCGAAGATGTTTGAAGATGACCTGGTGAAAAATATTATTCCGTATATCGACAAAAACTACAGGACCATTAGCAACCGCGAAAGCCGCGCGGTTGGTGGCTTTTCCCGTGGTGGTGGGCAAACCCTGAGAGCTGCTTTCGGGAACGTTGACAAATTTGCCTGGGTTTGTTGTTACAGTGCTTATTTATCACCTGCAGAAATGGACAAAAGTTATCCGGCTATTACCCAAAAGCCAGCAGAAACCAATAAAGCGTTTAAGCTATTATGGGTGAGTGTTGGTAATGAAGATTTCCTGTACAAACAAACCGTTGAATTCATGGATTTCCTTAAAGCGAAAAATGTAAACTTCAAAAGCCTGGTTACCCCTGGAGGGCATACCTGGATGAACGTGAAACATTATGTAGCAGAAACGGTTCCATTGCTTTTTAAATAACATGTCCAACATCGCAGTCATGAATAAATTTTTCATTCTTTGTGCCGCGGCTTTCGCGCCTGTCTTGATACATGCACAACGTCCACCCCTGATCAATTCACCTGAAGTGCATGCCGACAAAACAATAACGTTCCGGTATTTTTCAAGAGATGCTCAGAATGTTATGCTAGGTGGTGAGTTCCTAACCGCCAGCCAGGCGATGAAGAAGGATACCTCCGGCATTTGGAGCATAACTGTCGGACCGGTAAAGCCAGATGTATATCCATACAACTTCACTGTTGATGGTGTTGGTGTTGCTGACCCCAACAATACTTACATATTCGCAAATGAGCGTTTCAAAAGAAGTATTGTTAATGTTCCCGGCGATACACCATTGGTACATTCGCTTCAGCAGGTGCCTCATGGCAAGGTCGCGTATCGTTATTATAAATCTGCTACACTCGGTACTACGCGCCGCTTACTGGTATATACACCACCTGGTTTTGTTGCCAATGGTAAAACCAAATACCCGGTGTTGTATTTGATTCATGGCGGATCTGATACAGAAGAAACCTGGACCAAGGTTGGTTTTGCCAACCTGATTGCAGACAATCTGATCGCCAAAGGGAAGGCAAAAAACATGATCATTGTTATGCCTTATGGCAATGTTCGTCCCGCACCCATGCCCGATTTTACACCAGATGTAATCAAAGATATCATCCCTTTTATTGAAGCAAATTACCCCGTGTACAATGATAGCAAACACAGGGCAATAGCGGGATTTTCAGTAGGTGGCGGACAAACTTTAAATATTGGGTTAACCAATACTGATAAGTTTGCTTATATCTATTCATATGCTCCATTTACTGCCACAGAGGAATTCAGAAAGAATTTCACTAACTGGTCACCTAATGCAGCTGATATCAATAAACAAGTGAAGATCTTTAACATCAGTGTGGGTACGGAGGATTTTTTGTATGAGAGCGTAAAACAAAACATCGCAATGTTCAAAGACAAAAAGATCAACCTGGATACGCTGATTGTACCCGGCGGACATACCTGGATGAATTGCAAGTTGTTTCTCACAAATACATTGCAACAAATATTTAAAGATTAACCCTTTTAGACATCCGGCATAGTTTGCCTTACTCAGACCAAGAAACATCAAGGAACATGAAAAAGTTAACCGCCTTACTGTCGCTCGTACTAATCGTGTCATCTACCGGCTTTGCGCAGAATATAGAGAAGCAGGCGCCCGTGGGATTTGATCAGCAACGCACCGGCATTACAACTGGTAAAATCGATACAATTACTTATACTTCAAAAACCGTAGGAACAAAACGCCGGGCGATTGTATACACACCACCCGGTTATTCTAAAAAGAAAAAGTACCCGGTATTGTACCTATTGCATGGTATAGGCGGTGATGAAAAAGAGTGGCTGAACGGCGGCAGACCGCAGGTGATTCTTGATAACCTGTATGCAGATGGTAAGCTGGAACCAATGATCGTTGTGATGCCCAACGGCAGGGCCATGAAGGATGATCGCCCGGTTGGAAATATATTCGACAGTGCGAAAGTGCAGGCTTTCGCAACATTTGAGAAAGATCTTTTAAATGACCTGATTCCTTATGTTGAAAAAACCTTTCCTGTACTAAAGGATCGGGAACAACGCGCCATTGCAGGGTTATCGATGGGTGGTGGGCAGTCGCTCAATTTTGGGCTGGGTAACCTGGACAAATTTGCCTGGGTTGGCGGTTTCTCTTCTGCACCCAACACCCGCAAACCAGAAGAACTGGTACCTGATCCGGAAGAGGCAAAAAAGAAGCTGAAGTTATTATTTATATCCTGCGGTGATAATGACGGGTTGATCACTTTTAGTAAACGCACGCACGACTACCTGGCTGAGAAGGCTGTACCGCATATCTATTACATTGAACCCGGCGTACATGACTTCAAGGTCTGGAAAAACGGCCTGTATATGTTTTCACAGTTCTTGTTTAAACCGGTAGATGTTTCAACCTTTTCTAAATACACGGTGCTGGGCACGCCTGCATCAAGCAATGTACGTGGTGCCAAATACCCGCAGGTGCTTCCGGATAGCCGGGTTGTATTTCGCATGAAAGCACCCGAGGCACAAAAGCTACAGATAGATCTCGGCAAAAAATACGAGATGATAAAAGATACCGGCGGCTTTTGGCAGGTTACGACTGATTCTATCGGTGAAGGTTTTCATTATTATTCATTGCTGATAGACGGGGTACCGATTGCAGATCCTGCAAGCGAAAGTTTTTATGGTATGGGCAGAATGGCCAGCGGTATCGAAATACCGTTTAGCGGAGGTGGATATTATGCATTAAAAGATGTTCCGCATGGTGTGGTATCTCAAAGACGTTATTTCTCTACAGTAACCAATTCCTGGAGACGGTTTTTCGTGTACACCCCGCCGGGTTACGAATCCTCAAACCAGAAATTCCCGGTGATGTATTTGCTTCATGGCGGTGGTGAAGATGAAAGAGGATGGTCCACTCAAGGCAAGACGGATCTTATTCTCGATAATCTGATTGCAGAAAAGAAAGCAAAACCAATGTTAATCGTGATGATGGATGGCAATTTCAGTGGTGGTGGACTTGCCGGTTTTGGTGAACAGTCGCTGCGTATGTTTGAAAACGAATTGAAACAAGCTGTGATTCCTTTTGTAGAAAATAACTTCCGCGTTGAAACTGATGCATCAAATCGTGCGCTGGCTGGTTTATCGATGGGAGGATTGCAGACCTTATACGCCGGTATCAAAAACACGGATATGTTTTCAGGACTTGGTGTATTCAGCTCGGGATGGTTTGCTAACAATCCTACCATATCTGCACCACAGTATGAGTTTATGAAAGCAAATGCAGGAACCATCAACAAAAATCTTAGGTCCTTCTGGATCTCTATGGGCGGAAAAGAAGATATCGCTTACAATAACTGCCAGGTGATGATGAAGAAGTTTGATGAACTAGGCGTTAAGTACAGTTATAGTGAATACCCTGGTGGCCATACCTGGCCGGTCTGGCGTCATGATCTCTACCAGTTTGCGCAGGTAGTATTCAGGTAAGCGACCGCTCATGTAATCTTAACGCTTACTGACATACACCAATAAGATCTCTGCACTAACTTTGACGCAAATCTTTTGGTATGAGAGCTGATCAGCCAGACGTTTACCAGTATAAACCTTATTTATACACGATTGCTTATAACATGGTTGGCGAAGTACCGGCCGCAGAGGACCTGGTGCAGGATACTTTTGAAAAATGGCTGCGCGCTGATACTGATAAGGTACAGGATATAAAACCGTATCTCAGCAGGATACTTATCAATAAGGCTATTGACAAACTTGAAAAAATAAAACGCGAACGCGAGTCTTATAAAGGATTGTGGCTGCCCGAGCCACTTGTCAGCACCGAAGCACGGGAGGATGAATACTCGCTGGATTATGCAATGCTATTTTTGCTGGAGCGGCTAAATCCTTATGAACGCGCGGTATTTATTTTAAAAGAAGTGTTTTCGTTTTCGCATGATGAGGTAAGTGAGATGCTCAATATTACGCCTGCGAATGGAAGGCAGATTTTCCATCGGGCGAAAGAAAAGCTGCGCTCTGCCGAAAAGAAAAACAAACCTGATGTTCAATCTCAACAACAACTACTGAACGCATTTTTACAAGCGGTGTATCAAAAACAATTTGATGAACTTAAAAAATTATTTATTGAAGACATCGTGATGTACCAGGATGGCGGCGGTAAGATTGCTGCCGCTCTCAAACCAATTGCAGGTTTTGAGAAGATTACAAAATTTTTGGATGCTGTCTTGGGTCTTGACCCCCAAGCTGTTTTTGATATCAAACCGCTGGTTGTAACAGGGGCGGCGGGTGTGCTGGTGTTAAGGAACGGCATACCTGACACGATGATCGCGATCGATACTGAACAGGATAAGATCAGTAAATTGTTTTTTATAAGAAATCCTGATAAAATTTCCCGGTCAAATTTTGTCACATAATGGCTTAGCTGCCGTCATAGGTAGAAAAAAGCCATGGAATTACGTTTGAAACCGATCGAAAAGCCATCTTTTATCATGAAACTGGCCTACCAGTTTTCAAAAATAAAATTTGGGAAAGTGTTGGGTCCGCTCAAAGTGGCCTATGCAAGACTACCCCTTGGGTTTAGTTTATTCGCAAACAAGATTGGTCAGTTGGAAGACAAGCTGATACTGGACACTGAATTGGTTTACCTGATCCGGCATCATGTGGCACAGATCAATAGCTGCAATTTTTGTATGGATATTGGTATTGCAATCGCAATCCGGAACAGACATTCCCGTGAGAAATTCTACCGTCTTCATGATCTGGATGATAACCCCATATACAGCGATGCAGAAAGGGCAGCCTTGTATATGGCCGGCGAGCTTACCATCGACAAACAGATTTCAGATATCACCTTTGCCAATGCCAGGAAATATTTTTCTGAAAGAGCGCTTGTTGAAATAGCATGGGTGGTTTCTACGGAACATTATTATAACCTGTTGAATCTTGCTTTCAACATTCATTCCGATAATCTCTGTGAGTTAGAAAAAAGAAGTAGCGCTAAGGCAGCGTATTAAAGCTCATCGAATTTAATTATTCAACCATTCTTAGTTCAGAAACCTGCTGATAATTCTGCCGGTAGTTTTTAGGCTGACAGTTTTTGAACTTTTTGAACTGACGGTAAAAAAAAGGTATGCTCTCAAAACCGGATTGATAGCATACCTCGCTTACCTGTTTGTCTGTTTCGAGCAGCAGCTTACAGGCTTTGTTGATTTTGAATTCATTCAAAAATTCAAAAAATGGCTTTTTCATTGTTTTGCTGAAGAAGCGGGAGAAATATTCTTCGCTCATGTTAACTCGTGAAGCAATATCAGCAAGGGTGACCTGCTTCATATAATTCTGTTGTATATAATCGTACACCATGTTGATACGATCTTTGTCTGTATGATTTAGATCACATTGAAAGCCCTGTTCACACAAAAATCTCCATGAGAGATTACATGACAGATCCTGTAATATTTGTAACAGGATCATCAGCTTTTCAAAAGGTGAAGCTTTCAGCAAAGCAAAGAAACTACCACGCATACGTTTGGCAACATCATCATCTATTTTAATTCCTTTGCCCATGTTTGTGAGCAACTTTCGTATCGATTCAAACTCGATACTTTGCACCCATGTCTGATCAACAAATTCCTCTTTAAGATATACTACAATGGCAGTTACGGGCTCGTCCTGTTCTGTTGTATTCCAGGTGTGCGGCAGGTTTGAGCCTAACAAAACGAGATCGTTTCCATTAAAATTTTCGATGGAGTTTCCTACATACCTGACACCTTTCCCGCTCAGAATAAATGCCAGTTCAAGTTCAGGGTGATAATGCCAGGGATAATAAAATTCCTTACTGTTTTCCTGGAACTCAACCTTGAAAAGCTTCGACTCCGATGGTATGGGTTTAAAGTGCGGCTTCATATTCTAAATATAAGCGAATATTTTTTTAGTGTATGAAGCGTCGCCGCTCTGATGCAGAATTCGTTGGTGAAACTTTGGCAACTTGAATCGCAACATAAAAAAACATATGCATGCATGCGCGCTTTTTTAAGTTATTTAAATGCTTCAAATCAAAGTGTACAAATCAGCGAATGAAACTAATATAATTAGATATGTAGCACACAAAAAGGTCGCCCAACGAGAAATACAAAATAGGATAATGAAAGTACAAGATTGTGCAGTAAAACTGTTTTGCTAACGGATATTTTTGGAATGTAAAATTTCCGCTTCATTATCTGCCACTATTACAACCAAAACACAGAAGCTATGAACTTAAACTCATTTAAACTCTTTTCTCCTGGCAAAGTCTTCCTCCTGCAAGGTTTGTTCCTTCTACTTGCAGCCGGCATTTTTGCCCAGACACCCACCACCGTCACCGGAAAGGTAAGTGATGGAACAGGCCCACTTCCTAACGTATCAATTATTGTAAAAGAAACACAAAGGGGTACGACCACAGCCGACGACGGAACATTTTCCATCCAGGCGGCTTCAGGCCAGACCTTATTGATTTCGCATGAAGGATTTACCGAACAAAGCGTCAAAATTGGCGCCCAGCGCGCGTTTGACATAGTACTCCAGCCTTCGGCTTCGGGTACTTTAAATGACGTGGTGGTCATCGGTTATGGTGTGAAACGTAAAACATCAGTTACTGCCGCGGTATCAACACTTAAAGGTGATGAAGTTGCATCATTGCCCATTGCGAACCTTAGCAATGGTCTTGGTGGACGTGTTTCGGGTGTGATAGTTAAGCAGGGTTCCGGTGAACCTGGCAGAGATGGTTCAAGCATTTTTATACGTGGTATTTCATCAACCGGTGCCAATCAACCATTGGTTATTGTTGATGGTATCCCAAGAAGTTTCCAGCAACTGGATCCTAATTCAATTGAATCTTTTTCTATTTTGAAGGATGCTGCGGCGGTTGCACCTTATGGTGTTGCCGGTGCAAACGGGGTAGTGCTGGTTACTACAAAAAAGGGTAAGTCGGGTGCTCCTTCACTCACTTACAATGGGTATGTAGGTTTTCAAAACCCGGTTGTTCTGCCTGATTTTGTGAACTCTTTTGAGTACGCAACGCTTAGAAACGCAGCCGCAACCAACGAAGGTGTTGCGCTGCCATATTCTGATGAAGATCTTCGCAAGTTTAAAGATGGTTCCGACCCCGATGCGTACCCAACGCACGATGATATCTGGGGAACGATCACCAATCGTAATGCTATACTCACCAATCATAATATCGAAATCTCCGGCGGTGCCGAAAAGATAAAATACTACGCAGGGCTCGGTTACCAGGCACAGCAAGGTATGTGGCCCGCAACGCATTCAAGAAGATTCAATCTTTCACTTAGCCTTGATGCACAGGTAACCAACACAACCACTGTTTCGTTCAAGATCAATGGTATTCAAAACAACAATACTTATCCCGCAGTTTCAACCGGTCGCTTGTTTGAACTCATCGGTTACCTGCATCCGTTATATGGACCTTTGCGTTTCAGTAATGGTATGCCAGGAACCTTCCTTACTGGTAGTTTATTCAACAGCGGATATCAAAAAATAGATAATACGACACTATACTCGCAACTTTCCATTGAACAGGAAATACCTTTTATACCAGGTCTGAAAGCCCGCGGTACCATTGCATATGATCCATCTTATATCGCAATGAAACACTGGACGCTTCCTGTACACAAAGCGAGTCTTGATAAATCAACCACACCATACACTATCAACGATGGTATCTGGGGTCAAACAAAACCATCGCTTAGTCAAAATATTGATCATGCGCGGCAGTTCACTTACCAGGCCAGTCTTAATTACGACCGCAGTTTTGGCCGTCATGGTGTAAGTGTATTGGGTTTGTTCGAGGCAAAAAGCAATGCCCTGGCCAGTTTGGCAGCAACAAGAAGGAACTTCAACCTGGAAATTGACGAGCTGAATATGGGTAGTTCAAGCCAGGCAGATATGAGCACAGGCGGAGCATCAACGCTGGCCCGTCAACTGGGTGTTGTTTACCGGGTTGCTTATGATTTTGATAAAAAATATCTGCTTGAAGCCAGCGGCCGTTACGATGGCAGTTATTTCTTTGCTCCTGAAAACAGGTTTGGATTTTTCCCGGCGTTCTCTGCGGGCTGGCGGATCTCAGAAGAGAACTTCCTGAAAGATCGTTTTGACTGGTTAGATAACCTGAAGATCAGGGGTTCTTATGGAGAGGTTGGCGCTTTAGCCGGTAGCCCTTTTCAGTATATGAATACCTACAGTGTAGTGGGAACCAACTATGCTTTGGGTGGAAATGCGGTACAGGGTATAACAGCACGCGCAGAACCTAATCCTAATATCACCTGGGAGCGTGCGAAGAAAACAGATGTGGGTCTTGAAGTAAATCTCTGGAAAGGTTTGTTCAATTTTGAAATTGACTATTTCCACGAGCGTCGTTCAAATATGCTCGTGAATCCGGATGTGATCGTTCCATCTGAATATGGAATCGGTCTTAGCCAGGTTAACGCCGGTATCATGGAAAACCGCGGGTTTGATTTCTCGGCGAGTTCCGTTTATAATGTATCAAAAGATCTGCGGGTATCACTTGGCGCAACATTCACTTATGCCAAAAACAAACTGATACAGGTATTTGAGGGTCCAACAACTTTCAACAATCCAAATCGTCGTATCACAGGACGTCCATTAGGCACACAGTTCGGATATGAATCATTAGGATACTTCCAGGCAAGTGATTTTGATCAAAACGGTGATCTGCAGAAAAGCATAGCAACACAACCATGGGGTCCTGTACAACCTGGTGATATCCGTTACAAGGATCAGAATGGAGATGGAAAAATCAATGAAGATGATCTGACAAAGATCGGCGAACCGGTTGCTGCACCACGCATCATCTATGGTTTCTCACCATCAGTCAGTTACAAAGGGTTCTCACTTGACCTTTTGTTCCAGGGTGCAGCAAAGGCAAGCTGGTATTATCATCCATCAGCGGTTATGCCATTCTGGGAAACGATGCTTCCTTACAGACAGAACTTTGATTACTGGACACCACAGAACACAGGTGCAAAATATCCAAGGCTCACTTCGCAACCAACTGTCAATAATTCACAGACCTCGTCTTTCTGGGTTGGCGATGCAAGTTACCTGCGTTTAAAGAGTGCTACCTTATCTTATACCATTCCTTCAGCGATCATGCAAAAAGTGAAGATTCAGGGTGCAAGGATATTCGTTTCAGGACAGAACATCCTTACATGGACCAAGCTCATCAATTACGATCCGGAGATCGGAACAAACAACTCATGGATACCAAACGGAAGCTGGGGTTATCCAAATCAGAAAGCCATCTCCGTAGGAGCTAACGTTACTTTTTAAACATCGAAAAAACAAATGGTCATGAACAGGAAATCTTTCAATATAAAAATATACGTTGCAATTGCACTTCTGATCTTTTCGATTTCATTTACTTCCTGTAAGAAATTTCTGGAAGTAACACCGAAAGACCAGGTTACTGATGCATCACTATGGTCAACCAGCGATAATGCTACTTTATTTCTTAACAACATCTATTCTGCAATACCCACCTTGCCAACGAGTGATCCCTGGGATAACTTTTCAGATAACTCATTAAACGGCCAGGCAGGAAGGGTAAGTACCAACGTATATGGACCAGGTTTATATACTCCAAGCAATGCACCGAATACCTGGGGCAACTATACCAATATTCGCAGATGCAATCTGTTTATTGAAAAGGTAACAGCTTCTTCATTGCCAGACGCCTGGAAAACAGGGGCCCTTGCCGAAGCGCGTTTTCTGCGTGCGTTTTTCTATCACAGGTTATGGTTTTATCATGGTGGGGTACCCATTATCACAGAGGTGTTGAATCAGAATGAACAGGGTGATGAAATATTCAGACCAAGAAATACCGCAGATGAAACCTTTGCATTTATTCAGAAGGAACTTTCAGAAATAGAGAATGATCTTCCTGTAAATGCTGCAGCAGGTAAAGCTACAAGAGGTGCGGCACTGGCACTTAAAGGTGCATGTGAATTGTTTTATGCAAGCCCTTTATACAATACTGGTAATGATAAGGCAAGATGGGCAACCGCCGCAGCTACTTATAAAAAGATCATTGATCTGAATAAGTACAGCCTGTTCCCGGACTACAACACCATGTTTTTTGAATCCAATAACAATAATGTTGAGGTAATATTTGCGCGTCAGCACCTGGGTGGAACTTCGCTTGCAAACTTCAGGGATGGTGAGATCGGTCCCCGCTTTGTAAGAGGATCATTGACCGGTTGGGGACACCAGAATCCAACGCAGGATATAGTTGACCAGTATTTTATGGCAAATGGTCTGCCGATCACAGATCCTGCATCAGGATATGATCCACAGAACCCATATGCAGGTCGTGAAAAACGATTTTATGAATCTATCGTTTATGACGGTTCGGAATGGCTCGGTGATATCTTCGTAATGAAACAGGGCGTTGGAAGCCTGAACGCCACAGATCTTAACAACAGTAGTATCTCAACCCGTACAGGTTATTATATCCGCAAAGGCATCAATCCACTTTATGCCGGCGCGCAAAACAATGGTAATAGCGCCAATTGGATCATCTTCCGGTATGCAGAAGTTTTATTAAGTTATGCTGAAGCACAAAATGAGGCTGTGGGACCAGACCAGTCTGTACAGGATGCGGTTAATGAAGTACGTGCAAGGGTTGACCTGCCGCCATTACCTAACAATCTTACACAGGTAGGAATGAAAATCGCTATAGCGCAGGAAAGAAGAGTTGAGCTTGCCTTTGAAGAAAAACGTTTGCCTGATCTGTTAAGATTGAAAGAGGCAGAAGTTAAACTTAATGGTACCGTTCACGCCATGAAAATTGAAAAGGTTGGCAACAACTGGGTGCACACGGTAGTACCTGCCGGCGGTGGTAACAAATTTTTTGATCCCGCAAAACATTATGTGCTTCCGATCCCGCAATCTGCGATAGATAAAAATCCCCAGCTTCAGCAAAATCCGGGATACCAGTAATGGGAAGATGGTCAACTTAAAACCACTTACTAAATTTTCGAGAACATAATGATAAGGACTTTAAAAATGGTTAACGGCAATGGAGCCGCTGCGGCAATCGCCGCGGGGCTCCTTCTTTCAACCTTTCAGCCTGCCTGGTCACAACAACCGGCGCAACAGCAGCTGGATATAAAGATTTCGTTTGGACACACCTCTCCGGTTAAATCAACTAAATCAGTTCGCCTGCTTTCAGGAGCATCGACGGTGCAGGTTGCTGTTCCCAGGGGTAGCATGCTGGAATCGGGAGATCAGGCAGGTGAAAAGTCAATGTTGAACTTTGGTCGCGGAGATGTAGATGAATTAACTGCAAAGGTCAGTTGGTCCGGATCAACTGCAACACCAAGGAAACTGGCAAGACATAATGATGGGTATACAGTAAACGGGGATGGTATGTGGGGCTTCCTGATGGACAATGGTTCAAAGGGACAGAGCGAACGATTAAAGCAGGATCAATGGAGCCAACCCGATGCACCTTTGCTCACGGTGCAGCTAAACGAAAACGGCAGCGAAGGTTTTTCTGTTTCCATAGAAAATCTTTTGAAACATGGTGCCATGTGGTTGCCTGAACATGATGCTTATGTAACCATTGCGGGCAAAGGGCCGGGTTTCAAAAAACACCTGGCTTCATTAAAGGGTCGCCGCACGCTTGATATTGTTAATAGCTCTCCCGATGCATCACTTGATGAGTTCAAAAAGAAGTGGACTGATTTCGGCAATCCGATTGAATGGGATGTATCCTGGCAGACCCGGTACATGGGAACCAGGGGGCATCTTACCGTAACGGCTGCAACACATGGCTCCATCTATAAATATGCAATTGACAGATGGGGAAACGTTCGGCCCGATTTCGCCTCACCACATCGTTTTCGCTTAAATCTTGTGTTGCCTGAAGCGCAATGGAAAGGACAAAAGATATTGAATGGTTTGCCCGTTGTAATTACCCAACTGGCAAAAAATGATCAACAATTCGAGGTGGAGCAATACGCTTCAACCCTGGGTGATACTACTGATGTTGTAAGAGGATATGTAAGAAGTGTAATGCTTAGCAAGGTTAAAGTATCCGGCAAACCGGGTGCAGTGAACTTTGGCATCAGTTTCAACAATGAAAAGCAGCAACAAAAACTTCTGTTCAATAACAACAACGGAACCTGGAACCTTAGCAATGCTTATACGGGCGAAACGCTGCTCAGTATCGAAGCACCAGGTTTAACGGTGTCGGCCACCCAAAACGGTGTTGTTGAAAAGGGCCAGCAGGTAACGTTCAATTTCACCGGCAATCTTGCGAATAACGAAACCAAAAATGTTATTGTAAAATTGCCTGCACCAGCTTCAAACCCTGCCAGGTTGAATGCAATTAAATATGACCAGGAAAAGGCCAAAACAATTGCTTACTGGGAAAACTGGTTAAGCGCCGGAGCGCAATTCAAGGTTCCGGAAGCAAAAGTGAACGAGCTATACAGGGCCAATTTATGGCACTCACTGATTTTGCCCAGGCATACTATCAATGACCGGGGCCAGGAACATATGGATCTGCCCTATGCGAACACTGCTTACGGCCAGCGTGATGCAGACTGGCCCATCAACCAGGCAGTATATGTTGACTACATGGTGTACGGCCTTCGTGGTTATAACAAGGTGGCGACCGATGAGATCAAAGCCATGTTTCAAAGCCAGCAACAAAAAGATGGACGAATTGGAGGTTTTGCCAACTGGGGAGTATACTCTCCCGGTCACCTATATACGATCGCGCAAAACTACCTGCTGTCGCACGATAAAGATCAATTTGATTTGTTGTTACCTGAAGCTTTGAAAACACTTGATTTTTGCCTGGCACAAATCAAAAAAACTGATTCGCAGGCAGTAAGAACCGGTTTGATTCTTGGAGCATTAAATGACCTTACTCATGCCGAGCGTGAGTGGGCGTTTACACAGGCATATTATGTTGGCGGTCTCACCCAGTTCGCCCGCGCTTTGGCGGTACATGGTCATCCCCGTGCCAATGAGGTGAAGGCAATAGCTGAAAGAATGAAAAATGATGTTGTGACCGAATTTTCCAAAGCTGCAGTAAAGTCGGCCGTAGTGCAGGTGGCTGATGGCACCTGGGTAAATTATGTACCGACCGATGCCATGACCCCGCGTCGTATGATGGAACAATGGTATCCGACGGATGTAGACTGTGGGCCTTTACATCTCACACGTTTGGGTGCATTTGAACCGCACAGCTGGCTTAGTACAGCCATGTTACATGACCATGAAGACAATTTATTTCTGTCAAACTTCGGTGCTGCAAATGAGCCGGTATATGTACAACAGGGCAACGCGTATTTATTGCGTGATGAACCAAAGGCGGTGATACGTGCGTTTTACAGTTTGATGGCCTGCGGATTTTCACATGAACAACTCACGTCATTG
Organism: Bacteroidota bacterium; assembly: GCA_023416995.1. Classification (GTDB taxonomy): domain Bacteria; phylum Bacteroidota; class Bacteroidia; order Chitinophagales; family Chitinophagaceae; genus DATHKG01. Next base: position 17,221 of record JAEZGI010000029.1, read on the forward strand.
GAGCATCGCTGGGCATGGGGCCAATACTACGGACCTCCAAGTACCGACGGCGCCTGGTTTGAATTGTATCGCAGAATGCTGATCAATGAATTTGGTGATGATACGTTGATGGTGGGCCAGGCCATTCCACGCGACTGGTTAGCAAGTGGCAAACAAATCGAAGTGACAAACGCGCCAACAAATTTCGGTGAGCTTTCATTACAATATACCAGTGCAAATTCAAACGAAATATCAGCGACAATAAAACTGTCTGACCGTAATCCTCCAAAACAATTATTGGTCCGGTTCCGGCACCCCAATGAAAAACCTATACGTTCAGTAATAGTGAATGGGAAGGCCTGGAAAGATTTTGACTCTAAAAAGGAATTTGTCAGTATTCCGGCCCCGGTTGACGGAAACTATACAGTGGTTGCAAGATTCTGATAAAGCAGTTGCATTATTATCTCAGCTAAAAATTTTCTATGTTCCAGTTCAGGTACCGCGTGTTGATATGTCTGTTTTCGATCTGCAAACTTGTTGTAGCGCAGGAGACCAGGATAGAGGTTGACTTTTCAAAAAACCTTGGTCCTATGCGCATGGAGCGCATGGCATTGGGGCAGGGCGGCTTATCCGAAGAGCCGATGCTTGCTGCACGTAAAAAAGAAATACGCGCCCTTAAACCTTCTATCATCCGTTTGTTTGTAAGTGAATATTACGAGGTACTGCCACAAAAAGGCAAGTATAACTTTAAGACACTCGACAGTATGGTGAATGATATTCTTGCCACTGGAGCAAAGCCTTTTATGGCACTGTGTCTGAAGCCAAAACTTTTCTTTCCAAAAATTGATCATGAGATCGTTGAACCAAACGATTATAAAGGCTGGGAGGAGTTTGTGTATAATGTAGTTAAACACTATCTCAATAAAGGCGCCGGTATACAGTTCTGGGAAGTAGGTAATGAAGTGGATCTTGGTGAAACCGGTGGTACACCTTACCTGTTCAAACCAGAAAGCTATGCGCGGTACTATAAACACACAGTGGCAGCAATACGTCGCGCTGACCCTACTGCGCGCGTGGGTGGTCCGGCACTGGCATATTTCAAATCACCCATACTGCCTGAGCTATTAAAGATCTGCGCCGCTGATAAGCTGCCGCTTGATTTTGTATCGTTTCATAATTATAATAACAGCCCCACGGCCATCCGCGAACAAATCCGCTATGTTAAAGAGATGGTTGCCAGGTATCCTGAATTCAAGGCTACCGAGACCATTATGAATGAATGGAACGTGGACCTGTTCAATCCTATACTTGATCCGCGGTTTCAGCCATGTTATGTAGCAGAAACTATCTGGCAAATGAAAGATGTGGGACTTGACTGGTCATGTTATTATCATATCCAGGACTGGTATGTATCCTATGAAACCTTTGCAAAGATCCATTCGAAACAAGGTACAGCCTTTATGACCCGCTGGTGGAACCGGCAGGCTCAGTTCAGCGGTCTGTTTGACTATCAAAACAATATCCGGCCCGCATATTTCACTTTTAAATTGTTGTCCCGCATGGCCGGTGATAAAATTCAACTCGAGTCGGACAATGATAAGGTGCATGGCTTCGCTTCGCATGATACGCAACTGGACATGCACAATATGATGATCTGGAACTTCTCGGATACGGTACGAACTATTAAGATCAACCTTAAAAATATTCCAAAAAAAATGCAGGTGCGTCATATTGTGCTCGACGCAACACCGGGTATGCATGATGAGAACCAAAGACTTCGTCCTGACCCATTTGTGCATTGGGAGAAAGGCACGCGCGAGGTTACCTACAAACTGGAACCATGGGCAGTGCATTACTGGACGCTCGAATAGTGTTAATTTGAAGTAAAGATGTAGCGATATGATTGTTGATATTCACACACATGTGTTCCGTGCAGATATTGATTTCGGGCCGAAGTTGCAGGCCGATTTAAAACGTTGCGGTGTTGATCAGAGAAGTTGGGGCGATGTGGAGACGCGCCACCTGGCAGAAACACAGGCTGCTGATGTAGCCATCGTTTTTGGATTAAAGGCTTCTCAGACAGATTGGAACATACCCAATGAAATGGTGGCGGCACATGTTGCAAAAGCTCCGGAAAGGTTATTGTTTTTTGCTTCCATTGACCCGGCTGCAACGGGTTTTATGGATGAACTGGAGAAATGTCACCAGGAACTTGGCGCGGTAGGTATAAAAATGTCGCCCTTATACCAGAATGTTCACCCGCAGGATCCGCGATGTTATGAGATATACCGCTATTGTGTTAAACATGGCTTACCCATTCTTTTCCACGCCGGTACTTCATTCGTAAGCGGAACACCATTGGATTATTCGAGACCAGTTCATTTCGACGCAGTCGCCGTTGACTTTCCGGATCTGCATATGGTGCTGGCACATCTTGGCCATCCCTGGGAAGGTGAAACCATTTCAGTGATCCGCCGGCATGCGAATGTGTACGCTGATCTTTCAGCACTGTATTATCGACCCTGGCAATTTTATAATTCAATGCGTTTACTTGTTGAATACGGTGCTCATGCCAAAGTGTTATTTGGTTCAGATTTTCCATTTACAACAACGCAGAGTTCACTTGATGGCGTGCGAAACATCAACCACGTGATTGCAGATAGCGGTCTTCCCGGCATCCCTTCAAATGTTCTTGAGGGTATTATAAACAGGGATTCATTAAAGCTATTGCAATTACCAAACCCCCTGTTGATCGCGAGATGAGTACTATTCCGGCAAATATGAGGGCTTTGCAGTTGAAACAGGTCGGGCAGTTAACAGAAGTAAACCTGCCAGTACCGGTGCCCGGTGCAGATGAAGTGCTTATTCGAACCACAGCAGCAACAATATGCACTTCTGACCTGCACGATATTGACAGCAATCCTTTCGGGATGATTTTACCAAAGGTAATCGGTCATGAGGCGGCAGGTATTATAGTGGCTTGTGGTAATGCAGTTAAGCATCTCAAACCCGGTATGCGCGTAGCTGAACATCCTGTAATACCATGTAAACAATGTGAAGAATGTAAACGGGGTTTTGAACATGTATGCACAAACATGGGTCATCTTGGTTATGACAGGAACGGAACCTTTGCAGAATATTTTGTTCAGAGAGCAGACAGGGTAGTAGCCTTGCCAGATGCAGTATCAGATGTTACAGGATCATTATTGGAACCGGTGGCAGTTTGTTTACAGGCAATCTCCAGGTCGGGGAACATAAAGGGCCGCCGAGTGCTTATTGTAGGTGATGGTCCTTTTGGGAACATTATCGCGCGACTTGCTGTTCGTGCGGGGGCAGCAGAGGTAATAGTTTCCGGACGTGAACCATATCGGTTATCAATGATCCCCGGTGTTACCATTGCCAGCGAATTGCCGGTCAAATCGGTTGATGTATCAATACTCGCTGTTAGCTCTGCAGATGCCGTGCGCGACTGTCTTACAGCACTGCGACCACGCGGGCGGCTCGTGATCTTCAGTTCTTTAATAGAACCGGTTGAGATGGATCTATTCAGATTACACCTCTCTGAACTTGAAATAGTGGGCGCTTGTAACGATGAAGACAAATTACAGGAATCGCTTGCATCATTATCGGATGCTTCGCTCGCGCTTCATGAAATCATAACTCATGCAGTTGACTTCGCAGACTGGAAGAATGCATTCGAACTCGCACGTAACGGTCATGATAAAGCATTAAAAGTTTCAATCAGATTTTCTTAAATAAGCGGAATGAAAATTACAAATGTAGAGGCGTTCATTTTACAATCGCCTTTTGAAATAAGACCACCCGAAGGAAGTGATGAAGCAAGAGGTGTTAAACACTGCCTGCTGATCAAGGTGAGCACCGATGAGGGCATCACCGGTTGGTCAGACGTAGAGACGGCACCACATGTGGGTCTGGCTGCAGTGAATGCCCCTGATAGTGGAATGGGCGTATTTGAAGGTCTGCGGTCGTTGGCCATTGGAGAGGATCCCTTTGATGTGGAAAAACTCTGGGACAAGATTTACCGTGGAAGTATCTATTATGGAAGAAGAGGTGTTGCCATCCAGGTGCTTTCAGGATTTGATATTGCGTGTCACGATATCATTGGTAAGGCAGTTGGCGTACCTGTACACAAGATTCTTGGTGGTGGCAGGCGCGATAAAGTTCGCGCATATGCCTCGACGTTATTTCGACCCACTCCTGAAGCCATTCGCGATGCCTGTCATTTTTATAAGCAAAGGGGCTTTACAGCGGTTAAGTTTGGCTGGGGTGTGTTTGGACAGGATAAAAGGAACGATATAAAACTTGTTGAAGCTGCACGGACGGCTTTAGGGCCGGATATAGAGCTGATGGTTGATGCAGGCTGGATGGTTGACAGAAGCGCTTATGATGCGGTTGAATTATGTCGCGCGCTGGAACCCTATAATATTTTCTGGCTGGAAGACTTTCTGCATCCTGAAAGTTATGAGGGGTATGCAAAGGTGAAAGCAGCAGGTGTGAAAACCAGGATAGCGGCGGGAGAACAGGAAGCAACTGCCTGGGGTTTCCGGGATCTTATAACCAGGGGCGGTATTGATGTGGCCCAGCCCGATCTTTCACGCTGTGGTGGGTTTACACAGGCACGCAAGATTATGTGGGAAGCTGAACACGCAGGTATCGATGTATGTCCGCATGCATGGCTAACGGACCTGTTGTCAGCAGCAAGTCTTCATTTCAACGCCGTATTGCCAAGATCGTTATTTCTTGAGTACAACGTGTGCGATAATCCTATGTTACGCGAGGTTATTGAAAACCCCGTCGAAATGGATTCAGATGGATATATCGCTGTTCCGGAGGGACCTGGACTGGGTATAAATATTAATGAAGAAGCAGTTAAACGGTTTTGTATAAATCAGTAATCATGAACCGTATTACCGATTATAATCTTTCAGAAAACCAGGCAGCGTTATGGTGGCTGGGACAGGCTGGTTACGTGTTCAGATCAGGCGATCTCACAGTTGTGATTGATCCCTATCTTTCTGATTCTGCTGCGAATGGTGCCCCTGAATTTAGAAGACTGTATCCGCCGGTTATGCCTGCGGGACAGTTGAAGGCAGATCTCATCATCATCACACATAATCATGCTGATCATCTTGATCGCGAAACGCTATCAGCATACCAGTATAAAACTACCACCCGGTTTGTAGCACCCTGGTTAACTGCCGTTGCGCTTGAAGAAGCGGGGATACCAGCCGAACAGATCGCAACGGTGAATGCGGGACAGGGCTTTCAGTTCAAAGGCGCCGAAGTAACCGGCGTGTATGCGATTCCAACCGGCATTGATGTTTTGGATACAACAGGATACCTGTTGCGTTTTGCAAATGGACGCAGTATCTATCATACATCCGACACACAATTTCATCCGTTGGTATTAAATGCTGCGCCGCTGAATCCAGACGTGATGTTGGTACCTATCAATGGCAAATGGGATAATCCCGGACCGGAACAGGCGGCAATATTTGCCGGAAAGGTAGCGCCGCGATTTGTATTGCCGAATCACTACGACACCATGGCGCTGAATGCAGAGAATCCTGAAGTATTCAAATGGTTTTGCGAAAACAAAGGCTTAAACACAAACTGCGTGATAGCAGAAAGAATGGTGCCTTTTGTGTGGGAATAACTTTATTAATGAAACTATAAACCTCGAACGAACACTTATTACTATGGTCACGACTCAAATTAAAACTGACGAACAAAAATTTAAGTGGATAAAAGAAAACCTGTATGTTGCTATCGTATGTGATGTACTGGATTCATTAGGGTACCGCAACCAGGCTATGCATCAGCGTTTGCGTCCATTGGATGCCGACAATGCTACAATGGTGGGAAGGGCAAGAACACTGCGCTGGATGGAAACCGATTACCTGGAAGAAAACCCTTACACACTGGAAATCGAACTGGTAGATTCATTGCGCAGTGGCGATGTTGTTATTCACTCTACCGATTTTGCCGGCACCAATGCGCCATGGGGCGAGCTGATGAGTACCATTGCAAAACGCAACGGTGCGGTGGGTTGTGTTTGCGACAGCATGATCAGGGATTGCCGGAAAATCATTGAAATGCAGTTCCCGATATTTTATGGCGGTATCCGTCCATTGGATAGCCTGGGTAGGGGAAAGGTGATGGCTTATGATGTACCGGTAAGATGCGGTGATGTGGTTGTTAAACCAGGCGAGCTCATCTTTTCTGATTTCGATGGCGTTGTTGTTGTTCCACGTGATGTGGAAGATCAGGTTCTTGAACTCGCGTTTGAAAAAGGTCATAAAGAAAATCAGTCCCGCAATGACCTGTTAAATGGCCATTCATTGAAGGATGTTTATGACCGTTATGGTGTGCTTTAATTTCAAATTTGTATGAATATACTTTGTGTTGCTGCGCATCCTGATGATATAGAAATACTTTGTGCCGGTACCCTGGTTAAATATGCTAACCAGGGTCACCAGGTAACAATGGCGGTATTCACCTCTGGCAACATGGGTGATACGCGTATTGAACCCGTTGCGCTTGCAGCTACCCGCGAAAAAGAAACGCGCGCTGCCGCAGCGATCATTGGCGCAAAGGTGATCTGGCCGGGTGTAGATGATGAACATGTATTTCCCAATGAACATCAGCGACGTCTTATGATCGACGTGCTGAGAGAGGCTGATCCTGATGTGATCTTTACACATTCACCAAACGATTACCATCCCGACCATCGATATGTAAGTCAACTGGTTTTTGACTCTTATTTTCAGAAAGGTCTTCCATTCATACCAGGGCAATCGTTGCTCGCCTGTCGCTTTGCACAGGCGCAGTTGTACTATATGGATAATCTGGGCGGTATTGGCTTTTTGCCAACAGAATATGTTGATATCACCGACACTTTCGAAATCAAACAAAAAATGCTGGCCTGTCATGAAAGCCAGGTGGTGGCTATGAAAGAACTGGCCTGTACCGATATGGCCGAGATGATTGAAGTACAGGCAAAGTTCCGCGGATTGGGTGCGGGATGCAGATATGCCGAAGGATTTACCAGGCTCGAAGCCTATCAACGTGGCCTCACAAAAAGAGTGCTGCCATGATTGTTCGTGCTGCGAAATGGCGCAACGAAGAGGCCATCAGTATTGTTCATGAAAAGTGTTCGTTAGTTATAACTACGTCCATCGGCCCAAGAATTATTTCTCTCACGTATAAGAGCAGTGAAAATCTTTTATATGAAGATGAAACAGGGTTTGGAGTTGAAGACTGGAAATTAATGGGCGGGCACCGGTTTACTACCGCACCTGAAGATGCAGCAAGCTATTATCCCGACAACGCACCCTGCAAAGCAGAATATGAACAAGCTGTGGTAAGAATCACTGCACCGATGCGACCCGACCGGTTGCAATTAGCAATTGAGATACAAGGTGCAGATAAGGGTAAAGGTTTCATCATTACACATCTGCTCCATAATCACGGCCAAACCACCTGGCACGGCGCATTGTGGGCAATTACCTGTATACCCCGGTTTTATAATGCTGTAGCCAGTTGTACAACAAAAGAAATAAAATACTGGCCGGATACTGAACCGGCTAACTGGACCGTAACTGATGGTGTGATGTCTATAAATCCAGGCGATTTTCGCGGCAAGACCGGATGGCACGAGAAAGAGGGTTGGCTCGGTGCTTCGTGTAACGGCACAAGCCTGACGATAGCGCATCGTGAACGAACCTCGCCGGCAGATTGCGCTGACAACGGTTGTAACCTGGAAATGTTTGCCTGCAGCAACTGGATAGAACTTGAAACCTTAGGTAAACTCGAAACGCTGGGCCCTGGTGAATGTGCCAAACACCAACAGGAATGGATATTATCTTCTGATGAAAATTAATAAGCTGAAATCATTATGGATAAATTCCATTTATCAACGCTGGACATTTTAATTATTGTTGCTGAAACCTTGCTGGTGGTGGTTATCGGTCTGATGGCAGCAAGAAAGATCAAACGAACAACCGAAGGATATTTTCTCGCGTCGGGAAACATGCCCTGGTACCTGATCGGCGCCGCTTTTGTTTCAACCAGTGTTTCAAGTGAACAGATAGTCGGTACTATTGGTGCCACTTATAAGGGTGGAATGGCGATAGCCAACTGGGAATGGTGGGCCCTTCCTACCTATCTCTTAATGATGATATTTTTTATTCCGCTTTACCTGCGAAATAAAATCATGACGGTGCCGGAATTGCTGAATCGCAGATTCGGTCCCGCGTGTGGCGCCATATATAGCATTGTGATTTTGGTTGGATACCTCTTTGTGTTTTTGCCACCCGTTATTTATGGAGGAAGTATTACACTAAGTGAATTAACGGGTTGGCCGCAGAGTTATGTGATGGCTGGGATTGTATTGGTTACTGCAAGCTATACACTGGTAGGAGGATTAAGTTCGGTAATGTGGACGGATGCCATACAGTGTATCATGCTGATTGGCGGTGGGGTTATATTCTTTTTTGTTGCATTGGATAAGATACCCGGTGGCTGGGATGCCATGGTCGCTGCCAGTCCTGAAAGATTTCACTTGTACAGACCACCGTCCGATCCCGAAGCACCCTTTGCAGGGCTCATTCTTGCCTCCTTTGGTGTGTTTCTCTTTTATCAATCCTCCAACCAGGTGATGATACAACGTATCCTTTCTGCCAGAAGCACCTGGGATGGCATGATGGGTATAATCTTTTCAGGGTTCATCAACATCATCAGGCCGTTGGTGACCTGTTTGCTTGGCCTGGTAGTTTATCATTGGCTCGATGTAATGAAACAGGGTCCTTCATTGTTGCCGGATAACCAGGACAGAACCTTTCCGCTTGCGCTCGAATTGTTTGCACCTTCGGGTTTAAAAGGCGTGATACTGGCCGGCTTTTTTGCGGCGGTTATGTCCACCGTAAGTGCATTGGCCAATTCGATTGCAACCATCTTTTCGCTGGATGTTTATAAAAAGTATTTTCGTAAGGAAGCAGGTGATCGTGAATTGATCATTACCGGCCAGGTTTCGGGTGGGGCAGCGCTATTATTTTCATCATTGATTGCTCCGCTTGTAGGCAGCGTAGGATTGTTCAAATATTTCCAGACAGGTGTAACGTATATGGCTACACCTTTTATTTCAGTATTATTGCTGGCCGTATTGTGGAGAAGAACAAGTTATGCAGGTGCTATTGCTGGTCTGATCGGGGGTGTGGTGATACAGGTGGCTTTAGCTTCCGTTCTTCATGCCATGGATATCAGTCTGCACTGGTTGTATGTTGGCGCAATAGCGCAGGCGCTGACAATGATACTAATTGTGATAGTGTCACTGTATACAACTCCGCCTACTGAAGAACAAGCGCGACCCTTCACCTGGAGAATATCGTGGTTGAAGAGCCTGGAGGATACGGGTGTTAAACGTCCATGGTACAAAAGCGTTGGTTTCTGGCTAACCATGTACGCATTCGCCTGGTGCTATATTTACTGGCGATTCTGGTAGATCGTTCTAATGGTATCGATAAATTGTTTGCTTATGAAAAGATTATTTGCATTGGCTGTCTGCATATTTATGCTGCAACATCTGCGGGCTCAACAACTGGTATCACACATCAGTAGCGGTATCAATGAGCAATTGCTGCGCAAGCCCTGGCCCTCAAAGTGGATCACTTCGCCAGATAAAGATCTGCGTGCCTATGGTGTATATCATTTCCGGAACACTTTCAACCTGGATGCAAAACCATCGAAATTCATCATTCATCTTTCTGCTGACAACAGGTACAGATTTTTTGTGAACGGTGAACCGGTATGTAGCGGACCTGCCAGGGGTGATTTGTATAACTGGTATTTTGAAAGTATTGATATTGCTCCGTTTTTGAAAAGCGGGGCAAATACTGTTGCGGCTCTTGTATGGAACATGGGTACACTGGCACCTGTGGCGCAGATTTCAAACCAGACTGCTTTTGTGATACAGGGTGATGGGGATGCAGAAAAGCTTGTGAATTCCGGTCCCACCTGGAAGGTAATGACGAGTGATGCTTATGAGCCATGTTCAGTGGATAATATGCAGCGTTTACGTGCATATATGGTGATCGGACCAGGTGATCAACTGGATGCATCCAAATACCTGTGGGGGTGGGAAAAGCCAGGTTATAATGATGCGGGATGGAAAGCGGCAGTGGCAGTTTCAACACCTTACCCTTCGGGTACAGGTAGTGATAATCAGTGGACATTAACTCCGCGTAACATTCCCCTGATGGAAGAAACCATGCAACGCATCAAGCTTGTCAGGCGAGCCGTGGGAACCACTGTAACTCCTGATTTCCTTACCGGCAAAAAATCGTTGACGATTGCACCCAACAAAACTGTGAGCATTCTATTGGACCAGGAGTTCAATACGGTTGCCTACCCTGAATTGTTGGTAAGTGGTGGTAAAGGCGGCTCTGTAAAGCTCACCTATGCCGAAGCTTTGTTCGACAGTAAAAGGGTAAAGGGCAACCGCAATGAAATTGATGGAAAAGAGATCATGGGTAACTATGACATCTTTCTGCCAGACGGGGGACGCGATCGTTTGTTCCGGCCTTTATGGCTACGCACCTATCGTTACCTGCAACTGGATATCACCACAGGTTCTGAAGCAATGGTTATAAATGATCTCTATGGCAAATTCAGTGCTTACCCGTTTGAAGTGAAGGCTTCATTTACAAGCAACGATGCTTCTCTCAAAAATCTATGGGATGTAAGCTGGCGAACAGCCAGGCTTTGTGCAGGCGAAACTTATTTTGACTGTCCATACTATGAACAACTGCAATACGAAGGCGACACCCGGATCCAGGCTTTGATTTCATTGTATGTAACCGGCGATGACCGTTTGATGCGGAAAGCCATTCTCGACTTTAATAATTCGCGTGTTCCAAACGGATTAACTCAGGGACGTTACCCAAGCAATAGGTTGCAACTGATTCCGCCTTATTCACTGATCTGGGTTTCGATGATTTATGATTATTGGATGCATAGAAAAGACGATGCTTTTTTGCAACAGTTCCTTGTGCCGATTGCCGGTGTATTGAACTGGTATGAACAAAAGATCGATCGACAGAAAAATATGTTGGGCCCGATGGACTGGTGGAATTTTGTAGACTATACCAGGGCTTTTGACCAGGGTGTGCCGGAGGGGGCTACGGATGGTAATTCGTCTGTTATAACATTGCAATATATCTATGCTTTAAAACATGCGGCAGAACTATTTAATGCTTTTGGTAAAACGAATGATGCTGCACATTATAGCAATCTTGCGAATACATTAAACACCAATACTTACAATCAGTGTTTTGATAAAACACGTGGGTTGATGGCAAATACACCGGATAAAAAATCGTTTAGTCAACATGCAAGTTTGCTCGCCGTCCTTACCGAAGCCATTCCCGTTGCGGATGAAAAGACGGTGATGTCAAAAGTGCTAAGTGATGGTTCAATAGGACCGGTAACTTTTTATTTCCGTTTTTATCTGAATCAGGCATTAAAGAAAGCGGGTATGGGCGATCTCTATTACGGGCAGCTTACGCCATGGCGCGATATGTTGAAAGTGGGCCTGACGACCTTTGCGGAGATGCCAGAGCCTGCGCGGTCGGACTGTCATGCCTGGAGCGCGAGCCCTAATTATGATTTTCTGGCAACCATTTGCGGGGTCGTTCCGGGTAGCCCGGGGTTTGCGACCGTGGTGATTCAGCCGTGTTTAGGAGATTTAAAGGAAGTGGCGGCCTCAGTACCGCATCCGGCGGGAACTATTGCGGTTAATCTTAAACGCAGTGGAGCGAAAGGTGTAACCGGTTCTGTGAGTTTGCCGGCTGGCGTTACGGGAAAATTTGTGTGGAATGGGAAGGAGCTGAATCTAAGCGGTGGAAAGCAGAATGTTTCAGTTGGCGATTGAGAACAAAGAAATTTTCAAAATGTTGGTAATCAACGATATACTGTAATTTCATTTTGAAAGTTAGTTTACATTGCAATTCTACATGTAAACTAAATGCATAATTAGTTTACATTTGTGAATCAGATGTCAACTATAATTTCATGGCAATAGGTACTCTTATCAAACAACCCGAAGGGTATTCAGCCTTTGTGCCGCATCCCTTTCCACCGGCTGAATTGCTGGATTTTTCGTCTGACTTAATCTTAAAGGCTGGAACGGCTGAAAGGCTTATAGGAAAGTTGGACGGGATTTCGCACGTACTGCCTGACTCAGATTTCTTCCTAAGCATGTATATGCTGAAAGATGCCACAAGCTCAGCACAGATTGAAGGCACTCGTTCGACAATGATGGATGCCCTCGAAATGAGCGCGGGTGTCAATAGTATGCCCACTGATGCAGATGATATCCTTTTTTATATAAGGGCGTTAAACTATGGTACATCAAGACTGGCTGAATTTCCATTTTCATTGAGATTCATACGCGAACTTCACCGGGAATTAATGACCGACGCAAGGTCCTCACATTTTGCGAGTCCAGGAGAGTTTAGAAGATCGCAGAACTGGATTGGCGGCACTACTATCCAGAATGCTGCATTTGTGCCTCCACCCGTTCATTTGATGACGGCAGCGTTGAGCGATCTCGAGAAGTTTATTCATGACAGAACCATTATGCCTGTGCTACAGGCGGGCATTTTACATGCTCAATTTGAAACGATCCACCCGTTTTTAGATGGTAATGGCCGAACCGGACGATTGCTGATCACGCTGCTACTTTTAGAAACGGCATTATTGGAAAAGCAGGTGTTATTTCTCAGTAGTTATTTCAGGAAACATCAGCATTTGTATTATAATAAACTGAACGGCTATCATCATAATAAAACATCTGAATGGTTGCATTTCTTTCTTGATGGCGTTATAGAAACAGCGAATCAAAGCATTGATACGTTTAAAAAGATCACCGCGCTTCGGGATGCCGACATGCGTCAGATACAAGCTTTGGGTAAACGGGAAGCTGACAGCGGTGTGAAATTTCTTCAATACTTGTATGCGAATCCCTTAGTAACAGCCACGGCGGTGGCCGAAGGTATGGGCTTCACAAGGGCAGGCGCTGCAAAGTTAATAGAAAGATTTGTTGGGCTCGGCATACTTACCAGGTTCAACGAAACTGCCACTTACGGCAAAGCCTATTTGTACAAAAACTATGTTGACATTTTTAACGCAGACTAAGGGTTGATTCTTGTGACCAGATATACAGGGCCATTGCCTGATATGAATAGGACCTGGCACACCTCTATGCTATGATATATCCATACTGCGGGTAAATCTGGAAAAAGTTCCGAAGACTTAATAATCCAATAACATACGGTACTTTATCCGGTTTTCTATAGCTTTAACTTTGATGCCATTTGAATAAATTTTCAACTGATTAATATGCAAATCAAAAGATCTTTCTCCCCTACAGCCTCTTTCACAGCGCCTGACAAGATTGTAACAACGACCGACCCTGATTTTGGCGGTACCACAACTTTAGTTAAGCGGATACTTTTCTCCCTGCTTTTTTTCATCGCATTTGCGAACGCCTCTGCACAAAAAGCTGAGCATGTTGTGTTGATTACCATTGATGGCTTCCGGCCAGATTTTTATCTCGAGCAAGGTTGGAACACACCCAACCTTCGTGCTATGATGCGCGCGGGGTTTCATGCCAAAGGTGTTAATAGCGTGTTTCCTTCAATGACCTATCCATCACATACAACCATCGTAACAGGTGTGCGACCGGCAAAACACGGTATCTATTTCAACAGCATGTTTGAACCCAACGGCCCCACAGGTAAAATATACTGGATGGACAGTTCCATCAAAGTTCCGACTTTGTGGACGGCCGCAAAGGATAAGGGTCTGAAAACTGCGGCTATGTTCTGGCCGGTTTCTGCAGATGCCCCGGTTGATTATAATATTGCAGATGTTGGCAGCATGGGTGTGAAAAATATGGCCGCTTACGCAAAACCTGCCGGGTTTTACGACCTCGTGAGAAAAGAACTTTTTAATGATAGTCCTCGGATTGATCTTGGCAAGGATTATAATGTTGCTAACATTGCAGCCAAAGTCATCAAAGAAGGAAAGCCCAATTTCATGACCATTCACTTCTTTGGTGTTGATAGCAAGTCGCACCAGCAAGGCAGAAATGGTGAAGCAGTAAAAGAAGCAGTGGCTGTTGCTGATAGTAGTGTGGGCATTGTAATGCAGGCGCTAAAAGACGCAGGGATATTTGAAAAAACGGTTTTTATTGTGACCGGCGACCATGGTTTCACTGATGTTACCAGCACCGTCAGTCCGAATGTATGGCTGAAAGAGGCAGGCATAATTAAGGATGTAAAAACGGATGACTGGAAGGCGCAGTTTTTTTCGGTTGGTGGTTCCAGTTATCTGTATCTGAAAGACAAAAACGATCAGCAGACTGCCAAACAGGTGCTGGACCTGTTGAATAAATTGCCGTCTGAACACAAGAAACTATTCAGAATTATAGATCGGAAAAAGATGGATGGAGCCGGCGCCAACCCGGATGTTGCATTTGCCATCACCGCAGAAAATGGCGGATCTTTTGGCAACAGCATGACGGGCGAAGCAGTGAAGGCCAGGACCCTTGGTGGTGCCCATGGTAACTTCCCCGACTTCAAAGAAATCAGAACCGGTTTTGTTGCAATAGGACCCGGTGTGAAGGCAGGCACTTCAGTGCAGCTGATGGAGCTTCGCGATATATCGCCATTTGTTGTAAAAGTACTGGGATTGAAGATTGACGGTATGGAAGGGAAGGTGCCGGCGGGTTTGTAAACATCATCAAATAAATAAAGCCATATGAAGAATCATTGCCTGAAACACTATGGATTGCTTGCATTGTTTCTATCACTGTCGTTTTTTGCTATTAGTCAACCAAATGCGGCTCCTGTTTTTGAATCGCCTGAAGTACATGCTGATAACAAAGTCACTTTTCGTTTCCTTGCGCCTCATGCTAAAGAGGTAAAATTAACCGGACAATTTCAACGAGGCGCCATTGATATGACAAAAGATGATCGCGGTTTATGGAGTGTAACGGTTGGTCCTATAAAACCCGATATGTATCCTTATAATTTTGTTGTTGACGGCACTTCGGTACCTGATCCAAAAAGTACGGTGTTGTTTCCAAATGAAGGCTTCAAAAGCAGCCTTGTTGAAATTACCGGTGCAACTCCATTGGTACATACCTTACAGAATGTGCCGCGCGGTACTTTGAGTTACAGACATTATGAATCGCCTGAATTGGGTGCGCGTCCTGTTGTTATTTACACGCCGCCTGGTTATGAAAAGGATGCATCCAAAAAATACCCGGTGTTATACCTGCTTCATGGTACCACTGATACCGAAGAAACCTGGACAAAAGTTGGCCGCGCAAATGTGATTCTCGACAACCTGGTCAGCCAGGGCAAGGCGCAGTCGATGATTATAGTAATGCCTTATGGTCGCGCATGGCCGAAGATTGGTAAATCGTCAGGCAGTTTAAGAAACTGGGATAATCTGCAGGAATTTTCAAAAGATTTTTTGAACCACCTGATGCCATTTGTTGAAAGTAACTATCGCGTTCGTAAAGACAAAGACAGCCGTGCCATTGCTGGTTTTTCCGGCGGTGGCGGAGAGACCTTATACCTGGGTTTAAACAATCCTACACTTTTTGGATGGGTTTGTGGTTTCGCCCCGGGTATGTTAAAAGAAGAATTTGAACGTAACAATGCCACTGCCTTTGCGAATCCCGCTGCTGTCAATAAGCAGTTGAAATTGTTTTGGATCGGTGTGGGCAAGGAAGACATGTTATATAATGTGGTGAATGATTATATGAAAGTGCTGGATGAAAAGAAGATCAAATATGAACCATTCATTTCCGAAGGCGGACATACCTGGATGAATTGCAAACTCTATCTCGCAACTATAGGGCAGAAATTGTTTAAATAAGAAGTATTTTCAATTCCAAGCGCGTTACTTGCAGGTGTTGAAAATTATCTGGCTGTAAGAGAACAGCATCCTGCGTTTAACTTCTGATGGGCAGTGGTCATTTGATTTGGACTGGTACTTTTTTATGCGGTTAAACTTTGATTAGGGCTTCTGATTTTTAAAAGCCTACACTCATGAATATTAATTTGCAGAGAAAAGTTTCAACAACCGTATTGATTCTTTCAGTATCAACCATTACGAATGCTCAATTGTCTAACGAGCGAATTGCGGAGCAGCTTCAATATGTGGATGCTCTTACCGGCTGGCCGGTGGCTATCATAAAAGCATCTCTGGCCCTTGGTTTTGTAACGATGATAATTGTTGAACCAATAAAAACGTTTTATCGCCCTATTTATCATAGGAATAAAATATTTTCCTGGTTGGCGGGTCATACAGTAATAAAAGATAGATTCAGCTCACGGAAAGAGATTGATGAAATCATGCGCGATTTGCTTTTGTTATCAGGAGGAGGGGCAAAAATGGGATTTTATGATTTGCCGATGCGTAATATCAGCGGACAGATTTCGTTAGCATCTCAGACAGTTTTAGACTCTCCTACCGTCTATAGCAGGTTGCTTATTGCCTTACTGGGTAAAAGTTATACAAGAGAGGATGTTCAATTAGATGTAAGAATACTGACTGAGATGTCTCCATCAATTAGAACCGAAGATCCATTATATTTTGAAGCAAGAAATCGTTTAGCAAACCACATACAGCGCAATATCGATGCCTTGCAAATTACTTCTGTATTTCAGTGGAAGCGACTGATACATCTTCTTTGTATTTCAATAGGTTTTATAAGCGCCGCTTACGGGACTTTTGTTTTTGCTAAAAACATTGATTGGGGCAGCAAGTTCCTTTTTGTGATTTTGCTAGGGTATATGGGTGCACTACTTGCTTCGTTTCTTCGGAACCTCCTGACTTTGCTCCAACGAAATAAGCACGATCATGGCTAAGACTAATTCTGCGATACTTTCCGTACGGGCTGACCCCAATTCCGGGCGCATGTCAAAAAAGGTGAAAGGCGCTTTGTTGCCGGGCGGATATCAGAGAATAATCCTTGTGCATGGTTTTAATGTGGATGAGCGTGCTGCAGCGAAAAATTATGAAGCTTTCTCAAAGCGACTGTGGCGTGAAGGCAGTTCTGTCAGGGAATCAGAACAATGTTGTAAATTCTTTTGGCCGGGGAACGAAGCTGGTGCCTTTCAGTCTGCATTAAGTTATTCCAGGCAAATCGCGAAAGCGCGGGAATGTGGTGTGCTATTTGGAGATTATCTGAGAGAATACTTACAAAAATCTCAACGAACTCAAATCATACTGATATGTCATTCTTTAGGTTGCAGACTTGTACTTGAAGCATTGAAATATATAACTGCTGTTTCTCCAGCTACTGCCAGTCACATCAGGCTTGTAGTTATGATGGCGGCTGCTGTTCCGGCCAGCTTCATTGAAAACAGAAATTTTGATGTACCAATTTACGCAAAGAAAACAGCATGTTTATACTCGCCAAAGGACAGTATACTGAGGTACTTTTTTCCGATCGGACAATCGATGGCGGGCGACGGTTTTTATCCGACAGCCATCGGCTTAAATGGCTCACCCTCTTCAATGTGGACCGCTGGGCATGCTGATACCGGACTATCGCACAAAGCTTATTGGAGCAGTGATTTAGTTGCAACGCAAGTCATGGCCATGCTTGGAACCGCGACTGCCAGGCAAATCGCAAGCAGGACAATCGCCGCGAGGCAGCTGACAACAAATTCGCTGGCAGTCTATCAGCGTCTGCTATGAACTAGGTTTTTCGGCTTGGATACCGGGCGCATCCTGGGTGCTGTCATTTCCAGACTTAAAATTTTTGTCAATAGCGGTACTGGAAATATCATTCCTCGTTTCAGACTTTTCTTCTATTTTTTGGTTCGCTTTCGCGTTCATTCCCGCTACGTTCTTTTCCGGATCTTTTGCCTTGCCATTGACCTGTCTACTAAGTTCCTCCTGGTTTATTCCGCGCTGTTCAACGTTTGAACCATTGCTGAAGTGTATAAATCCCAACTGCTTTTCACCTTTTTCATATTGCGCGATCAGTTGTTCCATAGATAATGCACCCGTTTTATAAAGCATTAAGGAAGCATTCAATACCCGCCACGCAGATCTCGCCCCATTGGATCGGTTTACCATTCCGAAGGCCGTTAAAAGTCCAAGTGCAATGGTCGAAATACAAGCCAGGATTTTCAGGTTAGCGGGAGCTACAAGCTCCGGTGAACCAGTGTAAATTGAAACCAGCACCGATGTCGAAATGGCCGTGACGCCAAGAATTATTATTCCTGCGTTTAACACGTCAGCCATCGTGGACCATAACTTACAGGTTTTTTCGATTTTATCCAGAATATACTTTTCATTTTCGGGAGTAAGGGGCTTCGTATTCGAAGGCAGGTCCGTGGTGGGGTTAATGGTTTCCATGCGATCTTTTATATGAATTTATCCATATATAAAAAAATTTCCAAAAATCGTTTTAACGGGTGTAAAGCAGGAAAAGCGAAGAACATCCAGCGTTTTTCACCTTATTGTCGCGATAGTTTTCAGTTATCGCATTAATAATTTCTAATAAAATTTTTTGACTGGTGCCTTGTTAATTAGAGCGAACAGCTTCATTCTTATGAAAAAAATATAACTGATTAGTATATCAATGGAATGTTGTCCAAAATTCGGTTATTCATAGACGTTATTTTCATCCTTATTCAGGCAGCGGGTTTCAAAAGTTTTTACCGATTCAAAAAAAAGATCTCATTCCGCGGTATCATTTCCTGATACGAGCCCTTATTATATCATAGGCAGGCGTAGCACAGCATATACTATATAGGTGTCACCAGAGGCGGGCAACAAACTTCTGCCACAGCATTTCTATTTGGTTAAAGCAATAAATATTCTGATACACATGATGCAAATGGGCTGTAGCAACATCGATATCAAGACTTTTCTTTTCGGGTTTTCATTTGTTATTTGTTGTGCGGGCTGCCAGCTCTCTTTCCAGGAGAATGAAGCAGGGCTGGCGTCTGCGCAACCTTATAAAGAATGGAAAGATTACGGCGGAGGGCCCGATCATTCAAAGTTTGTAGATCTTCATCAGATCACAAAAGAGAATATCAGAGACCTGAAGATTGATTTTGTGTATTCTACAAAGGATAATCTTTCATATAGTTTCAATCCCATCATAGTTGATAATGTGATGTATGTTCTTGCAAGAAATAATTCACTTGTAGCCATTGATGCAACCACGGGAAAGGAGCTATGGATACATGCGAACCTGAATGGTGTAATCGCGCGGGGAATCAACTTCTGGCAAAGCAAAGATAAAAAGCACAAACGGCTGATCATCTTCCTTAATAATACCATGCAGGCTATCGATGCCAATACGGGTAAATCAATAACTGATTTTGGTGAATCTGGTAAAGGGTACACGGATATGCGTTTGCACGTGGGGCGTGATACCGCTTCGCTTGGAAGAATGACCTCCACCACACCGGGGCATATCTTTGAGGACCTTATACTCGTGGGGTCATCGCCTGGCGAAAATCCGTTTGACGGCCCGGGGCATCTCAGGGCATACAATGTAATTACCGGTGAGCTTGCATGGGTGTTTCATACAATACCGCTTCCCGGCGAATTTGGTTACGATACCTGGCCCAAAGATGCTTATAAATACGTAGGCGCGGTTAACGCGTGGGGTGAGATCTCTGTCGATGAAAAAAGAGGGATTGCCTACTATCCAATAGGCTCACCGACTTATGATTTTGATGGTGCTGACCGTGCGGGAAGTGGTTTGTTCGGTAATTGTATTCTTGCACTGGATGCAAGAACCGGCAAACGTTTGTGGCATTTTCAAACAGTACATCACGATCTGTGGGATTATGATCTTACTGCAGCTCCGCAGTTGATAACTGTCAATCACAACAACAAAAAAATTGATGCAGTAGCTGTTGCTACAAAGTCCGGTTTTCTGTTTGTTTTTGACAGGGTGACCGGTGAACCCCTGTGGCCCATTGAAGAGCGCCCAGTTCCAAAGAGTGAAATGCCTGATGAAAAATCATGGCCAACACAACCCTTTCCTACAGTGATACCTCCGTTTAATCGTCAGACGGTAACCATCGATGATCTTAATCCATATTATACCGCATCAAAACGGGACTCGGTGATCAAAAGAATCAAAGCGGCCAAAGTTGGTTTGTTTCACCCGCTTTCAGATAAGTATGAAACAATCGCCATGCCTGGTTCAACGGGTGGTGTAAACTTTGGTGGTACGGCGGCAAACCCCGCAAAGGGATTGGTTTATATTCTCACCAAGGAGACCGGTTCTATCTACAAGTTAAAAGTAAGAGAGCCAAGGCCGAAACAACTTTCGGGTGACCGGCTTGCACAGGCTGAGGGTATGTTCAAACAACATTGCCAGTCGTGCCATGGCGCCGATAGAAAAGGTTTACCTGGTCTTGGTTCAAGTCTTCTCGGATTACAATCACGCGTTAACACAACAACCTTTAAACAGATAGTTAATAATGGTAAAGGACGAATGCCCGCGATGCCACATCTGGATGAAGCGGCCACCGCCGATCTCTATGCGTTTCTAACGCAGAGAAGCCGTGGCGAATTTGGCCAGGCTTCAAACAAAGATATTGTGGTAGAACGCGGGCCCGTGGTGGACTCTGGAGGTGTTCAGCTACCAACTTTTGCTCCAAGAAAGGATGGCGGGTATCCTGATGACTATGCTGGTCCGAAGGCAATCTATATGGAAGCACATAATTGGGGGGAAGACGCTTCGGATATTCTTGCGCCACCATGGTCATGGATCGTTGCATATGATCTGAACAAAGGTGTTATTAAATGGAAAAAGCCCTTTGGGAATGAAGATAAAATTCCGGGCGGTAAAAATCTGGGTAAGATCGGTGGTTCGGCCAGGAAAGGAATGGTGGTAACTGCAACAGGTATCGTTTTCGCGATCTGTGGTGATGGAAGTATATATGCTTATGATGATGACAACGGTGAAGTGCTCTGGTCAATGAACCTCGGGCGTATGAATCCAAGCGGTATTCCTGCCATGTACGAAGCAAACGGAAGACAGTACCTGGTTGTATGTTCAACCGGCGCCCTGATCGATAAGTCTAAAAAAGAAGAAGAAGTTCCAAAAGGATATATCGTTTTTGCGCTTCCTGCATAACACTCATCAAAACCTTGTAACGAATGAAAGTTGTAAAGATCCTTGTTATTGCAATACTCATCATAGCGTGCGGCAATGATGTGCAGGCACAAAAAGAATTGCCGGTGAAGGTGATCTATTTCATGGCTGGTGTTAAAGATCATGCAGGTCCCTCGCGTCATGAAACCGAAAAAGATCTACTCGTGTTACAACGTTGCCTGGATAGTGTGGCTAACATAAAAGGAGTGAAGATCGTTACCCGGTTTATTTATAAACGAACCGCCCTCGACATAGAAGATATGAAAGATGCAGCCGCAATCGTCATCGAGAGCAGTGCAGAGGGCAGCAGCCGTGAACGTGTGCATCCATTGTTTCCACCGAGCGGTGGTAATACAAAAACTTACGATAAAGAAGTTGTTCAATACCTGGACCAGGTAGACAGTCTGCATAAAGCCGGTATGGGTATCATCGTATTACACTGGGCGGTTGCGGCCACGAATGAAAAGGCGGCGAGCCTTTATCGCAACTGGTTTGGTGGCGGTTTCATTCCGGGTTACTCTCATAATCCGCTTGGTATATGGACAGTTACCCCGATCAAATCCGGAAAAAAACATCCCATCATGCGGGGCGTGGGGGCATGGACCTATAAAGACGAAATCTTTTCTCGTTTTATGGTGATACCGCAGGATAACCGTCGCACGGATCTTTTGATGGGCGAAGCTCCGAAAACAAACCAGGGACCTGTAGCACCGAGATGTATCACCTGGGCTTATGAAGAAAATAAGTCACGCGGTCTGATCTATGGGGGTATGGATTATCATTCAGCTTTGCTCAATGATAATTATCGCCGCTTTCTTATGAATGCAATTGTGTGGGCCGCGGGAATAGAGGTGCCAAAAGAAGGTGTGAAGTCAAACGCCAAAGGTTTGCAATTGATTGATGCAGTAAAGGATCGCTTTGACGAAATGAAGTAATCTAATTAACCAGCAACATCATACTTAAACTGATTTGTTATGAACAGTAATATGCCACGCAGAACGTTTTTGAAACTTGGCAGCATGGCTGGAGCCTCTGCTATGTTCCTGCCTTCATTTGGTATGGAAGAAGCGGCGCGAAAATCTGATATCGGATCTACTTCGATTTTATGGGGTTATGGTGTAGACAAACTTGAAGCAGCTGTAAGAGACATATCCCAACTTGGTTTTCATTCTTTTGAAACGTTCGGACATGTTATTGAGCAGTGGGAAGAGAAACATGGCAGCTTCAGGGACCTTACCGCCAAATACAATATTCCGATTGTATCTGCCTTCTGCAGCACTGATGTATTAGATCCTTCAAAAAGAAAGGAGGAAGTACAAAAATTAATCAAATGGTGTGGATTGTTGAAACAAAACGGTGGGAAAGTGATTGAGTATTGTGCAACAGGAAGCAGGAAAGGGTACGACTACCGGGAGCATAAAACAAACCTGTTAGCATCTATGAATGAATATGCAAAAGTTGTGTCGGACCAGGGATTGGTTTGTGCCCTGCACCCACATACTGGTACTCCCGTTGAAACTGAAGAAGAAATTTATTTTGTGATGGAGAATCTCGACACCCGGTATATGAAGTTTGGACCTGATGTTGGCCAGATCGCGAAAGGCGGTGCTGACGCAGTTAAGATCGTTAAAGACTTTATGCCGCTGATAGAGCATGTACATCTTAAAGATTATATCGGTGGAGAAAATGCGTACGTCGGTTATTCTCCGTTGGGGCAGGGTAAGGTGGATCTAAAGAAGATTCTAAAAATGCTGGAGGTCAGGAGAAAAAAGATGGCTGGTATGATCATGTTTGAACTGGATGCAGGAAGAAAAAACAAACCAACCATAACAGAATTTGAAGCGGCGAAAATATCCAATGATTATCTGAAGAAGTTGGGCTATAAGTTCAAAGCATAAAAAGGAGTCACTATAACAACTAATCATCTACATAAACTTTTCTCATCCGTCTGATCAGCGGGTGGGGCACTTCAAGTACCAATCCTCTTTTTTTACTAACCAAAATAAAATCTTCATGAAACGAGATCTGCAACAGCAGGAGGTAACTTCTGTTGGAATAATCGTCATGGGAAAACGTGTCTGGGTACGGCTTTTGCTTGTGCCGGTTTTCCTTTTGTTTTCATATATTCTTTCTGCCCAGCAAAAAATTACCGGTACTGTAGTGTCAGGTGATAGTGCCGTTGCAGGAGCCAGTGTGCAGGTTAAGGGGAGCAGCACAGGGGTTCAGACAGATGTAGATGGTAAGTTCACTATTGATGTACCTTCTAATGCAACACTTACCATCAGTTCAGTTGGTTTTGCTACACAGGATATCAAAGTTGGTAATCAAACTAACCTAAGAATTGTGTTGCAATCAAATGCGCTGCAAATGTCTGACGTAATCGTAGTGGGTTACGGTACTCAGAAGAAAGCAACTATCACAGGATCCGTATCACAGGTATCGGGTTCCGAGGTTGCAAAGAGTCCTTCACCGAATGTTGCAAATTCACTCCAGGGGCGGCTTCCAGGTCTTACTGCGAATCAACGCTCTGGTACACCCGGAAGAGATAATCCACAAATATTGATACGGGGTACCGGTTCTGTTCCACCTCCCGGAGCTGATTTCAATACTTTGTTGAATCTTAATGCACCATTGGTGATCATTGATGGTGTGCCACGTGATGATTTTGGAAGATTAAATCCACAGGACATCGAAAACTTCTCTGTGTTGAAAGATGGTTCTGCAGCTATTTATGGTGCAAGGGCCGCTAACGGAGTTATACTGATCACAACAAAGAGCGGATCAAAAGGAAAAGCTGATTTTTCGTTCTCTTATAACCACGGTATCAACAGGCCAACTAAAATTCCTGAGATGCTGGATGCTGCTACGTTTGCAGAAGTATATAATGAGGGCGTGTTTTATCGTTCCGGCCGTGATCCCAACTTTACACCCCAATATACCGCTGAACAAATTCAAAAAATGCGCGATGGATCTGATCCCAATCTTAACCCGAATACCGATTGGGTGGACCTGACATTGCATGATGCTTATGTAAAAAATCTGAATCTGCAGGTGAATGGTGGTAGCGATAAGGTGCGTTACCTACTTTCATTTGGTTCATTACAACAGAATGGAAACTTCCACGGTAATACCATGTTGTATAAACAATATAACTTCCGTGCTAAGGTTGATATTGAATTGGTTAAAAACCTTACAGTAGGTGCGAACGTAAGTGCCACTTTGAAGGATGGAAAATATCCCGGTGGTGGCGACCAGGGAAACATTGGCTGGTACGGAATACTTGGAGCAAACCCAACACTTGTGGGGGTTTATCCAAATGGTTTGATAGGTCCGGGACGACTTGCACTGAATCCATTGCTGAACGACCAGCGCGGGTATTTCAAGTCTTCTGATAATCCCATCTTTTCCACCTTTACCGCCAGTTACCGCGTTCCTTTTATTAAAGGACTTAAGCTGGATGCGTCTTTCAATTACGATTTAAGAAACCAGCTGACCAAGAACTGGGCACTTCCTTATACTTATCACGAGTATAATTCTGTTACCGGCGAGTATGATAGGAAAAATGGCCCCGCATTGGCGAATGCGCAGTTGACTGATCGGTATGATAAATGGACAACCAGTTTAACGAACTTCAGATTTACATACGACAGAACATTCCTGGATGATCATCACATCACCGCGATGGCAGGTTGGGAGCAACAATTAAACACTTTTAGTTTTGCCAGTGCTTCCCGGAGGAACTTTTTGAGTTCTGCAATAGATCAACTTAACCAGGGAAGTACAGCTGCTGCTGACCAGGGTGTTGAAGGTTCAGCTAATACAACGGCCAACAACAACTATTTTGGTCGTATTAATTATGACTTCAGGGCCAAATATCTTTTTGAATTTTTGTTTCGTTATGATGGATCAGAAATATTTCCGAAGGAACGCGACAAACGTTATGGCTTCTTCCCCGGCGTTTCTGCGGGATGGCGCATTTCACAGGAAGACTTTTTTGCAGATGCGCTTCCTTTCGTGAGCCAGTTGAAACTGAGAGCTTCTTATGGTGAACTTGGTAATAACAGGATCGATCCTTACCAATACCTTCAGTTGTTTTTATTTGGAAATAACTATGTGTTTGGAACCACAGATGCACCGGGCATTTATTCAGGCGTGTTATCAAACCCGCAAATTACCTGGGAACGTGCAAAGAAATTTGATCTCGGTCTTGAAGCGCAACTGTGGAACGGCAAACTTGGTGTTGATTTCACTTACTGGACACAGAAAAGAAATAACATTCTTTACAGACGTAACCTATCTGTGCCCACAACATTTGGATTCCCCGGACTTCCATTTGAAAACATCGGTAAGGTAAACAGTCATGGCTTTGAGTTGATATTATCTAACGCCGGTAGTATAGGAAGTGAGGTTAGTTACAGTCTTAGTGGCAACATCTCATACAATATAAGTAAAGCCGTTTACCTGGATGAGGTGCCGCCTGCTGAAGACTATCAGAAACTTACCGGTAAACCAGTGTTCACAGGGTTGTATTATGAAGCAGATGGCATCTTCCGTACGCAGGAAGAGTTGGACAAATATCCTCATGATCCAAACACCCAGGTGGGCGATATCAGGATTGTAGATCTTAACGGAGATGGCGTGATCAATTCAAATGATCAGTATCGCGTACCATATACCGCGGTTCCAAAATATGTGTTTGGGTTAACCTCAAACTTTGCGTATAAAAACTTTGACCTTAATATCTTCTTCCAGGGTCAGGCTGGTGCAAAAAATTATGATGAGCGTGCTGCGGCCCTTGGTGAAACTGATTTTACCAATGCAACGCGTTGGCGCGCTACTGACCGATGGACACCCGACAATCCTAACGGCTCTAAGCCAAGAGCGGCAGCGTATCAGCCCGGCAATACCACCTTCTTTTTGTTTGATGCAAGTTTTGTAAGGTTAAAGACCGTAGAGATAGGTTATAATATTCCGTCGGCGGTTCTTGAAAAAACAAAAGTGTTGAAAAGTCTCAGGGTTTATGCCAGCGCCTTTAACCTGGCTACCTGGGCAAAGGAGATCACATTCGCCGATCCGGAATTTAACGGTGGGTTTTTCAACTACCCTCCTTCACGTGTAATCAACTTCGGGGCTTCAATTAAATTTTAAAGATTAGCATATGAAACATATAATCGTATTGTTCCTCTTCAGTTCGGTGGTGTTTGCCGGCTGTAAGAAAAATGTACTGGACATTGATCCACAGAATGCCATCTCAGAAGGTTTGGTTTGGGGAGATGAAAGTCTTATCAAAGCTTATCATAATGAGTTATACAATGCTATACCTCATGGTTATTATATTCACATGTATTCCAAGTATACTGATGAGGCGTACAATGCGGCTCCATGTTGTGGTGCTGATCTCTTCAAGTTAAACACCTACAACCCGGATAACATAGGCCAGGCGGGGAACGGTGATCAGTGGGGTAGTTATATCTATTACTGGAACTATGGATATTCTTACCTGAGAAAGGTAAATGTGTTTCTGCAGGAGATGACGGATGGCGATGCTATTGAGTTTGCTGATAAAAACCGTCTTATTGCGGAAGCAAAATTCATTAGGGCATTTATATATTTCAACCTGATTGAAAGGTTCGGTGGTGTTCCTATTATCACGCAGGCCTACGATCGCACGGATGTAAGCTCGGTTACCTTCAAGCGGAATACATTTGATGAGTGTGTAGATTTTATTCAGACCAATCTTGATGAAGCCATACCGGATCTTCCTGAAGGATATGAATCTACTGATCAGAATTATGGCCGGGCAACACGTGATGCGAGTTACGCGCTTGCTTCAAGACTATGGTTGTATGCGGCTTCGCCTTTGTTTAATCCTACAAACGATCAAACCAAATGGCAGAAAGCTGCGGATGCTGCGGCAGTATTTACAGAGAATGGTGACAGGTCGTTTGAGTTATATCCTAATTATCGTAACCTTTTTAATCAGAACAGTGGTGCTGCGCAGAAAGAATTTATATTCACCAGGAACTTTACTACAAGCAGCTTTCAACAGGCGCCTGCCAATAACCTGGGCAGAAGATATGGAGCTTATGGTGGCTGGTGGGCGAGTAACGGGCCCTCACAGAACCTGGTAGACGACTATGATATGATAAATGGTCAGCCGGCATTTATCTGGAACGGGAACACCAAATCTATCAATCCTGCTTCTGGTTATGATCCTGCGCATCCTTTCTGGAATCGTGATCCACGCTTTGAAGCAACCATCCTGCATGATTCTTCCGTATTTCATGGTGATTTGCTTGAGATGTGGGTGTCTTCAACCGGACTACAATTTGGTTATGATTCCTGGAAACAGAGTAGTGATAACCCACGAACCGGTTACTGGATGAGAAAATTTATGCCCGAGACCCAGCCCATTAGTTTTGCGGAGCGGTATACCATACCCTGGCCACATTTCCGGTTAGCAGAGATGTATCTGAACTATGCGGAAGCACAGTTTGAGTTGGGTGATATGGGTAAATGCAGGGAGTATATCAATAAAGTGCGCGCAAGGGTTGGTATGCCAGCCATAGCTGCAACAGTTACCGGTGAAGCGCTGAGAGAGCGGTTGTATAATGAAAGACGGATTGAGCTTGCGTTTGAGAATCACCGTTTTTTTGACATCAGGCGTTGGAAGATTGCTGATGTGATTGAGAACCGGCCAATCTATGGCATGGATGTCACCTTAAATCTTAACACGGGCGTCAAGACATATACCCCGGTGTTGTTGTTACAAAAAAATCCCTACCAGGATAAAATGAATCTTCTCCCGATAGAAACTGCTGAGATCAGGCGTAATCCTGAATTGGCTCAGACAACGGGTTGGTAGCCGTTGTGCTTTGGTTCTCGTTTGGTTTTCGTTTCGTTTTAGCTAAGTTGCCGTGTGGAGACACGGCAACTTTTTTAGTTACAAAAAAAGCTTCATCATTATGTCTCTCAGACGGCAGATAGTTCCAGGCGGGTGGTTTTGGAGATTAGTTCAACAGTGTTTTTTGCTTTGAACTTTTCTTTGAGATTGCGTTTATGAGTGATTACCGTTGTCTCGCTGATAAATAAACGTTTCGCAATTTCTTTGGCACAGTAACCCTGTGTTAAAAGAATCAGCACCTCTTTTTCCCGCCTTGTTGGTAACGGTGAACAATCACTGTTGAATGTTCCTGTATTTCTGCTTTCAGGAGCGTCATAATCAGCACCTTTTTGCTTATCATGGTTCATTACTGCCGCATAACCTTCACTGAAATCTCCATTCTTCGCCGCCAGCTTGCCGATTACGGTAAGCAGGTTGAAAATTAATTCCTCAAGAAGCTCAAGCCGTTTCTCCGTAACTGGTTCGGTGTCCTGGTCGGGTCCGCAGCAGCTTTGATTTTTCAGGCTGCTTACATGGGAGTTCATTGTCTCAGGGCTCGGGGTCAGGTTTACTGCCCGGTCAGGGTGCTTCGGCGTATCAATCTCCAGTAGAAGAAAAATTTTGTCAAGTAAGAGAGAATTCAAAGGTAGCATAGCAAAGGGTTTAAGCTGAGTGAGCGATCATGCTTAGTACAATCGGAACCCTGGCCCTTCATGTGGATTGGTGAGCTATTACTAACCGGACGCCATTCTAAAAGTAAATTATTTCAGAGAAAAATCCACGGTTCAGACTAAAATACTCAATAATGAGTAGACCGCCGGCAGGTTGGCGAATCAGGAATTCACTTTTGAACTTATCTGGTTTTGATAAAGTGCATATAAAAACAAGATGCCCTTCCTGCTTCAATGATTAAATTAAACTTTTTATGACAATGGTTTGATCGGCACAAGGATCGTAAAAGATCATGATATATGAGGATTGATTCTTCATAATGTGATGGTTAATTTAGCATCGGCATAAAAGTTCTTCTTACACCACATCCCCCAACGATTCGATAAATAATGGAGCATGGAGAGAAATCGTCTTGTTGCGTTGATGCACATAATTGCCAGGATCAGGAAGGGAGAAGTTGATGAATCTCATTTGTTGAAAGAATTAGATGAAGTATATATAAAAAGCGAAGAAAAGGCCGAATCGCACGACTATGATGTTGAAACAATACGACGGCTCCGAATTCAAAATAAAAAGATACAGGCCCTGGTACTGACGCTTAAAGAGCAAGTGAAAGAAATGCGTGAAAACAGAAACCAACTCCTGCACCGCATTAATGATTTGCGGAGATTAAATAAATCATTGGCGGCATCATTAGGAAGTTGCCACCTATGTTGGGGAGAAGATGAAACTTGTTTGACCTGTGGCGGGGCCGGTGCGCCTGGATGGAAAACTGTTAACAGCCGGTTGTTCAACATTTTTATACTTCCGGTACTTGAAAAGAAATACGGCATTAATTTTCGTCAGAAGAAGAGATAACAGAGCTACTCTTTGGTTCAGAAATTCTTTATTTCTTTTTCAATCATTCTTTTGAAGGATCTGCTCCGGATTTAGTGCAACAAATAAGAAGCTTTCTCCAATACCTGTGAGCTCATCACAATTTTATCTGTTTCAGATGATCAGAGAAGTACTTACATTACTGTGCGAAGAGCTAAAGACGTATGTTGTTACCAGAGATCCATCGGTAACTGTTACGATTGATAATATTGGCTTGTTTGAGACATCGAAAGGTGATACTTTAACAAATAACATTGTTCTTACGCTGGTAAATATTGAAGAAGAGAGTTCTCTCAAAAATCAGCCAGCGTTAAGACGTCCGTTCAATGGTAATGCTATCTATCAAAACCCACCTACGTACCTGAATCTTTATGTCCTGCTGGCCTGCAATTATTCCGGCGCTGATTATAGTCTGGCATTACAACGGCTTTCTTATATCATCCAGTTTCTACAAAGTAAATCATCATTTTTCACCTCTGCTTCTACTGCAGGAGGAAGTCTGGATCTTGATGACGCACATGTATTGTCGTTAAGATTCACATTAGAGCTATATACACTCACTTTTGAACAGATTAACCATCTCTGGGGTTCGCTTGGTGGAAGACAAATGCCTTTTGCTATGTACAAGCTTCGGCTTGTTGCGCTCACCGAAGATCTTGTATTACGCGAGGTGCCGCTCATTGAAGAGATAGACACACGTTTGAACCGAATTGATATATAACACTCCCGGTTATGTCTTTAATATATAAAACACTGTTTGAAGTAAAGCTGTTACATGAGTTTTATGTGACGAATGAAGATGGAACTTCTCTGTTTGAACTGGAAGATCAGGCCGATCGGTTAAATTTTTTGCGCGAACAGTATTTAAGCGCAAAGGAGTCCATCAGCTCAGATCTGACCTTTGGATTCCCAAAATCGCTCGACGCCTTATATGCAGGTTATTTCCTAAAAATCCTGCCAGCGTATTCCGGTTTCAAAGTGCTGATTCGTGTAAATCAAAAAATTCAGTCAGATGGGTCTGTCTGGTACTCGCCGTTTACTTCATTGCCAAACGATTTATCGATCCATGTTCTTTGTTTGAGAAAGGGAAGAGTAATCGATATGCATACAGGTGCCAGGATAAACAACTGTTTGCCGTCAATCTATTGTTTTTCTAATCGTTCTCTCACGGTACAGCCTGTTTTCCCGTTTCTCTCAACGCCTGTTTCAGCTTTCCGGCCGGGATACGAGTATGAACAGGGCGAACTTGTCTCTTTTGGAAATAATGATATCCGTTCGTTCTACGAGGACGACTCCGGCGATCAATGGAGTATGGTTTCCGGCGGTTCCTTTATGAATGAAAATGACCGGTTGCTGATTCCCGGTAGTTTCGACTATCAATTTCCGGTTAGCCGATCCATCACAGAGGCTCAATTCATGCTGTATAATAACAATGGCAATGTCCTGGCTTCTCAGACATTCAGTAATGCCGGGGTTTTCAGAAAGGTATCACTCGACTTCTCAGATAAAATCCCCGGTTTACCACCTGCCGGTCCGCGAGCGCTGGCCAATTCCATCCTCAACCTGCGGGTTACAGGTAATGATGGGTATATCAATAGTCATCCTTTGATTATTAGCAGCCTTTATTCTACAGCGAATACCTGGGCAGTTGCAGACATCAACATCACCGGTTCTGATAACGATTTCGATTTACTGGACAATGAAGGTTTTTTGTGGAAGAGAAAAAACTCAAACGGAGTATGGACTGATGCCCCAGTTTTTGAGATTGCGGTAAAAAGTCGCTTTGCATTTTGGCGGTATATAAATGACAAAGGACATGAATTGAAAATGACACCGGAACTCGACAGGTACCTCGTAAAAGACATGGGTACCTTGCTCAGCAGGAAGCCACGAAGTATCTCCAGGTCATATTTTCTGTTTCCAGATGAAACGGCAACGCAAACGAAGTTTTTACCGAATGGTGTTGGGCAGGGTTTTAAGGTAGATTCGAAAAGAAGAGTTTGCTATAACGTTAAGGTTCCTGAAAGTGAATTATTTCCAGTTGTATAAAACAGTAAAAGGATGATTTAAATAACGAAAAAATTAGTCTTATGCCAGAATATAAAACGCCGGGAGTCTATATAGAAGAAATCCCCAAACTGCCTCCATCGATTGCTTCCGTTGAAACGGCCATTCCAGCATTTATCGGTTACACGGAAAAAGCAAAATGGAAAGAAGACGGTGACCTGATAATGGTTCCTAAACGTATCCGTTCCATGCTGGAATACGAACAATATTTTGGCAGTCCTGATCCCGAGGTAGAGAGCCTGTCGGTGACTTTTACGCTTTCGGGCAGCACTGTAACGGATGTGAATGGTAAAGTGGATGAAACAAAAAGATCAAAGTTCCTGATGTCTTATTCCCTCCAAATGTTTTTTACAAATGGGGGCGGACCCTGCTGGATAGTGTCCGTAGGTGAATACCAGGCCGATGGCGGGGAAATTGTCGCTCAAAAATTAAAAGACGGACTTGCTGAGGTTTCAAAGATCAATGAAGTGACCCTGCTTCTTTTCCCTGATTCATTCAATCTGTCGACGCAAACCGACTATTATGATGTACATGCAGCAGCCATTCAACAATGCCAGGAGCTGCAGGACCGGTTCACCATAATGGATGTATATCATATTGAAGATAATGCCAACAACTGGCTGGAAGATGTAAATGCATTTCGTTCCGGCATTGGCAGCGGTGATTCACTCAAATATGCTGCCGTCTATTTTCCAAGGATATTTGCGGGTATCGATTACAATTATAAAGTAGCTGGCTCAACCGAAGATAATGATGCGTCCGTTACTGTTGTTGGAATACCTGGTGTAGAAACGCTCGCTGATCTGAAGAAAGGAAAGAATGCACAATACTTCCAGGGGAAAACGGCTCTGTCTAATATTCAACTGCTGCTTCCGGCATCATCGGCAATGGCCGGCATTTATGCGCAGGTAGATAATACACGTGGGGTTTGGAAAGCTCCTGCCAATGTCAACATACAAAACGCTATCGGGCCTGAAATTCTTGTGACGAACCGTGATCAGGATGATCTGAATGTTGATGCCCAGGATGGTAAATCTATTAACGTTATCCGAAAGTTCGAGGGCCGTGGACCTGCCATTGTATGGGGTGCCAGAACACTTGCAGGCAATAGTAATGAATGGAGATATATTTCCGTGCGTCGATTCTTTAACATGGTAGAAGAATCTGTAAAGAATGCCACACAACAATTTGTGTTTGAACCCAACGATGAAAATACATGGGTGCGGGTGAAATCGATGATCCAAAATTATCTCACTCAGCAATGGCGCGGTGGTGCCCTGATGGGCGCGTCGGTGAAGGAGGCTTTTTTTGTTCATGTAGGACTCGGTGAAACCATGACGGAGCTTGACATCTGGGAGGGCCGACTTATCATCGAAATTGGTATGGCTGTGGTTCGCCCCGCCGAATTCATCATCCTCCGCTTTATGCACAAAATGCTGCAGGAGTCTTAAATCAATTTTTCATTAATAAACTTTTGAAAGATGTCACATCATCATAATAACAGACCTCCCGGCGACTGCGGCTGTAACGACAACGGAGAAAAGGATACACCAACGCAGAAAGCGATCATCCGCGAACGTTTAACCGTTTGTACTGCCTTGTTTGATGCCAATGGAGAATTAGTAAAACAACAGGAAAAATTTAAGAAGGAAAAAGAGCTGTATCATGAGAAGAAGTGTCTTTTCGTAAGCACAGAAGAAAATTTTCGCCGCTACCGGAATCTTGATATTACTGTTGGAACCGAGCTTGTGCAAACCAATGAATCAGTAAAAGCAAATGTTACCAACTTCAACAAATGGAACAAAGATCTCAATACGGCCCTGAAAAATATTGCGAAAGGAATTAAAGATGCGAAAACCAAATTCAATGAAGTACAGAAAGCCGCCAATGATCTTGAAAACTGTCTGAATGATAGCTGTAACAAGGCACAGCGAAAGGCACTTACAGGCAAGGCACCGGATTGCCCCGGTGAAACAAAACTTCCTCCCGCATGTAAGGACGCAGGCAGGATAATCGATGAGCTGATCTGTGTTCCAAAAGGTCTTTGGACCGATATTGATTCCATATTCAAGTCTGCTCATGATGTTGTAGGCATACAGGTGTTTTCTAATGTTGAAACGCTTGAGCCACTTCAGAAAGTACTGGATGATCAGACAAAACTGTTGAAGACACATCTGACCGATGTAGTCATTCTGCGGGAGACCGATCTGAAAAACCAAAAAGGCGATCTAGTTAAGTCAGTACAGGATATCACGAAGGCAGCTATGGACCGCAACAATGCAAGGAGCATGTATGAGGGTTACCTCGATGCGGTTGACGAGTTATGTTGTCCTGAATGCGGCTGTGTTACAGAACCGAAAGATGATGGAAACAATGATTGTGAAAAGCTGTGTGAGCCACGCCTGAAAAATTGTGAAACAAAAATTTGCAATATCTGCAAGGATGTTAAGGAAACCTTTTGCTGTGAACCTTGTGATGGCAAACAAGCCAGCTCCAGATAACAACCAGTTTTTTTATCTATCAATCAATTAACATGTTAACTAAACATAAGTACTCGCCCCCGCAGACTGACATTACCAACCCGGATAACGCAATCTTTAAATGTTGCAGGAAAGAAGTTCCCGAAGACCCAACCTGCACGGACTGTTGCTACGATACCTGGAAAGATGAACTGAAACAGGTGAATGTAAAATACAGCCAGGCAGAAGAAAAGGCGGCACAGACAAAAAAGAGATTTGATTTTGAAGCGGAACGCAGCGGCCGTTATAAAAGATGGCTGGACGAACTGGAAAAGGCAGAAGAAATCACCGGGAAGATCTGCTATCAACTTGAAATAATTGCCGGCCAGACAGAAAAAATCTGGTACAATTCAATAAAAGCAGTCGATGCAATTGAGTTATTGTTTTGTATGATAAGAGATTTTTATTCTCAGGTGGATTATCTGAAGAAACGTTATGACGAATTGCAGAATTGCATTACAGTGAATACAGATCCTTCTCTCGAAAAAGATAAAGGGATATTGAAATGTCTCACTGATTATTATAAAAGACTTGACGATGTTATCAAAACCCGCGATGAGATAATCAAGGCTTTGATCGAGGCAATCAAACTATCAAACCTGATTCGAAACAACATGTCAACCCAGGATTGCCCTGAAGGTTACCGGCCTTGTGATGAAAATAGAAAGCCATGTAACTGTGGTTCTAATGGTGGTGCAGTGTATTACGGGTTTAAAACAATCATCTGTGAATGGTTTTGTGCTTTTGGTTGCGACGAGGATTGTATTCCATGGGAGCAGGCAGCGAATCAAAGACCGCCTGAAAAACACGAGCAGCAGAACCCCAATGAAATCCGCATCTGTTCAAATCATTGCGAGCTGGTGCCGGTATTCGATCTGCCCATTTGCAATAATCCCTACAAATGGGAATTGAAAAGATGTTATGAGAAGGCTGCCGAAGCTGTGAAAAAATGTGAAGAAGAGCTGAAGGATGCCAACAAAGACAAAGAAGCGCTTGCTGCCTGCAAGCTGGGTTTGGAAAAGGCAATAGCGGAGGTAAATCCAAAGGCCCGCTGTTAATAAAAATTATTCAAATCAAAATCAATGTATATGGCAGACGATCCAAAAAAAAATTATCCCCTTCCAAAGTTTCACTTCCAACTTGATTGGGGCGGAGCCAGGATTGGATTTACGGAAGTGAGCGGTCTTGATTTTGAGACCACACCCATCGAATACCGGGAAGGCAGCAGCCCGTTATATCATAAGACTAAACAACCTGGAATGACAAAGTACACCGACATCACGTTGAAACGCGGGACATTTCTTGGTGACTTTGAATTTTTCGAATTATGGCGGAAGACATTCATGTTTCAGGAAGGGAAAGAGAAATTCAGACGTGATGTTACTATTAAGCTGCTTGATGAAGAACACAAGCCAATCATTTCATGGGCGCTTGTTAAAGCCTGGCCTACAAAGATTCAATCAACAGATCTTAAAGCCGACGGAAACGAAGTGGCCATTGAAACGATGGTGCTGGTTCATGAGGGTCTTTCCATTGTTGAAGCAAACGCATAACATTTCCGGAACATGGCGGACAACCCGTATCAAACAGTCAATTTCCATTTTATGGTGGTGTTCAACAGTAATGTGAACACACCACCGATACCCGAGTTTAGCACTTTCCAGGATGCAGATGTGCGGTTTCAGTCAGTTACAGGACTCGATTCAACAATCGATACAGAAACTATTAAAGAAGGTGGTGAGAACCGTTATGAACATGTGATACCTACCCGGAGAAAATATGGTCCGCTGGTCCTGAAACGAGGTCTGCTTAGTCCAACTGAAAAAGGCATTACTGCCTGGTTGAAAAAAGCTTTTGATGAAGAAGTGATTCAACCCGTTGAAACAGTTGACATCATTCTGCTGAACGAAGAGCACAAGCCCTTAATGTCATGGACGATCAATAATGTATGGCCGAAGTCCTGGAAGATTGGCGAACTGAATGCTGAAAGAGGTGAAGTACTGATTGAAACCCTTGAATTGAATTATAATCGTTTAGTGCTGAACGCAGGACAGACAGCCGCCTCGTAAATTTTGTTATATGCCAATTGAAGTACGAGAACTTGTAATCAAAGCCGCCGTCGGGCAGGAGGGGCAGGGTTGGGCTGGCGAAAGCTCAGGTTCAAATGCCGAACAAACCAGTTCCAATGAAGAGATGATCAACACGTGTGTTGAAAGAGTATTACAAATTTTAAAAGAACGAAATGAGCGATAGAAAAAA
Source organism: Bacteroidota bacterium (assembly GCA_023416995.1). Lineage (GTDB taxonomy): Bacteria > Bacteroidota > Bacteroidia > Chitinophagales > Chitinophagaceae > DATHKG01. Next base: position 53,708 of record JAEZGI010000029.1, read on the forward strand.
ACTGGAGAAACTGCTGATCCGTTCATTTGCGAATCGTGATTTTACTGGTGAAGATAAAGCGAGACAATTCAGTACGCCCATCAATCCGGAATCGTTTACAAAGAACTTCAAAGTTTCTGTTGACACCCAAAGGGGGCACGGAAGTCCAGGTGCAGAAGTTAAATACAAATCTACTGCGCCAGAAGAACTGAAACTTGATTTCGTATTGGATGGCACGAAAACGATGGAGGGTTATGGCGGTGATACAAGAGATTATATCAGTAAGCCGGTAGAACTTCAACTTAAAGATTTTTTAAACTGTGCTTATAACATGGACGGTAAGATTCACCGCCCGCGGTTTTTGATTGTGTTCTGGGGATCTGAAATAAATTTTCGTTGTGTACTTTCAAATGTTGAAATTAACTACACTTTGTTTGAGCCTGATGGCCGCCCGCTCCGTGTCAAAATATCTGCAACCTTCCTCAACCACAAATCGCGCGAAGAACTTATTGAAGAAAAGAAACTAAGTTCCCCCGATCTTACCCATTACCGTCAGGTGAAACAAGGCGATCGCCTCGATTTGATGACGTATAATATTTATGATGATCCCAGGTATTTCATGCAGATCGCCAGCATTAATAATCTTACGAGTCTGCGGAACGTTCGCCCCGGCCAGGAACTTTATTTTCCACCCTTTGACAAAAACGAAGCCTGATGGAAGAACTATTTATACCTAATGCATCCCGGCACGATGTATCAACTTTCAACATTCTTGTAAATGACGTTGCATTAAATCCATCCTACCAGGTGCTTTCCCTGACGATTGTACTTGAAATAAACCGCATACCCATGGTGAAACTGGTTATCCGTGATGGCGATGCCTCAAAAAAGGGATTTGAAATTAGTGATACGGAAGAACTCGCTCCAGGAAAAAAAATTAAAATTAAGATAGGGTTTGACGGAACTAATACGCAGGTGTTCAAAGGTGTCGTCGTTAAGCATGCTGTGAAAATCAAAGGCAATGGCAATTCAGAACTGCACATTGAATGTTTTGATGAAGCTGTTCGAATGACCATTGGCAGGCATAGCCAGTACTTTGAAAATATGAAAGACAGCCAGGTGTTTGATGAACTCGTTGGAAAATATCGGTCCAATGGGTTATCCTGCGATGCCCAGGTAACAAGCTCTCTGCATAAAGAGCTTGTTCAGCATCATATTGCAGACTGGGACTTCCTGGTGTTAAGAGCTGAAGCTAATGGTATGCTTGTAAATGTAGAGGGCGGCGCCATTAAAATCTTTAAACCAAACACTTCTGCAGATCCGGTACTCCAGGTAACATACGGTTCGTCCATTCTTGAGTTTGAAGCAGAAATGGATGCACGTAATCAGTTCAAAACGGTCGAATCAAAGTCCTGGGATTTTAATAATCAGCAGCTTTTCACCGCTGCTGCTGATTCTGTTCCCGGGTTTACCGAATCTGGTAATATTTCCGGGGCTACACTCGCGGCAATACTCGGTCCGGCTAAATATGAATTAAATCATAGCGGTCACGTATTGGAACAGGAGTTACAGAATTGGGCGGATGGGCTGTTGCTACGAAGCCGGATTGCCAAAATCCGCGGCCGGGCAAAGGTTACCGGTTTCTCGGGTGTCAAACCAGGAGATATGGTAAAACTGGAAGGTGTTGGTCAGCGATTTAAAGGAAAGGCATTGGTTACGGCAGTTCGACATGAGCTCGGTGCCGGAATGTGGGATACTCATATCCAGTTTGGACTTGATCCAAAACCATTCGCATCTCAGTATAAAGACATAGATGCCTCCGCTTCAGCCGGTCTGAGTGGTGGTATACGCGGATTGCAGATAGGGATAGTTGTACGACTTGAAAATGACCCTGACAGCCAGGACAGAATACTCGTAAGACTTCCTGTGATTGATAATACGGCACAGGGTATCTGGACCCGGATGGCAAGCCTTGATGCAGGCAGTGATCGCGGTGCCTTTTTCCGGCCCGAAATCGGCGATGAAGTGATTGTAGGATTTATCAATGATGATCCAAGAGATGCCGTTGTGCTTGGCATGCTTCACAGCAGCAGCAAACGCGCACCGATAACGGCAAAAGACGTTAACCATGAAAAAGGTTTTACCACAAGAAGCAAAATGCATCTTGCTTTTAACGACGATACCAAAACAATTAAAATCGATACTCCAGCCGGCAATAGCATAACACTCGATGAACAGGGACTTAAAATTGAGATAAAGGATCAGAACAGTAACAAGCTCACAATGGACACTTCCGGAATCAAACTTGAGAGCCCGTTAAATATTGATATAAAAGCAGGAGCAATACTGACACTGGCAGCAGGCGCTTCGTTGTCTGTAAGCGCGCCGGCATTATCGATCAAGGCCGATGCGAGCGTCGGAATAGAAGGCGCTACAATGAAACTTGCTTCACAGGGGCCAAATATTATCAGTGGTCTTCCGGTAATGATCAACTAAATTTTAAATAATGCCTGCAGCGGCCCGCATAACAGATAATCATATTTGCCCCATGGTAACGGGCGTGGTACCACATGTGGGTGGACCCATTGCAGGTCCTGGTGTGCCAACTGTTTTGATCGGAAGCCTTCCTGCTGCTGTAGTGACCGATTTGCTGGTTTGCACGGGTCCGCCAGATGTAATTGCGAAGGGATCAATGAGTGTTTTGATTGGCGGAAGACCTGCAGCCAGGCAGGGCGATGTTACTGCACACGGCGGAGTTATCATTGGCGGTCTGCCGACAGTATTAATAGGTGGATGAAAAAATAATGATCAACTATGGATCAGCTCAATAATTCTTTTCTTGGTACCGGCTGGGCATTTCCTCCTTCATTTAATGAGGAAACGAATTCCGTCGAGATGGTAAGTAACATTGAGGATATCAATCAAAGCCTTGACATCCTTTTGTCGACCAGTCTTGGTGAGCGCGTAATGCAACCACGTTATGGATGCAACCTTGAAGATTATTTATTTGAATCACTCAGCAGCACGCTCATCGGCTATATCAAAGACAGGGTCAGTAGTTCCATACTATTTTATGAACCCAGGATAATGACAGAAAGTGTAGACGTTACCGATGATGGATCGTTTGATCTCATAGAAGGAAAGTTAACGATCACGGTTACTTACACGATCCCCGGTACCAATTCAAGATTCAATTATGTATATGATTATTACCAAAACGAAGCGCTGAGAGCCATATAGGTTTGATTATTCCACGGACATTTCAAACATTTCTATTTATATGATTTGTTGCGATAACCTAAAACATCCTTTCCAGAATGATCCCGGCACCAGCCAGGGGCAACGGGTGGTTGATGATCTGTTAAGCGGAACAACAAAGATTGATGGACGCACAATGGTTGACCTGCTGCAATTTTTTAAGAAACTTTCTACCCAGGTAAACTATTACAATACCAAACTTGAAGTAAAAAACTGGAAAACTTTTTTTGATAACAGTTTACCTTTTTTAATTGCAGAGATTATCAAATCAGATGAACTGAAGATTCAGAAAAAGTTTGACAAATATTGCCAACTCTTTCAGCAGAATCCTTCAAAACAATCGCTTCAGTTGCTGATCAGATTTATGTTTGAGCAAGTGATACGACGTATCAATACATGGCATGTTTCGTTGAATAACAGTGGTCTGCCTATAGAAATGATCGTCGATAAAATTATCCGCGATAAACTAAAGCTACCCGTCAAAAAATTTATTACACTTTCCAATTACGCGGCAAAATTTCATGATGTAAAAAAGATTGACTTTTCGATGCTTATTAATAACAAAGCATGGAATATCAGTGAGTCAGAAGCCAGGAGCCCTGGTAATTATGCAGACAATGCATCAACAAAGAGGAAAAGGCTGATAGCGCTTCAAAAGGAAATTGTTTCCCTGTTTCCCGGTTTAGCAAGTGCAATTTCGGTTAGTAGTAATGCTGCTTCAGCAAGTATGGAACAAAGCTTTGTACCGGGCAGAGAGCAATTGGCCAAACAGCATCAACCCCATCTGGCCTTACTGTTTTCGTTCCTGAAATTGTTCTCACATCTGCAGACCGACCTAAATGGTTTTTCAAGAAAGCACCTTGATTTTTTTTACAAAGATGTTCTGAAACTTCGGCCCGCAGACGCAACAGCAGATCATGCTTATATCATTTTCTCCATACAAAAACAATTAACTGAATATCGCCTCCCTGCAGGGCTGCAAGTGAAAGATGGTAAGGACCTGAACGGCCAGGACATTCATTTCGGATTACAAAAGGAGCTTATTGCAAACCAGGCCCAGGTCAAAGAAATAAAGACATTGCATCTCAAAAACCAGGTAATACCAAACCCTGGCCCAACGGGCGGCAATCTGGTCGTTACTGAAGGTGTGTATATCGCGCCTGATGCAAAGATGGCGGACGGAATCGACAAAGACTTTCAGACAGAAGTCCGGAACTTTTATACACTTGGTAATAAAGAAAGCAAATATCTGATTCCCGGAACCCGGCTGTTTAAAAAATATCCAAACGCCAGGCTTGGTTTTTTACTAGCGTCGCCCATACTGTTTCTTGAGGGTGGCAGGAGAACGGTAAATGTTACGATTGCCTGTGAATTAAAAGATCCCGTTGATCAGCAGGATGCCGATAGCGTCTGCAAATCTGGTAAAGGGTCCGGGAAATACCCGTCTAATTACCCTGCCCGAAAGATCTTTAGTAAGGTTCAATCTGCATTTCGTAAGTACTATGTATATGTCAGCGAAGAACTGATAGTTGCAGCAGCCACAAAAGGCGTAAGTGAAGCGACACAGATGCTGTTAAGAGAAAGGTTTCTCAAGAAAGAAAGCCGCCGGGTTTGCGGAAAAGAGCAACCGGAATATCTGTGGGATAATGCTGTGAACTGGGCAAGCTGGTGGGCAGACTATTATGTTAATGTTGAAGCGGGTGAAAAGGCCACGATTGATGAACTCTTCAACAAGAGACGGATGCTGAAAATTTCATTCAGTGGCGTAAAGGGTTGGCTTGAACCGGACCAGATCAAACGACTACGTTTTACCGATCTTACAATCGATCCGGTCACCAACCGAAAAACGTTTTCAATTAAGTTCAGTGCCGTTTTGAAAGAGCAAAAACCTGCCATCGGCTTCTTCGATAAGATTGTATTGAAAGAAGATTATGGTACAACAATGCCGGTGATGAAAGTGGAACTTGATGACCGCATCAAAGTCCATCGTGGTTTTGAACCGCCTGAAAAAGACTGTTGCCTGGGCCGCGTGTTTGACAATGCGAAAATTCCCCTGTCATTTTATTATTTTCTCCGCAATCTAAAGGTGCTTGATACTTCGGATGAACAATTGGCGGGCGGCGGCTTCCCATATATTGAGCCACATAAAACAGAGATCCGGGTTACTGTATGCGGGCTTAAAAAATTTGTTGTTCAGAATGATGATGGTTTGCAGGATGTGAATGCACCAGTATATCCTTTTAGTGCAAGACCAAAAATGGGATCTTCTTTTTTTATCGGATCACCGGAAATCTTTTCAAAGAAATGGAGCCAGATATATATTAATCATAACTGGGTCAATCTTCCATTGAACGAGACAGGGGCGCTTGACTTTAACAATTACTACAATGGCTACCAGGTGCAGGTTTGGGATCGTACAGTTAATCCAGCTGTTTACAAGTTTACTGATGTAGTTGAGCAGGATAACTTCCGGGTTCGGTTTGCCTTGTTACAAGATGGCACATGGCACGAACAGGATGATAACGTGAGTCCGGGTGATTGTGGTACAAACTATCTTTTATTCCGCAACTATACAATTAACTCCTGCGATAAGACTGGCGTTAATCGTGGTTTTGGGTTCCAGCATGTGCTGGAAAGGGCAATTGATTTTACGCCTTTGACCACGTTTCCAAAGGAAAAAATCTCATTCGATATAAAACGAAAGGATAATGATACGAGGAATGGTTTTTTGAAGATGACCCTCAGGTGCCAGGATTTTCAACATGATGCCTATCCTTTTGTTTTAGCGCGACAAATGGCTGCGCTTGGTAAATTACCTGACGACCTGGTGGAAGGTGCGGTATACTATGGGATGAGACTAAAACCCGACGGCAAGCCGGAGATAACAAATATTGATATCCCGGCAATTTTCAGGGAGATCATCGATAATAAAACCATTTCTTCAACACCAATCGACCTTTTGAGTAATGGTGGTAATGCTATTCAGCAGGTTATTCTGGAAGCAAAAAAAACCAATCCGGTTTTCGGTACTATCTGGAATCAACTGTTCGTGTCCAAAGATCCCACAGACATTACCGGTACAACGCCCGCACCTGCTGTACCCGTGCCCGACAATGGCAGTACTTCACTTACGCCAGCCAATTCTGATTATTTCCATAATTTATCAAAGATCATCACGTGGCTCAGATCGCTTGGAACAGTGCTTGAAAAGAGGGAAGGCACGGGTGTGGTGATGCCACGCGAACCCTGGACACCTATAATGCAGGATCTTTCGATCGACTATAAGGCCTCGGCTTTTATTGATGAGATTGAGCTTATCCACCTTTATCCATTCGACGGCACTTATAAAAAAGAAACGATCGCTCTCAGGCCAACACTTTTTCCGGCTCACTGTGACGAAGGCACACTTTATCTTGGCCTGGAAAACCTGATACCGGGTTCAAATCTCAATATCCTCTTTCAACTGGCAGAAGCCACAGCAGATTCAGAGTCTGAAACCGAACCGGTTTTCTGGCATTATCTTGATAACAATCTTTGGAAGCCACTCCGGAACGGCTTTGAGGTGCTTCACGATGGCACGCATCATTTAACTGGTTCAGGTATCGTGGAGTTCGCAATGCCTGAGAACCATTCTGAGAAAAATACCATCATGCCAGGCGGTATCAGGTGGATAAAAGCCAGCATCCCTAAAAGCAGCCAGTCAGTCTGTGAAACGACTGGCATTCATACCCAGAGTATCGAAGTTGTAGCTGACAACGCAGCATTGAGCGACAAGTCGCGGCTTTCAGCACCACTCAAAGCAGAGTCAATTTCAAAGTTGAAAGACGCGGATGTTATGGTAAAAAAGGTCGAACAACCTTATGATTCATTCGGAGGTCGTGAACCAGAAGCAGAAAAAAATTATTATGTGCGCGTGAGCGAGTTGTTGCGTCACAAAGGAAGAGCCGTGCAAAAGTGGGATTATGAACATCTAGTGCTTGAATCGTTTCCAATGATCTATAAAGCCAAATGCATCAACCACAGTTATGCTTTGAATGCAACACTTTATAAAAATGATTTTCCCGTGGCGCCGGGTTATGTTCTGCTTTCAGTTATTCCGGACTTAAATAAATTAAAAGCAGGCGACGCTTATCAACCCAGGGTACCCTCGGCATTACTTGAGCAAGTGGCAGATAAACTTCGGAAACTTACTTCACCATTTGTGCGGCTGCGGGTAATGAATCCACGGTACGAAAAAGTGAATCTTGGTATTACTGTAAAGCTGATCAAGGGAATGGATGAGAATTATTATCGCGAAAAACTGGCAGAAGATATCAGGAACTTTCTTGCACCATGGGCGGTGGGCGAATATGACAAACTAAGGTTTGGCGAATGTCTGAACCGGTCAGATCTGCTGCGTTTCATGGAAGCGCTTCCTTATCTCGACTATATCCTGGAGCTTTCGTTCCAACATGAAAATGATGTAACGGCCAGTAACACAAAACAGAAAGTTTGCCCGGGAACGCCCCGCTCAATCTTATTTGCAGGCAATGTAGATATCTGTATAAAGCAGGATGATTGTGAACAATGGTCCATTTGTTTTGACAACAGGCAACAACGAGTTGATTGTTGTGCAAATGAAAGAATAACAATCCTTTGATAGAATAGTATGGCCGGTGAAAAAAAAGATATAAAATCTATCAGTCGTAATAATACGGGTTTTGAAACTTATGATTTTGATAAGCTTCGCCGCGAAGGCATTGACTATCTTGGCAAACTTTCGGGCAAGATCTGGACCGATCATAATGCACATGATCCGGGGATCACAATTCTTGAAACACTGTGTTATGCAGTGCTTGATCTTGGATACCGGACAAGTCTTCCGGTTTCTGATCTTCTTACACCTGTACCGGGTACTTCTGGCCCTGACACAAATTTTCTCACTCCCGCACAGGTGCTTGTATGCAATCCATTAACAATAACAGATTTAAGAAAGCTCCTTATCGATATAGAGGGCATTCGAAATGCCTGGCTGGAAGTGGCGACCGATATCCAGGCAGATTCGATGTGCCGCGAAAATATTCCAGGGCGTATCCGCGATGACACCAACAATACAGATTCCGGATGTGTGAGTTATCTGAATGGATTATATCATGTACTGATTGATCTTGAAAATGAAAAAGATGAAGAGATAAACGATCCTGCCGCGAAAAGCCGACTAATCAACGTTATCAAGGACCGGCTCATGAGTCACAGAAATCTTTGTGAAGATGTGGCCGATATCAGATTTTTATGTAAATGGAAGATCGGTGTCTGCGCGGATATTCAGTTAGATGCTGAAGCAGATCCGGAGGTTGTTTACCTGGACATGATGGACAAGCTAAAACGATTCTTTACACCATCTCCACGATTTTATACGCTTTCGCAGTTACTTGATGAAAAAAAGAAAACGATGGACGAAGCTTTTGCTGGCCGTCCATTGAATCAGACAGGAGGCCATGGTTTTCTGGACACGGACGAACTGGAGTCGATGCAATTGAGAAAAGCAATTCATCTTTCTGACCTTTATAATGTATTGTTTACCGTGCCTGGAATCAGTAAGGTGGATCGGCTTCGCATAATAAATTGTAATACTTCGGGCCTGCTTCCGGCGAATCGATGGGTGATTGAGATACCTGATAATCATGTGCCCGAGTTTGCTCCATCCTGTTGTGGATTCCAGTTTACACGCAATGGCAATACGCTTCCTTTTGATTTTGAAAAATACGGACCGATTATCGAAATAAATCTGAATACCAGTGGAAAGATCGCTTATGCTCCCGGTTCAGAAAATATTGATAGTGTAATTCCGCAAGGCCTTCACAGAAAAAATCTGCAGGATTGGTATTCGATACAACACGACTTTCCTTCAATTTATGGTATCGGTGAAGCCGGACTGGCCGCTTCTGCAGGCATCGTTCGCCAATCGCAAGTTTTGCAACTAAAAGGTTTCCTCTTTTTCTTCGACCAGTTGCTGGCTAACTATCTGTCGCAGTTAGCAAATATCAGGCAGCTTTTTGCTATAAATCCCGCTGATACAAAACAAAACAAACACACGTATTTTTTAAACACTATTAAAACTATTCCCGGGGTTAAAGATCTTCTGCGGTTTCCGGATCGAAATGATACTACGTTTGTTGATAACCGTTATACATACCTGATCGACGCCAGCGAACTGAATAATGCAATAAACAACAACAAAATTCAAAAGAAGCTACCGGCAGACTTTACCGGCTTCAGCTTCAAATATGCTGCACAAAGAAATATTACACTGAATCAATGTATCGAAGATGCCATCAATGAATGCTGTACTGTGCACTATGTTCAAAATGTTGATGGGCTGTTTTGGTATTTTGTATTTACCTCAGATAGCCGTTTCGCAATAACTGATGGTGTGCATTATGAAAGCATGGCTGCGGCGTCAAAGGCCGCCGAAGATCTGATGTTTCTTGCAGGTAACCGCCATAACTATCATTCATTCCGTATCTCAGAGAGTGACCGTTTCTCGTTTCGCATCAGTTTTGGAAATGCATCATATCTTTACTATCTCCAGGAGATAGTAGAAGATGAAGATGCTTATGTCGCCCGTCGAACCGGGTTTCTCAATCATATTCTCTCAAGATTTGCGGAAAAATTTACCGACTATGCCATGTTGAGTTTCGGTCTTGAGAAGCCGGAAATGATTCAGGCAAAGGAGAACCGCGCCAGGGAACTGTATCTTTCAAATTATGCGTCGTTAAGTGCCGGTCGTTCCAGGGGATATAATTACCTGGCGAACCAATGGCGCGGTGAAAATATTTCGGGCTTTGAAAAAAAATTCAAGGCATTGCTGGGAGCTAAAAAACTGCATCGGGAGTCATTGTGTAATTACTTTATTTATCGTTACCAGGAGAAATATACCATTCAGGTAAATGCGGGTACTCAATTAAGATTTCATACGAAAGAACGGTTTGAGACTAAGGAAGATGCAGTAAGCGCTTTGAAGTTGATCCTTGCTGCAACAGACGATAAAACAAACTTTAACCTGGTAAACTATCAGTATGAAAACAGGTATTTTATCACCTTAAATTACAGGGAGGATCAGGAAGTCGTATTCGAAATGGCTTATGACGATCGTGCACTTGCATATGAAACGATGCAAAGACTTTCACGGGCTTTTTCAAGTGCTGTTGAAAATGGAAAAGTTTTTCCCTATACTTTTTTATATGCCGGCGTGCTAAGAAATGGGAATGGTACAATTGTAAAAAAATTAGTTTCAAAACGGCCAGAGGAGAAGGCATCGAAAGAAATGGCGGTGAAAGCCATTTCTAAGATTAATGATGTACGGATCTGGGAATCCGAGGAGCCAGCTAATGAGAAGATCGGTCGTTTATATGGAGAACGAACATTCTATGATCACACTGTTTTTATTGATACCTCCGGTTTTAAAATCGACATCGATAATACTATCATCGGCAAGCCAGACCGCTACAGTTTTGAAGTGCTTGACCGAAACAATCATTTTAAACTGGAGTCACTCCATGATTTTGAATCAGAGTCATATGCAAAACACCAGGTGAATCACCTGATCTTGCTATTAACCAAATTCGAAAATTATTCGGTTTTACAACGCCAAAACAGCAATGCGTGGCAGGTTATCATTTCCGATGATGAACAGCAGGCAGTCAGTTCTACGGATTATCCAGATCGTGAGCAGGCACAGCAGGCAATTAGCCAGATGTGGGATGTAGTTGGTGAATACGTATACGTTCTTGAAATACATAAAGAGCCGGACACATACAAATTCGATTATGATTTTGGATACCAGCCTGGTGAAGTTTTTACATTCAGAAGCGAAAAATCATTTTCTTCTGAACAGGAGGCAAATGAAAAGCTGCAACAATTTTCAGCGAGTTTACCCAATGCAGTATTGGAATCAACCGGTGGATCGTATGTACTCGATGCCGGTGACAGCGAGATTTCTGTCCGCCTGTCTGATGCAGAACGCTGGAAGAAACCTGCGGCCACCATATCAGAATTGCTGAGCCAGCAAAAGGCCTTCAGAGCCCTCCGGCAATTTAATGAAGAAGCTTTGGCAAGAGCCGTGATTGTTGATGAGCAAAGTCGTTGTCAGTTTGCATACCAGTTAGTTGATAAAGACTCCGTGTATGCTTTTGCAACCGAAATGACCAATAACGTGGTGGATACAGCCGATTTGAAAAAGAGGTTGTATTCTACAAAATACGATGATTATAATATTCTCGATCTCAGTATCCGTGGTAATAATACTATTTGCAGGATAGATGAAAAGACAAAGCAAATCTGGTATCACTATCAGTTCAGTTCTGCTAATAGAATCCAAAAGCCCGGAACAACGGAGGCCAGGAAGCTAATACTGCTCGAAAGCGTGATGGGTTATAACACACGTGAAGATGCGGAGAAAGCGTTTCAGGAAACTTGTTTTTCGATACTGGAACTGGCCCTCGCTATAGGAAATTATGGTGATGGCAAGCCGATCAGTGATAAGGAGGTAAGGCTGTACAGGGAGAATGGAAAATTATATAATGATCCGGTGGTATTTGTTCCAGCAGAAACACTGGAGTTTCTTGGAGCATATCCTGAAAAAGCCATTGAAGCCCTCGCTAAAATTTTTAAAAGCTATCCTGTCCGTACGATCCGAAAAAATAAGGATGCTAAACAGTTTCATGATCGTTTTGATCGTTGCACGCCATATGAGCAAACCGAACCCGACGATTGCCTTTTCAAAAACGAGATCCCGTTTTTCTATTTTGTTTTGTATGATAAGATAAGTGACCAGGAGTTATGGCAAAGCTCCGACTATTACCACAATGCCGATGAAGCGATACGCGCTTATTCATTTTTTGTTTTCCTGCTTGATTTTGAAGGAAACTATGCCATTGAGTGTGACTGCACAGGAAATTATAAATTAATAATTCGTGAGGTACTGGCGGAAAGTGTTAAGAGATTTGAGTTTTCCGATGATGCCTGGGGTGCGCAGGGTGTGCAACGTTTTATTGCTGCGTCCCAGGGAGAATACAGTTTTCATGCATACCAGGATGAGGCTTGTTGTTATCGGTTCATGGTGGCCTGTCCCGGTATTCTTAACCATAGTACCGAATATGATACCGATGATGCATGTGACCAGGCTATCAGGGAAATGTATGCAGGTATATCACAATTGCCCCTGCTTACTGACAAATATTTTTGCGGGCAATGGTCGGAAATGATGATTGACATGAACGGCCGTGAGATTGCACGAGTAAAACGCACCGACGCTTCGTCAACAAAACCGGGGGCATATCTCGGCCATTACCTTGATATACTTGAAGCAATTCAGCACTGGGGTCTTGTTCATGAGCAGGGTATTTTATACCTGGCGGATTGCGAAAGGTCTATTCAATTTGAACCTCTGACGGTTTCTGATATTGAAAAACTTAAGGAGCAGTTGGTATGGTTATCCTGCTATTTTCCCATCGTCAAAAAACCAGGAGATCCTGTTAAGTATTGCCTTGAGATCAACATTCCCGGGTTCAATGCTTGTGCAGACTGCGTCAGCGAAGACGAGGAAGACGAAAATCGATCAGCCGCCTGGGTTTCTGAGTGTTGTTTTACAGACTGCGGAAAGATGTTACGATTGTATAACCAGTCGTTGGACTGGTTAAAGGATATAAGAAACTATCGGAAAGTATTCGACTGTCAGTGTGGACCGTTCCGGATTTTACTGCATGATTCATCCACAGGTTGCGCATCGGTCAGTCAGCCAGGAAATCAAAACATGGAGTGGACGCTTACGCCGGTTCTTGCCAATAGCCCTTTGTGTTATGATAATCCGGATCGGGTATGTGAAGCGATAACAAGAGCAAAAGCATTGATCGATCGCGAAGGATTACATATGGTGGAGCATATCCTTTTACGCCCACGAACGGAAGATGAATGCAAATGCATGTTGACGTCTTGTGCAAACACCTTTGATACATGTAGGTTTCCTGCCTTGACCGATAAGGATGAAGAGGATATTTGTGACACCCGATCGCCCGTGTGTTTTGAACCGGGCCATGATCCTTATTCATTTATAGCTACGATTGCATTGCCGGCATGGCCAGCACGTTTCCGTTCTGATCAAAATAAATTGTTGGTAGAAAACATGCTGCAACGTGAAGCGCCTGCACATATTTTATTGAGAATTTTATGGCTCACGCCGCATGATATGTGCCGATTTGAATCTTATCACAAAGACTGGATGAAGTGGATGGCATACCGGAAAACCTGTTCGGATGGTAATGCAGTATGTAATCTTACCGGCTTTCTTTTCAAAAGGGAATTTGAAAGGTTAATGACCGGAGACCCATGCATTGTTTGCGATGAAGATCGGGACCAGCGTGTTGGTTGTGTTCAGCAGGCTAATGCAGAAGAGCGTGAGCAGGATACAGAACGTTGTAATCAAAGCTGGCTGGACCAGATCACCGAACTTTATTGCTGGAAAGGAGAAAGCTTTTCCATAAATACCCAACCATCTCCGAAAATTAAAACTGCAGGTTCCAGGGCTAAACTGATTAACGCACGACTCAATCGTTATAAAGAAGCTATTGACAGGATAGTTGTAAAGTCTTCAGGTAATGAGCTGGCAGTAAAGACCCGCAGAATGATGGATGCAGCCACCATAGCGGCCCCCGAATTTGACGCGCAAATTGTTCAGTTGCTGAAAATCCGGAACGAAAAAGATTCAAAAAAACGACCCTTAACAAAAAAGCAGGTAAAAGAACTATTGGAATCAATCAGCTTCTTTGTGCTGGATAAGATTGTGTTTGCAGATAATGCAACTGAAGGTCTTAGTTCATTCAAAAAGACGTTTATCTCTTTGAAGAAAAATAAAATATTTAATGGCAAAACTTACGGTCTCTGGCAACCTGAGGAGGCGATTGAAGCCGGGATGGTAATAGAACTAACAACCGTTGAAGGTCTTTTTGCAGAGTCATAATATGAACCACGTAATAAGAAAACAGGTGATGGAAATCACCGTGAGCCAACAGGATGAAGTACACACGCTTCAACAAAAGCTGAGTCAATATAACCGCAGGACCTGCCTGGTTGTACTCGACGCGGTAATGACTGAACTCTGCCCGGATAATGAATATATTTTACTTGATAAACTGGAGATCAATCTCGGCAACATCACTGAAGGGGAGCTTGAAGGCATATCCGGAACCGGAAAATTATATCAACTTATAAAATCAGGTCTGGCAGCCAAAATACAACGCGCCGGAAATTCATCTTCGATACGATTTATTAATAGTAGCAATAAGGCAACGGAACAATGGTTGTTCTATATGATTCACGGTTACCTTGATTGGTCCGCCGTTAAAACAGACGAGCGATGGTACGAAAGAGTGATAGAAGGCCTGGCGGTCGACTTTACACTGGTAAGCAAGCTTTGTAACCTCATCAAAACCAACGCCGGCGCGGTACGCCGGATTGCAGTTCAGCACAGCGAATCTTTTTTAGCTCGCCTGGCAGAAGTTATTACAGCCAGCAATCAATCGCTGTTACCATCGGCAGTTGACGAAGTTGGAAAAATATTGCACCATCTCTTTAATACAGAAAGAAAGGATATCCATGTAAATATTCAACAGTTTAAAGCTGTAGTGTGGGCAGAGGTTTTAAAACTAGCATCAGCGAGGCAGGATAATAATACGGTTGCGTTGGTAAGAAGGTTAATCCTGAAATTTGTACCTGTTTCTGTGATAACTGACATGATCGTAGAACTTGAAGCGACAACGGCTGATGCATTGCCCGTTTTAAAATCCGTTTTGGAAGCACTATCCACAGAAAAAAAGTTATCGGGCAGCCCCGACATCATATTACCTGGAACGAAGCAATCACACTACATAATCGAAAATCAAAAAGAAGCTCCCGGGACCGACGTTCGGATACCTGCACAATCGGCCACAGATTCAAACGATCAGGAACCGGATTACATCACATATGCCGGCCTGGCACCTATACAACAACCAGTGCCAGTTGCCCCGCAAATCGAAAAACTTCGGCAGGAAATCGGTGAACAGGGTGCGTTTATTGTACATGCAGGGCTCGTTTTACTCCATCCATTTCTTAAATACTACTTTAGGCATACCGGGTTCACTTCAGAAGATAAATTCACTGACCGGGATAAAATGGAAAAAGCTGTTTTTCTGCTTCATTGGCTGGCAACAGGCCGAGCTTCCGGCGAGGAATATGAATTTTTCGTTCCGAAGATTCTGATCGGGTGGCCCATTGAGGAACCATTGGAAAAAGAACTCGAATTGACTGCTGAAGAAATAGCCGAGGCGGTTCGCATGATCGTTACCGTTATTAGTGAGTGGTCGATTCTGAAAAACACTTCAATCGATGGATTGAGAGAAGGTTTCCTCCGACGTCCAGGCAAGTTTTATATACAGCATGATGACTATTATCTGCATATTGAAAAACAGGGTATTGATGTTTTGCTAAGTCATTTGCCCTGGAGCCTGGGGGTAATTAAATTACCATGGTTAAATGCGTTGATCCGGGTTATTTGGGTATGAAGATTATATAAGATAACCAATGCAGTTTATGAAATCGGTAATCATATCCCGCAAGTCTTCCAATACAGGTCGCGTTGCTTTTGGTAACCGGACAAAACGTGCTGCATTTTTTGGTAATAAAAGTTTTTTTGGCAAATGCCGTGTACAAACGAAGCTAATAATCGGCGAACCGGATGATAAATATGAAAAAGAAGCGGATACCGTTGCAGACAAGCTGATGCAGGCTCCTGATCACACTTCCGCAACAAAGAGCGATCAGGCGGTTGTAGGAAATATCAGCTCATGGCAACCCGCAGTTCAGTCCAAATGCGCCGGGTGTGAACAGGAAGAAAAGGAAAAGGATGAATCAAATCCTGCCATGGAGGCCACTTTACAACTAAAGCCCATTTTTGAAAGCCGGTCCGACGATGAGCAAATGAGTACCGTACAAAAAAAATGCGACGATTGTGAAGATGAAGAAGTGCAGGCAAAAAGATCTGGTGATGATTCTGTTTCCCCTTCATCACTTGAAACGGCACTTCATCAATCCGGCGGTTCCGGTTCTCCCATGCCTGGTGAAACCCGTATGAAAATGGAAACTGCCTTTGGAAAAGATTTCTCTGATGTGCGGATCCATCAGGACAGTTCTGCCATCGCATTGAGTGAGGAGCTACAGGCTAAAGCATTTACTCACGGCAGCAACATTTATTTTAACAAAGGCAATTTTGATCCTGCCAGTTTAAATGGAATGCATTTGCTTGGTCATGAATTGACACATGTTGTTCAGCAGTCTGGCGGCAATGGCCATCAACCTGTTCAACGTGATTTGTTCGATGCGCTCTCTCCGGATGCAATGGTGAAACAAATGCGTGAAAAAAAAGAGGCAGCAGAAAAAGCCGCCATTGAACAATATCTGCAGCAAAATAAACCCGAATGTCTCAAGACTGCTTTTGGAGTAGCCTCCGCTGCGCAAAAATTTATTGCCGGTGAAAATGTAGACAAAGGTAATCTCGCGGTACTGCGTGAAAGGATAAACTTCTTCCGGCAGGAAATGGGCCGGGTAGAATTGTGGTTGACAAAGAAGGAGGGACTTACAAAAGAAGAGGCTGATAAACTCAATGCCGATAAACAACTGATCATAGAATTGTTGAGCACACCACTTTCTCTCAACAAAAACATAGATGTATCAAAGTTTACGCTGGAAGAAATGCAGGCAGAACTGCAACGCATCGATTACTGGATGAGTGCAGGAAAGCCGATACCCGATGATGGCGGACTCGCAGATGGATTGCAGAAAATCATCATTCTTACAAAAATGAGTGAGGATCCCCCCGTATTCATGGCATTGGATACTAGGAGTATGAAGCGATATTTGAATGTAAAGCACCCGGGTTACTCACTGAAATCAATTTCGTTTTATTTATACGGTGATCCGGGTAAGACTTATTTCTTATCCAATCCGGATGGGTCACCTGCTGCGGAGTTTATTGCTGCAGGGAGCTCTTTAATTCCTGACCAGGCGAGTTTCCCTCAAATGACCCATCTCGCGAGCTCGCAAAAGATACAGATGAAAACTGATGGCATCAGCACAGATCTGCAGGGCGCTGGTGGCGAAATAATCGATATAACTCTTGAGGACCAGGTGTATCATTTAACGGATCCGCAGATGAAAGTGTTGATGGCTAGTATGTTTAAGCGATCCAAAGCGTTATATAAGATCGAGCTGGAGTACTTGGAGGACCAATTGAAAGTATATAGCGACCATAAGAATGATACGAACTGGCTGGTCAGGAAAATTTCTGACACGGCTGGCGGAGCTGACTTCGATAGTGATTATTTCAAAATGGTTATTAAGCAGGCAAAACCGTTTGCTACTATGCTAAATAGCACCGCAGAAGCAGATATCAATCCTCAACTTGTAAACGAAGCATACTATCGTCTGAATGGTATCAAAGCTGAGGGAGAGAAAATTGAGAAGCAACTGATGAGTTACATGAATGATACCGTTACCGGTGCATCGCGTGCTGTTACTACGCTTGAAGTAGTAAAAACTGCCGGTAGCATTGCCGCGAACTTTGTTCCCGGGCTTGGTATCGTTTACGGAGGTATACAGGATGCTGCGCAGCAGGCAAGCGGAATGGCGATGGGTGTGCAGGATGAATGGAACTGGAAGAGTACGCGCAACAACCTTGTGATGGGTGTGGCGTCATTTGGCGTTGGCAAAGGCATAGGAGCAGTTGGCAAAGGGCTTGGGCAAATGGGCTCAAAATACCTGCCGCAGTTCGCAGGCAAGATCGCCGAACTCGCAAAGACACCTGCATTTACAAGTGGCGCAGGAAAATTCTTTGCAGGAACAGCGGGTAATGTTGCACAGAATGTGGCAGGTGCGCCGATTCTTAAACACATTGACAAACTCACCAGTGAAGGAAGATTTGCGACTTACGATGAAATTATAACAGATCTCGGTGATCAGTTCTCGGTAAAAAACCTGGCTCTTGCAGGCGCATCAACAGCCATGCAGGGAAGGCTTCCTGAAGACATACATATTGCCGGCGCGAATAAAAAGAACAATCCTACCATGAGTCAGGCACTCGCTGGTCAAACGACTGCGAAACCCACCCCTCCTGCCATCGAACAGCAACCTGTTCCCGTTCCGGTTACTGAGCCAACCGCAAAAATCACAGATAGTGACTTCGTAAAACCAGTGAGTGAAGACGCGACTGCGATTACATCATCTGATAAAATATTAGCTGAAGAGCCGGTAAAAATTGGTAAAGAAGAACATGAAGCCGTTGTAACAAAAGATGGAGTGGGAGTATGCAGTCCGCATCCATGTCCTGTTATACATGTAGAGTATGCGAAAGAGCTGGCAGACAACAAAAAATTTGCAGATGATTATCTGGAAATTAAGCGATTGCGGAACGCAGGTGAATATGAAACTGCTGCGGCAGCCGCAGTGAATCTTATTGGAAGAATGGAAGCAGCAAGGCTGACACCGGGTACAACCGTAGCAGGAGCCCCGGATGCGCCAGTGCCATTGACTGCCGGGAAAACAAAAAGTAAATTCAGCACAGAAGAAATACATGAACACCTCGGCGAGGTAACGGAAGATACAAACCGGGTGCCCTCATCCTTAGACGAAGACTTCAGGGGAAGGCCTCATGATTTGCCTGAAGACAGTAACACCATGGAGTTGAAGGTTCCTGAAGGTGCAACTCCACGGCCGGAATTTGCACCAGCCCGTTGGTTCCAGGAACGTTTTCTTTTGCATCTTGAACTTGCGAGGCAACGATTCAGGGAAGAGGGGATCACCCCCGCGCAACAGGCAGCGATAGATCAGCATCCTAATTTGGAAGCCGCCTATCGTGGAGATCAACTTGATACCTTTATCAAAGAATCAATTGCTGCGGACCCAGAATTACTCGACGTTATCACAGCCCCCAGATTTGTTTCGGACCCCGATATCATTCTGACCACACTACCGCATTGGTTCGATGTTACAACGCGAAGGGCATGGCAGGCTCACGTAGAAAGATATGGGCCGCGATACAGCAATATGGGCAAACTTCTGTCCACCGATAATCCTGAACAGTAAGCTGTTGTATAATGAAAGCAACTAAATCACATAATATCTCAACGGTAACTTCAAGCACAACACCTTACGTTGTACAACGCAAACCGGCTGCAGATTTTTTCACACCACGGAAAGAATCCTTTTTTAAAGGAACGGTGAATGATACGGGTCAGGATGCAGAAACTTCTTCTTCAGTTATGATTCAAATGAAGTGTGCGGAATGTGAAAAGGAAGAACAGGAAGAGTTACGGGAAGAAGAAAAAAAACAGCCGGCAGTACAACGAAAACCGATCTTCGAAAGTAATGCTGATAATGAAGAAATGCTGCAGCGATCGGCATCAAATACGATAGGCAACAAAGCAAACACGAGCGAGAATGATTTATCTATCGAACAAAATTTAGCCTCATCCAAAGGTAGAGGTCAGCAGATGCCGGCGGAGATCCGAAATCAAATGGAAAGCGTTTTTGACGCCGATTTTTCACAAGTAAATATTCATACAGATAAACAGTCGGGCGATATGAACCGACAACTGAATGCAAAAGCATTTGCGCATGGCAGGGATATCTATTTTGGAGAAGACAATTACAACCCTGATAGCCACCAGGGAAAACATTTGCTTACACATGAGTTAACACATGTTGTTCAGCAAACCGGTAGTGATTCCGCACACGCACCAGTTGATACACCGGTACAACGTGCGCCTGACAAAGGAACACTGCCTGCATTATCGCCTGAAGAACTATTAAAATTTCTTCTGGAACAGCGTGGCTTTGGCACAAGTAAGCCCGGATTGCCGTCGATCGATCCAAAAGGCATTGGTAAGCCAACCGGCAAAGGTTACCAGACCTACGCTGTTGTTCAGTTGATAGATAAAGAAGGTAAGCAGGTAAAAGTCTCACTCGGGGCGTACCTCGGTGGTGGCGATCTGCATGGTGAAACGCAGGCCATCGCCGCGATGAAAGGTTCGATGCCAAAGGACTTTAAACTGGAAGGAGGAAAAATGATGGTAGCAGTTGAACAGGTACCGTGTGGTGGTTGTGATTCGGCCATTAAAAGTTATGCAAAAGAGCTCGGTGTTGCTTCATACGAGGTTTATGTTCCGGAACGACCTTCTATACGGCCACCGGGGGGATCCGTTAAGCCAAAAACTGCCGCTACCAGTGCGTTCCAGGGGGGCAGAGCACCAACAACACCAACATTGTTTTCAGCAGAATCATTCACCGCTCCGAAAGGTGCGGGTGTGGTATCAGCAGAGGTGCAAGCAATGGCTAAAGAAGCTGTGGACTCTGTTAAAACTGATTTGAAATTGCTACGGTTTGGTAAGATATTAAAAGCAGGCATGACCATTATCAGTGGTGTTATGGATATTCTGAATGCAGTTGAATATTTCAGTATGGCTCAATCGAAACTTTCAGGTGGCGCATTTATTCTCAACGAATACGTAGATAAATCAAGAGCTATTAATCAAAAATCTGCTGAGCTGGCAAAATCGTATCCTGATATTTCAGAGAGTCTGACAGATATGCAACCCCGGCTTTTTTCAGCGCTCATGGATATACCTTCGGCAGGAGAGATGATTCTGAATATGCTGGATTTTAAGATCGGTCTTGAACAGATGGCTGAAGGAATAGATTCTCGGAAAAAATCGATCGATGCAGCCATCAGGGAAGCCCATGCAAAAAAGGCGTTTGCAGATAAAATACTGAGCGACCCTAAAGCTTCAGGCGCCGTAGCCGCGGCCACCTTCGGCACTGGCGAACTGGCAAGACTTTTCGCTATCAGCCAGGACCTTGAAGTGGTAGAAAGTAATCTTATGCAAGCTTCTGAAAAGTTCGGACAGGTGAGCGAAGCACTGAAAGAAGATATTGATTTCCTGCAGGGTTGGTACAACTATTTCCTGTCTATGTGCAAAGGCGACCCCACCTGTAAAGCCGCACTTAAACAGGGATGGTATACGCTCAAAGTTATAAAGGCCACTTTACCGGATAGTTTTTTAGATACCCCGGACGCATATGTAAGTAATCCGAAAAGTGGGTTGAAAACATCCGTTAAAGACGATACAACAACGCCTGTATGGAACGAGATGATGGGAAAATACAGATTTGACAGACTGGCCGAAGACGTACCTTTCAACATATATGATTATGACCCCATTTCCGGAGATGATCTTCTGGGTTCTGTAAGTGCCAATCTCACACCTGATAATCCGGAGGGTCAAACATTTCAACTGGCAGATGGCGAAGTTACCCTTATCGTACAAATAGAACGTGAGCCGGAAAAGCCGGAGGAATAAAATCTTAATCATTAACAAATACTATCATTATGCCGATTGTATCTGTTGCCATACAAAAAGGAGGATCGGGGAAAACAACCACCACAATCAATCTCGCGGCTGCCTTGCATCTGCATGGTAAAAAAGTGCTCGTAATTGATGCCGACCCGCAGGCAAGTCTTACACAGGCGCTTGGTTACATTGATGAGTTGGAACATAATCTGTACAGTGAATTAAGCAAAGAGATTAAAGGTGAAAGCTGCAGTCTCGACCAAGCCATTATTTCAACGGCGTCAGGGATCGATTTTATACCTGCATCCATAGAACTTGCCAACGCAGAACTTGAGCTGGTGAGTGTTTATGGACGCGAGCAGGTACTTACCTGGATGCTTGATACAATCAGGGAAAATTATAATTTTATTTTGATTGATTGTCCACCTGCAATAGGTCTGCTTACAGTAAATGCACTGGTAGCAAGCGATTATATCCTGATGCCAATGCAGGCTGAATTTCTGCCCCTGAAAGGTGTCAGAAGTTTTATGCATCATTATACAAACCTGAAGAAGCTTAACAAAAGACTCGAAATACTCGGCTTCGTACTTACCCGTTACGACGAAAGAAAGCTGATGAACAGAAAAATATCTGAAGATCTCATCCAGGAGTTTGGTGCGAAAGTTTTTTGTACTCGTATCAGAACCAACATTCAGTTGGCCAAAGCGCAGGAAGCCGGGAAAGATATTTTCAGCTATGACCGAAAATCCCATGGCGCAGAAGATTATGATGCCCTGGCCAATGAAATTTTGAAACAGGTATGAGTTGGTACCGTGTATCTTATACGCTGAGTTTTTAAATTTTATTTTTCAATGATCTCAAATGTTGCTTATGTCTTACGCATCACGGGTTTACCGACATCGCAATCCAAAAAAGGAGGAAGATAATTCCAGGAAAGGTTTCTTCAAAAAAAACAGGGAGGCAAAAGCTTCCTCATTCTTCCAGGCAAAGTTCACTGTCAATGAAGCTGGTGATACATTTGAAAAAGAAGCTGATGCTGTGGCAGATGCAGTGACTGCCGGAAAGCAGTCCGGTACCGATATCAGGAAGAAAAAAATCACCAGCATACAACGTTTATCTACCGCAACCGAGGAAGAGAAGCCTGGCACCAGTGATGAAAGGATGCGCGAGGATAAAGAAATCCAGGAAAAACATGAGGAAGAAGATACCGTTCAAAAAAAAGCTGAGCGTAATACCGCTTCATCCGTTAATATAACTTCCTCGATCGACAATGCTTCAGGCAAGGGCGGCCGTCTTCCCAAAAAGTCATTGGGTGAGATGAACTCCTTATTTGGAACAGACTTCAGCGGCGTGAAAGTACATACAGATAGCGATGCAGAAAAGATGAATGAAGCCTTGAAAGCGAAAGCGTTTACACATGGAAAAGATATCTTCTTTTCAAAAGATAATTATGCCCCTGATTCTTTAGAAGGTAAAAGATTGCTTGCCCACGAACTGACACATGTTGTTCAGCAGGATGGAGTTGCGCATCCGGAGAGCATTCACAAGAAACCTGAAGAAGCTATCGAGACCGGTATGACAGTGAGTAATCAGAAAACCGATGGTCCTTATGGATGGACGTCGAGCTATGGACTGGAGGTTACGAAAAGCGAGATCAGGGTCATCGTTAATGTACGCATTGAAGCCGATGCAGATGTAACCCCTGCACAGGTTAAGAAAGTAAAAGCCGATACGGCGCTTGAGTTTTCACGATATTTTGATCAGCGTTTCAATCTGACCGATGATAAGGGTCAAAGCCGTATTTTGAAAGTGCGGCTTAATTTTGTTGAATCAGGAGAAAATGCACATGTAACATTACATAGTGGTGCGGGGAGAGATAATCTTTCAAACTGGTTTGTAGATTCGTCTGCCATCGACCGGGCCCATGAAATGGGACACCAGATAGGATTACTCGATGAATATGTTGATGCGGATGCACCAAATCGTGCTACTGCAGCATCACGAGAGGTGCATACAGACAATTCGATTATGGGTAATTACCCGGGAGAAGGTGTACGGGATGCTGATGTTCGTCAACGTCATGGCGATGCACTTGCTGCAGATATTTCCGCTGCAACCGGTCAGCAGTTTTCTGCGGCCTTCAGCGACACATATGTGGTTCGTAAAGGCGATAATCTGTCCTGGATAGCGCAACGCATCTATGGCGAGGCGGGTAAGTGGCGGGACATCTATAGCCTGAATAAAAAAATCATTCGTGACCCTAACCTGATTTTTCCTGGTCAAAAGCTCAGGCTTCCACCGAGATAAGATTGCAAAATTCATTCAATGAAAAAAGATATAAAATACGCAGTAGGAAACCCTGGTTTCAGGGGAAGAACGACCGTAGAAATTGATGAGCAGGACAGAGCGCTTGTAGTTTTTACCCGCGGCGATCATTCCGAGTCTTACGAATCAAAATTATCGCATGAAAAGATCATTGAGATACAGGAAACGCTCGAAGGATATGTTTCCTCCACTCGAGGCCCCCGTGAGAAAACGCGGGTTCCCGATGAAGACATGGTAACAATCAGCTATGGCGATGGTAAAAAACTTGAGTTTCCTGTTAATCTTGCGTTTTCAGATATTGGTCTGCGCCGGATTCAGGATAATTTTTCTGATCTGATAAAAACAGTATCGAAAAACAAATTGAAATACTAAACGGTCCGATAGATACTAACGTAAACACACACACTATGATAGCAGACGACAATTATAGCTGGCCAGAAATGGATTACCTGGAAAATCTGCTACGGTATCGTCTCAACCGGCTGTCGAATCATTCAGAAGATGAGCTTCCGCCGGAACTACCGCCGGTTGACCAATGGCGACTTCCCTGGGAAGATTTTATAAAACAGCATGAACTGTATCATGACGAGATCGTTTTGCTTCTGATTGCCATGACACCTCATATTCAACCGGATCTCTTCGACAGGGTGATCCAGGAAAAAGTACCAGATCCGGGTGATTTGCCAGCGGTCGGTGGCGTGCGTGGAAAGAATACGAGATATCTTTTGCCTACTGGCGAAACGGGATTGTTTTTGTTGGGTGGGAATGATTTCGCATCAAGACTGCGCGTACAGAAAATATTCAGCGCCGATAATGTCTTAACAGAGAAGAAGATTTTGTGGCTGGAAGATGTGCCTTTAGGAGAGCCAATTATGAATGGCCGTATGGTGATCTCGCAGGATTATGTAACACAGTTAATGTATGGTTTCCAGGTTTCACCACCTTTTAGTATCAGTTTTCCTGCGAAAAAGATCGCCCCGGTGAAGGGTGCAGCGCCGCTATCTTTCAATGACCTGGTGATACCTGAAGACTTAAAAATCCAGATCGATGAATTAAAACACTGGCTCGAGTATAATGATGATCTCATTCATCAATTTGGAATGAAGGAGAAGATCAAACCTGGTTATCGCACTTTGTTTTACGGTCCACCAGGAACGGGTAAAACTTTTACCGCCCGGATTCTCGGAGATGAACTCGGCAAAGAAGTTTACAGGATTGACCTGTCGATGGTAGTCTCAAAATATATTGGCGAGACGGAGAAAAACCTTGAGGTACTTTTTGCAAGGGCGGAAGATAAAGGATGGATATTATTTTTTGATGAAGCTGATGCGTTGTTTGGAAAACGAACAAGTGTAAGGGATGCGCATGATAAATATGCTAATCAGGAAGTTTCGTATTTGTTGCAACGTATAGAAGATTACAATGGGCTGGTTATTCTCGCAACTAATATGAAGAACAATATAGATGATGCCTTTTTGCGCAGATTTAATGCTGTGTTGAAATTTCCATTTCCGGATGCAACGCAGCGGGCGGAAATCTGGCGTAAAGCCTTTCCGCCCGGAACTGTATTCCGGGAAAGTCCTTCTGATAGCAACCCGGTAAATGGTAAATGTGCACCAACCATCAATTTGCCTGAGAGTGTTAAGAAATATGAGATGGCGGGCGGTAGTATTATGAATGTTGCCAGCTATGCGGGCATTGCGGCTGTAAGGCATTTCCGGAGCCAGTCTGAACAGAGGCCGCCTGATGAAACGGATTCTTCAGCGAATGAAGACAGACCTTATCCCGGCAATTCAAAACCTGTGCTTACGGTTTTTCTAAGTGATATTTTGGCCGGAATACGGCGTGAAATGATCAAGGAGGGCAAGCCGTTTGCGATGTGATGCGGAGTGATCATCGGGCGTCGAGCCATCGGGTTTGTGGTAATCAACTTTTCCGTCTTTTTGAGCCTGTATTCTTTTCGCGGTTTCTTCTGCATCCAACTCATTTTCCTGGATACTCTTTTTATTACTTTTCACCTGTACAGTTTGTACAGTTTCCGTGTATTGGTTTGGTCTTATTTCGTCGCCAAATTTAACAGCATATGCCTTTGTAAATTCCGCTCCGAAATAAAGTATCATCGAGGAGAAGTATATCCAAAGCAACAGAATAATGAGTGAGCCTGCAGCACCGTAGGTACTGCCAATATTACTTTTGCTTATATATAGTGTGATTCCAAATTTTGCAAGCATAAACAGGACAGCAGTAAAGATGGCACCTACCGTCACATCTTTCCACGTGATATGTGCGTCGGGAAGCACCTTGTA
Organism: Bacteroidota bacterium; assembly: GCA_023416995.1. GTDB lineage: Bacteria > Bacteroidota > Bacteroidia > Chitinophagales > Chitinophagaceae > DATHKG01. The sequence goes on from JAEZGI010000029.1 coordinate 79,992, forward strand.
TATGATAGCAAACAAGAAAGATGTGACTGTGAGCGTAATCAGGAGATTCGCAATATAGATAGCTACTACAGCAGTTGAGGAAAACATCTCCTGAAGACGGGTCATCAATCCTTCGAGTAAACCGTTAATAACGAGTGAAACAAGCAGCAAAAAGCCGAGGCCAACTACTACTGAAAAAGATAATATTCTTGTAAGCAATAATTTCCACCAACCTGTGTCCTCTTTTTGCTTAAGATTCCAGATCAGGTTAATGGAATCCTGTATTTCAGAGAAAACTGTTGTTGCCCCAATGAACAGCGTAACAAAACCAATAGTGGCTGCGATGGTGCTGCTACTGTCAAAAGAGGCATTTTTCAAAATCTCCTGCACCTGGCGTGCAGCCGCGTCACCGATAATGTCACTTAGCTGATTAACGATGGTTCCCTCCATAGCGTTCTCACCCCAGAACAAACCACCAAGAAAGACAATCACAATCAACATTGGTCCCAGCGAAAAGATAGTATAATAGGCAAGCGCAGCGCTGAGTTTTGGCACCTTGTCTTTAAGGAATCCGCTGCCTGCCTTTTTCAAAACCTCTAATATTCCCTTTACGTTAATCCTGCTCATGTCTTTGTATTTCGGTGACAGAAAATTCAGTTTTGCAACCTGACTATATTAGTCATGCTAAATCGCAGTTACTTTCGATTTACGCAATTACATTGGTAGTAGGAAACAACGTTACTGTGATACCCGGATTACTCTCATCATAGGGCATATACTTCGCGGATAATCATCAACATAATAGCGTTAGCATTGAATAGGTATAGCTCTTTTAACAACTAAAGCTGTATTACTTACAATTCTGATACCATTGAATGCCAGATAATCAGCCATTGCCCGCTGAGTATATGTGATCGTGGGCATGGTGTCGTCCTGCCCATGCGACTTTGCCGGCGGTGACCATTGAAGCCGACCAGGTTGAACCATAATGACAAGCTGTGCTGTGCTAAAATTTGCCCGATACCTTTCGAAAAGAGTAGAAAGCGTTCCCCTGTAAATACATACTCCATCGCGTAAAATCCGGGGCTGGTTGTGATCGCACCTGGTGTTCTTACCAAAGATCAATTTTTGCTGCAGCGGTCACCGGACCGTTGATCTGACAGCGAACCAAATACTTACACAATTAAAATCAAACCCAATGGAAAAGGACTTAATCGTTAAATGGACCGTCAGGGAATCTCATCTTTTATTGAATGAAAGATCTGGCGCAACAGGAAGACAATTAATCAGGTGTTGAGCAACTATGGTTCACACGTGCAGTTCCAGCCTGTAATAGATAGTTTGTAAGTTTTGCTTCAGAAGGTACTCATTCCAGCTTCAGCACTTTCATGCTTCCAATTAGTCGTTTCTTTTTCTTGTCGTACAGCCTGATGTAGTAGGCACCGTGTCTTAGATTAAGATTTAGAAATTGATAGGTCGTTTGATTTTTAACATCTTTCGAAACAACAATGCGTCCTGACGCGTCGAGCATCTGGATGGAATAAAACGATGCTGGCTGTAAGCCCTGGATTGTTAGGTTGCTGGTGAATGGCGTTGGATAGGCAATAATAGTCGAGTTCGGATAATCAACATCAACAATCGCTGTGACTGCTGTGCGGATGATCTTTACACTATCAAGCGCCGTAGCAGATGTCACGCATTCATCGGCCGATTTCATCTGCACATAAATCCAGTTGTCGCCTACGTTGAGCGAAACGGCTGGCAAAGCGAGAATGTTTGAGCTGCTTTCTGGTTGAAGGATGTTAAGCATTCCCCTGTCTTTCGCAAAGCTGTATAACGCCCCGTTGCCAGCTGCAGAGGCTATAGCTGTAAGCTGGAGGATGGTGGTGTTTTTATCAACTACTGTTGTGTTCGTGTTAAGTTTTACAACAGGTTTTATCGGCGTTGTAATGGTGAAGTTGACAGCCAGTTTCTTTTGGATGCTGCCATTGCTGAAAGTAATTTCTATGTTTTGGTTTCCGGCGTTAAGTTTTGCGGGTTCAAACAGAAAGTTGCCGCTGTTGTCAAGGTTAACAGCTGTTCCGTTTATTTTAACGGTGATTGTTGCCGGATGGGCAGCGACAATGTTGGTTATTGTAATCGTTTGTGCTGTTTCATTGCCGCAATAACTTGTTTTTAAACCAGAGAGCACTGGCTCTGGCAGCAATGCAGCGAGGTTAACGATCCGCGTGGAAGTAGTATTTGTTACAATAGGAAGATTGTAATCGAAATAGATACTGGCTTTATTAGTGATGACATCTTCAATTTTTAATGAAGCCTTTGGCTTAATCGAAAACGTCAGAAAACCTTGACTCGCCTTTTCATTCACATTACTATCAGGGAGTAACACGTTATTAAACTTCCATTCAAGATGGCGGCCATTTTTAATCGTCATCGTATACGGATGACTGGCGGTGAGCATCTGGAAACCTGAAATGTCTAACGCTTCATGCAAAGTATCCCTGATGACAACATTGAAAGTGGTATCAGTACCTGTGTTTTGAAAACGGATGAGATAATGGAGCTTGTCGGTGGTTAACAAATCCACCGGAAAAACGCCACCATGTAATTCATTTTTATCATTCGGATCGAACGAGCCGGTGGCAATCTCAGTAAGCACAAATGAATTGTTGAGCGGCGTTGCATCTTCCTGGTCATAGGACACGGAAACCTGGGAAATGAGTTTGTCGCCAATTTCCGTTTCAGGCGGTGCGGCTAACCGGGCCGTAAAAAGGATATGCAGCGTGTCTTTTAAAGATCGGGAACTGAAATCCCAGGTCAGCGTATCGTTGCTGCTTGCGGAAAAAGCGGGACTCGCGCTAAGGATAGTAAGTCGCGGATCGCGTACCAGTTTCACAAGTGGACGGTCGACTGCGACAGCACCCAGGTTTGTAACCGTTACCTGGTAACTGACTTCAAACCCCGGTCTTGGTTTATTCAGCGGCAACAGACGCACGGCGAGATCCGTAAGCATGCTATTAGGAACCAGCCGCACGGTGAATGAATCGTCCATGTCATAGGTGGGGAAGTGCGCGGCAAATTGCGCTGGTGTGGCTGTATAGTATGGTTGATTACTCAGAAAGCGGAAGACATGATTTCCTGTGTCGATAGGTGCGTTAAAAGCGCCGCTGCTCGCGGAAAAGTATTCGGATATGTTCTCTTTGGTGATCTCGAGTCTCCCATCATTATAATGGTCTTCGTCAGCGTCTTTGATGCCGTTGTTGTTGGCATCTATATACACCGCCACTTTTATCTTGTTGGTTTCCCCAAGACTAAGCAGCCAGATGTTTGTATCATACACGGGATCGGCAATAAATTCAACGCCACCACCAACGGTGCCAACGCAGAAAACGTTACCACTCGCATCCAGGGCGATATCTTCTACAAAAGAGGGATTGTCGGCAGTGTGTCCAAAGAAACCATGTCGTACCTCATTTGATCCGTCCTGGTAACTGGTTACCCAGACGGTGTGATTCTTCACATTCTCTATAACATCCCCATCATGCGAAAAAGTAGATCCACCTGCAGTCACAATACCTGAAGCATAAACGGCGATGGCGTTTAAACGATCATCGCCGGTGCCGCCCAGTAATTTCATAGATAAGACTGTACCAGCGTTTGAAACTTTGGTGACCCAGCCGTCGGTGCCGCCGCGGTTTGTTTGCCCCGGTAAATTAGTCGACCGGGTATAACCTGAAACGAAAAAGTTACCCATGTAATCCTGTGTAACCTTGTCAAATTGTTCTTCATCACTATTGCCACCGATATGTGATTGCCAGAGGATTGTTCCCTGGTCGTTGAACTTCATCAGCAGCGCATCACCACGGGAAGCGTTGCTACCGAATGGCGTGTTGTCACGTGTGCCACCGCTGATAATGAAATTGCCGTCTTCGGTTTTTTTGAAGTCTGTCGCGGTGTTGTTGTATTGCGTGGTGAGCAGTTTGCTCCAGGTTGTGTTGCCATTGGCATCGAGTTTGGCGAGCCATATTTGTTTTTTGCCGGTTGTGTTTTGTGTGATGTCATTGTTGCCGGTGGAGTTGGCGATGATCAGATATCCACCATCAGCCGTTTGCTGAACGCCTACGCCTTCTTCGTTACCTGTTGCGGTGAATCTTCTTTCCCATACCAGTGTGCCGGTCGCGGATAACTTTGCGATCAGGATGTCGCTGTCGAAGTTTGGCGCATCTATTGGCGCGGTCGACAGGCTTCCGATCATTACATAACCGCCGTCGGCTGCTTCGATGATGTCGCCGCCCTTGTACCAGCGGCTGTTGAAAGAAATACTTATCGGGATTTGCCGTCCCAGCTGCAGATCAAAAAAGTTGATGCGCATTTCATCGAGGTTGCAGCTGTCGCAGTCACGCATGCCGAATACTACCACCTGCGATTTTGAATTGACAAACACGCTGTGCTCGCCGAGGTCACCGCCGAGGCTTCCGAAGGTTGTTTCGCGTCTTATTTGTAATTGCTGTGCGGTGGAGATGGATAGGCCGATTGCAAGGATCGCCAGCAACGCAATGGATTTTCGAATAACGGATTTGATTCCAGTGTTTGGGAGTCGGAAAAACGCATTCATGTAGAGGACAGGTTTAGGGTGTTATTGGTTGAGCAGGGATATGGGGGCTGATGGAAATTTTGGGGAACGATCGGGGTAGTAAGGTATGGAGAGTATTTTGATTTCCCAATCCTGAACTGTATATACTAGTACATGGTACCCCCCTGTTCTGCGCATTGTTACCAGATGTAAACCGGTGCTGTCTTCTGTTAAATAGGTAGTCTATGCAGACCGTAAGGACAGTACGGTTGAATCTTTTTCTCTGTTGCGCTTCCCAATATAGGTACATTAACCAAAACTTAAAAACACGATTGGCTTATGGCAATAGGCCTATGTCTCAAAACATTGAACAAGTGTTTTCATCAACGACGTATCACAGTAATTTTTACCAGCCCGAATACAATTGGAGCAAAGACCTGTCGAAAAATTGCTGGATGATATTTCTTATTACTTCGATCAAAATAGTCTTACGTACTGACTTACTCACCTCCTCATTTGAACAAATTAAAGTGTGTTGACCCCGATGGAGTAATCTTTTGAATTTCGTAGTCATACTCAGCGCCCAGACGTACGGTATCTATCCACTGGAATATTGCACGGCGCCGGACAATTCCTTTTTTCAAATCCATTGGCGTTAATAATTCAATGCGCGAAGGCTGCGGCGACCAGGCAAACTTTACGCATTCTACCGGCTGCGCACCTTTTTTGCGTCTTAGTAAACCATACGCTGCAGCTGGTACAGGAGTTACAGGTGTGGATACAATTTCAACTTTTAAACCTAAGGGTTGCAGTTTATTCGCAACACCTGTTGAATCAGTTATGGTAATATCATCTAATAGAATTAGCAACGAGTCTCCGGCTGCCAAGCGCACTGATTTGTTATGCTGTATTTCCAGCAATGAAAACCTGAGAACAGCACTGTTATCTTCTACCGTCTTAAAATCCATGATGGCAACATCTGTAGCAATGCCCGAAGCATTTACCCATTTAAATGTTACTTTCGACGTAACCTTTATGCCGTTACCTGCAAACAGCGCTAATAGTCCTTCGCTGGTTGCATTGTACTCACGACGGTCTGCAGCAAATATCAATTCTGTTTTTTTATTGTCGGTGCCCGATTTATAAGTAACCTCACGATTTGTTTGCGCTGCCTGCGAAGCTAACCTCCGATTGTATTCAGGATCCTCGAACTGCGTGTATCGATATGCAAAAGGATCACGCAACTTATTTTGGCGTGCAAGCCGCAGTGGAAGTACCAGTGTTTGTCCATAATTAGCGATATCGCCGATGATAATTTTAGCGGGTGTGACAGTTACTCTCAACTGAACGGCAGTGCCATGCGGCAGATCACTTAAAAACTGCCTGAACATGTCAATCTCTTTTTGCCTGTTCTCTTCGGGCAGAGCAGGCACATACAAATCACCCCTTTTCATCAGCGGCAGCTGTCTTCCCGGTACGACAAGTTCTGCATTTATATTCCAGTCGGAATTGGGAATGGGCGTGACATTTTCAGGGTATCTTTTGAATTCAAGTGCAAATCTTCCATCGTGCGATTCCGGAAGTATACCGCTTCCCAGTTGCGGAATGCATACCTGCAGTCCGTGAGCTTCGTTGTCTTTTACAACAAATGCATTGTCGTGTGGCATTGCATTTTTGTTTATCCGGTGCTGAACTGTGAGCTCTGATTCAAAATACCAGGCCCATGTTTGCAATGCGTTCTGCGGAGCGGGTTCGGTAAGCTGGTTACTTGGGGGATTCGCGGGTAAAGCAACCGGCCTTGGAAAACGGTGCTGAACAGCAATGCCACCTGCGACCAATGGCCTACTATCATTGTTATTTTCGCCTTCTTCATTCAGGTCTTGCCTTATAAGCATATTGCGAAATACAAATGGCACGCCCGGTCTTGCCCCAACAAAAAGATAATACAAGCCACCAGGCAAAACGGGCTGCCATTGTTTAACCGGACCAATTTCTGCAGGCAGCAGCTTAAAGTTTTCAGGAAGTGGTGGCGTTGCGGGAACAGGTAATAAGGTGCTTATATATCGTGCTCTGAAGTTTGCAGGCAGGAATTTTTTTAAAGGCGTTGCTTCCCTGAAATTTTCATACTGCACTTGATGCGAAACTGCATTCCACCACAGGCGGTGATCCTGTTTTAAATCTGAACCTATGATGCCTTTGTTTTTATCAGTAAACTTAACAGACATGCGCAACGCACTCAATCCCCAATGCCACTTACGGTCATCAGGATTCAAATTCCATTTGTCTTTATCGATATTCAATGGCTGAACGCCCGTTACCTGCGGCGGGGCAATTTCAAAACTCTCTGGTCTTGCAGGTGCAATACTGCCCCCAAATTGTCCTTCTGAAAATCTGAGTTGTTTGAGTGGCAAACGTAAAGGTCCGCCGCTTTCTGCAATTGAAGTAAACTGCTCGCCAGATGCAAGCACTTCGAATGCGTATTCAATTTCAGGAAAGCGCATTCCCGGTTCTTTGCCCGATGAAAATACTTTGCGAATGCGCACGACAGCCACAGGCGAATCTGCTGCAATGCGACTGCGCACGTCGTTGCCCCAGGCTCCTACAAAGCTGTAATCATTTGCAATAATCTCTTCCTGCTGCCATACGCGGCTCACGGCAGGTATAATTCTTTTTCCCGTTTGATCAAGACAAAGCAATTCGGCAAATATCAATACGGGCGTGCGGTCTGATGCTACATCATTAACCACTTTAAAATCTAGCCCCAGGTAGGGACTAACGGTAAAGCTCACGGGCATTTTATTTGGCTTTCCATCTACTTTTAAATTCGCAGGAAGTAATGTAACCGCAGGATACCTGTCAACAACTTTTCCATTGCCTGTAAACCGGTATGAATGAATTTGTGCAGCAGCAAAATAAAAACTGTATGGGTTGTTAGATGTATCAGCGTCAGTTCTGTCGTGTATGTCTTCTTTCACAATATTGCTGAAGCCCTGCCAGGTTATAAGCGCATTGCGCCGCCATACAAGGTCGCTTGTTACTTCTGGGTCTTCATTCAATAGCTGCCCGATAGCAGGCGGAAAACTATTGCGTTGTTCATCATACAATCGTTTCAGCAGCGTTTCGCGGCTGAGGCGTGCAGGAGAGTCCGCAGGTAGTGCCGCTGTTACGCTTACTAATTTCTGCTCGTCTTTGAAGGTTTCTACCGGCGGGTTTTGAATACGGAACCAGCTTTCCATAAGCGTTGCGGGGTCGAGGCGTCGAAAGCGTCTAAAGCGTGTAAGGTCAAACAGGGATATTTGCACGGGCACAGGTTTTCGGTCTCCCCGTGACGCCAATGACAATGGAACAACGGGTAAGGGCTGCGCACTGGCGATGTTTTTATGCAGGAACAAAATGGGATCTGCTGCCAGCAGGGAAGCGGGTTGTGAATCATTTCCTGTCCAATCGTTTACAGCTTGTTGTAGTCTGCCTAGGAAGGGGAGGGACATCAACGCCCAATCTCTACGCGGTGTAATAGAAGGCATCGCATAGTCTTCGGGCACAGAAAGGATCGCACGTTGTATACCACCAGGCAGGTATTGCAGGTTGAGTGGCTCGTTTGATGAATTAGACGAGTTCAATATTTTTTGAATGGCACTTGCTTCAACAAGTATTGCATTGTTTAGCTTCGTTATCTCGTTTTGCCCGGCTGTTTCTGCAAGTAATTTTTCGATGAAAGGTTTATAATGAAAGGCTGCACTTATTCGCGAGAATTCGTGTGCATCTATGCTTAACACTTCCAAGGGATCGCTGTTATCTTCGTTCTCTTGTTTTGAAGGAGATCCGACTAGCGCTGAGTATATCTTTTTTCTTGGCTTGTTTTCTTTATCAAAAAAATAACGGATATAGCTTGAGAACTTTGATGGCGATGCAAACCTTATTTCCTGTATAGCTGTCCACCTCCTGTCGTTACTCTGCTCCAAAGGTGTTGAAAGGTTTCTAAATCCTACATCTACAAGCCGGTGTTCGACTACCGCAAGAAATTGCCATGCTGCATCGTCTTTAAAATTAAACAAAACGATACCCGAACCTGCGGTTAGCGCTTTTGAATCTATTTCGTGCTGATTAAACAAAATACGCAACGTATGACGAATGTGGTTGAGATCTCCGGCGTTGCCTGCAGGCCTGATTGCCGGCAATGCGGTGAATGAGCAGTGAATTTCGACACGCCTGTTGTTGCTGACGCTTGGGCTGTCCGGTAAAGTTTCGCCAAACCAGGCAACGGTCAAGCGTTTATCGGCAGTCGCCTCCGGTATGCCAAAATCGTCCTTCAATATTTTTTTCAGACGCGCTTTAACACCTATGGCCCTTTTACGCGACAGGTCGAAGTTGTCTGCTACTGCCCCCGTATTGTCTGTATGTCCCTCGATGCTAAGAGTGAGCTCAGGGAAAAGTTTCATTTGTTCAGCTACCTTGCGAAGCTTTTCTTCTTCACTTGGTTTTATAACACTCAAATTTGAATTGAATAAAATTACAGGGAGTTCAATTTGAGGATTTAGTGCAGAACGTGGATATGATACAAGATTATTTACATCTATCATTCCATTCAGCAAAAAAGAAACGGTCCATTTTTTTTCAGTATAATTGAGCGTATATCCTGCATTAAGGTTACCGGAGGAAGAACCAAAAACTTCTTTAATGGTATGTTCCGCCGTAACAGCAGGTGAACTGGATGAAAGCGGGCCCGCACCCCACCGGCAATTGAATACAGCTTCAACACATGCATGATTCAGCTTAAGTGTTTTTTTGCCGACTCCATCTTTATTTACAAAAAACGATGCTGAAGCAAAACCCGCAGAAGGCTCTCCCGAAACATCGTCCAGCAACATGCCGGGTAGCAACTCAAGTGTTTTATGGGCGTTATTTTTAAAACCAGAAAAACTCAATTGCAGCGACCGGTGATCCAACCAGCCTTTGTTGACATTCAAAACAGGCTTGCCTGGAATGTTCCAGTAAAAGTTTGTTGTTATACCGGGTGTGATAAGGTCTATTACATTGCCGGGGAATTGTGTTGTCAGCAGATCAAACGCTACTTCTGCAACCGCCTTGAGCGAAGCACCATCGCCCCAAGTAAATTGCATGGTGATTTTCACAGCAACAGGTAGCATCGCAGCGTCCAGCTTAACAGCAACAGTCATGCTGATGTTCTCTCCTTCCAATTCTATCTTTCCTTTGAACTCTGCAGGCTTACCGGACTCAATATCGTTGTCTTCCAACGGCACAAACCATCGTTCGCCAAACAAGTAAAATTCCAGCAGGCAATCGATGTCTATTTTATTTGTAGTGGCTGTGTATTCAAATATTTTCCAGTGAAGACGCGGCGCAAAATTATTTTTTTGCGGATCGAGGCTCAAGATGCCATTAACCTGCTGCGGCGCTGCACCCCCCTGCAGGGTTGAGCTTACAGACTGTATTTTTAATGAACCTGCAGTGCGTACAAATTTTACTCTTACAACATTGCCAAGCTCGGGTAACTGTTGTTTGTGTTGTGGAAACGGAAGCTGCACCCGACCAATGATGTCCACCGATTGTACTTCATTTGCCTGTATCACTACTTTTTCCAGCGTTAACGGAAAAAAATAAAAGCCCAGCAGCATAAGCGGGTCATCTGTTTGTTGCATCAGCCGCCATTCATAGCCACGCAATGCATTTTTTCTTGATGATACGGCATTGGTATCATTCACATCTTCCGCACCTTGCGCTTCGTCTTCCCTTTTGAATGTATCAGCTTTGAAAGGAAGGTCCCTGAACCAGCATAGCCACGAAGGACCTGTTACAAATGACAGTGCAACTGGCGTTGACAGTGTGCAAAGCTCAAAATCTTCATCTTGCTCTGTTTGCCGTTGCATCGGTGTTCTGATAATGCCGGATATGATATCTGCAGTTGATGCACCTCTCCACCATCCGCGCTGATCGCGCAGGCGTTTGCCATCGCCAAAAGCAGCCATGCTGCCTGCAGTGATGGTGACGCCGGGATCGTCTGATTTAATGAGTTTGAGTTCTTTTTGATTGATCACAAACTTTCCGCTGATTCCTTTTAAAGCATCTTCATCTTTCAAAGTAACTGATTGATCACCCTGTGCATTTGCCAGCTCGATTTTACCGGGATAATTGTCTAATTCCAATGTGGCTTTTACCGGCCATGCAAATGGCTCAACCAGGTTTATAACATTTGTTTTTTCTACTTCGAGTTCCAGCATTTCATCTGCATCGCCTTTTGCAAGCACTGCTTTTTCTGCCAGCTGCTGCCAGTGTTCAGCATAGCTTTCACGGCGCGGAATCAATACCGGTTTATCAACGACTTCTTCGGGTTGATCGTTGTTTTCCTGCTTCTCTTCTTTAGGTAATTGCGCCAGCGCATTTATTTCCTCGGTGTAGGGAAGACTGTACAGCATCTGGGCGCCTGTAAAATCAGTTCGTTTAGATAATAGTTGTTGCGAAGTTTTAGGATCAAATACAAGCCCGGGTAAACTTAACGAGGCAAGACCAAGATTGCCCGGCCAGTCGCGGCTTGGTTTTGCCTGCGATAAATTCAACCATGCAGGCCAGTCTTTAGCGCCTGTGTTTGCATCTATGCCAAAAAGATTTTCCAGCCCTGTATTTTCAACTGAAAATTCAAACGGCGCCAGTTGACGGCTTGCACTTGGATAAGATGGCGGCATTTGCTGTTGCGTTAGCGGCAAACATTGTATTAATGGAGCGGCATGATGCCGGCACCATGCAAGTGGCAAGTATTTCCATATCGCTGCAAACCGGGAGTCGTCATCTTTACCATTCCAAATGCCTTTCTGGAGCAACTTTTTAAACGTATCATTCTCATTGTTTACGCTGTAATGAAAGTTCCATTGCTGCAGCAATGGAGTGGACATCATTGTGCCCCTTCGTGTTTCTTTTTTATTGCTGAAGCTTATACTAGGAAAATTTATTCTGAATGGAGAAGGAAAACGATTTTTCTTCTGCGCGGTGCTTAAAGGAAGCATAACCAGTTCACCGAGAAAGTTATCGAGGCTTGGTAATGCATCGGCAGCAACAGGCGATTGCACACCCAGTTTAAAAAAACCATGCAGCACCAGCTCCGGATTAAAGATTGTCAATCTGTGACTTGTAAGTTCCCTGGACGCGGCATCTATGGTCCATAAACCATCATAGCCAGAACCATTCAGCAGCGTAATACTCCAGGGGTTTTCGCCGTTCTCAGGTGTGAACATCGAAGGAGAGTCGTTGCCAAAAACTGCGGCACCGTTAAATAAAGCAGTCTGTTCGCCCGAAGCAGTTTCTTGGTTATTTTCAAATGCTTTGAAGTAGTGTGTTTCTACCAGGTTCAAAAACGGCAACTGCGCCCAACCGTTAGTAAGCGGCATGCATCCCCACAAAACAGGTGGATCGGCTACAGCATCATCTTCAGGGGCGAGCAGTTTGTATTGATCTCGCAGAATAGTTGCTGTAGACAAAGGTTCGTACTGTGTTGTTACGCCGGAAATATTCACATCTTCGGTCCATTGACCGGCAGTTTTTCCCGCATTGAAGACGAGGCCCGGAGCGTTTGGTGGAGCGATTGCTTTTGAAAATTTTAAAGTGATTGTTTGTCCGGAAGCAAGAATTTGAATTTCCGGTGCAATTGTAAACATGCCCCGGGGTGCAAGGGCTGCGTTGGACGGACTTTGATCTGCAATAATCACCCGCCACTCACCGGTGGGAAAGTCAAGGGTAGTTATTGAACCTGCAGTGGAAGGAACGGTCCAGTAAAAACTGGGAATAGATTTCGCGTTTACAGGTTCAAGGCTTGTCCAATAAACACTTTCCTTCTCATCATTTTCCTTCTGCCGTAAACATGTTGCCAGCTCCCTAAAAATATCCTGCAACTGATCCATCGAAGGCTTCCACTTTTCTTTATCGGCATTCATCTGTTCCGTGTCAACACTAACATAAAGGGCACCGTTGTTTTCCTTTCCCACAAAGGGTGCCATCCAGAACGGAGCTTTTACTTTCTCTAATTGCTTCCATTCAAAACTGCAGTCAGCTTCGAATAATAAACCGCTGGCATTTAGGCGTATTTCTTTTACCGATGTGATCTTCTTTTGCGTAAGCGATTCTATTGGCTTGCTGATATCTGCCGACGGTGGTCGCAACAAGCTAAGGTTTATTTCGCCGCCAATGCAGACGCAGTCTGGCATGTTGAGCGAAGCGTCAACCATTGCGCCCTTCAGCCAATCGGCAGCATTTGATTGCAGCAGCAATAGGGCATGACATATGTTGTCTGAATCACCCGTTTTACCCCAAGTGAATACCTTGCCGATATTGACATCTACTTTATGTATGCGGCACAACGCTACAATTGTTCCGGGCAATAAAAATTTTCTACTTCCACTAAGCAAATTTTCATTTCTGTCTACTAACAGGTTCCTGATTGCATGCGTGTCTGCAAAATGCCCACCAAATGCAGGATCTTCACCTCCCAGCGCCAGGCTTTCTGCATCGCTCCATTCTACTATCTCAGCTTTTTCAGCTTCCCAAAGCAGTTTGCCATTGCTTAATTCTGGTCCTTTTATTGTGAAATTTCTAAGTGTCATAAATTACAGTTGGGGTAATTGTATGTTTTCTGTTTGAGCGGCCGCAGTTCCTCGTCTTGCACTGATTTCAAATGAAGCTTCATTTAATCCATGCCTGCCAGTAGAAGTAAACAACCTGCGTATTGCCTTATTATTTACTTCAAGTGAGCTGTTTAAAAGTGTTTTTGCTTCATCAACAGTCATCCATCCCCACCACCTAAACACAGCGCGTCCTATCAATAAATGATCTTTTAATATACCGGGTAGTTGCAGCTGTTGCGGGCGGGGCAACCAACTCGTTTCAGCAATCTCTAATGTTACAGAGGGTGGTGCTGCTGTACTAACAGCATCAAGCAGGCGTTGAAAACTTACACCAAAGTCAGAGATTTGTGTCCACTGTGTGATCACTGCCTTCTGCTCTTCGTTCATCAAACCTTGCCAGGTGAACTTTTTGTTCGCAGCATCCAGGCTGAACATGGCAGGCGCCGCAATTTCTTCGATTTGTTCTATGCCTATGCATGCATTAGCACTGATAGCTATTTCATTGCCCGCCAGGTCATCATCATAGTTTGCCAGTTGATCGGTTAATGAAATAAGTGCTGCAGCAAATGAATGGTCTAGAGGCGTTTTCAAAAAATTCTGCAGTTCCGTTAATACCGTTACGCGGTCATTTTTTGAAATACGCAATGAAAGAACACACGATGTAGGTGCAGGTAATTCTATCCGCTCAGATGTGAGCGTAAATCCTTTTGTGCCTGTAACAGGTTCTTCGCTGAACCAGTCGCTGAAATATTCATTGTACGCATCGCGGTTCTGCAAGTCGTTTGTGAATTGTATTATACGGTCTTTATCAGGGGCTGTGAGGTATAGTTTGCGTACCCAGTCGCGCTCCTCTTCATTCAACGGCGCAATTGCTGTAAAAAATATTCTGCCTGTAACATTCACCACTTCCAATTTACGTTTCAGGTCCTCGGGGAAGTCTGCCGGATAAGTGGGTGCCACACTCACCATTACTGCGGCTGTGTATTTGCGCAGTACCCTGTTAATTTCTGCAACAGTGGCAGAAGTGGGGAAGAGCATTTTAAGCTGCGGAAATACTAACGGAAGCTGAGCGTAATATATTTTTTGTGTAAGATCGCCTGCTGTAAAAGTTATGGGACCTGTGCCCGGCACGATAGTTCCGTTCTGCTGCTCTATTTCTCTTGGTTGCGGCAATGTAAGAATATTGTTTCGCTGCAATTGTGCTTCTAAGTAGAACTTGTGCTCTCCCGCGGGAATGATCTGTACTGCAACACACTCAAATTGTTTGCCTAGTGGTATCGATTTAAAGAAAGTGTGCGGCGGAGCTGTGAGCAGTTTTTCTGTATCGTAACGGAATTCTGTTTGTGCTTCGACGTTAGCGCCAACAGCTTTCAGTATTACTTGGTATGCTACCTCTGTGTCGGGGAGGTCCGAATAGCGAAGCTGCATTTCGTCCGCCTGCTCAGTCCATGTTTCTTCCACACCATCCGGCAGGCATTCGCGATAAGAGTTAAGATGAACATTTACCTGCAGAAAACGCAATGCGCCGTTATCTTTTACTTCCAGTTGCGCCTTCGGCTTCGGCGATTTATACTCGAGGTCCTGCTGTACTATGCTGGTAACCGTCGATACACGTCGGGATGTTTGCGCTGCAATTAACAAGAGGTGCTTATAAAAATAAGGCAGCTGTTCAAATTGAAGTACCAATGCATCTTTCGAAAAAACACCAAGCCTCGAAGGTATATCGAGCGATGCACGCACCGCAGGTAAAAGACTGCCGGGATCATCAACCGCAAGATGGTCGGGTTGTTCCATGTCGTGCGGAAGTTCTGCTCCGCTAGTTGCTTTGGGATACACGGGTTTTAACAAAGGCCGGCCATTTTGGGCAAGCTCTTCGTTAAGTTTTGCAAGTGATGCGTCAAAAGCAAATTTCCGTAGCAGTGTATGGGCTATTTGCCTATACTCCAACTGCCGCACCAGCGTGCGGTTACTTTCTATCAGTAGTTGCTCAGGATGTTTCGCAATGATAACTTCCCAAGTTTTGCCGGGCCTGATAGCTTCGGTACTTCCTACCGCTTCATCGAGCCTGCCGGAGAACAGTACTACCGGTGCAGCCACATCTTTAATGCGATCTATCACCACATCCAGACCACCTGATCCAGGTGCAGGTGCTTTAAACCAATTGAGTTTTGGTTTTTCTTCCGGGAACAATTCCGCTGAGTTGGCCAGTGTTTCAAATAGCTTATCGTAACGGTGTTGCGGCAGGAAGTAATAACGGTAAACATGCGCCCAGCCATCTTCTATACGATGATAATAAGTTAAACGTCCTGCGGCATCGGGCGATAACGAAGTGGGCGACATCACCCGCGGATAAGCCGAAGCAATGTTGATCCCGTTCTTTGTATGCAATGCATCGTCGCTTGAAGAAGTGGCAAAGTCTGCGCTGGCGGTAAAAAACCTGTCAACCCATTTCATTATGTTCAAAACATCCTGCGTGTTTTCGGCAGGCGGGGGAACAAGTGATGATTCTCCTGGAGGATTCACCCGAATGAGATAACATGCAAGGCGCTGCCAGTGCTTTGCTTCATCTGATTGATTTTTGAAACGTTCTTTCCATTCTTCAACAGGCGCATCAAAATACTGCGATTGCCAGTCTGTAAGCCGCACTACAGTTTCTTCAACATCGTATAACTCTGTGTTGATGCCTTCTGTTGGAGGTCCTGCTGCAGGCTCAGTGCAATGCAATATGAAACGGATCTCACCTTCGGCAGGAAACCTTGCTTCAACTGTAACACTATGCGGTTTGTCATTTGTTGATTCCGCAGGTGCATCAACAATTATGGCTGCATTATCCCTCGTTACTTCTACCAGTTTGCCACTTGCAGGTTTTGTCCATTTGAATTTGAGATTAAGGGTCTTTTTGTCTCTTGTCTCCGGAAATACATCACCGTTTTCGTTAACCCTTTTCGTGATCTTGTACGACCTGTATTTATAAACCTGTTTTGCTACGGGCCGCAGGCTGACCTGTACAAGGCTTAGCAGGTCGTTTGCATCAGGTACAACCGCTTTATTTTTTTCAAGCCTTGTACTTCTTGAAGGTTTAAAAAGATATTCGATAAACAGGTGCTTTTCTATTTCGTCTGTGTACAAGCCTGTTTCTTTACCCAGGTTTTTTAACGCGGTAATCGTTGTTAAAAGTTTCTCACGAATTTCATCTGGCGTACGCGGCTTACCGGAGTTTCTATCACGAATTGAAAAACTAACAGAAAGCCCCAGTGTTTTAAGAATGTTCCAACCGTAAGGGTCCTGCGCAGGTGAGGTTTGCTGCTGCAGCAGCTCTAAATTCTCGAGCTTGAATGGAGGTGCTGCATTCAGTTCAACTACATCGTTATTGTCTTCCAGTTCTTTTGTTAACCAGTCGAGGAACGGATGCAAATTTTTTCCTGTAGATCTTTCCAGGGTAAGCCTTGTTATACCGCCCACCATAAAAGGCCTTCCTTTAATCTGAATGGTTGCATTCTGTTGTTGAATGTTTACCTGCCGGTAACCATTGTTTGATGGATAAGCAGGATCAGTGATGCGTATAAATTCCCCGTGATTCAACTGCGGGGCAGTGCCTGTAAATTTTATCAGGGTAAACGGTTTGCCGGGGGCTTCGGCTTCTATTGTCACATCTGCAGTTATCACAAGATTTTCGTCGTCAGTCGCAGGTAAAACCGGTTCAATGGTTATCCAATTGTTTAATGTGTCCTTAATTGGCGGGGGAGTGAATGATTTATCAGCAAAACGCAAAAGGTTTGTTTCGGCGGGCTGTTGAGAATGCAGTTGTTTGACACCATTGTTTTCAGGCTGGGTAAAACCGGTGATGCGAACAAAACTTCCGGGCCTGAACAGGACTGGGTCAAATGTAATATTTGTTCCCTCCAGTATTTGCTGCGGAGTAAAAGCTAACGTCACTTCTCCTCTCATCATCGCGGGGTGCTGCACCCATTCCAGGTACGATTCGCGCCACGAGAACCAGGGACTTAGTTTTGCTTTTGAGAACTGCGGCTGCTTGTCTTTGGCAGCAGAAGCATCGTTCAACATTCTGCGCACCATACTGGGGTACCAGGCTTCCCACTGGTCTGCAATAGTTGTATTGTCAGGCGACAAATTAAGTTGAACAGACGATAACAATTCTACTTCGCGTATCCTTCGCAGTTGTTGCAGGAAGGTATCGTTTTGTGGGCGGTCAACTGCATCGCCAGTATGTGCGTCTACGTCAAACTCATACAACTGGTACCCAGATTGAAGGTTGGTAGGAAAAGTGGTTGTTTCAGAAGGGCTCTGATTCCATAAAAGCTCCACCACACGAATGGCTTCAGGATGTTTTGTGAATGCGAGCACATCCCCGATGGGACTATTAAATGTGGTATCGTCTTTTAACGACGGCATCGGGAAAGCTGCAAGGTCTACATCTGCCTTTGCATCTTCGGGTGCAACCACGGTGAGTGAAACGGGGCATGTCACCCATTCCAGCAATTCGGGCATTCGTTTTATGTTAAGTATTTTGTCCCTATCAGGTTGTGTCTTGCGTTCAAAGCATAAAATGATGCGCACAGGCACAATAGGTGAGAGCACCTCGTTGTTGCCTACGGTTTGAAGAAAAACACGCCAGGCTTCGGGGCGCCATTTTAATTGTGAATCAAGTATTTCTTTCAGGTCGTCGTTGATGGAAAGTTTTATCTCGGTACCACTTTCCGGAGGAGGAAGAGGCACTACAATATCAGTACGCAGCACTCTTGCATTACTACTAGGCAAGCCATCGTTGTGATTGCCTTCTGTTTCTGTGTCCAGTCCATAAGAACCAACCGGCAATGTTTTTTCTTTTCTGAAGACAAGCCTGTATTCCTTGATTGTTACTTTAGGCTGGTTAGGAAGATCGGCAGGCTTCTTCCACGTTAATTGCACGCTTTCCGGTTTCAGTACCGTTGCTTCCGGTGTGGTTTCAAATACGTCTTCATCAATTTTATAGGACACTTGCAACTCACTTTCAGATGGAACCGGCGGCGGATAATTTGCACGCCTGGTGGTTACTAGTGTAAGAGGTCTTGGACTTTGTTTTCCGGTTACATCTACAGGTACCACCGTATAGAGGTAGGTTTTTCCATTTCTGCCCAATGCTATCTGGTCTTCCAGCGATTCATCGTTAAAATGATCTGTGAACTGAAAACGCGACCGCAAGCGAATGAGTTCCGGAGCGTAAACAGTTGCTAAACCTGGTTTCTCTTCTTCTGTTGGCGGAAAGCCAAAATCGGTCGGCCTTAATTCTTCAAGTGTCAGATGGTTTTGACTCACGCCTGCTGCAGCTGCAACTGTGTACACGGTAACAGGTTTACCGTTGAAGTCTATGACGAGTTGCTGTTTCGGCCTGAAAACCTGCAATCCGCCGTTGGCGCAGGCGATGGTGTTGTTTGCGAAAGAAAGCAGCATCGTATCCTGTACAGAGGGCCTGCTCAATATCTCAACCGGCTTTACTACAAATTCTCTTTCTGCTTCTGTAGAATGTAACGGGCGCCTGCGAATGAGATAATGTTTCAGGAATTGTTCGGGTTCAATCTGCTGTTCCAGCAGCTCTGCTTCAGTAGTTTTGTTGATGAATTTTTCCAGCTTCATACGCATTTCAAGTTTTTGCTCGTCTGACCAGGTAAGGTCCCAGGTAATGGCAATAGTATTTGCATCAGTATAATCTCTTACCCGCTGGAACTGGGGGATATTTTTCACGAAGCTGCTGGCTTCCGTATTAAAGAGTATAACTTTTTCAGCTTCGGCTGAATCGGGATCTGTTGAATCGGTTTTTGTTCTTTGTTTGATAAGAATTTGTTGCGACATGTGCTCCCTGAGCCATAAAGGAATACCACCCGTGGTTCTGAACACCAAACCCATTTGAAAGGCCACTGATTTTGGTATCTCCACTTTTGATCTGTCTTGCACATATTCTTGAAAATCTGTGAGCATCTGGTTCACTACAGCACTTCTTAGGTGAATCGCCTGTTCGGCCATATCGACTTCGTCTTTTTTGTCGCCTTCGTCCGGCAGTTGCCCGTCGGGGGCATAAATATTGGTATTGCTGGAAAAAGCGTTCAATAAGCTCGCTTCGTAAAATGAATTCTTGTCCTGCTTAAAATAAGGTGATCCTTCAAACTGTTCTGCCGCGCCGCGCACAGCTGCTTCAAATGCAGCATCAGACGGATTGTACACCCTTGCGTCTTCAAAAATATTTCCTTCCTGCACCGGAACTCCCGGGTCGCCTACAGGAATTATATCGTCGAATTCTTCACCTTCAGCTATTGTGATATATGCTTTGCGAAGCATCGAATCCAGGCTAATTTTTCCTTGTTCTATTTTGCCTGTCTCTGGATCTTTATATTCGTATAATCCCATTTCCTCTTCCCAATCTGCTTTCCAGTTGTATGGTTTGGTAACGTCTATGCCAGGTGAGGTTGCCACCGGCCACTCATCACTGAACGGATCGAATTGATGCAGCACGAAATCTTTCTCCAGGGCAGGAAACGTCAACTCGAAATCTGTGTTGACGATCAATCCCTTTTCCGGCGGAACAGGAAGAAAGCCTTGTTTTCTCTGATCATCTGTTTTTTCATTGGGATAAAGAAGGAAATAACATTCAGTATTGCTAACAGGTATGCAGTAGATGAAATAACCCGGTGTAACAAATTCACCTCCTGGTGTGGTTGCTTTTGCTATGGAAAGGGAGCTGGCAAATGTAGAAGCAAGCGCATTTGAAAGCAATGTATTTGCTGTCAGTGGCTTTGTAGGTGAAACTCTGTCCAGCGACTGTTGTGTTCCCGGTATCGGTTCTGCTTCTGCTGCCTCCAGACCGATGTTTACATATTGCGAAGTGATTTCTCTTGCGCGATTTACTGCTTCATGATGAAGACCTACATGAATTTTGAAGTGCAAACCGCGACCCATAATGCGTAGCGAGACTGTTGCTCTGCCACTCACGCCAAGCGCTGTTTGAGGTGTAAAGCCCAGCTCCAGCAACGCAGTTATCTGCACTGAAAATTGGAAGCTTAAGTTTATTTTGATTTTGACAAATCCAACCTTGAACCGTAACCAGAAATCAACGCTGAACCTAACATTTATCTCTATCCCGACAGCGCCGTACAATGCAGAACGTTGAATGGGTTGTACCAATCCAATTACACCAATATACCTTGCGCCATATGCAACTTTAGCCGTTGCTGAAATACGTGCGCCTACCGAATCGCCTCCTGCCTGAGCAGCAAGTTCCAACGTACCACGCGCCATGAAAGAATTGCCATACACTATATCCGTTCTGGATATCCTGAAAATGGTTCCTCCCCGAAATTCAGCGGTCAATGGACCAAGGCTATCCTGCCAGCTTAGTTGTGTTGGCCAGCCAAGTTCGTAATGCAGTAGGCCCGGTTCTATGAGCAGTGTAGCTGAAAAACGGCTGTTGCGGATGGCGCGTTTTATAAATTCGGGCAAGGGAGGGTGGTCGCCAAATTCTGCGCCGGGGTTGGATGCGAAGTGTGCAAGCAAACGTTTTTTGCGGGGAGAAAGCAATACAAAGCCGCTGAGCAAAGGGCGTGTGCGCAGGCTTTCTGTTTCACGGTAATCGTTGTAGTTGGTGTTAAGCCATGCGCGTGCAGTCATTAAAAATGTAAGATCGCTTCTTAGGCCCAGCACTACATCCAGCAAAAAGAGTGACGACAAAGTTTTTTCAACTTGCGGGTGCCAGTCAGTTGCCTGTTGTGATGCGGAATTCTGCGAAATCATCATTCTTGCGGCAACCGTCCAGCGCGGACTTTGCCCCGGATCTTCAATAACCACGCGCCATTGGTCGCGGCGCGATAGTTCGCCTTGCGTGAGCGAGAGCCGCCTCAATTCTTTTATCAGTTCACGCGGGTCGTCAAGATCATCTGCCGCCCTGATGCTGGCCAGCGTATACCTGTAACCGAAACCCAGACCTATTTCCCTGATAAACACATTCAGCAGCGGAATGCGCAGGCTTATTTTTTCTACCTGCACAAAAATGAACCATGCTCTTACAAAACGATCACCATTGTCGCGGCTTACGCGTAAAAATGTAAACGCAGCGGTAAATGTTGGCAGTCCCTGTATGGATAATGAGCCACGTCCGCCAAAACCTCTTGCAATGACTCCCGGTTCTATGAGGTCGTTGTCGAAAAAGTCCACCGATCCTTCAACAGCAAATGTATCTCCCTGTCGTATTTTAACAGTGAGTCCTTTGAAGTGAATGCGCGGAACGAATTTTCCGGGTTCAGGTAATCCAATAAAAAGATTATGAAAATCGAACGAGGCTTCTATAACGTCGCCTGTGCCGTCGGCAAACATTACCTGCCCGGCAAGCTCCATTGCGGCATCGCCACCAAACATTGGTGCGCTGGGTATAAAACCGATTCCGCGTATTTCCATTTTAAAACAGCCGAGAAACTCGAACGACGGTTTGCGCGGCATTTCTACCAGGAACTTAATGTGCTTGCTAAGTACACTAACGTCTTCGGTCAGCGGGCATTCCATCAATTGCATTTCAATGCCCGGCAACCAGGACAGGGGACCAGATGAATCGTCTCCCGGCAAAGGCACAAATTTGGCCATACCGGTAATAGTGAAATAAAAATGATAACGCCCGTCGTTCACGAATTTTAATCCAAGTCCATCTACTGAAAATTGAAAGCGTGTGGATTTACAATCGAGCAAATTCCTGCCGCGCAGGCGTGCAAGCCCTGCAACCAGTTCCAGATGGCCGCTATTGCTGGTGCGGAACTGCAGCGCAATATCTGCCGTTGCTTCGCCTACCAGTTTTGGCGGCAGTGCGCCGGAACCTGCAATAGAAAAATCCCTGATCTTATTTTCTTCAATGTTGAATTCACCTTCGGTGAAGTGAAAGCGTGTGTTCAACCCCGCAAGCTTAACGGGCTTTGGCAAAACGCGGCCTTTAACACTTACACCTTTTGCGCTTAGAGCAAAATCACGCAACTGAAATTCCAGCGGCTCGTCTTCGGTACCTATGCCAGGCAATGTGGCTGTAATAACTGAGCCGGGAGCCTGTCGCAATTGGTAATTTTTGCTCTGTGTAAGGAGTGTAAAGAGCTTATTACCCGTGCCTTTTTTCAGCGTCCATTCAAGACCGAGAAATTCCTTGTTCTCTATATCGCCGGGCACAATGAAATCAATCCCGCCCAACTGCACTTTAAATGCCATGGTTTCCAGGTCGAACAAAAGGTCGGTAGTGCCGGAGGCTTTTAATGCGCCGCCAATTGCAACCGTTACTTCCAGTGTGCATGATATCTTGGGCAGATCAAATCGTTTCTCTATCAGCTTCACCTGTATGAATTGAGAGCTGCCTTGCTTCAGGAAAGGGAGTGTCATCGCCGGCAGGTCAAACTCTATCGTCCAAGAATCTGCGTTCACACTTGTCAACGAAATTTCGCTTGGCGGGCATGCGTCTGGCCATGCGGGCAGTTCCGGTCCTTCTTCGGGGTCAACCGGTCCGGGTCCGGGAGTGAATTCTACAACTGCCAAGCGCTTTAAAGGTGTTCTTAATTGTTTGAACAATTTCAACGACTTTCCTTCAGGCGAAAACTGTACTAAAGCAATGCTAACATCTTTTTTTGCAGTAGCAGAAATGGAGATCAGCGGCTTGTTCACATTCTCACTGTCGTTGTATACCTCGCGTTCCTCTTCAACCAGGTTTAACGCAAAGGATGTACTCACAATGATCTTCTGATTTTTTGCTTCCGTTGCTATCAAAGCAAACTTGTCGTCTTCCTCTTCTTTATAATATACCAGTGAGAACAGATTTTTTTCGGGTAATTGTACTTTAATTCCAGGCAGCTTCAGTGTTCTTGATTCATCGGGCATCCAATCAAGCCGCACTTCACTCAATTCTCCTTCATTCCATAAAATGCGAAATGAAAAATCAGTGTCCGTATCTACAATATCTGCCATATCTGGCAGTAATAATTTCAACCAGTTGTTAAGCTGTCCTTTTTTCCATCCAATCAGCAAGCAGCCATCACTGATATGCCATTGATCAAACTGAAGACGAAGCTTATGATCGTGGTCCGGACGGTAGAGATCGAAATAACTTTCTGAAACTTTTACTGATCCATCTTCAAAAACAAGATGAAGATCGCCTTCCAGCGCATGCCGGCTGCTTTCAATTCGCAAGCCCGTAATCTCTGCCACTATCTTCTCTTTTTCGTTGACAATGCGGGCTGATTTCCAACTTATCTTCAGTGGAAAGTTCGATGGACCGGAACTGAAAGAAGGCAACCTGAACGGGAATGCAGGCAGGTTTGGAAAATCCCACGGTATCGAAAAATTCGGCAACCGGATGCCAAAGTCAGGCAACCCAATACTCAGTGAAGGAAGCTTAACGTTGGGCAGGTTATCGAATAATTGCTGCACATTTACTTCAATACATATTGGGGCAGCAGATGCCTGAATTATTCCGCCTCCCAGGTCCACCTCGAACTGTCCGCACAAGCCAATGGTTAAAGAAGGGTGAATGGATTTGGCTGAGTTCATCAACAATCGCAGTACGAGCTTTGCTGAATAACCTGCGTCTATAGAAAAGTTGCGTCCAAAAAACTTTCTGTTGCCGGTTAAAAACACCAGGTTGGCTGTAAGAATTATATTGGTTCCTTCGGGTACTGCAAAACGGTAAACGTCCGGAGTGCCTGCGGAATCTAATACAAGAAAATTTTTTGCAATGACCATTTCACTGCCGGCGAGATCAAGTTTTTCATTAAGGCCATCCGGATCGATGAGGAGCGATCTTATGCGAAGATCGGTGGCACTAGATTCGCCTTCGAGGAGGATATCTTTGTTAAGATTGCTGAATGTTTTTATCAGGGCAGTTGCCATTGCGGTTGCTTTAAGGTTGTTCTAATTTTCATTAAAGTCGTCGGTAGAAAGCAAGGTGGTAGTGCGAAAAAGTTCGCGCCTTTCCAAGGTGGCGTTTGCCTCGTTGGATTCATCTCCATACTGCACCTTAAGGCGACGGTGCGATTCATCCGTCATCGCCTTCAAGGCTTCTTCTTCGTTCATTTCCGCTGTTACTACTTTGTTGTAGATAGATTTTGCCCCGGTCACGCCGTGCTGGTTGCCCATGTCTAACATAAACCCATAGCCGCGGTGTGAACGGATCTTGACGGCATATGTTCTAAGATCGGCAATTGCTGCGGTAAACGCTATGACGGCCGTGCTGACCTGTATTTTTTGAAAAGGTACAGACAAGGCAGCCTTGGAGAAGCGTTCTTTCCAGGGATTTCTGATCAGGTCAAATTGTCTATCAGTTGTTTGTCCCGAAGCGTTTACGCCTCCGCGTGGTTTTCGTGTATGTATGATCATATTTGCGCCCGAAGCGCCAAACACTGACTGAAAAAGTGTAGGATCACCTGTTTGATAAGCACTAACTATTTCGGCTAACCGTATGGGCCGTTGCGCCCATTGGATAATGCCATAAGAAAGTCCTTTCGAGTCAGTATTCGGATTGAATGCATTGAATTTTCCTGCACCTTCTGCAATTGTTACAAATGACAATATGCGTATAAGGCCGGTAATCTCTACATCCAGCGCAAGAGCAAGGTATCCGCGCGATGCACGGGGAGAAATGGCGGGTTCCTGCACAAGCCGCCGCAGTGTTTCATGGTCTATTTCTAATTTTCCATCTGCTTTTTGCAGACCATGTTTTATCCTGAACTTTTTCAGGTTGGCTTTTGTGTTCTTACCGAATTTTCCATAGGATGAAAGTGTTTCGGAGGGCATTCGTTCGTATCCTTGGCACGTCAGCAATTCCTGTACGATACCTATAGACGGTTCAAAGGTGCCAGCATTTTCTTCGGTGATAGAAGGTTCATCCGCTTTCTCAAATAGATTGTCAATTTTTTCGATTTTAGTTTTGGCCATAAGTAAATGGAGTTAGAATTAGACTCAGTTTAAAACTATTCCACGCAACACAAAAACGACAAGAAGTACCACAAGCAGTTCATTAATAGACTTTAGGATCAGCATTGAAAAGATATATTAGTTTGACGCACAAGACATGTTCGCAATTTGCCCATTTCGAAGTTCCAACTTACTAGCATCCATTTCAAAAGCCTGCTAGAAGTCCGGAAAGCAAAAAGCATCGGAGTACGAGAAACTGAGCTCAATAAGAGATTGGAATTTTTAGGGGATAAGGAGAAACAATAGCCTTTACAACGGTTAAATATATAAATATATAATTATATTTTTCCTAGCCTAAAGAAAATTATTTAGGCGTTACGTAATGTTTTTTTAAGGTATAAAACTCTAAATAATGCGATTCTCTTTTTAGCAAGCATGTTGTGGTTGTAGTTCTTTAGACCGACCCACCCCGGTATTTAAATCTGAATCCAAGAAAACAGGTGGGAGTACTTACGGCTTAGAGGCCGTTGAACAAATTTGGATAAAAGCATAGGTATTGCCCGTGATTCGTTGGTATTAAATTTATAAAAGATATTACGAACCAACCTTAGTGCATACATTGCGGGAGGTGACATAAAACCCTTTTAAAGATTCATTGAAAGTGAAACTTTCAATGAACGACAACAGGTTGCTCACACGGGGCAAGAATTTACGGTATCATGTCAACCAGCATAAGAAAAACCTTAACCTACAACGACATTCCATGAAACCAAATGCCTTTGTCAGTTCAGCAACCGGGGCATTTTGCATATTAGGCAATGGTTTCTAAGAAGACAATTTTAAAGCGTTCCGTTTGCATAGTGAAGAAAACGTTCTACCTGCAACCAAACCCTCTCTACAATTTTTGTTGACAACATACCCTTGTGGCGCTGCAAGCCCCTACCTGGCGGCATTTTGATCTTGCAAGCCACCAACGCCGACACCCAGACGTCTGTACTGGTGGAAGGCAAACGCTTCTGTGACTAATAACTCACAGGTTTCTCCGTATATAAAAACACCTGCATATTTCTTATGTTTTTTCGTAAGGGCAGGGTCTACAATTAAAATTTATTTTATATTTAGATTTAATAAATGTTTCGCTTTTGCTTGACCATTAAGCTCGTTCTTTCCAGGTAAGAGTCAAAATATATTTCTTATGCTTGCTCCAAAACTTATTGTTAGCGTAACAACGATTTCCAAAGACTTGGAAAGCGGTGAAACAACGATTATTGTTCCGGATAAAGAGCCAATGCAGATCATTAAATCCGGCAACGATGCCGTGAATGAATGGGATGGCGCACACATTACAAGGGAAACAAAACCGGAAGTGGTATTCGCAGAACCGGACATAGATGTTGCGGGACCTTTCTACGCCCATGAACAGGAAATTGAAGAACGAGGCGAGCCAGTGAAGGAAGCGTATTATCAGTTTATCGAGGACTGGCCACATCCCGATGAACCTGGCATTTGGCATTTAGGTGATGGTTACACACAGTTGAAAACTGCCAGGGATGAAGTGGCAAAACTTACAACTAAAAGAACCGTACGAATTGCACATTTGGATACGGGGTATGATGAAGAACACCTGTCCATCCCTCAACATCCCATTATCCGGCACGATCTGGAACGCAATTTCGTTGATGGGGAAGAAGACAAATGGAATAATGCAGAAGATCCTTTTACAAGTGGAATGCTGAAGCAACCAGGCCATGGCACTGGTACCCTAAGTCTGTTGGCAGGCACCCAAATGAAACTTCCGTATTGCACGTTCGATGACTTTTTCGGATTGCATGATAGTATTGAAATTGTTCCGATCCGTATTGCAAAAAGTGTCGTGCTTTTTAGAGCTGGTGCTTTTGTGAAAGCCCTGAATTACATCATAAATGAACTCTACCCGGATGATTCAAAAAGAGTACACATCGTAACCATGAGCATGGGTGGGCTGGCATCAAAAGCCTGGGCTGATATGGTGAACCTTGCCTATGATCGTGGTATTTTTATTGTTTCTGCAGCGGGCAACAACTTTAATAAATTGCCGGCACGCACCCTCGTCTTCCCCGCCCGTTTTAACCGCGTGGTAGCTGCATGTGGTGTTACCTATGACCGGTCGCCGTATGCAAAGCCCCAAGGCGAGGGCAGTTTTCACATTATGGAAGGTAATTACGGGCCTCAGGCTTTGATGGGCGCTGCCATCGCAGCATTTACGCCAAATGTGCCCTGGGCTACTTTCCGGTTTCATGATACTGTTGGTATACGGGGTGATGGCACTTCATCTGCAACGCCGCAGATTGCGGCTGCAGCTGCCTTGTACTATATTAAAAATTATGATGCACTGGAGGCACTGCCCGAACCCTGGATGCGGGTGGAAGCCATCCGGAAGGCGCTTTTCACTTCTGCACAGCAAACCATCACTGGCCGTGACGAAGGTTATGAAGTGTATTATGGTAATGGCATCTTACAGGCTGCTGATATGCTGAAAATACCCGTAGCAGCCCCCAATGAATTAAACAAACAACAAAAGGATAAAATATTTTTCCCGTTTCTTAAATTGATTTTTGGATTGAAAGCAGCCGATGAAACTCTATCGCCGGAAGAGGAAATGCTGGAAACCGAATTAATGCAAATGGTACAAAGTGATGAAGCCTTGCAAAGACTACTGCAGGATGAAGAAAAGAAGGTAGAAGAACTAACCCCTGAGGAGCAGGTGCAACTAGCCAAAATAGTCGTCCGGAATGAACGGGCTTCAGAAACACTAAAAATGCAAATGCAGTTGTTGCTGAACCGGGCAGCACTATAATAACACCGATTAATTACCTGAGATTTGCTTCACACAATGTCTGATGCCAACATAGATAAAGGATTTGGAAATGAGAATAGACAAGGCGCTACTTCTGCAATAGCTGGTGGTATTACCTATATCATTGCCATTGGGATTGATAAGTATGGATTTGGCGGGATAAGTGACTTTGTAAATGATAATTGTGTAAAAGACTGTATGGATTTTGTACATGTACTTTTAGGCAAATATGAGAATTGTAAAATTTATAAGGCCAGTAACGATGATCTGGATTGTTTGACAAATGAATTTGCTAGAAAGGAAAACATCGAGGGACGAATACAGGATTTTATAGACGCACCTGAAAATAACAGCGATAATAACTTAATTATTTATTTTTCTGGTCATGGCGATGTTATTGATCTTACCGAAGAGAACACGGTGGGATGCCTCGTTCCGTACGGGGTTAAAGCTATTACGGCCCGATATCTGATTGACGTTGACATACTCATCAGATTGTTCAAATCGCTAAAAGTGCGACATTTTCTTTTCATAGCAGATGCCTGTAAATCTGGCGCTATATTCAATGAGTTAAGGACTAGCCACAATGTTGCGAATACAGGAAAGTCAGGAACTGCGGACAAGTCAAAATGGGCACTTGTTTCTAGCCGGGCTAATGAACTCTCAAAAGCAGGACGAGTAAATGAAAATAGTGTGTTTACCCGTGGGCTGCTAGACATATTAGAAAACAATAAAGAAACAGAATTACTTATTACCGATATCATTGCCAAAATTGACTCCCGCTTCATTTATGATGAAGGCCAAAAACCTTATTCAGGAAGGCTGATTATTGACCAAACACCAAACAGTGGGCTGTTTGTTCTGAAACCACAAAAGGAACTACTTGCTATAAAAAAAAGAAAAAGTAAACTGCAGGCTAAGCTCCGGACTTTTAATTACGAAGATCAAAGAGAGCAATTTGTAGAACTTGGGGATCACAAATATTCGTTTACCATTTTCAGAGGAACACCGTTTTGCGGACTGTGGCATTTATCAAAGCTGGCCAGACAAAGCGCCAGCTTTGCTACACAACTAAAAGACGAAATTAATCATGTGAATATCAGTCCTGCGTTAAGCCAGGGTACAGATGAGCATTATATTCTAAATCTATTAAGCAGTGCGTTGAAACGTACTTTCAATTCTGTTAATGAGTTGGCAGTATACCTGACCCGCCGGTTGCAAACAAATGATATGGTCATTGAAATTCGCTATTATTTTGATGACCAAAAAGGGAAGGAAACATTCCCGCCCAAATTCAAAAAAATTATTTTAGACCGGTTTGCAGATGTGGTTAATAACATAAATCAACAGCGGCTGGACGATAACCGGTTGTTTTTATTTGTTGTGGATGAAGAAGACTGTGATTATAAAAATTTATATAGTGATTTACCTATAGCAGGCGTTGTTACAAACTTTATTAAACGAACAGACCCGCTACAGTTACCTAAAGCCAAAGTTTGGTATCAGTCAATGAAAGCAGAAGAAATCGGAGACCAGGCGCAAAAAGAATTCAATTCATTATTTGAAGAAGTGATTTATAAAAAACTTCCAACGATCCTAGATATCTCAAAAGGTTATCCTGGTAGTTTTATTCGTGAAGTATGTCTGAAAGCGGAATGCAAGGAAATTGCGGACGAAATACTTGATCCATAATATTAAAACTATGTCTGTTAAACTAAAAATGTATGAGGGAGTTGCCCTTAACTATGAAAAGGAAGCAGATGGTATACGACAAAGCGATAAGCCCGATCCTTACCTGCCGGGCCCTGCCCTAATCAAAGCGGTACAACTGGCACAGATACTACAAAGGCCGCTCTTATTAAAGGGCGAACCAGGATGTGGCAAGAGCCGTTTAGCGGAAGCAGTTGCCTATGAGTTGTTTGGAGACAGTTTTCGTGATTACTATTTTCAGTGGCATGTAAAGTCTTCCAGTAAGGCCCAAGATGGATTATTTACAATTGACTACCTGAAACGCATGAGCAATGCCAACATAAAGAACGGGAATAAAAATGTAGACATTCGATTGGCAAAAGATGATAACGGTAATTATAAAGACAAAAGTGAATATGTGACCCTTGGTGAATTAGGTAAGGCCTTTCAGCTAACCCAACGTATGTCCGAAAAATCTTTTTCATCGCCTCCTGTAATCCTGATCGATGAAATAGATAAGGCAGATATTGACTTCCCTAACGACCTGCTGCTTGAATTAGATAAAATGGAGTTTACCATTCCCGAAGCAAAGGACGAAAACGGTGATCCTGTTCAAATAAAAGCAAATCCGAAATTCCGGCCACTGATTTTTATTACCAGCAATGATGAGAAAACGCTGCCACCCGCTTTTTTGCGCCGCTGCCTGTTTCACTATATTGACTTTAAAGAAATTCCGTTAAAAGAAATTGTAAAAACAAATTATGCACGGTTGCCGGCGGAATTTATCAGCGATGCGGTTGATCAATTCATCTCCTGGCGGGAGAAAATAGATAAAACCGGCATCAGTAATAAAAACATTACTACTAGTGAGTTATTGGACTGGATAAAAATTATTAATTACTACCACGATACCGAACACAAAGTTCCTGAGTTTGTAAAAAATGAAATGCCCCCATATTATTCTGCCTTGTTAAAGGATCCGGAAAGTATAAAATTATTTGTGTCACCTTCTACAACAATTGACCAAAATGTACCCGCCGCTATTGTATGAGTTATTCAGTGAAATCCGGGAGGAGCAGGGCTTGTCCGGACCGGGCCTGGAGGAGTATTATTTATTGTTCGATCTGCTGGAACATAGGAAACAGTATCCAATAAAAGACTTTGACGACCTCGCATTTGTACTTGAAGCAATCTGGCTAAAATCAAATCAGTATAGAAACAAATTCCGGCAAGTACTACAAGTTCGTAAGGCCAAATTGCAGCATTTGATAGAGGTGCTTAAAAAGGAGCCGGAAATACTAACATCTCCTGACGAAACAAAGGTGGATGGAAAAATTAATCAGATAGCTGAACCGGTTACGGATCTAAATGTACCAACGGCGCAGGAGAGGGTCGGTGTAACAGAGAACGCGGTTGTTGGAGATCAAAAAAAAGCAGAAAAGAAGCCGCATGAAACGGCAGATGAAGATAAAACCGAGACAGTGTTTTCGTTGGGTACGGGTCAGGCAGGGGCTGGCTCCTATTTTCAATTAGCGAAGGAAACTAATGACATGACTCTATTACAGACCCCTTTTTTATTTACTAACGATTATTTCCCTATAAAGAACCGTAACCTCTTACAGGCATGGCGTACGCTTAAAAACAAGGCAGAAGGAAAAACATTGCCGGAAATAGATATAAAAAAAACGATTGTACATACAGCCCGCAAAGGTTTTTTTTCAAGTTTGTTACTCTGCCGGGAACTGGAAAATCAACTCCAATTGTTTATACTGCTTGATTGCAGCGATACGATGGTGGCGGTTGAAGAATTCGGAAAGGAATTGGTTCTCACGGCTTCGCGGAGTCATGTGCATATAAACGTCAGACCATGGTATTTTTCTACGATTCCGCATAGAAAAAAAACTGATGATTATCTAGTATACGATGAATCTTTTATTAATCCGAAAGGAATCCGGCAATTATTTGGAAGTCGGGGCAGACGGAATATCGTGGTGTTGTTGTACAGCGATGCGGGTGCTTTAAAAAATAATTTTGATGTGGAACGCATCATGGAAACAGAACATTTTCTGCATTTCTTAAATCGTCAGGCCGGCTATACAGCCTGGCTGAACCCGGCACCGAAAGAAAGATGGTCTGCCACCAATGCAGAGAAAATAAAAGAAATGATACCGATGTTTGATACAACCCGCACCGATGTTGAAAAATTAATGAGTGCCTTAAAAGGCAAGTTTGTCAGGATTGCACAAGCTGAAAACAATGCTACCACTTAACGCAGGAAAATTAGAGTTGACCCCTTCGTCGAGGGAAAAACTCGATGGATACTTTCGACGCTTTTGCGAAGGAGAGAATGGTCGTCGTTATGGCGTTACGCCGGTTTTATTTGCGTGCCACGCTTCATTTCCGCTGCTGCTTTCGCCGGGCCTTGCCAATCTGATCTGGCTTAATTTTAAAAATTTTACCGTACAAAAAGACGGACATGCCGAAGCCGAATTGCAAAATATTGATTCTGTGACGGTAAGTGATTTTCTGCTATCGCCGCTGGTAAGGCCTGTAGCCGCAAGGCAGTATGAGGTTATTCCTGACATACGGGCTTATTTGTTGTACCTGTTAAAAGATGGGCGTTGGTTTAACCTGTATGGAATCACATCGGTGGGTAGTACCCGCCTGCAGGAGCTTGCTCAGTTTCTGTTGCAATACGTCGACGATAAAATGGCACAAACAGAAAACAATGCATCCGGTTTTTTAGAGGTAAATAGATGGGCAGCGCTGGCTTATTTACAACCTGATGCTCTGGCCCTGCATATGAGCAAGGCGTTGAAAGAGAACCTGGACTCCAGTAATGAACTGGGGCAATTGCGGCTCAATCTTTTGATGGATAGGTTTGATGCGCAATACGAATTAGATATTCAAAAAGAGGGCGTGCCGGCAAAGGCTTTTATTAACCTGCATACGTACAGCAAAGCAAATAAAGCAATTTTATTTGAGCAGGAAATGAATGTGATATCGGACAAGTTTAACGGTATTGAAGATGAATTTATCGGGCAAAAAAATAGCAGTACTGCGTTAGTAGAATTACCGGTTTTGCCAACAGTTGGGCAACGCCTGAAGCGGAAAAAAAATAAGGTGCAGCGGATGCTGTCGTTGCTCATTGGGATTGATAAATATGCTGACCCCGCATTGAACATATTAAAGGGATGCGTAACAGGAGCAAAGCAAATAGAAGGCATTTTACAAGGTTTAAACAAGGAGCAATTTGATACGCAGCACCTGATACTTTTACCAGATGCAGAAGCAACCTATCAAAACATTCTTTCGGCCATACAGCAATCATTGTCAAACGCCAATACAGAGGACATATTTCTCATTTATTTCTCAGGACATGCAGAATACACGTTTAGGCAGAACCGGATTTTTCCTTTTGATTATAGCGAGAAAAATTCCATAAATGCGATTTCCAACGCTGCTTTCTATGACATCATTACTGCTGCAAACACCAAAAAATGCCAGACGGTTTTTATTCTAGATTCGCATACAGGTTATTATAAATGGATAGATGACACAGGCATTTTTTTGGGTGGCGTGCATAAAACCATGCAGATGGAGCGGCCTTACAAAGAATTTCCTGCTTCTGCCTTTTTAAAATCGCTAATAGAAATAATACATCACACGGATAATAAAATTACTAACCGGGATATCTATCTGTGGCTTAAATTTAAAATGGCGAATGATTTTGAGAATGTGAATGAAACCCCGGTCATGCTTACTGCCAGAGAAAACCTGGATAACTATTTTCTGACCAAAACACCGGCAGGACAACATAATTACTCCTTAATTGCTTTTAATAACCAGACAAGTAGTTGGCAACTGGTGGCGGAAGATTTCAGGGTTCCCCTGCTTAGCAGGCAGGCATGGGTTTATGATTATTCAGCCATAGCTCCTGGTGAAACCGGCCGCGGCGAATTATTTCAGCGGGAAGGAATTGTGTTGTTTGGCGGTGAGACAGATTCGTTGTCAAAAGAAGATATCTACAAAATCAATGTTGCCAAGAATCCACTCATAACGCTTGTGTATTGGTACGGTAAGCAGCACCTGGCTATAGCTACAACGCTTGGTGAAGAATTGAGCAAGCTAAAATTCGACCATTTTTTTCAATGGCAGATGCTACAGCCTTCGATAGAAGGCATCGATAGCGAATCTCAGATAGAGAGGGGGACAAAGCACGAAAGAGAATTGGTTATAACGATAGAGGGCAATAGCGATGCCTATTTTTTCCGTACAACTTATCATGTGTCAGGACCTAGCAGTGCTGAATATCTAATGCTTTCCTGGATCACACCCACAGAAGCATTACTTATAGAATCGATCAAAAAGTTTAACGGGTACATGTATTTTAAAAGCATCACTTTACCTGAATACCTGAACTCTTCCCGTTTACAGTTGGACATTCTATACCAATGGCAAACCAATCCGGAAAGAACCGCTTATCAAAGTGCCAGTATACCGCTTCACTTAGATAACCGCAGCTTTACCATCCATTCGGGGAAAATTAGTTTTTATCCCTTAAACCTGATCCTTCAAAGCCGGGAAGAGGATACCTTGTATTACGATTTGTATATAGTCGTTTCGGATTTTACCATACAGAGAATTTCGGCCGGTGGTGATAATAAAATAGAAAATAATTCCGCTGTTACGGTAACTATGAACGATCCAAAATTATTCGATAAAATACTATCCAATAACCTTGGTGCAGAAATAAAAATCCTACTAAGCCGCGACCCAATACGCTACGAATTTTTACAAACAGGAATTAATTAATGTTTTCAGTATGGCAAACCGTAGTACACAAAACACAGCTAATGACAAAAGACAATGGGATGTAGTTACCATGCCTTTTACTTTAGAAAAGCAGGCTACCTGGGGCATTGATGAAGAAATTATTCCTGAAGTAATCAAGGTAATGCGTGAAAAAAAGATCGGGAAATTTGCTTCCGACGAACATACGATCAATTTCAACAATTTAAAAAAGCTGGTTGCCTCGTTATGGCAGGAAGATATCGACATGAGTGATTGGTCGAAAGCACTGGCCCAGTTTATCACTCATGTCGCTGTTGCACCAAAGGCCGACCAAAATGTTTACAAAGATTTGCAGCTGGTGATCAATAAATTTCCCGGTTTGATTACTTCAGTTCTTATTGCTGACGGAAGATGGGGACCGGCCTCGCAAAAGGCGCTTGAAGCTGTCCAAACGTTCTATAATCTTCCGGTAGCACCGCCTTCACGACTGGTGCTCCATCTTTTACAACTAATTGCAGGCCGTTTATTTGGCATTAATTCAAACGAATATTTTGGAAGAAATATTTTGTTTTCAGGTTTTGCTTATATCAATGACAAAAGTGATTTTAGTTTAGTTCAGGCAACAAATGGCTATACGTTAAATAGATACAATAAGCAGCTTATAGATTTTGTGTCCTATAAAAGTAATTTCTCAACCCGGTTTGGCGCCGTTACTGCCTGCCTGATGTTGTTGCAATTACAGAATGGCAAACCGATAGCTGATGTGTGCGACCTGATGCTGCTAGGAGAGCAGGGGGAATGGCAAACACCTGGCGCTTTTACATCTATAAACAAAAATGATTTTTATTTTGAGCCTGACTTTACTGTAAGCTTCGCTACTAAAACTGCCGCATCACTTACCATTAAGTATAGTCCTAAAACCACTACCACTATAGAGCTAATGGCTATTTACATGAATGAAACATTTACCATTGCTGCTGCCGTGGGCGAAGTTGTACATGCTGATGAATCTGGGAAAACGTTGGTATTTGATGCTACTTCCTTTCTTGCTGACGAAAGCAAAAAAAATGGTATGGATGGAACCACGGTGCTCCTGAAAGCGGACTATGTTAAGTTTTTTATTCTCCGGAAAAAAAGGGAGACACCGGTAAGTGAAATTCGTAGTCAGCCAAAGCATCATCTTTTGCCACTTGAATTTTACCAGCTCATTACAACTCCTGATGAAGATATTCTCGGTACCGCATGTTTTGGTTTAGCGTTTCAATCTGAAAATAAATTTTCTAAAAACCTGACCGGAGATTTAAAGGAAGTTTATGACGACCTTAAAACGGACCTAAAAGGAATTCAGAAAGATCTAAAAGCCGATATAAAACGAATATTTAAAGATTTTAGATCAGAGGTAAAATCAATCTATAAGGAGCGTAAAGTTACGGTAGCAGATGATTTGCAGAAAGATCGTTGGGACGGCAAAAGCAGTGATAACGGCAATACACTGATAGCATCGGTTGAGCCTGCAAAATTGGTTCCGGGCTTGTATTCAGTGGCGATTTCAATCCATACAGAAAATACAGCTTTAAAAGAGGCAGCTATATTTTTACACGATACATTCAAAAATGAGATTGAATTTGTTCCCTTTAAAAAGAATATTGCAAAGTTAAATGTAACTGCGTACGAGGCTTTTACAGTGGGTGTTTGCACTGACGACGGGACGATGCTGGAACTTGATTTAAATGAGGTTCCCGGCTATCCAAAAGGATTTTATTATGATGACCCGCCAGAGAAATTTAAACTAGAGGTTGAAGAATTGGATAAGAGTCGTCCAATAATAGTACCTGATGATTTGCAGAAAAACCGTTGGGAAGGGAAAGAAATCAACAATGGAAAAAAGATTTCCGCTGTAGTTCAAAAGAAACTAATCCCTGGATTATACAAGGTAGAAGCACGAGTCGAACCGGCTGACCGTAAATCAACACTACATGGTTTTGTCGCATTCTTTTTGCACGATAGTTTTAAAAGCAGAATCCGTTACAAAAAGGTGATTGATAATGTTGCTAAGCTAAGCCTAACGGCTTATGAAGCATTTACTATAAGCGCATGTACACAGGATGGGACATTATTGGAATTAGATCTGCAAAAACAACTTGGCTACCCCGCCGGTTTTTATTATAAAGAAGAACAGCCAAAAGCAAAACCCAAAGTAAGGTCAAAAGTGCCAAGAAAGAAATAGACAGTTTATCTGAAATAGGAATGTAGGATATTTCATTTAATAAGATGTTCTTTTATGAACCAGATTTCTGTGGCGGATTTTTTTTCGTCTAGTAAAGCTTATTTTATTGCGGTTGATACCTACAATTCACCTGCTGTACCAGATTTACAAACACCGGTTCATGATGTAAAGGCACTGTCAGCAGTTCTGCTAAAACATCATGGGTTCGGCATTGAACCGGTTGTCCATAAGGCAGATGTTGATCGTGATTCATGTATACCCAACCCACTACTCAATCCTGGATCGGGTCAATTGCTGCAGTTTTTGCGCAGTATCGTTGCAGACAAAGATGACCGGTTGCTCATCTATTTTGCCTGCCATGGTATTGCTATGGATAGTGAGGGTGATCCGGAAGGCTACATCCTGGCGGCTGATGCTTCACCAGGGCAGTGGGACAGCTTTATTAAAATGAGTGAGGTACTCCGAATATTGCAGAACCTTACTTGTAAACACCTGTTGCTCATACTTGATTGTTGCTATGCTGGTGCGTTCCGCTGGGCTGGCACTACACGAGGGATGGGAGCAGAAGTTCCTAAAACGATCTATTATGAAAAGCTGCAACAGTACACAGGTAATAAGGCTTGGCAGGTTTTGACATCGGCTGCTCATGACCAAAAAGCAATTGATGCGCTGCGGCTCGGCAGAAGGGAGCCGAACAGTGCCTCCATGCTTTCGCCCTTTGCAGAGTTGATGGTAAAGGCGCTGCAAACAGGAGATGCGGACTCGAGCTTTGCCATGGAACCTGACGGTTTAATCACGGCAACCGAATTAAGCTACTACCTGCAAGAAAGCATTTTCGAGAACTTATTTAAGCGAAAAATTGATGCGGATAAACGGCAGCTACCAATGTTGTTCCCGGTAATTAATGCGGCCGCCGGACTAGTAGGAAAAGGCGAATTTCTATTTCAAAACCCCTCGATACAACAACTTGCCTTACCATCAAAAAGCAATACCAATCCATATAAAGGCCTTGCTGCCTACACCAGAGAAGACAATACTATTTTTTATGGGCGGCAGCGTGTGCTAACCGGGTGGATAGATGGTAAGACAGATAATATTGGTCTTATACCCGCGTCGAGGCTATTTCCGTTAATCATACTGACTGGGCCTTCCGGTATTGGTAAATCCTCTCTGGCAAAAGCCGGGCTTTTGGCTTATTATAGTGGCAAAAGTGAAATCGCTCTTCGTGAAATGCGGCCTGGAAAAACACCCTGGACAAGTAACAAAAGCACGATTGATGAGATAAGGAAATTGGAAAAAGTAATCGTACTCATCGATCAATTTGAAGAATTGATAACTATTTGCAAAAGTGCTGACGAGAGAGATCAATTTGAAGAAGCGGTTCTGGAGCTGCTAAACAGGAAATCGATCATCATCACTATCCGTTCGGATTTCGAAAACCAATTTAAAGATTCAAAACTTTTCCGAATACGAACAGAAAGAAACAGGATTGTTCACCACATCCGGTTTATGCTTCGCGGCGGGGGAGTAGCTCCCATTACTGCCAATGGAGGCAAACATTCAGGATTTGGCCAGCTAACAGCAGCTGATAAAATAATCCGGTATCGCTTTATTGTTCCACCGTTTCATCGGGATGAGATCGAAGAAATCGTCATTCAACCGGCAGCGCAGGAATTACTGGAGATTAAGCCGGCAGACAACCGTGCCCATGCCGCTGAAAAATTTGTAGACCGCATTGTGGATGATGCGTTTCAAAATTCGGGATCACTGCCACTGCTGTCCCTTGCATTAAGTGAATTATGGGAAAAAAGGGAAGACAACAACCTGCTTGAGCAGGCGTATGATGATTTTGGCGGTATTACGGGAATTTTAGACCGCAAAGCCAATGAAGAATATAACAGGCTCAATGGCCAGCCGGAAGACCAACTACTTTTTAAACAGCTCATTTTCCGGATGATTTCTTTCGAAGGAGGCAGGATTTCAAAAAGAAGGGTCTATACAGCACTGAACGGCACGCCTACTGACGGACATAGGGTTGATGAGTTGATTCTAAATACCCCTTCCCGCACAGAAAAAATTAAAAGTATCGCTCTTCACCTAACCAACGCCCGGTTAATAAAGCCAGATACCGACGAGTCCGGACATCCGTTTATTGAACCTTCGCATGATGCCTTACTCAGATCATGGATTACGCTTACGAAGTGGCTGAAAGAGAAAGATTCCCACACCAATCAAACCGGCCAGGAAACGATCGTGCTATTACGTTCTGTAGCGGATGCGGTAAATAATGGGGTAGTATGGGCCAATGATCCGCGGCTGCAAGTGGCCAAACAAAACATTGGTGTTAATTTGAATCAAAGTGAAGAACAGTTTATCCGGGATTCTATCCGGAAAAAGAATTACAACAAACGGATCAGGGGCTGGTCAATCGGAATTGCCGCATCCCTTATAATGGCACTGGGAATTTTTGGTTGGTGGCAGGCTGTCCGGTCGGCCGAAAGGGCAAAAAGAAATGAGGCCCTATACTTGGCTGCATCAGCCGAGTCGCTCACACCCCACAACGCGTTTGCCGCCATAGCAAATGCGGAGAGCCTGGCTCCTGATGAGCCCTTGGTCTATGACTATTTTCTTCGGTTCTCTAAAAATGTCACTAATTATAACAGCATACCCTTTCTTGTTATACCGGGAAAAGGTGTTATCCGGTCGCTTCAGTTTGACAGTAGCCGAAAGGTGCTACAGGTAACCGGTGATTATACCATTGCAGAAATATCAATGGACAATAAAAAGGTGACTTTAATTTCTTTCCCTCAACAGATACGGAAAGCTATATATACCAATGCGGCTACCTTATTGGTGCTCACATCAACTACCCTTTATAAATGCAGCAACGGCATCATCAGTGATTCAATAAAAGTGAAAAACAGCCGAACCATGGAGATGTTTACACGCGGCAATAAGTTTATGGTTTCTGACGGGGAAACTATAAAAATATTTAGTGTCAACAATTTTCAACTGGAGCAGCAGTTAGAAATAAAGAAAGAGATTTATAAAATCTGCATTTCGCCGGACGCCACTGCGCTGCTTGTTGTAAGGGATGATTATTATGTCAGCCGCTATCAATTCATAAAAGGAATGTGGGTTCAAAAAGATTCTGTAGATACAGAAATCAATCAGTCGGTTCCGGGAGATCCTCAACAGATGCAATGTGACAGACTTCCTTCTATTGATGATATTCAGTTCTCTGCCACAGGTCATTTTTTTTCAACTACTACCTGCCTCGGAGATAGGAAAATATTTGAAACAATGGGGAGGTGCATTGATTCGGTAAACAGTGATGCGGGCCCACCTGCTAATCTTAAGTACGAAGCTGAAAATTTTGGCCCCGTCTGGGCGCATACGAAAGATATCTATCTTACCGGCGCGGGTAATATTTATCTCAATGAAATTAATGGGAACAAGGTAGTCAGAAAGAAGATATATGATGAACCAGCCATTGCAAGGTTTGGGCTGGGAGACAGTCTCCTGTTCTTTCTTACAGAGGACATGCTATTCCATAAAGCGACTGTTAATGGCACTATCACCACTTCATTTCCTTTAAAACTGCAGCCTAACCTTATTGAAGACATCGAAATTGGAAGCCAGAATAAAATTATCATCAAAAACTCCAATAACTCGCTCCAGTTATTTACTGCCGACGGCCGGGAAACTGGCAACCTCCGAACGCAAAATGAGAATGAGCCCTTTTTTGAGGGCAGTAATAACTTTGCATTTTCTAAAGATAATAGATACTATGCAGCCTGTGATAACGACTACACGCTCTACGTATGGGATATTACACGCACCCAGCTTCTGTCACAATTTGAAGTGCCTTACGGAAGCCATTCGTTCCTGCTCGGCGGTGCTTTAAATATAATTGTAACAGACGACAGAAAAACGGAACTACTTGTCAATAATGAACCCAGAGTTGCAATTTCAAAAAAGTGCAGCCAGCAATTTGCCTACAATCAAGAAACTTATCCCAGCTCCGCTGACGGGTCCATCTTCTTACTTTTCAACGATAGTTGTGCACAGGGAGTATTTGATATCCAAACAAAAAGACTCTATAAAACGAATTCCTGGCTTCGAATTTCGACAGGCTATATGAATTCCAGTGCAGATACGATTCTTCTTATTGACGAAAAAGGAAAAACGTCCTGGTGGAAATTTAATCACGATATTCCTGTTCGTATACAACCAACAAAAAATGTTGCTATTGACTCATCTGCCAGTCCGAAATATAAGGAAATACTTCATGATGATTTTGGTACCACATTCGATACCTTAATCCTAAGTGTAAACAACACGCAGAAAATATTACGTTTCAAATTTCCTGGTTCGCCGATCAATCGATTTATCGTTTCTCCAACCGGAAAAGAGTTTTTAATTGATTTAACACATAATGGCCAATCCCGATTTAAATTATTTAATGAGCAAGGAAAAGAGATAAAAGAATTTAACGCCGATCGGAATGCTAGCCTTTCTAATAACAGGTACTTTACCATGGAATTTTCTCCGGATGGCCAGCGAATAATGAACGATGCTTCACCTTTTATAGAAACTTACTTTTCTCTGCAGGGTATGAAAAACTTCCTGAGAAATAATCAGCCAATTATACACGACACTGTTTCCTGGGGTCCTACATTTTACATTGGTCCAGACAATCGCGAGTAAGAACTTTTTTCGTCAATCTGTTATACCTGTTCAAAACACCTTATGGCAAGGATTTTTCCGGTCACCCAGAGTTTGTGGTATTGTCCATTGCGTGTTTGATATTGTCAACTTCGCTGGCGTTGTTTATCCGAGCATTTTCATGATTTGCGAATTCAGAAGGCCGGTAACTGGGATTACGTCGATTTATAGATCAACGCTAACGATTCAGGATTTATAAAATAATTCAAATGGTCGCATGCAACTTCATGAACGTCCGGTTTCAGACTCCAGGCTGGCGAGCCTGTTATTTCAACAATGCTTTCATCTGCCGCTGCTATATCATTCGGCTTTTTGAAAAGTAACATATCGAGCGCGTCATACACACCTTTCTTTTTCAATTTTTCTAACAGCCTATTTACCAAGCCGGCGGTTTCCTCATATTTGGGTATAATGCTGCGGGTGTTGCCGGCTATTAATGTATAAGGAACTTTAGGCATGCTGCCATTGTTCAACTTATCGTATATGCCAGTTTTTGCATCCATCTGTTGAAGTGTTATTTGCAACCCTTTCACCAGCCGACCAATACCAGATAATACAAACATCCAGGGCTTCAAAAAGGCAGCCCCATTGATGGCGTAAGTGAGCAAGGTATCAGCAAGATCGCGGACATCAGCCCAAGGTGAACCGTTGTTAGGAGTGCCCAGCATAATCAGCCGGTCAACTATTTCATAACCCTTTAGCTTTTCATCTTCGATCATCCAGCGGCTTACCAACCCACCCATGGAGTGTGCGACAATAGTCAGCTGTTTTCGATCGTCCCTTTCGAAACCTGCAGCGATAAGTGCTTTTTTTAAATCTGCCGCTGTTTCTTCAATTTTGGTGCTCAGATTTTCGTAGTCAAATGCTAATACCAAATCAGACTTTTGTTCTAACCCCTTACCATCTGCGATTTTCGTTTGAATACACTTAACCATTCCCTGCGTATCGCCGATGATACCGTGTATAAACAAAATAATACTTGTAGCTTCTTTAACTGCTGCTTTGACGGCGTCGATACCCGCTTCGTATTTCACTTCACCACCAATAGCCGTTGCAATGGCCAGACGGGGATACTTATAATCGAATCCTAATTTCTGCCCGATTACTTTCTGCAGATAAATTTTGATGGAGCCCAAAAAACTTCTCTGCGTAATGGCTGCATCGGTGTCAGTTTCTTCCGGCAAAGTATTAATTACGATATTACCCGAAGCATTTGTATAGCCGAGTGGGTAATACAAACCGGTTTCTTTATCATAGCCCACCGGTATTATGGTTTCGTCACCGGCTGATTTGGAAGCGACCGGTTCGATAATCAATGGTGCCTCCGCTGTAACCTTACCTGCGTTTTTTACATCTACCAATTCCAATACGTCCATTATCTCTCCCGACCAGGTAGCCGGGGCCAGATTGAAAGGTTGCAGATACATATTTTTGTTTGCCTGATGAGGCGGCGCAATTCCATCTGCGGAACGGGCCGTATGGGCGGAACTGGTCATGCTAATCTTTGCTTCCAATTGACCATGCTCCAGAATTCTGATTTCACCCAACATCGTTGGCCGGCCAGGGCTCATAGCTGTGCCATCATGGGGCTTTACGATATGCAGCGTAACAGTTTCTGTTTTCCAGTCAATTCCTGCGATTGCCCTAAAAGCGGAACCAGGGCCTTTGTCATCCGAATCTACCAGTGCTTTATTCGCATAAACAGGCAATTCAATACCGTCCTGATTTAATATACTGGGATCCATTTTTTCCGTTGAAACAAACAGTTTCAGATGCTCGGTAATTTCGTTATACCCCAATTCTTGGAACTTAGATTCTATCTGTAGCTTAATGATATCACTTAGTCCAGGACCGTCTTGAAAACTAAGCCAAGCAGTATCACCTTTACCAACCTTCATGATGGGAAAGCCGTCACCGATAATACTGTAATCAAATCCCAAATAAGCACTGGCAAACCATAGGTCGCGAGTGCTATTGTTAGTAAAACTTAGCCGCAGGGCGGGCTGGCACCATTCTTCTCCGGATTTTTTATAAAAAAAATCATGAATGCGTCCATTGGTAATTTCTTCAAAGTTCTCT
Organism: Bacteroidota bacterium; assembly: GCA_023416995.1. GTDB lineage: Bacteria > Bacteroidota > Bacteroidia > Chitinophagales > Chitinophagaceae > DATHKG01. The sequence continues at coordinate 123,449 of JAEZGI010000029.1, forward strand.
TCTGAATAATGGCAGGGCCTCGTGCTTCGGTACAATTGTAGCGAGTAATCTTTAGCCGTTAGTTTTGTTTCGCTGTTTTCCAATTCCAGAAGGCTATTCCATTTGCTTACTATTTCAATCCTTTCCAGAAAAAAAACAGCTTCCGAGTCTTCAGTAACCTGGAGTGGTTTAAACACTGGCCTGTTGCTGCCGGGCAGGCTCATAAAAACACTGCCATTTTGGGCATGAAGAATATATTGCCCGGACATTTCATTGGAAAGAGCTACATACGGGAATGGATTTTCTGAAGCTGCCTTTTCAATCAGCGCAATAGTGGCTGCAGGCATATCACCCCCAAATGAAACAAGCAACGGTCGGACCGATAGGCGTACTACGGAGGCCCGGTACGTGTTGGTGCTTTTGCTGAGTTGCGGATGACTGGCAATGGCGGAAAGATCGGCGCTGATATTGCCCGTCACGCTTGTTTCGCCAATGCCTTCGATGATAACTTTATCACCTTTGGCAACCCCCTGTAGTCTGCCTGCTTTTATGCACCAGCCATACCTGGGTTCCGAATAAATAAAATAAAGCCGGTTAGAAACACTGCCCTTGTGCGAAAGGAAAAATTTATTTTTTTGCTCGTTTTCTGCCACAAATCCGTTTATATTAATATCAGGTTGCTGATCGCTCACCAGGTTTTTTACAAGTGCTGATGCTTTTTCTACAAGTTCTTTGTAACTGATCAAACTGCCTGCAGCATATAGAGTTTTTAAGAGCGAGTCAGTAAAAGCCCCTCTCTTCTCACCGTCAATGATTAGTTCCTTTGCAGTTTGATTTTCTCTTGAAGCGGCGATATGAATATGCCTCGCACCTTTGACGGTAACTCTTTTTTCGTCGGGTGAAATAATATACCCTCTTTCACCATCGACGGTTTCACCAAACCCATAATAATCCCGAAGAACAGACATTCGGTTGTCTGGTGACTGCATACGGTCGGTGATGCCAGAATTATCCAAAAAATCTTTGGTAATTGTCCCAGAATGGCAGCAATCGGTAATGGCAATAAAGGTTACGTCCGGCTTGCTTCTGAATGTTCTCCAGATAAGGTATCCCATTTCTTTATCTATTAAATCCTTTCCCCCTTCAGTACGACTGTCTATACAAACAAAGGATTCATTGTATCCATCTGTCTCTGTCCAGAATTCTTTCGGGGCCAGGGAATAGGAGCCATGGCCGCTGTAATAAAAAAGACAAAAATCCCCATCTTTTGCATCATTGAAGTGATCGAAAGCGGCAATAAGATTACTTCTTGTCGGTTGTTCATCTTCATCGGTAAGTCGTCTCGTTTTTAAAACCAGATTTGAGGATAGACTGTTACAAAAAAATTCCAAGTAGTTCTGGACTGCGTTTACATCATTAATGCAACCGCTTAAAGGCTTTACAGGATAATTATTTATTCCTACTAACAGAGCAAACAGATTGGACATTGTCAGGATGTTTTTATAGCATTAATGGAAAACGGATAGCTTTAAATTCCTTTGGTCATTTAGACAACGATGGGTAAATTTCATCGACATCCTGAGAGTCCTCAGGACTTTCAAATGTTGGTTCGTCAGTTTCCATATCTCTGGAGACAGTTATGGGGATACCGCTTTGCTTCGAAATTAGCGGCAAGAAATTTTGCTCGCAATTATTCACTTTATTCCCTCCAAAGAAACCGGTTCCCGGGCATGTCTTAGTATTGCCAGTGCCATTGGTCCTTCTACCAGAATCAAGATCAAACCAGTGATGGTAAATTAAAGTGTCAGTATTTAGTTCAAGTTCAAATCTTTTAAATAATTCAGACGTTACTAGTATTATTGCTTCCTTTTGAGCTTCAGTCATTGCATCTTTTCCTGAGTCGAAATCTGCTACATTTTCAATGCATATCCAACCGGTATTTCTCCCTTTTATACCAGCAGGAGTCATGTTTAAACTCCGGCCAGTGACAATAGATCCATCCTTGAAAATAGAGAAGTGTTGGGCAATGTCAGAAAAACCACGTTCACCTACATGAAAGTCCTTCATGGACTTCTGGATCTTAAAGCTATCCGAGCCGCTAGCGTAATTAGGCCGCCACGTATGATGTTGTTGTATACCAATTATCTTTCTGGTTATTGAAATACTAGAAAGCCAATTAGAAAACTCTGCGGGAGAGACTTTTGTAAAGCCAAATTTCGGTTCCATTTTTTATTAAACTTTAAAAAAAGTAATTGTTGTCTTACATCGAAATGTGTTTAAGACTGCTCATAGATAAAACTGACACAATCAAGCTAAAAATCTCCGATAATTTCAAGTCTGTAGTTTGAACGTTTTCTGAGTAAGCTTCGTATAAAGCCCTGAGCCTTACATACTCATCTGAGTTTTTTTGGAACTTATCTGATTGCTTCTTTAATCACTCACCCTTAATTCTTTAGTTTAAATCATTGTACAATTCTGTAGCCTCTTGAAGAGCGGCGGTAATTTCGGCTCTGCGGTCATAAGAGCCATGAAAATTTTTTCAGCATTGCCGCGGATGCAAGAGTGTGAGAAAATGCGCCTAGATCAGGGCATGGCAGTACTCACGTGCGAACACATGCACCTAAACCCACTTTTCGCCAAGGCGATGTAATTTGTCACGAACAAAAAGTCGGACATCTTACGGATGCGCTAGAATTCAGAACAAGAAACAGTTACTATAATCAGGTCAAGGGTAGATTCAATTAGGGGAACAGAAGATGCATCGAATATAATTTTTTTTCGGTCACCAATCGTAAAGTAGATGTTTTTTTTAATGAATTTTAAATAAGTATCAACTATTTAAAGGCTGACACAAGACTGAGGTGGTTATCTACAGACTTTCCTAAAGCGTAAGCTTCCGATCATTTAGACCACTCAAACTCCTGCTGTTTCTCCTTATATACCGTATAAGGACCCTTTTTCTCTAAAATAAACCGTTATAACTGTGCTATCCGCCATACGCCCTAAGCTCCACACTGGAACGTAAAGTACATTTCGGTTGAATCTGCGAAGCTGTACACAAGCAGTGGACTTGTCTTAGAAGATCGGAGAGTTAGTCAAGCTGCTTTTGTTAAAGAAAATTTTTCGTGTTCATATTCATATTGAACAAGTGAAAGGTATCTGGTAGCTGGTCGGAAAATTTGAGCAGGTTAAAAATGGATATTTTATTTTTGAACCGTCAAATTTGTACGAATGAAAAAGAACAATTTTCAGAGAGTCAGATACTTAGCAATTTGAAAGAGCAGGAAACTGGCCTTAAGGTATCAGAGATGCCGCCAGCATGGCAGCGACCCAACGTTTTTTTTGGAAAAACAGCTACGGTGGTACGACCATCAGTGAGATCAAGCGTGTGAAGAAACTTGAAGCAGAGAATTCACGCTTGAAGCCTATTTATGCAAATCTAAGCCTCGAACATGACGCTGTAAAAGATGTACTCGTAAAAAAGTTCTACCGCCTTCGTGTCGGCAGCAAAGCCTCGATTACCTGGTAACAGAAAGAAGCTTAGTCATGCGAAGGCGTGTCGAATGTTGAAAGTTAACCGAAACAACTGCTATTATGAAAAACGTGTCCCAGTAAAAGACACAATCGTAAAGCAGGCCATTGAGAAAGTGCTTCTGGGATGTCGAAAAGGTAACCTAAAGTAATTATACTCGTAAAAAAATCCCATCCCGAGATAGAGCTTCGGGTATCCGTTGGGTCTATACGGAAGGTGGATTCAGTTTTTTCGAAAGGCCGTCTGGCAGGAAGGTGAAGGCAAAGGCAAATCCATTGCCTGTGTGCCTTCAGCCCCACCTCGAATGGGTGATTGACTATATGAGTGATGCTCTTACAGATAAGCTGCGCTTCCGGGTATTAAACTTAATTGACCATTGCAGCCGCTACTGTTTAGCCTCACACGCAGGTCACAGCATACCTGCCAGAAGACTCATCGAAATCTTGAACAATCAATACAGTTATATAAAAACCAAAGGATCAGAACCCACAATGGTCCTGAATTTACCAGCAAGCATTTCCAATTATGACTTAAAAAACATGGCATCGAATGGCAGCAGATTGAACCTGGATGCCCCCAACAAAACGCTTGTGTTGAAAGGTTCAATCGCACGTTAAGAGAAGACGCACTGAATGCAAATCTTTTCAATTCGACAGCACAGGCACAGGAAATCATTGACGACATAAGAAAAGAATACAACGAAGTAAGGCCACATGAATCTTTAAATAATCAGGCATCAATAACGTTAATGGCGGCGTAGTATTGTTAGAGGCATTAGCGATAAGAAAGTAACCGTAGTTGTAATAGAGAAATCGCAGAAGAAGTTATACTATCCTCTGCCACTTTATCGAGGCAGAAATCTATAATACTATCCATTTTTCGATGACAAAATTAATTTATTAACCTGTCCGAAAAATGGATAGTATTATAATGCATATCAGCAGTATAAAGCCGAAAGAGGTTTAATCGACTTCGCTGACCAAGAGATATTGTTTCTGCAAATGTTACGCGAAAATGAAGTAGTGAGAAATGAAATCAGCCTTAGTTTTCGGTTAGTCATGGTAGATGAGTTCCAGGATTCAAGCCCCGTACAGTTAGCCATATTTTCTGAGTTGAGCAAGCTTGTGCAGAACTCGATATGGGTCGGTGATCCTAAACAAGCTATTTATGGTTTCCGTGATTCTGATAGCCAGCTATTTGAACTGGCTATGCAATCGGTGGATAAGAACCGGGCTAACAAACGAATTAATCTTGGCGAAAATTTCCGGTCACGACCGGGATTAGTATATGCTGTTAACGAGATATTCAAAGGTATCTTTCGTGATAGTTTGTCTGATGACCAGATAGTTCTTGCACCTTCAGCTGAATCACTGGTTCGTGAGCGATCATATAAGACTGCTCCGCTTGAAGTGCTGGCTTTTCCGGCAATGAAGGAAGAGTATAAGTTTGCGGCCGTCGGCGAATACATCAAAGAATTGCTTGCATCTGGCCGACAGGTTTACGACAAGGAACATTGTAAACAGCGTGGCATCCGTGGCAGTGATATCGCCATTCTATTCCGGTCTAACAGCCAGCTTAATGATGCTGCAAAAATCCTGGATACCATTGGCGTCCCCGTTGCTGCAACATCATTTGGATTTTCATCCCGTGCAGAAGTGATCTGGATCACCAATTTGATCCGGCTCCGAGTCAATCCACGGGATGCGCTGGCCGCTGCCAACCTTATGTTGCTGGAGCAAACAATTGATGATGTAGAGGAATTGATCAGCGAACGATTAAACCATGTTGAGGAAGATAAGCCTAACGAAGACTGGTCACAGCGATCTGATGCGGCTCGGATTGTATTGGAACATGGAGATGCGTTGGACCAGATGCCGCTTAGCCTGGCGATCACGCATCTTGTTTCCGCAACAGGTTTGCCGGCTTATTGTACAAGATGGGGTAATGAAGCTAAACGTATGACTGTAGTGAATGAAGTGATAGCGATGGCGGCTGAGTTTGAAGAACAGTCGGCCATCGCAGGACTCGCTGCCAGCATGCAGGGTTTTTTGGTTCACTTAATCGCTCATAAAGAAGTGCCGGCCAGTCAAAGCCTGGATGCCGTTGTGTTGTCGACCGTGCATAAAGCAAAGGGATTGGAATGGCCCGTGGTGATAGCCATGAATAAACCTTTTGATTTGTCGTATTGCAAAACTTTGTTTAATACAGTTCATGTTTCGCATCCGGCAGGTATTGGTCTCGACAACCTGTTGTATGATCAAAAAATCCTTTTCTTTCCCTGGCCTTTTGCAAAGAAAAGAAGCCTGGAAAATATTTCACCGGATCTTGACATCGCTGCCGCTGAAATGGATACACGTTTGGGAGCGCGGATAAGAAATCAAAAAGAAGAAGATCGTTTATTATATGTCGCGTTGACGAGGGCGCGTGATTACCTGGTATTACCGGTGTACAAGGGAAAAACATTTTGTGAGTTAGAGAGCGATGATCGTGGCGGTGTAACCGGGTTCCTGGACCAGGATCAGTTAAATGCATGGCTTGAGGACACCAAAGTAAAGTCGGTGAAGAAAGGTCCGAAGGGTATGGAAGTTATGGTAGAGTTAAAACCTGCTATTGACCAGGCAGGGATCGATCTTATAAATGCGACAGTTCAGGAGAATGAAGTTCCTGAATTTGTTGAATTATATCGGGACTCGAAGGGTGCCCCAGCCTCATACGCTTTGAAGTATATCAGTCCATCGTTGTTGAACGTAGATGGCTCGGCGGCGTTGATAAATCCGTTAGCATTCAAGCAGGAAATGATTGCGGTTAACAATCTTTCTGCCGAGCAGTATGCTGCTCTGGGTATTTGCCTGCATAACATCATCGCCTCGTGGCGCGCTTCACAGCCATCTGAAGTGCGGTTGAAAAAGATAGCAGGATTGATTGATGGTTTTGGAATGAGCGGCTGCTTAACTGCTGCGGAACTGGATCAACGTTGTGAAGTGTTCACGAAGTTTATCCAGGACACTTATAACCCGAATGTGATCTATCATGAGTTACCGCTTACCAGCATCTGTGCTGATTCCGGCCAGGTGGTTTCAGGTGTTGCTGATATGGTATTGCAAACAGATGAGGGATTGTTATTGATCGATCACAAAAGCTTTCCCGGGGATTTTGAATCAATGGCTATGAACGCGGAGAGCGAGTTTTATGCAGGCAGGTATGCGGGGCAGTTAGATGCGTATGCGAAGATGCTGACGGAAAGTTTTGGACAACCGGTGGTGGGCAGGTTGGTGCATTATGTGGTGCAGGGGAGAGTGGTGGAGATGGCATAAGGCAAATAGTAGTAGGCTAGGTGACGTTAGACAGGTCCAACATCGGGGTTTGATTGATAAAATGCTAGGTTTCAAAGAGGTTATAAAGAGCATACAAAGAGCTTTTAAACTCGTTTGTTTATAATTTAGTGAATATCAATTGATTAATTTCTTTTCTTTCCTTACCTAGGATTTTTTTTCAAAGATTTCTCAAAGAGGTCTTAATGTGAATTACTGTGGGCTGACACGATTGAGCTAGTGCCAAATCTGGACACAGTCATCCATTTCCTCAATTTTGGGCTGGCGATTGGAGGTAACCTGTTTATCCGAAATCTCCGCATCATCTGGTTTGTGAGCTCATTGCCTGACTAATCCAGGAACAGATTGTGGCACTACCTAACCTTCAATGTCGTTAATATTTCTGCTCCATATATCTTTAAATACCTTGCATGTCTTTGTAAGCCGGATTCGAAATCGTCTATTGTTGGTTTGAAGGCGTGTTCATCCAACAGTGGTTCGTTTCTTAAAAAGAGATCCATGAAATCGATCACTTTCGAACCGTCGTTCAGGAAAAACATAAATCTTTCATCGAACCAATAGTAAGTGAGATTGACCCAAAAACCACCTCTTCTATAAACAACACTCGCTACCAGATCTTGTTGCTGAGTTTCGATGTCTTTGAAGCCGAAGTCTGAAATGAGATATGAGAAGCTTGTTTGTGCTACGTTTATAAATGTTGCGTTTCGCATGGCTATTTGTTACCGAAATATCCGATATTTTTTTGAGTAATATGCACTATAGAACCATTAGTCGCGGCCGCGTAGTCCCTACTCGGATGGCTTCGGAGCAGGAAATAATATTAAAACTCTTGCAACTGGCAACGATTGCCGCGACTACAGCCAAGGTTCGCAATTCGCGGGGACAGTATGCTCTCGGGCTTGCCTTCACGCCATACGAGTTAATGCTGCCAGTTGCAATTTTCAGTGACACTCCGGGATTCGCCTCCATCACCACCTCGCATCCGTTCAAACGCTGATCCCCGCGTCACCATTTAACAGCTGATCTGCGACAAGATCTATACGCCGACACTATCGAAAGACATGATCAAAGAACTAACGGTTATATGAATTTCACCTCAATAAGCATATATTGTACCTTTAGTACATATATCTAAATTCAAAAAAAACACGCAACCCTTCATTTCTCCTGCATACTTTTCCTTACATTTAGATAAACTGCAACTGAGAAGCGTGAAGGACCACATTTTATATAATGAGGTGATTTTGTTAGCTGCGATCGCGAAAGGAGACAAGGACGCCTTCGCGACGCTGGTTAATAACTATAAAGACCATATCTATACCATCGCTCTCAGGCTTACCCGTTCAAGCTCGCTCGCGGAAGACGTCGTCCAGGAAATTTTTCTCAAAGTCTGGCTTCGCCGCGAAACGCTTACTGAAATCAATCACTTCGCAGGCTACCTCAACAGCATGGTTCAAAACAAGGTGTTTACTTTACTCAAGCAAATTGCCATTGAACGCGAACGACTTAAAAAGATAGACGCCGATACCAGCTACAACAACGACACCATCATCCAAAAGGAATACGAAACGGTTTTGCTCAATGCCGTCCGACAACTACCCCCGCGCCAACAGGAGGTATACGAACTGGTAAAAGGCAAGGGTCTTAAAAGAGAAGAAGCCGCAAAGGTCCTGAACATCTCATCCGAAACGGTCAAATACCACCTCTCCCAGGCAGTCCGCAATGTGCGCGACTACTGTATACAGCACGCCGGTATCACCGGAGTCATCATTGTGATCTTAGATGCCTGATCCAGAATACCAGGTATTAATAAAAAATATATCTCTCTTTCCACCTACCCGATTTCTTTTCCAGCGAGTCTTATACCAGTAACCTTACTCATGATAAAAGACAGGCTGAAACAATTATTTGATCGCTACATCACCGGTTCCGCTACCAGCGCTGAGGAAGATGAGTTGTTTCAGTTGGTGAATGATCCTGAACACGAACAAGCAGTGCGTGAGTGGATGAATATATATATCGATGAGTTAAAGGATCCGGAAGTGTTGCCCGAACAAACTACCGCAACAATCCTGAAGTCTATCCTGCAACAGGAACAACCTAAGGTGCCGGTGCGCAAGTTAAAAAGCAGGTGGTTACAGGCCGCAGCAATGATACTCGTTCTCGGCATCACGGTTACTTTTTACCTGGTGCAGAACCAAAAGAAAAACGAGATAATAGTTGCTGCCACTGAAAATGATATCTTACCAGGTATAGAAGGAGCAATACTGACCTTATCTGACGGCCGGCGAATAGTATTGGATAGTTTATCAAATGGTGTGGTTAGTACTGATCATGGAGCAGCGGTTCAACTGCATAACGGTGAACTGGTTTATGATGATGACACTGAAGTAGATGAACCAGTGTATAATACACTGTCAACACCTAGAGGTCAACAGTTTAACCTGCAATTGCCGGATGGAAGTAAAGTATGGCTCAATGCCGCATCATCTATCCGTTACCCAATCGTTTTTAATAGCGCACACCGCGAAGTGCATATAACTGGTGAAGCTTATTTTGAAGTGAACAAGGTAGCCGGTAAACGATTCATTGTTCATCTGGCAGATAAATCCAGCATCGAAGTACTGGGAACACACTTCAATGTGAACTTATATGCTGATGAAGATATTATAAAGACAACACTATTAGAAGGACGTATCAAAGTGCGTCATGGTAAAGAGACGTCCCTTCTTCAACCCGGCGAGCAAGCCGGCTTCAATGCAATAACCTCAGAAACCAGGGAAAGCAACAGAAACGCAATATCGATTTCAAAAAATGTCAACATATCACAGGTAATGGCCTGGAAAGACGGAGTGTTTGACCTGAACGGCGTTCCATTTGCTGAACTAATGCGGCAGGTATCGCGCTGGTATAACATAGACGTAGAATATGAAAACGGTATTCCCGAAGTGGAATTCAGAGGGAAGATGGGGCGTGACGTGAATCTATCGCGGTTGTTGTATTTCCTCGAAGGTACCGGCATAAAGTTCCGTCTTGAAAAAGATATGAAGAAACTTATCCTTGTAAAATAACATACGATCACACATCCCTATCGAACGCAATTCAACGATTGCCTGCTATCTCAACAGTTTGCCTGTATTCCAACCATCTCATTTCTTGCCATATCTAAAATCCAGGTGAGTTAACCTCACCTGCTGCGGTACGATTGCCATACTGAAATACGATCCCATGCGCGGACGCATCATTTCTTAAACCAAACTATTACGAAGTATGGAAAAAACTGCTTTCTGTAATCGGAGGGCGAGGTATGCCTTCTGGTTAAACTCAAGAACCATCTTAGCTATGAGGTTAACAGTCCTTCTTCTCACCGCTGCTTTTCTGAATGTAAACGCGAACGGAGTTGCTCAGACAGTTAGCATCGCCGGCAAAAACTTATCACTGGAACAGGTATTCACGGCAATTGAAAAACAAACCGGGTATTTCGTAGTGTATAAGGCCGACCTTATCCGAAACACAAAAAATGTTTCGCTTAATGTCCGCAACATGCAGTTAAATCAACTGCTTGGCCTGGTATTACGCGAGGAACCGCTGGACTTTGCCATTGATAAAAAGACCATTTTTATCGTTCAGAAACAACGCAAAGAGCCGATTGTAAAGCAGACCGTTAATCAATCCGTTGCCCTCATAGAAGCACCGCCATTTGAACGGGTAACAGGCACTATCTTATCCGGGGAAAGTAAAGAACCACTCGCTGGCGCATCTGTAGTTATTCGTAAGAAATCCATCTCCACACAAACAGACGCTAAAGGACAATTCGTGATTGATGTAAGCAAAGGCGATATACTCACCATCTCTTATGTAGGATTCCAGACAATGGAGTTTGAAGTGAAGTCCGACAAACCAATCACGCTCATGTTAACTGCTGCTGATAAAAATATGTCGGAGGTAGTAGTTGTTGCTTATGGTACGCAAAACAAACGTACACTCACCGGCGCGCAGGCAAATGTTTCCGGTGAGGAATTAACAAAGGCAACGCTCCCTTCGGTTACAGAAATGCTGCAGGGTAAGATCCCCGGACTTCAATCAGTTGCCTCCGGTCAACCAGGTGGAAACTCGGAAATCCGCATCAGGGGCATCAGTTCAATTACCGCAGGTTCTGAACCGTTGTTTGTAATCGATGGTATACCCGTGAACTCAGGTAACCTCGGTCGGGCCACCACCAGTTCAAACGCACTGGCCGGTATAAACCCAAATGATATAGAATCAGTGACTGTTCTTAAAGACGCGGCATCTTCATCAATCTATGGATCACGAGCGGCCAATGGTGTAATTGTGATCACTACTAAAAAAGGTAAACGCGGACCCACAAAATTCCAGGTAGGTTCTGAATATGGGTATACAGATATGGCCCTGCCCGATGCGGCGCGCCCATTATCAAAGGATCAGTTTTTTGAATTAACAAAAGAAGGAATGGAGAATGCGGGGTATAGTGCCTCAGCCATCGAAACGCAGATGATCGCTTATGGTATCAATAATCCTGAAACCGACTGGATGAAAACACTCACCCGCAAAGGAAATCACCAGCAGGTAAATGTTTCTGCATCAGGAGGCAATGAAAAGACCATCTTCAACATCTCTACCGGGTATTTCAACCAGGAAGCAACAACGATCAACTCTAATTTCCGGCGCTATAGCGGCAGCATGAACATTCAGCACAAGCCAAATGAAAAGCTGATGTTCCGCGTGGGGATCAATGCTTCTTATTCTAAACAAAATACTCCTTCCAACTCAAGTTTTTATGCGAACCCTGTGTATGGTGCTTTCCTGCTGAGGCCAACACAAAATCCTTATAACCCCGACGGCAGCATCAATCTTTCATTAACCGACTTTCCCAATGGTGGTGTGTACAACCAGATTGCAGAAGCTTATCTGAATATCCGTGATTATAAAAATATAAAGTCACTCGGTTTCGGTCGTATTGAATACAAACCCGTCAACAATCTTACGCTTAGTTCTCAATATGGACTCGACTTCAACCTGATAGAAGAGTACCGTTTTATGGATCCGCGCTTTGGTGATGGATATGCCGTTAACGGACGTGGTACAGCAAATTCGACAAGGTACTATAACTGGACATGGACAAATCTTGCACAATATCACCTGGATATTGATAAGGATAACGATTTCTATGCTGATGTACGCGCCGGCTACGAAGCACAGAAGTCTACGGCTTATCTGATTACTGCTGGCGGTATCAACTTTCCCGGTTCACCTGAACTGACTTCTCTCATTAACGCCGCGTCGCCAACTACCGCTACTACTTCCGGTAACGATTATGCATTTAACGCTGTATTCTCAGATATCCTGCTGGATTTTCGTAAGAAGTATTCATTGACAGGTAGCTTCCGGCGCGATGCTTCTTCAAGATTTGGTGTTAACAAACGCAATGGTAATTTCTATTCATTCGGTGCGGCATGGAACATAAGCGCAGAAAATTTCTGGCCGGTGAATGATAAGTTCAATTATCTCAAACTACGTGGATCATATGGTGTGAATGGTAATGCCAACATAGGAAACTATGCATGGAGAGCTACTTATGGTTTTGGCGCAAACTATAATCAGGCACCTGGAAGTTCACCATCGGCAGTAGGTAATGATAATCTTACCTGGGAATTGAATAAACCGCTGAACATCGGTCTGGATGCCGCCTTCCTCAACAATAAAATCAACCTGACCGTTGAATATTACAGTCGTAAAACCTCTAATCTTTTGCTTAACGTGCCACTTTCCCAGGTGTCTGGTTTCACCACTATGATCGATAACGTAGGCGCTATGGTGAACCGTGGCTGGGAGTTTTCGTTATCTGGTTCACCGATAAGAAGTAACAACTGGAGATGGGATCTTAATTTCAATATTGCCTTTAATAAGAATGAAATCACTGAACTGTATGATGGCCGCGATATTGTGAGCGGGCAAAACATTCGCAAGGAAGGTTACGATTTTCAAACCTATTATATGCGCGAATGGGCCGGTGTTGATCCAGCTAACGGTGATCCCTTATGGTATGTGAATACCGTAAAAGCAGATGGAAGCCTTGATAAAACCACAACGAATAACTATAACGCTGCTCAACGGATCATTACCGATAAGACCGCATCGCCCGCTGCTGTAGGCGGAATGGGATCAGTACTTTCTTATAAAGGCGTCACACTCGATGCGCAGTTCAGCTTTACGTTTGGAAACTATTTGCGTGATGGCTGGGTGAACTATTACTTCACCGATGGATTTAATCCTAACTACAATCGCCAGTCGCGCCAACTTGCCCGCTGGCAGGAGCCAGGTGATATTACTGATGTGCCCCGGTATGTATTCGGAGGCAACAGGGGTTCTTACCAGGCCTCAACCAGGTTTTTGTACAAAGGTGATTTTGTACGGTTGCGCTCACTCACGTTGTCGTACGATCTGCCAAAGACAGTCTTTGGAAAATCAAATCCTGTTGGCGGAAACATCTACCTGCGCGGAACAAATCTCCTGAGATTCACCTTTGACGATGACCTGCCGATGGATCCTGAATTAGGTGTTAGTGGTCAGCAGGACCTTAACCCTTTCATCAATGTTGTGTACACCCTCGGATTCAACATCAACTTCTAAAAACTATTTGATATGAAACGATTTTTCAAAACCTGCTGGGTAACCATTTTAACACTGATGCTGGCCAGTTGCTCAAAAGAGTTTACTGATCTCACACCCTATAATGCATTGCCAATCGGCAGTGCGCTTGCAAGCGAAACAGATATGCAGAATGCGGTGAACGGTATGTATGCATCTATGCGCAGTGCCGGTTTATATGGCAGAAGCGTACCGCTGATTGGTGATCTTTATGCCGACAATGTGTTATTGTCGACAAACAATTCAGGACGTTATATCCTTTATAATACCTATACAGTCACCATCCAGGATGGTTCTGCATCAGGAATCTGGTCTAACGGCTATTTTACCATTTTAACTGCAAACAACATCATCAATTCGCAGGTGCCGGCTTCTGCACAGGCAGATCAGTATCGGGGTGAAGCATATGCAGTTCGTGCGTTTGTGTACTGGACCCTGGTGAAACGTTTTGCAAAACCATATTCCGTTGATCCTGCATCACCCGGTGTTCCTATTTCCCTGGCATACGAACCGGCAGATAAATTGCCACGTAATACTGTTGCAGAAGTTTATACCCAGATCGTCTCGGACCTTAAAGAAGCAGCGAAACTGATGACCGTGAACAAGAACTCTTCATTCGCCACAAAATATTTTGCAACTGGCCTTCTTGCTAAGGTGTATCTTCATATGGGTGACTATCCGAACGCGTTGATCCAGGCAGAGGAAGTAATTAATCAAGGCGGATTCACACTGGCTGCATCTTCAGATCTCGCCGCGTACTGGGCAAATGCCGCACCGGTTGCCAATAAACTTGAAACGATTTTTGAGGTCACCAATGATGCAGTGAACAATGTTGGTTGGGATGCTTTGGCAAGTATGTATGACCAGGCTGGTTATGGAGATGCACTTGCGAACCCCCAGTTATATGACCTTTACAGTGCTACTGATGCAAGAAAAACTCTGATCAAAACCGGAACCCGGGGTGGTGTGCCTGCCCTGTTCGTAAACAAGTATTCTAACTATACCAGCTCTTCAGAAAAAGACGATCTTAAATTATTACGATATGCAGATGTATTATTGATTGCTGCCGAAGCTGCTGCACCTACTGATGAAACAAAGGCAAAGTTTTATCTGAATCAGGTGGCAAAGCAAAGAGATCCGCAGTTCGCAGGATTCACGTCAACGGGATCCGCATTGATCAACGATATAATAGAGGAACGCAGAAAAGAGCTGGCTTTTGAAGGCGACAGGTTGGATGACCTGAACCGTCTGAAACGTGATATAATCCGTAATGCGCCCGGTTATGCACCCGGTACTGAAATGATCAGCGTCAGCGATGGGCGGAGACTGCTGCCGATACCACAGGCCGAGGTTGACGCCAATCCACTTATCGAACAAAATGAGGCATATAAATAACACACTTTATCGATGAAATCCACTTTAAACATGTTGAGGTTTTCAAAGGCGGCCCTGCTGATCTGGGCCGCCATCATGCCCGGTGCATCTTTCTCACAGGGCAACCAGCAAGGTTTTTCCGGTCTATACGCCGAGCCTGGCATTTCACCTGATGGTTCAAGGTTAGCCTTTGTTTCCGGATCAGATATCTGGGAGGTGCCATCTTCAGGTGGCGTCGCACACCTGCTGGTAACAAATGATGCAGATGATTCCAGGCCGATGTATTCGCCCGATGGAAAATGGCTAGCGTTTACTTCTACACGCACTGGCCGCGGCGATGTGTACCTGCTGGGTTTGAAAGATGGCTCACTCAAAAGGCTCACATACGACGATGCATATGAAGAAGTATCAGGATGGAGCTCAGACAGTCGTTCAGTTTATTTTCATAGTTCCGGCCGTGATATAAGCAGCATGAACGATATATATCGTGTGAACATCACCGGTAGTACACCAATTGAAGTAACCGCCGACCGGTATGCGAGTGAGTTTTTTGCGGCTCCTTCACCCGACAACAAGCTGTTGGCGTTTTCGGCAAAAGGCATCGCTTCAAGACAATGGTGGAGAAAGGGGAGCAGTCACCTAGATCAATCCGAGATATGGCTGTACCAGCTTGCCAGCGGAAACAATAAGCCGGCAAGTTATAAACAGCTTACTGAGCATGGTGCGAGAGATGTATGGCCCTTATGGTCAACCGATGGAAAAGAATTGTTTTTTGTATCCGACCGCAATGGCCAGCAAAATCTCTGGTCACAAAAAATAGGCACCAGTGCTGCCACGCAGCTTACCG
This sequence comes from Bacteroidota bacterium, assembly GCA_023416995.1. GTDB lineage: Bacteria > Bacteroidota > Bacteroidia > Chitinophagales > Chitinophagaceae > DATHKG01. The sequence goes on from JAEZGI010000029.1 coordinate 139,182, forward strand.
ATTTTAAAGATGGACGGGTGTTATGGCCAACGATCGACAAACAGGCATGGGCGATATATTTTGAACGTGATTTTGCTATCTGGAGATATGATGTGGCTTCCCGAAAAGCTGTAGAGGTTCCCATCACTTTATCAGGTATCAATACCGGGCCGGTAGTAAAACACCTGAAAGAAACCAACGGCTTTTCGGATCTCGATGTTTCAGCTGATAATAAAAAGATAGCCTTTATTTCACGGGGCCAGGTATATGTTACCTCTTCACAGGGCACTTCTACTTACCAGGTTACAAATGGTAAGGGCATCCATCGTTCGCCGGCCTGGGATCCGGGTGGTAATAACCTGGTATATAGTTCCTGGAGAGATGGCGCTACCGTTCTCTATCAGTTTAATTTTCTCACCCAACAGGAAACAGTACTCACTAAGGGCGGCGAAGATGATGCTGCCTTATATTCACCTGATGGCGCCTGGATCGCTTACCTGCGTGATGGCAGTGAACTTCATGTGATCAATACAAAGACCGGTGCCGATAAGTTGTTGCACCAGGCTTACTTTGGTAATACACTTTTTTCACGTTCCGGAACGCTAGCCTGGTCGCCGGATAGTAAATGGATAGCGTTCATCTCTCATGGTGCAAAATCACTGCGGAACGTTTCTGTTATTCCTGTAAAAGGCGGACCCGCTGTGCCGGTAAGTTTTCTTGCTAACAGTAACAGCGGCAACCTCACCTGGACCCCCGATGGCAAATCGATCCTGTTTACAACAGGACAACGTACAGAAGAGGTACGGGTAGCCAAAGTTGATCTCGTTCCCGTTTCCACTCCTTATAAGGAGGATGAATTGTTGGAGCTTTTTTCGGAAAAGCCCGCCACTGCTGCTGCAAAGAAAAAGCCTAAGGCCGACTCAGTAATCATCAATGCAGATGGAATTGGAGAACGCATGAACCTTCTCCCCCTTGGTGTTAGTGTGGGATCTATCAGCATCAGCAATGACGGCAAATTACTGCTCCTCAGCGCTTCCGTTGCCGGTCAGCAACACCTGTTCACCTACCCGGTTGAAGCGGAGGGAAGGAGCGCTGTGTTGAAACAACTTACCACCTCGCCAGGCATGAAGACCAATGCGCGATTCAGTAGCGATGATAAAACGGTGTATTATCTCGAACAGGGACGCATCATGGCTTTATCGGTTGATTCACGATCTGCCAGGAGCATCGCTGCTACTGCAGAAACGGATGTAGATTTTGACGATGAAAAACATGTTGTTGTAGAACAAGCCTGGAAAGCTTTAAATGATGGCTTTTATGATTCGGCTTTTCATAACAAAGATTGGAAAGCAGTTTACAGAGAATACAAGCCGTATGTTTCAAAGATTCGCAGCTCGTCTGAGTTAACACGTTTTCTCAATCTGATGATCGGTGAGTTAAATGCCTCTCATACCGGGGCGAGCGCCGGCGGTGGTCCCAATGAATCGGCTACCGGTTATCTCGGGTTGCGTTTTGATGGATTCAGGTATGATAAAGACGGGAAGTTTGTGATCACAGAATTGTTGGAACAGGGTCCGGCCGCATTAACGGGTAAAATTGAGGTGGGTGACCAACTCGTAGCAGTAAATAAAAAGCCACTCGGTGCTAATGCGAATATCGATGCGTTGCTTGAAAACCGGATCGGTACCAAGACCATACTAACACTGAGTCGCGGTGGTAAATCATTCGAAGTTCCTGTACGCCCCATTAACGGCGGTACCGCGAAACGATTGATGTACCGGCAATGGGTAAACGAACAACGCGCTTACGTAGAAAAGATAAGTGGCGGACGGCTTGGCTATGTGCACATGTTTGATATGGGCGCAGGTTCGCTCGATCAGCTCTATATCGATCTCGATGCAAAGAACATCAATAAAGAAGGCATTGTGATCGATGTTCGGAACAACAACGGCGGGTTTGTGAATGCATATGCCATTGATGTCTTTGCCCGAAAGGGTTATATGACCATGACTTCGCGCGGATTGCCATCCGCCCCGGCAAGGACACAGTTAGGTCAGCGTTCCTTTGGCGCTCCGACAATACTCGTGACCAACCAGCACTCGCTTTCTGATGCAGAGGATTTCACTGAAGGTTATCGTGCATTACAACTGGGTAAGGTAGTTGGTGAGCCAACCTCCGGATGGATCATATATACTTCGTCTGTAAGGCTGATAGACGGCTCAAGCATACGTATGCCCTTTTCGCGAATCACCGATCTGCAGGGTAAGAATATGGAACTGGAGCCAAGACCCGTTGATGTCCGGGTTGACCGTCCAATCGGCGAAAGTTACTCTGGTAAATCTTCACAACTTGACACTGCCGTTGCGGAGTTGTTGAAACAGATAGGAAAATAGCCAACCAGGTTGCATAATAATACTGATTGTCATGATATCGTTCACTAAACAGCTATGGTCTGTATTGCCATAATCAATGTTGAATGAAAAAAGTTTTTTTACTACTGTTCCTTCTGGGTGTTTTTACAAATCTCGGTGCGCAGCCGGGAGCAACCAAAAGGCCTTTTGAAGATGCCCTCGTGATAGCGGACCAATGGCTCGAAGCTATGAAAGATTTCGACCGGCTTCCTGGGATGACCGTGTCCGTTATTAAGGACCAGCAGGTGCTTTTCACCGGTGGCTATGGCTACTCCGATGTTGAAAACAAAAAGCCCATGGATACGGGCACCGTTTTCAGTATTTGTTCCATCTCTAAATTGTTTACTGCCGTTGCCATTATGCAGTTGGTAGAGCAGGGAAAGCTGCGTCTCGATGATTCTATCTCGGCTGTGCTGCCTTCTTATAACCTGCCGCAACAATTTGCCGGCAGTGGACCCATTACTATCCGTTCAATACTCACACATTCAGCGGGTCTGCCAAGAGATGGCAACTTTTCTTATTGGAGCGCTCCGGACTTTATCTTTCCAAATGAAAAAGAATTGAATGAAGGTATGCTTCAGCAGAAAACTGTGCATCCCGCATCTGCCTTTTTCCAGTATAGTAACCTTGGTATTTCATTATTGGGCGAGGTTGTTGCCCACCTTAGCAAGATGCCATATGAACAGTATGTGGAAGAGAAAATTTTAAAACCATTGCGTTTAGCCTCTACACATCCTTATATGGATAAAAAGGCCTGGGGCAAAACCCTGGCAATTGGATACGATGGTATGCACAGGGATGGAACAAGACTAAAAATGCCCTTCTTTCAAACCAATGGTGTGGCGCCTGCAGCCGGGTTTTCATCGAATGTTACCGACCTCGCCGCTTTTGCTGCCTGGCAGTTTCGTTTGTTAAAACAGGATGGTCACGAGTTGCTCCGCTCATCTACCTTAAGAGAAATGCACCGCGTGCAATTTATAGAACCCGATTGGTCCGTTTCGCGGGGACTTGGCTTTGCCGTCCGCAACCTGAATGGTAAACCGGTGGTGGGTCATGGCGGATCCTGTCCCGGGTATCTTACCTCCCTTAACCTGTTCACAGAAGATACCATTGCTATCGTGGTGATGGTGAATGCGCAGGCGGTATCTACCGGAAAGTATACGGATGGTATTTACAACCTGCTTAAGAAACCTGCCGGCGCTGCGCCTGCGACCCCCGTTGAAAACATAAATGACTACCTGGGAAGTTATGATAGTTACGCTTTTGCCGGTGAGAGCATTGTAGTAAAATGGAACGGCAACCTGGCAGTTATGAGTGTGCCATCAACTGATCCATCTGCACTCACTATGTTGAAACATGTTAGCGGCGATACTTTTACTGTGATGAAGAAAAACGGGAAACCAACAGGAATGCAAATTGTTTTTGGCCGGGATGCTTCAGGCAAAGTTGTGAAAATGACACAAGGCAGCAGCGTACAGCGAAGAATTAAATAACAGCATTTCAACAACATGCTGCATAAGAAGTGACACATTGAATCATCAAATTAATTTCACATGTTCAAACAAAAATATACAAGGATACTCGGATTCATAGTGCTATTGTTATCGCCGGTACTGATCCTGGCCCAGACGATCTCTGAGTCAAAACTTAGTGCACTTAAGGTGGAACTTATAAAAGAAATTGATGGGCAACAGAAAATGGCTCAGGAAATGGTAGATATGATTTTCAGTTTTGGTGAACTGGGTTTCCAGGAAATAGAAACATCAAAATATCTTACTGATATCCTTTCAAAAAACGGATTTAAAATACAACAGGGCATCAGTGGCGTACCAACTGCATGGACAGCCACCTGGGGTTCAGGAAAACCAGTGATCGCAGTTGGAAGCGATATTGATTGTATTCCAAAAGCGTCACAGAAACCCGGTGTCGCTTATCACGATCCTCTGATTGAAGGTGCACCAGGCCATGGCGAGGGCCACAATTCGGGCCAGCCACTCAATGTTGTTTCTGTATTGGCGCTCAAAAAAATTATGGAACGTGAAAAAATATCCGGCACGCTGGTGTTATGGCCAGGTGTGGCAGAAGAACTGCTTGCTACCAAAGCATATTATGTACGTGATGGATATTTCAAAAACATAGATGCATGTATATTCACGCATGTTGGCAATAACCTGAACACCAGTTATGGTGACGCCAGTGGAACCGGCCTGGTGTCAGTTAAATTTAACTTCGCGGGTCAGTCGGCCCATTCTGCGGGCGCACCATGGAGAGGTAAAAGCGCGCTTGATGCCGTAGAGCTGATGAATGTATCCTGGAACTTCCATAGAGAGCACATGGAACCTACACAGCGCTCACATTATGTAATTACTGATGGTGGCGATCAACCCAATGTGGTACCCTCGAAAGCATCTGTGTGGTATTTTATTCGGGAGCGCACGTATGAAAAGATCATGAAAAATTATAAGGCTGCTGTAATCATGGCAGAAGCAGCGGCAAAGATGACGCAAACCACCATGACCTATGAGGTGCTTGGCAGTGCATGGCCCGGGCATTTTAATAAACCTATGGCAGAAGCCATGTATGCCAATATTAAAACTGTCGGCTTACCCACATGGACAACCGAAGATCAGCAACTCGCCGTTGCGATCCAGAAAGAGATGAGTATGGGTTCGGAACGTGACAGCTTTCCGGGCCTTAGCACCAAACTATCGGAACTAAGAATACCGACTGCAACGCCGTCTACAGGCGGTGGAGGATCGGATGATATTGCGGATATTGCCTGGAGTGTACCCACGATCGTGTTGTATTATCCTTCCAATATACCTGGTTTGCCTGGACATCATTGGTCCAACGCCGTGGCTATGGCAACGCCCATTGCACATAAAGGCGTAGTAGCGGGTGCGAAAGCTGAAGCGCTTACTTTGCTTGATATGTTTGTTAAACCAGCGATTGTAGACAGTGCCTGGGCTTATTACCGCAATGTGCAGACGAAAGATATCAAGTACACGCCAATCATATCCAACACAGATAAGCCGGCGATTTACCTGAATAAAAAGATCATGGACGAGTTCCGCCCGGAGATGAAGAAATATTATTATGATCCAAAGAAATACAAAACCTACCTGGAGCAATTGGGTATAAAGTATCCGACGGTGAAATAGGT